>NZ_PYOB01000001.1:0-603389 GCF_003026165.1 Photobacterium sp. GB-1 | reverse complement strand
TTTAAAAGTAGTGGTTTAATATAACCATTATTTACAGTCGGTGAATGACGTAGCTTGGTAAGCATCCTGTTTTTGGAAATAGCGGACCAGAGGGTCGGAGATTCCTTCTCTATATAGACTCAGCTCTTCACCGACCACTATTTAAAAATAGTGGTTTAATAAAGCCATTATTTACAGTCGGTGAATAGCGCAGTTTGGTAGCGCATCTGGTTTGGGACCAGAGGGTCGGGGGTTCGAATCCCTCTTCACCGACCACTTATTAGAAGCCTCGTCGAAAGACGGGGGCTTTTTTGCATCAGATGTCTTTCATATTTTGTTGAATAGCATGTTTGGTAGAGCATCACAGCTCTAGGTAAATGGCGGACCAGAGGGTCGGGGTTTCCTGATCTATTAAAAAACTGCTCTTCACCGACCACTTATAAAAAGCCTCGTTGAAAAACGGGGCTTTTTTGCATCAGATGTCTTTCATATTTTGTTGAATAGCATGTTTGGTAGAGCATCACAGCTCTAGGTAAATGGCGGACCAGAGGGGCGGGAGTTCCTGATCTATTAAAAACCAGCTCTTCACCGACCACTTATAAAAAGCCTCGTTGAAAAACGGGGCTTTTTTACATCTGATGTTTATAAACCCTGTGAGTAAATAATACGATTTAAAGTGTTTTTACACAGCCATGTGTTGGTATTTATGACGTTAGCTTTTCCCATCCATCACACTGTGCCGTAACACCTTTGGTGATCCTTTCAACAGTAAATCCTTCTTTCTCCATCAAAGCGGGAAGTCCTTGCTCTCCGATTAAATGAAATGCGCCGACAACAACCATAAACCGTCCAGATTGATAATCTTCTGATTCACTGAGTATTTTTGTCCATTGACGATTCCGAGAAAAAATTAAGGCATCGTTGGTTTCTGGATCAAATTGGGTATCGTTGAATAGTTCGGTAAATTTTTTACTGTCGCCTTGTTTCCATACATTAACTAAACATTTCAGTGCTTGCTCTGTTTGTTGCCAGTTATTGATGGTCTCTAACAACATGTTAGTGCCATTTTCAGGTAAGTTTTGAAGCAGGTTTAATTGATGCTCAACCGTTTCAAATGCCTTAATTGGTAGATTTTGCTGCTGCGCTCTTTTCAATAACACATAATCGATACCCTGATCGGTCGATAGATTTTGTTGCTTAGCGAGTGCAAGCTGGAGATAAGTTGCTGTCAACCATGGTGGCTGAGCAATAAGGTGTTCATAAGGAAGTTGTAGTGATGTTGTGATTATTTGAAGCGTTTGGAGTTGTTCGGAATTGAGTTTGTCTTGGGTTAATGGTGGCTGGTATTGTTCGATGGTCGATGTTGATTGAGTTAGTATATTGGCTTCAACAATTAATGCATCAGCATTTTTCCATTGCGTTAAAAAAGCCTTTGGTAATGGAAACATGTCTTTCTCACCCGCATGTATTGAACCTAATACATAGAACTGGCGTTGCGTGTCATAAATTTTCCAAACAATGGGCTCTGCGAATGCATGATGAGAAATAAATGGCAGCAGCACCAGAATTTTTGAAAGTAAAGATCTAAACATTCATCGCCTTAAAATAAGAAATTATACGTTTTCTTAGTTATAACAAAATATTCCTGATTAGTAATAAAAAAGGCTACTGAGAGTAGCCTTTGGTATTAGTTTGGTTAACTAAGGCTAGGGTGAAGCCAGAACCACCAAATAATTAATGCAATAGCAGCAATGCCTAATAACAAGCACATACTATTTCTCCTGTGCTGATTTAGCTTGGTAGCTAGGTTTAAATAAGCGAAGTCGATTGGCATTGGTAACTACCGTTATGGATGATAACGCCATGGCAGCCCCCGCAATGACTGGGCTGAGTAATGCACCCGTGAGTGGGTACAATACACCTGCAGCAATAGGAATACCTAAGCTATTGTAAATAAAGGCACCAAATAGGTTTTCTTTCATATTTCGCAAGGTTGCTTTAGACAACTCTAAGGCATCAACCACCCCATGAAGAGAGTGACGCATTAATGTAAATTGCGCACTTTCTATCGCAACATCAGTGCCACTTCCCATCGCAATCCCGACTTCTGCCAATGCAAGAGCTGGAGCATCGTTGATGCCATCACCGACCATTGCGACTCGATTACCTTGCTGTTGAAGCTGTTTTATTTGCGCCGCTTTACCATCGGGTAGCACATCAGCAACTACATCCGTAATGCCTAATTTAGTCGCGATAACTTGCGCTGTTTTATAACTGTCACCCGTTAGCATCACAACAGTCAGACCCATTTTTTGCATTCGTTTAACCGCACTTAGTGAGTCACTACGTAGAGGATCGCTAATGCCAATAATTCCGATAAGTTGGTTATTTTTCGCTAAGTAAACAGGTGTTGCGCCTTGAGAGGCGATATTATCAAAGTCAGTTTGGGCTTGATTGATATCAACATTGTATTGGGTCATTAATTTTTTATTTCCCAGTATCACGCTGCTTGTATCAATAGTGCCTGACACACCCATACCTGCAATGGCTTTAAATTCTGTTACTCGACTGAGAGTCAGATCTTTTTGTTTCGCTGATTCAATAATAGCGTTCGCTAAAGGATGCTCCGAACCTTGTTCTAAGGTAGCGGTTAATTGTAATAGCTGATCTTCAGTAAGAGTGGTATAGCTCTGAATACTTACCACTTGTGGCTTTCCTTCAGTGAGCGTACCTGTTTTATCTAACACAACAGTATTGATGTTGGCTGCTTGCTGCATAGCTTCAGCATCACGAATTAAAATTCCTAGCTCTGCTGCGCGTCCAACTCCTACAGTCACTGACATTGGTGTAGCGAGCCCTAATGCACAAGGACAAGCAATGATAAGTACGGTTGTCGCTGCGACTAACATATAAACCGATGACGGTGCTGGACCGAAGTAGTACCACACCATGGCAGTAATGATGGCGATGATCATGACACTTGGCACAAAGATACTTGAAATAGTATCAGCTAAGCGTGCAAGTGCAGGTTTACTGCTTTGAGCTTGACGAACGAGTTGGATAATTCGAGCTAGCATTGTATCGCTGCCAATATGCTCAGCTTTAAAGAGTAATGCTCCTTGCTGGTTGATAGTCCCTGCTCTGATTTTGTCACCATTCTGTTTGTGAACAGCAAGAGGCTCACCCGTTAGCATGGATTCATCTATATAGGTATTACCTTCAATAACGACACCGTCAACAGCGACTTTTGCACCAGGGCGAAGACGTAACGTCATCCCACTTTTTATTTCATTAAGTGGACGCTCACTTTCCACGCCGTTTTCAACTACGATAGCCGTTTGTGGTTGTAGATCGATTAAACGCTCTAATGCTTTCGATGTTTGACTACGGGCGCGAGCTTCAAGGGCATGGCCTAATGTAATTAAACCTATAATCATGGCTGTTGCTTCGAAATACACATGGCGAGCAGCAGCTGGAAACATATCAGGTTTAAGCACAACTAACATTGAAAATAGCCAAGCAGCACCGGTCCCCAGCGCAACTAATGTATCCATAGTAGCGCGATGATGTTTAAATGCTTTCCAACTATTGAGATAGAAATCTTTACCAACAGTTACGATCAATAATAGGGTGATTAAGCCAACAAATCCCCATGCCAATTGGCTGGTGGTTGAGTCGATCATCATACTACCGCCAAAGATCCCCCAAGCCATCATAGGAACCCCTAAGCCAAGTGCAATAAATGCATTTCTTAAGTGTGTTTTGAATGTTTGAGTATTTTGTTGTTGTTGACGATGACGTCGAGTTTGTTCATCTTCACTGATTTCAGCGCCATAACCGGCTGCAGTAATAGCGGTAATAACGGCTTTTATATCAGGATTACCTGAGATAAGTGCTGTACGCTCCGCAAGGTTTACACTGACGGTATCAACACCTGTAACTTGCTTAATCGCTTTTTCAACAGAGGCGACACAACTGGCACATGTCATACCTGATAACAGTAACTGTTGAACCTGAGAACTTTCAGATGAGAGAAGAGCATTTAGCGCTTTATCATCCTTGTTCTCTTGCTCATTGGTGTTTACTGGTTGAGCTAATTTGTCATCTATAGTTGTTTGTGTTGCTTGGTAGCCAGCCTCTGTAATAATGGAAATGACATCTTCTGCAGTAAGTATTGTTCTAATTTCTGCATGCGTTTTATCTAAAGCAAGGATTTTGATCTGATCATTGGCTTTTAGTTTCTCTGTCAATTTGGCAACGCACTTTCCGCATGAAAGCCCTGATAGAGTAAACATCAGTGTGTCTTTTTCTAATTCCGACGAAGCAGGTATTACTTGATAACCCAGTGATGTAATAATATCGGTAAGTGTTTGCTCACTTAGAGAGCCCGTTATATCAGCTGTTTCTTTCGTTATACTAGCGCTGAAAATATCATTCCGGCTTGCTAGTGCGGCTTCAACTTTAGCCACGCATCGACCACATGATAAACCAGCTAGTGCAAGTTGATAGTGGAAACCGACGTGATAGCCTAATGCATTGATCTTTTCAGACATTGTTTTTAGTGGGCTTTCACTATTTACAGTAATTTGCTTTGTATCTATATCGATAATTTGGCAGTCGGGCAATGTTGCTAAAGCTGAACGTATTTTATTTACGCAGCTCATGCAATGGACGTTCGCGAGTGGGAGAGTAATAGCATTCATTTTGAGCCCTTACGCCTTACTATATTTAAAGGATGAAGTAAGAATAAACCTTCCAGTTACTGTAAGGTCAAGGTATGTTTGGTGTATTTTAAAGAATAGATAAAACGTGGAAGGATAAAGATGATTAATATAAGTGAAGTCGCTGAAAAAACAGGGCTAACAGCAAAAACTATTCGGTTTTATGAAGCGAAAGGTGTGATAAGCCCAGCTCCTAGAGGTGCTAATGGATATCGTTATTATAATCAAAACCATATTTCAGAGTTACTGTTGATCAAACGTTCTCGAATGATTGGATTTTCTCTTGATGAATGCCGTGATTTATTAACGTTATCAATGAACTCAAGTCGTCAGAGTCGTGATGTAAAACAAAAGGCGGAAGAAAAGTTAAAAGAGATAGATATTAAGATTAATGAATTACTACAGATGAAGAAAACACTAGAAGCATTAACGAAGCAATGTCCTGGAGATAAAAATTCAACCTGTCCGATATTGGAAGGGTTAGTACAACAAGAATAAACAGGCGCTAGAAAATTAGCACCTGTTATTAATTCTGATTATGAATTACTGTCAGTCATTGCAAGTGTGCCGTCGTAAGGGATCACTTGTAGCTTGGGTTTTGGATGCTTTGTGAAAATCACAAGTTCATCTTTATTCAGTCTTTGTAACGAAAGCTGGTACCAAAAACGTTTATTTGCAAAGTTTAAGCTCTCTATCGAAGAATCAGTAATTTTCTTGGTGTGATCTTCATTACTGGTGATTAATATTGCCGCATTGCCAAAAGCGTAAAAATACAGTCCTTTTAATACGGTATAGCCATTATCTTGTTTTGGGTCGGGATAGTCTATTAAGGTGTATTGACCAAATTTACAACTGCCGAACTGTTCATGGCCGGGAGTGGTTAATTTATAGTTAAAGTCGCAACCCATACCGTTAATAATTGGAAATAACATCAGAGCAACTAAGGCCATGATGATGTATTTAATTTTTTTCATACAGTTTACCTGCTGAATCTATATATATAGTGCCTTTCGATGGCAGGTTTTTAGGCAATTCATTTAAGTTAAGAAGCTCTATATTACCACAGATCTGCTGATTATTAACGGATACACAGGGTGGTGTTTGCCAACTACTGGTCCAAAGTCCTATCCATGCTAATAATGCAATCATGGATATACCACAACCAATTTTTGCTATCTTTGATAACGGTTGTTTTGCTGTGGTGTCATTTTTCTGCTCACCGTTATTATCCAATAATGCAGTTACATTCTCTTCTTTATTTAAAGATGCGGTTGCACTTTGGCTAGTCGTTATATGGTCACTGTCTGATACGATCTCTGGTTGGATTTTATGCTGTATAAAAGTGTTTTTAGCAATCGTAAATCCAGCCCCTTTTATCGTAATGATAATTTCATTTTTTGTTTTAAAAGCTTTGCGTAAATTAGCGATAGCAACATTTAATGAGTTAGGTACAACGACTTTATCAGGCCAACCGATCTCCAGTAATTTATCGCGGCTAATAATCTCACCATTATTATCAATTAAGTATTGTAGTATTTTTGTCTCACTAGCACTGAGTTTGGTTGTAGTATCAGGTGTAGAATAAGCGCTTTTTTGGGGTTCAAAGCTATCTTTACCCTGCTTATATATAATCATTGATTTACCTATTCACTATCTACAAAAGACCATAGTCGCCTTTTAACGTATTTATCATTGTTATTATTTATAGTGCTAAATGTATCTTGGCGCAGCGGGATAAACTACGCAATTTTTAGCAGTTACTCTGTCTAAATTGAAGACTTAAGTAACATGTATTGGATGAAAGAAAAACAAAAAATAATCCAGTATCTTTTTTGTCAGCATTGATGCTAACAAAAAAATTTATTTATGGAAGAGATAATAAAAGTAGCAGATACCACATTGTGCAGATAAATTAATCTTTGAACGTTTTTTGATAATTCAATACACCTATATAAAGTAATGTTTTTAGATGGCTGGAATCATAAAAAAGAACTATTTAATTATTTGTTTTTTATTGCTTTATGTTTTTTTACATGGTTTTTTTATCTTTTTTTAGAACTGTTTTTTCTAGATGAATTGTTTTGTATTTTCCTTTATCTCCTTTTTTTTCTGAAAAAACTATTTTTCAGAAGTCCGATTTTTTTTGTGGTGAAAAACACAAAATAATTGTGAACATCATTTTTTATTACTTGCCATAACATCGTATTCGTCACAAAATACACCCCGTTCCTGACAATAACTGCTTTGCGATACACATTAAAAAAATAGTACGCACTACATAAAGCAGACTTAAAAAGTTTAAGCATTACTCAATGGAGTTAAACATGAAATTGAAATCTCTATCTCTATCTGTACTAGCAGCTTTATCTCTAGGTGTTGCTACATCTGCTACGGCAGCTGATGCAACTACTAGCACTACAGCTACAGCGCCTGCACAAACTGCTCCTTCTTACGATCAATCTGGTTTCTGGGTTGGTGGCGCACTAGGTATGGGTTACGTATCTAACAGCGATATTTCTAAGTTCCCTGGTTCTGCAAACGGTGAAGCACCAAGTGTTAAACTAGATGCTGGTTACGACTTCAACCAATACTTCGGTATCTACGGTAGCTACGATTACATGCATGATCTAGGTAATGCTGACATGCACCTAGGTACTTTGGGTGTGAAAGGTAACCTACCTCTAACTCAAAAACTATCTGCGTTCGGTAAGTTAGGTGCTACATACATCTACGCTGATAACAAGAACTTTGCAAACAACGCGCTACACATGAAGTCTGACAGCTTCTCACCAACAGTTGGTCTAGGTCTGTCTTACCAAATCACTCATGCACTATCTACTCAAATCGGTGCTGATTACTACCAAGACCTACGTACTTCACACGGTCACGCTGATCTAACTCAAGCGTACTGGGGTATGACTTACAAGTTCGGTCAACCAGCAACTCCAATGGTTGTTACTAACAACGTTGAAGTAGTTAAAGAAGTAGCTGTTGAGTCTCAAGTACCAACTCGTTCTTCTTACGTTCTACCATACCAAAATGGTCAAACTAAGCTAAATGACTACGGCCGTTACAACCTAGGTGAAGTTATTGCAACTATGCAAGCTAACCCAGAAGTTAACGCTCAAATCATTGGTCGTGCAGACAAAGTTGGCTCTGCTGCAGTTAACGAAAAAGTTTCTGCAGAGCGTGCAGCAAACGTTGCTAAATACCTAGAAGCTAACGGTATCGACGCATCTCGTCTAACTGTTTCTTCTGTAGGTTACAACAACCCACTTAAAACTGACTCTGCGACTAATACTAACTACGTTCAGCGTTCAGTACAGATCATCCTTAAGTAATTAAGACTGATCCACATCTATCTAGTATTTTATTACTAAGATAAATTAATGCCGGTGATATTTTCACCGGCATTATTTTTTTAATCACATTCTCATTAAATCACTTTTAATTCGTCGCGCTTAATGCGGAGGACTGTGTACGTCAAGCGTAAGCGATTTAATTAGAATGAATTAAGATATGTTGTAAGGACTAATAATGAAAAAAACAACGTTATGTTTATTAGCATTAATGACCATTTCATTAACTGGGTGCTTTTCCAACCAGCAATTTGAAAAATCAGCACAAATGGTTGGTGATTGGAAACTAAAAGGTGGAGTTGAGATTCCCGGTATTACAAAGCATCGACCATCATTAAATATTGAATCAAACATGAAGGTAACAGGTTTTACCGGTTGTAATGTTTTTAAAGGTAAGGTTGAGCCAGTCGGTGATTTTTCGCTTCCATTTGTCACGCGCAAAATGTGTTTACCTGAGTTAGTTAAACAAGAAAATAATATGCTAAATGTGTTACGCAGTGCGACAAGTATTGAAGTGATTAACAATAGCCTCATTGTTGATGCTGGCGATAAGTTTTTGGTATTTGAAAAAACTAATGCAAGTTGATTGTCTTATGTGATTTAATTTTATGTAGAGCCCAGCCATTGTGCTGGGCTTTTTTATAAGTAGAACTAAGGATAGAAGATGCCTGTTATCGCGCCAACGCAAGTCGTATTTACTCAACAACAATGGTTGCTTGATAGTACTGTACTAATGATAAGTCATTCAGGTGACGAAAATTATGTTGTTACCCAGTCGACCCCTTTTCATCCTGTTAGCCATATTTGGCCTGATCATCCTGCTGATCAAGGGATGATTATTCATGCTGATAAACAGTATCAGGTTAACAATTGTGTCGTTGGTGCTATTGAGCTAGCAACAAACAATCTTTTTATTGCCCAAGACATTCCGGTTAAACGGGATACGGAAGGATGGGTGTTTGTTGTTGTTCATATTATTACAGGAACAATAGACTTTGATATTGGCGATACAGTGACATTGTCTGTTGATAGGGAATATCAGCAAAGTTTGAGTCGTGGACATAGTGCGGGGCATTTATCTTCTTTAGCGTTAAATAAAGTTCTTCATAATGACTTCTGGCGAAAAGAGCCGACTCGTAGAGATGAGCTTGGTTTCTATGATTTTCATAGCTATGCCCAAGAAAAAAGTGAAGTGACGCCCGATCTCAGTACTGACACGTATCGTTTAGGTAAAACATTACGTAAGCGTGGGCTAAACAGCGCAGATCTACTAGCAGAACTTAATGTTGTAGCTGAGCGTATTAATCTGCAACTCAGTGATTGGGTAGCATTAAAAACTGCTGTGGTAATGAGGCGAGAAGGTGATCATCTGACAGATTCGCGTTATTGGCAATGTAATTTAGGCTCTGAGGGCGTTATTGAGATCCCTTGTGGTGGAACTCATATTTTATCTTTATCTGAATATCAATCAGTTACCGTTAATTTTAAAGTGAATTCAGATCAAGAGATTGTGATGTATACCAAGAGTGTGAAAGCGTAATATTAAACGTTTATTTAGATTTTATTCTCTGAGTTATGCTTATAAAGATAAAGATCCTAATTTATATAATTCATGATCATTGTGTTTTAATATTATTTATTGGATTTATATCCTGTTTAAAATCCAAATACAGAATATGTAACTTATGCTTTCGGGAAGTGTATTGATAAATGTTCTTTTGATACCTGTTAGCTGATCAGGTTTGTTTTAAAAGAAGATCACCACTAAGCATGTTGATCATCGTGTTGATCTAAATTGATTGTTTTATGATTGTCGAATAATGGAAAAAACTTATTTATGATAATTCTTTGTGATGAAGATGAAGTTCTACGCGCAAGATAATTGTATTTCTGATTACCGCACTTAATAATCATTCGAAGATGTAAATTTTGTACAGAGGTCGAAGAGCATGGCTGATAACGTTGAAAATATTTGTCCGCAATGTAGCAGCTTATTAAGTTGGAAAGATCACGGCTATTTTTGCGATTTTTGCCAACAACAAGTTGAGAAACATGTATTTTGTCCTGATTGCAATGAGCAGTTAGAAAGATTACAAGCGTGTGGTTCTGCAAGTTATTTTTGTAATCATTGCAATGAGTTAAAGTCTAAATCTCGGGTTAAGGTACAATTTGAAATGCGTGCTGAGACACGCTAAATAGAATGTATAAAAAATGGCGCTAAATAGCGCCATTTTTGTTAACAGATACTATGGTTATTTGATAACACAGGAATGGATATCACCATCCGTTACTGTGGTGATAAGTTTATCCCCCTGCTGAACTTGTGATGTATTTCTGATTAGATCACCTTGCTCATTTCGAGTAATAGAATAACCACGGGCCAAAGTTGCTAGTGGGCTTACTGTTTCTAGTTTTTCTGCCGCCACCGCTAATTTATGTTTTGCATTTAGCAGCTTACGGTCTAAAGCATCATAGAATCTTCGTTCACTCCGCTCTAAATTTCGTTGTGCATTGCTTACTAACGTAGCGGGGGAGTAAAGTGATATTTTATAGTTATTACTATCGATATGTTGTTGATGCTTTTGTAATTTTTTCTGCATTGCTTGAACTAAGCGTTGACTAATTTCATCAAGATGTTGCTGCTGCTGATTTAAACGAAGCTGTGGATGCTGACGCTCTAAACGGTGTTGTAGTTGAGTTGCTTGGCGCAAAGAGTGTGATAAATACGACCTGACGGCATGGCGCAATTGTTGTTTTTTACGATCGAGTAATTGTGTTTGGTGAGTCATATCGCGACTGATCAACTCAGCGGCAGCAGAAGGTGTTGGTGCACGGACATCGGCAACAAAATCAGCGATAGTGACGTCGACCTCATGGCCAACCGCACTGACAATGGGGATCTGGCTAGCGGCAATGGTTCGCGCGACAATTTCTTCATTAAATGCCCAAAGATCTTCCAGTGAACCGCCACCTCGACCGACAATTAATACATCACATTCCTGTCTAGCATTGGCTCGACCAATCGCTTGTGCAATAGAAATTGCAGAGCCTTCGCCTTGTACCATGGTTGGATAAATCACAATGGGTAAACTCGGATCGCGACGTTGCAAAACGTGTAAAATGTCGTGCAGAGCCGCGCCTGTTTTTGAGGTAATAATACCTACTCGTTTAGGTTGTTCTGGCAGCGTTTTTTTGAGTGATTGCGCAAATAAACCTTCCGCTGCTAACGACATTTTTAATTGTTCAAATTGCTGTTGTAAGCGACCATCGCCTTCTGGCTGCATACTTTCAATGATCAGCTGATAATCACCACGTGGTTCATATAATGACAAACGCGCCTTAACTAATACTTGATTACCATTGGCAGGTTTAAAGGTCACATGTCGATTACTGCCTTTAAACATGGCACATTTAACTTGGGCACGTGAATCTTTCAGGGTGAAATACCAATGACCAGAAACGGGCATCGAAAAATTAGATAACTCACCAATAAGCCACACTACACCCATTTCATTTTCAAGTACGAGACGTACTTGTGCATTTAAGCTAGAAACCGTGTAAATACGACTATTCGTTTGGCTTTGAGGGGAAAAAGTGGTCACTAGGAATGGTACCTGCTATCGAATGAAGTAGTAGGCAGGCGGTCAAAATAAAACCGAATAAGACATAAAGTATACAGGCAGATCAATGGACAGATCTTGGCCGTATTTCCTTGACCGCATCACCGGATAGTTAACCGAAATATATTACTTATCAATTAAAATGTGTCAAGAAAAAAAATTAAAAAAAATCTAGCCAAACGTTTGCTTCATACGTATAATTCGACCGCAATATTTTATCCTTCTTTAAACCCCTATTCGGTGTGAGATATTGCAATGTTACGAATTAAACAAGAAGCTTTAACCTTCGATGATGTTTTGCTGGTTCCTGCCCATTCAACCGTTCTACCTAACACTGCCGATCTGCGCACTCAACTGACAAAAGATATTTCTCTTAATATCCCAATGGTGTCAGCGTCAATGGATACTGTGACTGAAGGTCGCTTAGCTATCGGTCTTGCTCAAGAAGGTGGTATCGGTTTCATTCACAAAAATATGTCTATCGAACAGCAGGCGGATCAAGTTCGCATGGTGAAAAAGTTCGAAGCAGGTGTTGTTTCTGAACCTGTGACTGTTAAACCTACCGCAACGATTGCTGATGTTAAGCGATTAACAGAGCAGAACGGTTTTGCTGGTTACCCTGTAGTAACAGATAGCAATGAGTTAGTTGGTATTATTACAGGTCGTGATGTTCGATTTGTTACTGATCTTTCAAAGACAGTTGAAGAAGTGATGACATCTAAAGCAGATTTAGCATCGGCTAAAGAAGGCGCATCTCGTGAAGAAGTTGAAGCTATCATGCAACAACACCGTGTTGAAAAGGTGTTACTTGTTGATGATGAATTCCGCCTTAAAGGCATGATTACTGCAAAAGACTTCCAAAAAGCAGAACGTAAACCTAATGCTTGTAAAGACGAGCGCGGCCGCTTACGTGTAGGTGCTGCGGTTGGTGCTGGTGCTGGTAATGAAGAGCGTGTAGCTGCTTTGGTTGAAGCTGGCGTAGACGTACTGCTTATCGATTCTTCACACGGTCACTCTGAAGGCGTTCTACAACGTATTCGTGAAACGCGTGCGGCATTCCCTAATCTTCCAATTGTTGGCGGTAATGTCGCTACGGCTGAAGGTGCGCGTGCTCTTATTGAAGCAGGTGTGAGTGCAGTAAAAGTTGGTATCGGCCCTGGTTCAATCTGTACAACTCGTATTGTTACAGGTGTTGGTGTTCCACAAATTACCGCAATTTCAGAAGCGGCATCTGTTGCTGATCAATACGGTATTCCTGTTATTGCTGATGGCGGTATTCGTTACTCTGGTGATATGTGTAAAGCGATTGCCGCTGGTGCATCATGTGTAATGGTAGGTTCTATGTTTGCTGGTACTGAAGAAGCACCGGGTGAAGTTGAACTATACCAAGGTCGTTCATACAAATCATACCGTGGCATGGGTTCACTAGGCGCAATGTCAAAAGGTTCTTCTGACCGTTATTTCCAAACTGATAATGCGGCTGACAAATTGGTACCAGAAGGTATTGAAGGCCGTGTTGCTTATAAAGGTTACCTAAAAGAAATCGTTCACCAACAAATGGGTGGCTTACGCTCAAGCATGGGCCTAACGGGCTCAGCAACGATTGAAGAGCTTCGTACTAAAGCTGAATTTGTACGTATTTCAGGGGCTGGCATGAAAGAGTCACACGTTCATGATGTGACTATTACTAAAGAAGCACCTAATTACCGTATGGGTTAATTGTTACCCACTCATCTTTGGGTTTAACTATTACGTCAGTAAGAAATAACATCGGGAGCAGAGCCTTTGCTCCCAATATATAAAATTATTCGAGAACATTCACTAATGACCATGACCACAAATATTCATGAACAACGTATCCTTATTTTGGACTTTGGCTCTCAATATACACAGCTAATCGCCCGTCGTATTCGCGAAATTGGTGTGTACTGTGAACTTTGGAGCTGGGATGTTGATGAAGCCGATATCCGTGAATTTGCGCCAAACGGTATTATTCTTTCTGGTGGTCCTGAAAGTGTAACGGAAGCCGGTTCTCCACGTGCACCACAATATGTATTTGAAGCAGGTGTACCTGTATTTGGTGTGTGCTACGGCATGCAAACCATGGCTGAGCAGTTAGGCGGTAAAGTTGCAGGTTCATCTGAGCGTGAATTTGGTTACGCACAAGTTAAAATTGTTGAACCAACACATTTCCTTGAAGGTATTCAAGACGCAACAGCCGAAGACGGCACACCATTAATGGATGTGTGGATGAGCCATGGCGATAAAGTGGTAGAAATCCCGTCAGATTTTATCAAAATTGCAGAAACAGAAACGTGCCCATTTGCAGCAATGGCGAATGAAGAGAAGCGTTTTTACGGTGTTCAGTTTCACCCTGAAGTGACGCATACACGTCAAGGTATGAAGTTAATTGAGAACTTCGTAATGAATATCTGTGGCTGTGAAAAGCTATGGACATCAGCAAATATCATTGAAGATGCTATTGCTCGTATTAAAGAGCAAGTGGGTGACGATGAAGTGATTCTTGGCCTTTCTGGCGGCGTAGACTCATCAGTTGTTGCTATGCTTATTCACCGTGCGATTGGCGACAAGCTAACGTGTGTATTTGTTGATAACGGCCTGCTTCGTTTAAATGAAGGTCAACAAGTGATGGACATGTTTGGCGATAAATTTGGTTTAAATATTGTTCATGTTCAAGCTGAGGATCGTTTCTTATCAGCACTTGCAGGTATTGATGAGCCAGAAGCGAAACGTAAGAAGATTGGGCATGTATTCGTTGACGTATTTGATGAAGAATCTAAGAAACTAAAAAATGCGAAGTGGTTAGCACAAGGGACGATTTACCCTGATGTGATTGAATCTGCAGCATCGAAAACAGGCAAAGCACACGTGATTAAATCTCACCATAACGTAGGTGGTCTACCAGACGATATGGAAATGGGTCTAGTTGAGCCATTAAAAGAGCTATTTAAAGATGAAGTGCGTAAGATCGGTCTTGAGTTAGGCCTACCTTACAACATGCTTTACCGCCACCCATTCCCTGGGCCTGGTTTAGGTGTACGCGTTCTAGGTGAAGTGAAGAAAGAGTATTGTGATTTACTTCGTCGTGCAGATGCTATCTTCATTGAAGAGCTTCACAAAGCCGATCTTTACAACAAAGTATCACAAGCATTTACCGTGTTCCTACCCGTTCGCTCTGTTGGCGTAATGGGTGACGGTCGTAAATATGATTGGGTTGTATCGTTACGTGCAGTAGAAACAATCGACTTTATGACAGCACACTGGGCACACCTGCCTTACGACTTCCTTGGCAAAGTATCGAACCGTATTATCAACGAAGTCGATGGTATTTCTCGTGTGGTTTACGATATTTCAGGTAAGCCGCCAGCAACGATTGAGTGGGAATAATCTCTCTTACTGAAAAATACTGAGCAAACATCAAACCCTAGTAAGGTGACTTACTAGGGTTTTTTATTGCTCATATTTTATAGATATCCATTCAAATGAAGATGAAAATGAGGAAAGACATGCTTCACGTAAGGTTACTTGTTGGAGGGGATTTTCTAGAGGTATAACTAAGCGATTGAGACTTGTTTTGTATTTGTTGGTGCTTATGTTTTTAATTGTTTACTGAGTTGTTGCTTTATTGTTTATGGTTAATGCTTGGTTACAATCTTCCGTAATAAGGTTTAGTTATTCGTTAGGTGATATGGCTTTTTTTTTATTGTATTTCGCTACAATCACCCGACCTAAATTCAGCCGTAGTAGCTGAAAGGCAAAACAATGAGACTTACTAAAGTAAGTCCACTTTGCAGACGTAACCAATATGGGGGCACGGAGTTGCCATGAACGAAAAAACATTAAATCAAGCACCGAAGCCATCAAGTGCTATGGATAAGTTTTTAAATGGTATTGAGCGAGCAGGTAATAAGATCCCAGATCCTGCTTTATTATTCTTTTGGGGATTAATCGCAGTTTGGGTACTTTCCGCGATTATGTCTCAGTTTGACTTTGGTTTAGTTCACCCTGTTACACAACAAGTTGTACAAGTAAACAATCTTTTAACAGGTGATGCGTTGGCGAGTTTCCTTGCCAATATGGTGAAGAATTTCACTGGCTTTGCCCCATTAGGTATTGTACTGGTGGCAATGTTAGGTGTTGGTGTTGCTGAAGCTTCTGGCTTTATCAATACCGGCCTAAAGAAGATGCTGAATGTGACCCCTGCTAAACTATTAACGCCAATGTTAATTTTAGTTGCGATTGTTTCACATACTGCAGCTGATGCGGGTTATGTTCTGGTTATTCCACTAGGTGGTATTATTTTCCATGCGGCAGGTCGTCACCCATTAGCGGGTATTGCGGCTGCATTCGCTGGCGTATCAGGTGGTTTCTCAGCAAACTTTATTCCGTCTGGTATTGACCCATTACTAGCAGGCTTTACCCAAGAAGCTGCACGTATTATGGATCCTAGCTACATTGTGAACCCACTAGCGAACTTAATGTTCACTGGTTTATCATCTATCGTGATCATTGGTATCGGTTGGTACATTACAGATAAAGTGATTGAGCCTCGTTTAAGTAAAACAGCTATCGATGAAGATGCGGAAGAAGCACCTGATATGGGCTCTTTCACTGAACTTGAAAGCAAAGCATTTTCTTACGCGGGTTGGGCAATGGTTGCTGGTATCGTACTATTAGTTGCAGCGGTATGGCCAGAATCATCACCACTGCGTTCCCCAACGGGTGAAATAGCAGCGTTTAATGCACCGGTAATGCAATCAATCGTACCGCTAATCTTTATCCTGTTCGTGATCCCTGGGATCATTTACGGTCGCGTTGCTGGTACCTTTAAGCAAAGCAGCGATGTAATTAAAGCGATGTCTACTACAATGGCTGGTATGGCAGGCTTTATGGTCATGGTCTTTTTCATCGCTCAGTTCCTAGTAGCCTTTACCCAATCTAACCTGGGAACGCTATTAGCACTATCTGGCGCGCAGTTACTGCAAGAAATGAATTTGCCAGGCCAGATAACGATTGTGGGTATGATTTTATTAACGGCGAGTGTTAACTTGTTAGTGGGTTCTGCATCGGCAAAATGGGCACTGATTGGTCCTATCATGGTTCCAATGCTAATGGCGGTAGGAATTTCTCCAGAATTAACGCAAGCGGCATACCGTGTTGGTGACTCTGTATCTAACATCATTTCACCAATGATGGTGTTCTTCCCATTGGTTGTTGTTTACATGCAACGTTATGTGAAGAGTTCTGGTATCGGTACATTAGCGTCAATGATGATGCCATACTCAATTGCAATGTTAGTTGGTTGGACAATTTTCTTACTTGCTTACTGGGCGTTAGGCATTCCTCTAGGTGTACAAGCGCCATACACATACAGCTTATAATTTAAGTGACTGAACATTTAAATTTGAGCAGATAAAAGAAAAGCCTCGCTAAGAATAGTGAGGCTTTTTTCTATTTAGCATCTGAAGATATTATGTGAATACTTCAGTATGACACGCATACTCATTACTTGTTGAAGTGCTCTACGTGGAAACGTAAGTGATCTTCAATAAATGTTGCCATAAAGTAGTAGCTATGGTCGTAACCATCTTGCATGCGAATTTCTACCGGGTAGTTATTTGCTTTTGCAGCGGCAGCTAGACTTTCGGTACGAAGTTGACCTTCAATGTAGAAGTTGTCATGAGTACCTTGATCAACCAGCATTGGCAGTTTTTTCTCAGCTTTACGAATTAACTCGCTTGAATCGTATTGCTTCCACGTTTCAGTGTTGCTACCTAAGTAACCAGTGAAGGCTTTTTGACCCCAAGGACAATTCATTGGATTAGCAATTGGGCTAAATGCAGATACTGAAGAAAAACGCTCAGGATTACGCATCGCAATCATCAATGCGCCATGTCCACCCATTGAGTGGCCACTGATTGCACGCTGATCTGATACAGGGAAGTGCGCTTCAACTAATGCTGGTAGCTCATTAACAATGTAATCGTACATGTTGTAATGACGATTCCAAGGTGCTTCTGTTGCGTTCACGTAGAACCCAGCACCTAAACCAAAATCATAGCTACCTGCAGGATCATCTTCTACACCTTCACCGCGTGGGCTAGTATCGGGTGCAACAATGGCAACACCTAATTCTGCTGCGATACGTTGAGCGCCCGCTTTTTGCATGAAGTTTTCATCAGTACACGTTAAGCCTGATAACCAGTAAAGTACTGGTACTTTTTGTCCTGCAGCCGTTTGTGGTGGTAGGAAAATAGCAAAACGCATATCGCAATTAAGTACTTCTGAGCGGTGTGTATATTGTTTATGCCAACCGCCAGCAGTTTTATTACAGCTAATGTTTTCTAAAGGCATGGGATGCTCTCTCAGTCAGATTAGGCGCAGAGATAGGGTACAGAAGATGATCTCTGCGCATTAATTATTATGTAATTATATTCTTATTTATCGAAGTGGATAATAGTACGGATACTTTTACCTTCGTGTAGTAGGTCGAATGCTTCGTTGATTTTGTCTAAGCCCATATTAAATGAGATAAAGTCATCAAGTTGGAATTCACCTGCCATGTAACGATCAACGATACCTGGAAGCTCTGAACGGCCTTTAACACCACCGAATGCAGAACCACGCCATACACGACCTGTTACTAGTTGGAATGGACGAGTAGAGATCTCTTGACCTGCGCCAGCCACACCGATAATTACTGATTCGCCCCAACCTTTATGACAACACTCAAGTGCAGAACGCATTACGTTTACGTTACCAATACACTCGAAAGAGTAATCAACACCGCCGTCAGTCATTTCAACGATCACTTCTTGAATCGGCTTGTCGAACTTCATTGGGTTGATGCAGTCAGTTGCACCTAACTTACGTGCTAATTCGAATTTTTCTTCGTTGATATCAACAGCGATGATGCGGCTTGCTTTCGCCATAGTTGCACCAATAATCGCTGCTAGACCGATACCACCAAGACCGAATACAGCAACAGTGCTACCTTCTTCAACTTTCGCTGTATTAAGTACCGCACCCATACCTGTTGTTACACCACAGCCTAGTAGACAAACTTCTTCTAGTGGTGCTTCTTTGTTGATTTTCGCTAGTGAAATCTCAGGAAGAACAGTGTACTCAGAGAATGTTGAACAACCCATGTAATGGAAGATAGGTTGACCATCTTTGTAGAAACGTGTTGTACCGTCTGGCATTAAGCCTTTACCTTGAGTTTCACGTACTGCCTGACAAAGGTTTGTTTTGCCAGATAGACAGTACTTACACTTACCACATTCTGCTGTGTAAAGTGGAATAACGTGGTCGCCTACTTGAAGATCGGTAACGCCTTCACCAATCATTTCAACAATACCGCCGCCTTCGTGACCAAGAATTGCAGGGAAGATACCTTCTGGATCATCACCTGATAGTGTGAATGCGTCAGTATGACATACGCCAGTTGCAACGATGCGAACGAGAACTTCACCTGCACGAGGAAGCATTACATCAACTTCTTCAACAGAAAGTGGTTGGTTTGGACCCCATGCAATCGCAGCTTTTGATTTGATAAATTTATCAGTCATTATAATTCTCTTCTATTTGTTCTACGTTGTTATTGATATTCGTAGAGAGTAATTAAGTTTAATCGAAATTTCTCTGTCTCGATTCGATGAAGACTATTGTATTTATTTCTGAATAAATGATAATTAGGTTAAAGTGCAAATAACTTTTACCTAACAGTAATAATGACTGTTATTGGTATCAAAATATAGGTAAGTAAGATGTTCCTATGGGAAGGCGTAACAGAATTTGTAGCTGTAGCTGAAACTGAAAGTTTTACAGCGGCATCTAAACGATTAAGTATTTCAACTGCGCAAGTGAGCCGACAAGTCAGTGCCTTAGAGAATCGACTTAATACGAAATTATTCTATCGTACTACGCGTAAGGTGTCATTGACCGAAGAAGGCAATGTGTATTACCAGCACTGTCGTCAAGTGATGGACGGTTTGGAAGAAGCTGAACGCGCATTAAGTAACTTACGTGGAACACCTCAAGGCTTAATTAAATTAACGGCTCCTGTCACCTACGGTGAAAAATATATCATGCCGTTAGTGAATGATTTCATGCTGCAATACCCAGAACTTGAAGTGGTTATTGATATGACCAATAGACAGGTTGATTTAGTTGAAGGTAGCTTTGACTTAGCGATTCGTCTTGGTCGTTTGACAAGCTCTTCAATGATGGCAAAACGTTTAACTTCTCGTACGATGTATGTTTGTGCGTCTCCTGATTATCTTGCAAGATTTGGTGTACCACATTCACTTTCTGAATTACGTCACCATAACTGCTTGATCGGAAACTATGATCATTGGCGTTTTCAAGAATCAGGCAAAGAGAAAAGTGTTAGAGTCTCTGGGAATTTAAACTGCAATAGTGGTTACGGTTTACGTGATGCGGTATTAAAAGGGATCGGTATAGCGCAGTTACCTGATTACTATATTGATAAAGATTTAGATTCGGGTGCCATTGTTCCTATTTTGACTAACTACCAAGAGCCAGATGAAGGGATTTGGGCGCTGTATCCACATAACCGTCACCTATCACCTAAAATAAGAATGCTGGTGGACTTTTTGGCCGAGAAATTACCGCGAATTAGCCATTACGACGTATAAGCTAAAATGTATTTTTGACTGAATATGTAAATGATGACGATACAAGTAGAACCAAACGACGAACACTTTATGCGCCGTGCGATAGAGCTCGCAGCCAAAGCAGAAGAAGAAGGTGAAGTACCTGTTGGGGCCGTTGTTGTTTATAACGGTCAAGTGGTGGGTGAGGGCTGGAACCGATCTATTGGTCAACATGATGCCACAGCGCATGCAGAAATAATGGCGTTGCGACAAGCGGGTAAAGTGCTAGAAAATTACCGTTTAATTGATACTACATTGTATGTCACTTTAGAGCCTTGCCCAATGTGTGCAGGAGCTATGGTGCATTGTCGTGTGGGAAAGGTCGTTTACGGTGCTGATGATCTAAAAACAGGGGCGGCTGGAAGTACCATGAATTTACTTAGCTATGATGGCGTCAATCATCATGTAGAGCAAACATCAGGCGTATTAGTCGAGGAATGTCGTGCTCAGCTACAAGCTTTTTTTAAACGTCGACGAGCAGAGAAAAAAGCGGCAAAGCTATTAGCTAAACAACAGATGGCGAATGATCAGTCGCTTTAACCTATCGCCTAACAACGGAAAAGAAAAAGCTCAGGGATAACCTGAGCTTTTTTGTTTTTAAATTTTATATTGTGGGCGATTTATTTTGAGGTCGAGACCGAAATCGCAGCTGAGGTTGCTGTCGCCTGAGAAGGGCTAGTTAGGGTGTTTCTTGCCGCTGATGAAGTTTGTATTAGTTTATTCGGTAATGTGATGGTCTGTAATCCATTAATAATCGTGACATCATCACCATCATAATTGTCGCTATGCGTCTGCTCAAAACCAATAATACTTTGGTAATAACGGCGGATCCCTTCAACATAGTTAACCGCTTCTGTACCGCGCGCATACCCATAGCGAGTTTGCGTGTAATACTTTCGCTGTTGTAATAGTGGCAAACGTTGCTTTACATCAGCCCATGTATTGGGATTACCATGTTGTGCTTTCGTTAGACGACGAGCATCCATCATATGACCGAATCCAATATTGTATGAGGCAAGAGCAAACCAAACTTTCTCGTGCTCATCAATACTGTCAGGCACACGGGCAACCATTTTTCTCAAATACTCGGTACCTCCACGAATACTTTGCTCTGGATTGAGGCGATCAGTAACACCAACAGATTTCGCAGTTGGATTGGTCAGCATCATCATGCCACGAACGCCTGTTGGAGAAACCGCTTGTGGATCCCAATGCGACTCTTGATAAGCAAGAGCGGCAATTAAACGCCAATCAAACTCGTTAGCATACTTTTTAAATAGCCCTTGCCACTTAGGCAATTTATTATCGAGTGCGCGTAAAAATGCACGAGTGTCAACGTAATCAAATTGTTCGACATGGCCGAAGTATTTCTCTTCTAGCTGTGCTAATTCACCGCTTTGTTTTATATGACCAAAAAATTCAATTAAGAGGGCATATAAGCTGTCATTGTTACTGTCTTTGACAAACCAGCTAATAGGTTCATCTTCAGTTAGTTCAAGTGCGATTGCTAATTCAGGATGAGTTCGTTGTAGTAGGGCAACATCAACAGAATCGGCAACGGTATAATCTAACTCGCCATTAGCGACTTTACGTAATAGGTCATCGATATCGGTTTCTTTGATCGATTGCCATGTTAGGTTGGGATATTTTTTCTTGAGCTCTTCTAATTTACGTTCATGACTAGAGCTAGCTACAACAGCTAACGAACGGTCAGTATTGGCTAATTCTTCAATATCGCGAGGGCGGCGTTTCCCTTTCTTATAAACAACCACTTGGCTGGCATAATAATAAGCAGGAGCAGGGTGAAAACCTTGCAAACGTTGAGGCGTTACCGTTAATCCTGCTGCAACAATATCAATATCGTCATTTTTTAAAGCAGGGAATAAGCCCGAGAGGGTAAACATGGTTTGCATTTCCAGCTTTACGCCTAGCTCTTTAGCAAAACGTTGAGCTAATTCATAATCTAGGCCTGTTGGTCCATCAGCCCCTATATAATAAGACAGCTGATTATTTAACGTACCTACACGTAATACACCGCTTTCACGAATGCGCTCTAAAGGATCAAGCGGTTTTTCTTGCCATTGGCAACCACTTAATAATAAAGCAAGCATTAATGATATGAGTACACGGTATATATTGGTAAGAGATTGAAGGTATATCAACAAAGCTAACCTAACTTAAAAATGAGCTGTCATTTATATCAAAGTGAACGGTAGTGGAAAAGCTGAACCCTGTCGTTGGATGTGTTAATTCACGGATTGAAACAAAAAAATAGTCTCCTTTTGTTTTATCGGTTAGTTTTTGCTCAAAAAATCGGGCTAATGTCAAAATTACTGATAAATTCAGGATGTTTGAAAAAAAAACACGCAAACGGTTGCGTCAGGTGTTACGTCACAAAAAAAAATCGCTTATACTGCGCGGGTGCGAAATCGATTATTCATCTATTTAGTCAATAATCAGGGATAAATCAGAGGTGACATTGACGTAATTACCCCATTTTTTGGGAGTTAGGCCAATATTACTTTTCTTTAACCGCTAATCGAGAGACGTTTGCACATGGAAATTTTGCGTGGTTCACCCGCACTGTCTGAGTTTCGCGTTAATAAGCTACTTGAGCGTTGCCGCGAATTCGATCTGCCTGTGTCAGGTATTTATGCTGAGTTTATGCACTTTGCTGATGTATCTGCTGCCCTTACTGCTGATGAGCATAGCAAACTAGCGAGTCTTTTAACTTACGGTCCAACGATTGCAGAGCACGAGCCTTGTGGCACCTTGCTACTTGTTACCCCTCGTCCGGGGACAATTTCTCCTTGGTCATCAAAATCGACCGATATTGCCCGTAATTGTGGCTTAAAATCAATTAAGCGTCTTGAACGTGGTACCGCATATTACATTGAATCAACTTGCGAGCTATCAGCATCACAATTAGCGCAAGTCAAAGCGTTAATCCACGATCGCATGATGGAAGTGATTGTTGGCGATTTTGAAGCTGCGGCTGCTTTATTCAAACAAGCAGAGCCAGCACCGGTGAAAAGCGTTGATATCCTTGCTGGTGGTCGCCAGGCATTAGAGCAAGCCAACCTTACGTTAGGACTTGCCTTAGCTGAAGATGAAATTGACTACTTAGTTGAGAACTTCACCAAACTAGGTCGAAATCCAAATGACATTGAGTTGATGATGTTTGCTCAGGCGAACTCAGAGCACTGTCGACATAAAATCTTTAATGCAGATTGGACTATTGATGGTGTTGATCAAGACAAGTCATTGTTCAAGATGATCAAAAATACCTATGAGCAAAACCATGAGCACGTATTGTCGGCGTATAAAGACAATGCAGCAGTAATGGAAGGCTCAAAAGTAGGGCGTTTCTTCCCCGATCCAGAATCTCGTCAATATAACTACCACCATGAAGATACTCATATCTTAATGAAGGTAGAAACGCATAACCACCCAACCGCTATTTCCCCATGGCCGGGCGCATCAACAGGTTCGGGCGGTGAAATTCGTGATGAAGGTGCAACGGGTATTGGCGGTAAACCTAAAGCAGGTTTAGTGGGCTTTACTGTCTCTAACCTTAAAGTTCCGGGGTTTGAACAACCTTGGGAAACTGATTTTGGTAAACCAGACCGCATTGTTACAGCGCTTGATATTATGCTTGAAGGCCCACTTGGCGGCGCGGCATTTAATAATGAATTTGGACGTCCAAACCTATTGGGTTACTTCCGTACTTACGAAGAAAAAGTGACGTCGCATGCCGGTGAAGAAGTACGTGGTTACCATAAGCCAATTATGATCGCGGGTGGTATGGGTAATATCCGTGCTGATCACGTACAGAAAAAAGAAATTCCAGTTGGCGCGAAGTTAATTGTTCTTGGCGGCCCTGCAATGAATATCGGTCTTGGCGGTGGTGCTGCTTCATCAATGGCATCAGGTCAATCGGCAGAAGATCTGGATTTTGCTTCTGTACAACGTGAAAACCCAGAAATGGAACGTCGCTGTCAGGAAGTGATTGATCGCTGTTGGCAGCTGGGTGACGCTAACCCAATTGCCTTTATTCACGATGTGGGCGCGGGTGGTATTTCAAACGCTTTACCTGAGTTGGTTGATGATGGCGAGCGTGGTGGTAAATTCCAACTTCGTGATGTTCCTAACGATGAACCAGGTATGAGCCCGCTAGAGATTTGGTGTAACGAATCTCAAGAGCGTTATGTTATGGCCGTTGCACCAGAACATATGGCGGTTTTCGATGCGATTTGTCAGCGTGAACGTGCGCCGTATGCCGTTGTGGGTGAAGCGACAGAAGAGCGTCATTTAACCTTAGAAGATAGCCATTTCGACGATACGCCAATTGATATGCCAATGGATATTCTATTGGGCAAAGCGCCGAAAATGCACCGTGATGTAAAATCACAAAAAGTAGAAGGCCAAGCGATTGACCGCAGTGGTATTGACTTAGTTGAAGCGACGCAGCGTATTCTCCGTCTGCCAGCTGTGGCTGAAAAAACCTTCCTTATTACAATTGGCGATCGCACAGTTACCGGCTTGGTTGCACGCGATCAAATGGTAGGTCCATGGCAAGTACCTGTTGCTAACTGTGCAGTTACTGCTGCTAGTTACGATACCTACCATGGTGAAGCGATGTCTATGGGTGAGCGTACACCTGTTGCATTACTCGATTTTGGCGCATCTGCACGCTTAGCTGTCGGTGAAGCGGTTACTAATATTGCGTGTAGCGATATTGGTGATATGAAGCGTATCAATCTTTCGGCTAACTGGATGTCACCAGCAGGTCACCCTGGCGAAGATGCTGGCTTATATGAAGCCGTGAAAGCGGTCGGTGAGGAGTTATGTCCAGCACTTGGTTTGACGATTCCTGTTGGTAAAGACTCAATGTCAATGAAAACCAAGTGGCAACAAGACGGTGAAGAGAAAGAAGTGACGTCTCCATTGTCGCTGATTATCACTGCATTTGGTCGTGTTGAAGATGTGCGTAAAACCGTGACACCTCAGCTGCGTACAGATAAAGGTGATACAAGCCTATTATTAGTCGATTTAGGTTGTGGTAAAAACCGCCTAGGTGCAACAGCACTGGCGCAGGTTTACAAGCAATTGGGTGATAAGCCTGCTGATGTAGATAGTCCTGAATTACTGAAAGGCTTCTTCTATGCAATGCAATCGTTAGTACGTGATGAAAAACTACTCGCTTACCACGACCGTGGTGATGGTGGTTTATACGTCACGCTAGCTGAAATGGCATTTGCAGGCCACACGGGTATTGAAGTTGATATTAATACTGGCAGTGAAGATGCAGTTGATGATGTATTAGCCTCGCTATTTAACGAAGAGTTAGGTGCCGTTATTCAAGTACGTACTGATGATCTTGATTTTGTTCAGTCGGTACTTGCAGCAAACGGTCTTGAAGCATGCAGCCATATTTTAGGTACTGTGGTTGAAGAAGATGTTGTTCGTATTTGGAATGGCAATGATTTAGTGCTAGAGCAAAACCGTACCGAACTTCGTGCTGTATGGGCTGAAACTACTTACCAAATGCAAGCGATGCGTGATAACCCAGCTGGCGCATTGCAAGAATTTGAAGCCAAGAAAGATACCCAAGATCCTGGTTTAAATGTCAAGCTGACGTTTGATATTAATGATGATGTAGCGGCTCCATTTATTGCCCCTGCGATTAATCTTGGCGCTAAACCGCAAATGGCGATTTTACGTGAGCAAGGGGTTAACTCTCACGTTGAAATGGCGGCAGCCTTTGATCGTGCAGGCTTTGATGCGAAAGATGTTCATATGAGTGACATTTTAGCGGGTAACGTGAAACTTGATGGTTTCAACGGCTTAGTTGCTTGTGGTGGTTTCTCTTACGGTGATGTATTAGGTGCGGGTGAAGGTTGGGCGAAGTCAGTATTGTTTAACAATATTGCGCGTGATCAATTTGAAGCTTTCTTTAACCGTAATGATACGTTGGCATTAGGTGTTTGTAACGGTTGTCAGATGATGTCTAACCTTCGTGACTTAATTCCAGGTGCTGATTTATGGCCGCGTTTTGTACGCAATGAATCTGAGCGTTTTGAAGCTCGTTTTAGCTTGGTTGAAGTACAACAAAGCCCATCATTATTCTTTAACGAAATGGCAGGCTCTCACATGCCAATTGCGGTATCTCATGGTGAAGGTCGTGTTGAAGTGCGTAATGCTGATCATCTTGCTGCATTAGAGCAAACCGATATTGTTGCACTACGATATATTGATAACTACGGTAAGCTAACAGAACAGTACCCTGCGAACCCTAATGGTTCACCAAACGGTATTACCAGTGTGACGACAACAGATGGCCGTGTAACCATCATGATGCCGCACCCTGAGCGTGTGTTTAGAACCGTTGCAAACTCATGGCACCCAGATGACTGGAGTGAAAATAGCCCATGGATGCGTATGTTTAGAAATGCGCGTGTTAATTTAGGTTAATAAAGAACAGCGTTGAAGAATCAAAAAACCGCCAGAAATGGCGGTTTTTTATTCTTCTTGTATAAAAATCACTTTTTCAACCCTTTAATTGATAATAATCACATTAAAAATTGAAAATAGACGGTTATAATTGGGGAATAAGATGTAATGGAATTTTTATTGCGATAAAGGATTATATATGGGAGAAGGTATTCCCAGAGTTTTACGTTTATGTATTGCATCCCAAATACTGGCAGTGCTGGTTGCGCTGAGCATTTTTCGTCAATTCGACCGATTTGACCAATTTTTTACTACCTCTCAAATAGTTATAGTGCCAAATATTATCGTTTTACTGGTCTTATTTTCTGGCGTGTTGGCAATTATTGGTTTACTAAAAGGCCAAAAATGGGGATTTCTTCCTCTGTATTTCTACATACCTGCTGCAACGATGTTTCTTAATATCAGTATTATTCCGATACTCCCCGAACTTGTCCCTAGTATTTATCGCAATCAGGTGATCTTAGGGCTAAATAGTGTAGTTTTAGTGTATTCAGTTTTTTTATTATTGCGTAGGATGGATCGAAACTTACTGCATGAAGTTTAAATAAATTTAAATTTGTCTGTAGGATCTGCGATAATGAGAGCAATTAAATCAATTGCTTGTAAGTAAAAATATTACTTCTGCTCAGTAAAGGATGATGAGAATGAAAAAAATTGAAGCGATAATTAAGCCATTTAAGCTTGATGACGTTCGTGAGGCATTAGCGGAAGTAGGTATTACTGGCATGACTGTGTCTGAAGTGAAAGGGTTTGGACGTCAGAAAGGCCATA
Source organism: Photobacterium sp. GB-1 (assembly GCF_003026165.1). Classification (NCBI taxonomy): domain Bacteria; kingdom Pseudomonadati; phylum Pseudomonadota; class Gammaproteobacteria; order Vibrionales; family Vibrionaceae; genus Photobacterium; species Photobacterium sp. GB-1. The sequence continues at coordinate 575,730 of NZ_PYOB01000001.1, read as the reverse complement.
CCGAATTATACCGTGGCGCAGAATACATGGTCGATTTTTTACCTAAAGTGAAAATTGAAATTGTTGTCACTGATGAAGTAGCAGAGCAATGCATTGATACGATTGTTGAAACGGCACAAACAGGTAAGATTGGTGATGGTAAAATCTTCATGTTTGATATTGAACGTGTAGTGCGTATTCGTACCGGAGAAGAAGACGAAGACGCGATTTAAGTTGTATAAGAATACAAAAAAGGGGCATTACATTGACTGTAATGCTCCTTTTTTATTGCTAATTCACATCAGGGACCACAGGGTTATATCGGCCTGGTTTGTAGTTCATTGCAAGGACAATATTTAGGGTAATTGCACCAAGAATTGAAAGCAATAAAGTGGTTGGGGTAACAAAGAAAAAGGATGCAACCAAGATACAGATATCTATCGACATTTGGATTTTTCCTGCTGAAATACCAAATTTATCTTGAAGGAATAAAACCAGAACATTAAATCCACCAAGACTGGTGTGATGACGGAATAATATCAGCATACCAAGCCCCATCAATAAGCCACCAATCACTGCGCAGTAAATTGGATTAAGCCAACTGATAGCTAATACATGGTGAAGGTTATCCACCATAATAGAGACCAATGCACCAGATAAGACGCTGCTAATAGCAAAAGATTTGCCCATTCTAAACCATGCCATTAAATAAAACGGACAGTTCATTAAAAAATACAGCTTACCAAAAGAGATATCGACAAAATGGGTGAGTAGTAACGCGAGTCCTGTCGTGCCTCCCGTTAATAACTGGCTTTGCTGTAGAAAAAATATGCCCTGAGCAACAATAAATGTCCCCGTTAAAATAGCGATCATATTTTCATGAACAGGATGTTTAATACGACTCAATGGAACAACTCCTTGTAAATAATAAAGCCATAGTAAGAGGGAATAAGAATTTATAAAAGTTTACGTGTGAAAAGCACTTTTTAGCGTTGTAATTTATTTTTTACACTGTTGTAAATAATTTTATTGTTAAAATACTTGCCATCTATATTTGATTTAAAATCGAGCCATGAATCGTATATCAAGATGAAAATTATTCATGCTCTATTGAAAATAAACCGAGTTAATCATTAAGAAAAAGAACAATTAGGACTACCTGATTTAGATCAATTTATGTAAGATAGACGATAATTAACAAGCAAGACGAAAACGTTTGCGTCCACGTGGCGCCTAGCATTGCGATTTTTCAGTTTTTGCTCAAAATGGTATTTAACTTAGCTGAGTTAGGAGATACAGATGCTAAAGCGCGATATGAATATTGCTGATTATGATGCGGAACTATTTGCAGCCATTCAGGAAGAAACAGCTCGTCAGGAAGAACACATCGAGTTGATTGCTTCTGAAAACTACACAAGCCCACGTGTAATGGAAGCGCAAGGCTCTCAGCTAACAAACAAATATGCTGAAGGTTACCCAGGCAAGCGCTATTACGGTGGTTGTGAGTTTGTTGATAAAGCCGAGCAACTGGCTATCGACCGTGCTTGTCAGCTATTTGGTGCAGAATACGCGAACGTTCAGCCTCACTCAGGCTCACAAGCGAACAATGCTGTTTACATGGCACTTCTGAATGCTGGCGATACCGTACTAGGTATGAGTCTTGCTCACGGCGGTCACTTAACTCACGGTTCACCAGTAAACTTCTCTGGTAAGCTTTACAACGTGATCCCATACGGTATCGATGAAAGCGGTCAAATTGATTACGCTGAAGTTGAAGCGTTAGCGCTTGAGCATAAACCAAAGATGATCATCGGTGGTTTTTCAGCTTACTCTCAAATTGTTGATTGGAAACGCATGCGTGAAATCGCAGACAAAGTTGGCGCGTACTTCTTTGTGGATATGGCGCACGTAGCGGGTCTGATTGCAGCGGGTGTTTATCCTAACCCAGTTCCACATGCACATGTTGTTACAACAACAACGCACAAAACACTAGCAGGTCCTCGTGGTGGTCTTATCCTATCTAATGAAGGTGAAGATCTTTATAAGAAGCTGAACTCTGCAGTATTCCCTGGTGGTCAAGGTGGCCCTCTAATGCATGTTATTGCGGCAAAAGCAGTCGCATTTAAAGAAGCAATGGAGCCAGAATTTAAAGACTACCAAGCACGTGTTGTTGAAAACGCAAAAGTAATGGTAGGTGAATTCCTAGAGCGCGGTTACAAGATTGTTTCTGGTAGCACTGAAAACCACTTATTCCTTGTTGATTTGATCGATAAAGGTATCACTGGTAAAGAAGCCGATGCAGCACTAGGTGCCGCTAACATCACAGTTAACAAAAACAGTGTACCAAATGACCCACGTAGCCCATTTGTAACATCAGGGATCCGTGTTGGCACACCGTCTATTACTCGTCGTGGCTTTACTGCTGATGATGCGCGTCAACTTGCAGGTTGGATGTGTGATGTTTTAGATAATGTTGATAACGAAGAAGTTATTGCAGAAACAAAAGCAAAAGTTTTAGATATTTGTAAGCGTCTACCTGTTTACGCTTAATCTACTTAGATGCATTAAGTAACATAACTGTCGAGTTATGATGATAAAGGCTTACCACTAGGTAAGCCTTTTTTATATTTTGCGCTTTTTCGGAGTGAACAATAAACCGACTATTCGTGGCTTTTTAATCAAAATGAGTAGAAAAACAGGGTGAATATTCTCATTAACGGTTTTAAATGAGTTACACTGAAGCGATTAAATGTAGGAGGCTAAATGCATTGTCCTTTTTGCGGTGCGAATGACACCAAAGTAATCGATTCACGATTGGTTGCGGATGGCCACCAAGTGCGCCGACGCCGCCAATGTTTAGCTTGTAATGAACGTTATACGACCTTTGAAACGGCCGAATTGGTAATGCCTCGTGTGGTGAAAACCAATGGCAATCGTGATCCGTTTAATGAAGAAAAACTTCGAGGTGGTATTCAACGCGCATTAGAAAAACGTCCTGTGAGTACGGATGACATCGAGCGTGCGATTAATAATATAAAAACTCGTTTACGCGCAACTGGAGAGCGAGAAGTGCCTTCAGAGATGATCGGCAACTTAGTGATGGAAGCATTAAAAGAGCTCGATAAAGTCGCCTATATTCGCTTTGCATCGGTTTACCGTAGTTTTGAAGATATTCGTGAGTTTGGTGAAGAAATAGCCAAACTAGAACGTTAAGCTGAGTGTAATGTTTACTAACCTTGATACACGATTAATGCTACGCGCTATTCAGTTAGCTAAACGTGGTTGTTTTACAACAGCGCCAAACCCGAAGGTGGGTTGTGTTATTGCTAATGGCGATGAAATCCTTGGTGAAGGTTTTCATTTTCGCGCGGGAGAATCCCATGCGGAGGTGTTTGCATTAAAACAAGCAGGTGCGCGCGCGAAAGGTGCAACAGCCTATGTCACTTTAGAGCCCTGCTCTCATTACGGACGCACACCACCTTGCGCTGAAGCATTAATTAAATCAGGCGTAAGTAGAGTTATTTGTGCCATGGTTGATCCTAACCCGTTAGTGGCTGGACGTGGCGTTGAAATGTTGCAAAAAGCGGGGGTAGATGTGCAAGTAGGGCTTCTTAAAGAAGAGGCTCAAGCCATTAATAAAGCGTTCATTAAACAAATGACAACCAAGATGCCGTATGTTGAATTAAAACTGGCATCAAGTCTTGACGGTAAAACAGCGTTAGCGAACGGTGAAAGTAAATGGATCACTGGGCCTTATGCTCGTGCTGATGTTCAACGTCATCGTGCGCAAGCTGGTGCAATATTATCAACCAGTGCCACTGTTATCGCTGATGATCCATCACTGAATGTGCGTTGGAGTGAGTTGGGTACACAGATTCAAGATGAATATCCACAAGCAGATGTTCGTCAACCTATTCGCGTTATTATTGACAGCCAAAACCGATTAACCCCGGCATATCAGTTATTTCACCTTCCGGGAGAAACGATTTTGGCACGCGCAGAAATAGGTAATGAAGATTGGCCTGACTCCGTGTCTCAGTGGATAATTCCTACCCGAGAAAATAGCCAACAACTCGATCTCACATTACTCATGCGCAAGTTAGCAGAAAATGGCATAAACCATATTTGGGTTGAAGCTGGCGCTGGGCTTGCGGGTGGATTACTTGAAGCACAATTAGTTGATTGTTTGATTTTATATCAGGCCCCAAAATTAATGGGGGCTGATAGTCGTAGTTTAATGAATTTATCGCCATTAACCGCGATGGATCAAGTTATCGATCTGAATATTACAGATCTACGTATGGTTGATTGTGATGTAAAAATTACAGCCACCGTTAAACGCTGTTAATCAATAGAATAAAGAAGCAAGGACTCTCCATGTTCACCGGTATCATTGAAGCAATTGGAACCATTACCGCTTTAACACCTAAAGGCGCTGATATTTCTGTCACTGTCGACTCAGGCAATCTTGATCTGTCCGATGTTAAATTGGGTGACAGTATTGCGACAAATGGGGTGTGCTTAACTGTGGTTAAATTGACAGGTAAAGGCTATGTTGCTGATCTGTCATTAGAAACCTTAAAACGTACTGCTTTTGCTCATTATCAAGCTGGCCAGGTCGTCAACTTAGAAAAAGCGATGTTACCAACAACGCGTTTTGGTGGTCATATGGTGTCAGGTCATGTTGATGCTGTTGCTGAGATCATTGAACGTCACCATACGGGACGCGCTATTGAGTTTTGGGTAAAAGTACCCGCACATTTAGCGAAATATATCTCAGAAAAAGGCTCTGTTGCGGTTGATGGTATTAGCTTAACGGTGAATGAAATTAATGGTGATGAATTTAAGTTAACCATTGTTCCGCATACAGCATTAGAAACAACAATGGATGCATTCAAACCAGGCCGAATGATAAATCTTGAAGTGGATGTGATTGCCCGCTATTTAGAGCGTTTAATGTTGGGTGATAAAGCTGCAGATAAAAAACCGCAAGTCACAATGGATTTATTAGCGAGAACGGGTTTTCTTGGCTAAATATGATGATTAGCTAGTCAGCTAAGGTACATAAGAATTAAGGGTAGTGTTATGGCTTTAAGCAGCGCAAAAGAAATTATTGATGATATTCGTCAGGGCAAAATGGTTATTCTGATGGATGATGAAGATCGTGAAAATGAAGGCGATCTGATTATTGCATCTGAAAAAATTACACCTGAAGCTATTAATTTTATGGCGACCTATGGTCGTGGTCTAATTTGTCTGACACTGAGCAAAGCCCGTTGTCAAAAATTGAACTTGCCTTTAATGGTTCAAGAAAATACCGAACAGTTTGGCACACCTTTCACTGTTTCTATTGAAGCAGCTGAAGGGGTAACTACGGGTATTTCAGCCGCTGATCGTTCTCGCACAGTACAAGCAGCCGTTGCAGCAAATGCGACTGCAGCTGATATTGTTATGCCGGGCCATATCTTCCCATTAATGGCACAAGAAGGTGGCGTATTAACCCGCGCAGGTCACACTGAAGCAGGTTGTGATGTTGCGCGTTTAGCTGGCCTTGAGCCATCAAGTGTGATTGTTGAAATCCTAAATGAAGATGGCACGATGGCACGTCGCCCACAGCTTGAAGTGTTTGCGGAAAAACACGACCTTAAATTAGGTACAATTGCTGATCTGATTGAATACCGTAATAATCACGAAACCACGATTGAGCGTGTTGCTGAATGTCGATTACCAACAGAGTTCGGTGAGTTTGAGATGATCACTTACCGTGACAAGATTGATAACGAAGTGCACTATGCGCTGCGTAAAGGCGATATTAAAGAGGGTGAAGAAACACTTGTACGTGTTCACTTGCAAGATACATTTAAAGATATTCTGCAATCAGGTGCAACGCAATGGACGTTACCTGCAGCAATGAAGCGCATTAGCGAAGAAAATGGTGTATTGGTTATTTTAAGTAAACAAGAACCAACTGATGCCATTATTCATAAAGTGAAAAATATTGCGGCGGAAGAAGCAGGTCAACCTAAAGTGAAAGTGACACAGAAAGATCCGTCTCGCCAAGTTGGTGTTGGCTCACAAATTCTTTCTGATTTAGGCGTAAGCAAAATGCGTTTATTGTCATCAAGTACGCAACGTTATCATTCACTATCAGGCTTTGGTTTAGAAGTTGTTGAGTATATTTGTGATTAAATTCACCAAATGTTAGATGCTAGTGATAAAATAACTGATATCAGCGGTAGCTAAAGACAATTATTATTTTTAACTACCGTTTTCAATGCTGTTTATTGGTCGTATCAAGGACAGATAAGCAATAAATATTAACAAATCTGTTGAAACCGACGGTTGTCCATAGCAGAGATATTGCAAAGTGTGATAGACTCCCGCGGTTTCTCAAACCGGAAAGACATAGTCACAGGAAGGCCCATGAAGGTAATTGAAGGCGCCATCGCGGCACCAAACGCAAAAGTTGCTATCGTAATTGCACGCTTCAACAGCTTTATTAACGAAAGCTTACTTTCAGGTGCATTAGATGCGCTGAAACGTCAAGGACAGGTTAGCGAAGACAACATTACTGTTGTTCGTTGTCCAGGTGCTTACGAGCTACCACTTGTTGCTCAACAGGTTGCTAAAAGCGACCGTTATGATGCAATCGTTGCTTTAGGCTCAGTTATTCGTGGCGGTACACCGCACTTCGATTATGTTGCCGGTGAGTGTAATAAAGGTCTAGCACAAATCGCACTTGAGTATAATACTCCAGTTGCTTTTGGTGTTTTGACTGTAGATTCTATTGAACAAGCCATTGAGCGTGCCGGTACCAAGGCTGGTAATAAAGGGGCAGAGGCTGCACTAAGCGCGCTCGAAATGGTTAATGTCCTGTCCCAAATCGAATCCTAATAATGGGGGTTACTGTGAAACCAGCCGCACGTCGTAATGCACGTCAGTTTGCTGTACAAGCTATTTACTCTTGGCAACTTACGAAAGGTAATGTTGCTGATATTGAGCAACATTTTCTTTCTGGCGATAAGTTTGAAGAAGAAGAACATCAAGCTGATGCGCCAGTTCTTGCTGCACCACATACTGATGTTAGCTACTTCCGTGATCTGTTCACAGGCGTAGTACTAAGCCACCAAGAACTTGATAGCAAGATGCGTCCATACTTATCTCGTCCGCTACAGGATCTTGATCAGATGGAACTTGCGCTACTTCGTCTTGCAATGTACGAAATGGTTAAGCGTGAAGACGTACCATTTAAAGTTGTTATTAACGAAGCAATCGAATTAGCTAAGCTATTCGGTGCGGAAGATAGCCACAAGTTCGTTAATGGTGTACTTGATAAAGCTGCACCAACACTTCGTAAAGAAAAGTAATTTTCGAAGTAACGAAACTAGATAAAAGAAGTCAGCTTAGCTGGCTTTTTTTTTATCTATTGTGTTGATATGAAGCAATCGTAAAGATAAGGGCATTATAATGGTGGCTGATAATGGATGAGTTGAACGATTATGGCGCAAGGTGAATTTGATTTAATTGGGCGGTACTTTGCACACCAGAATGTTAAGCGAGAAGATGTTGATCTTGCGATTGGTGATGATTGCGCATTAGTTCGTGTTCCAGAAGGGTGTCAATTAGCGATCAGTACCGATTCGTTAGTTGCCGGCACGCATTTTCTGGAAGATGCTGATCCTAAATTAGTCGCACATAAAGCATTAGCCTCAAATTTAAGTGATCTAGCCGCCATGGGCGCAACGCCTGCTTGGGTTTCTTTGGCGTTAACACTACCGACGTTTGATGAGCATTGGCTAAATCAGTTTTGTGAGGGGTTCTTCCAATTAGCTGAGCAGTATAATGTTCAACTTATTGGTGGGGATACCACCAAAGGTCCTCTCAGTATTACTCTAACGGTTCAAGGGTTTGTTCCTAACGGGCAAGCATTGACACGTAGTGGTGCTAAGGTAGGTGATTCAATATATGTGACCGGTCAATTGGGTGATAGCGCAGCAGGTTTAGCGTTATTATTAACGGACAAACCATATCATGATCTTGCTCTGTCTTATGCCTTAAAAGAACGTCATTTTATGATGACACCGCAGGTAGAAGCAGGAATTGCATTGCGTGGTATTGCATCTGCTGCGTTAGATATTTCCGATGGTTTAATTGCAGATTTAGATCATATAGTTAAACGTTCAGGTGTCGGAGCTGAAATTTATATCGAGCAGCTTCCTTTATCTTCTGAGCTAATCGCCTATTGTTCGACACCAGAGCAAGCGCAGCAATTGGCATTAAGCAGCGGTGAAGAATACCAATTGTGTTTTACTGTACCGAAGCATCAATGTCTTGAAGTTGAATCTTTAATGATGGCAAAAGGTATTCAAGTGTCTCGTATTGGTCAGTTAACTCAATCTAGTGGTATTGTTTTATTACAACAAGGTGAGCCTATTGATTGGCAAGTGTCAGGGTGGGATCATTTTATGAGTTCAAATAAGTAAGGTATCAGCGTGTCTACAAATCCTAAAGATTTATTGAAAATGAGTAACCCTTGGCATTTATTAGCAACAGGGTTTGGTAGTGGTTTAGCGAAGTACGTGCCTGGCACGATGGGTACATTAGCTGCTGTTCCACTCTATTTACTGTTAGCACAGTTACCTTTTAGCTGGTACTTAGTTGTCGTGTTTATTGCTGCGTTGATTGGTATAAAAATTTGTACCATCACCTCTAACGATATGCAGGTACATGATCATGGCAGTATTGTGTGGGATGAATTTGTTGGTTTTTGGATCACAATGGCAATCGCCCCAGAAGCCACATGGCAGTGGGTATTAACGGGCTTTATTTTATTCCGTTTCTTCGACATGGTAAAACCATGGCCAATTAGCTGGCTAGATAAACATGTTAAAGGTGGCTTTGGCATTATGGTTGACGATATTCTTGCCGGTTTCATGGCAATGATTGCGTTATGGGTGGTTGGCTACTGGCTTGGTTTTTAGTTAAACCTAACGATCACATTATAAAATTGATTTAGAAGCTGCATTCGTGCAGCTTTTTTGTTTTTATCTCCTCAATTTTTACAAAATATAATGTGTCGCATTCCTAATAAAATCATTTATTTTTCATCATAAATCTGACGGTTTAACTAGTCTCAAATTATGTAGATAGAGAGAAGGGATTGCTCTATGAGTACCTATCTGAAAATAATCAGTGTTGGTTTATTAACCGTTGCTTCGATGGCTGATGGACAAGTTTATCCATCAACGGAAACGGCTTGGGTGTTAACGGGAAACTGGCAACAGCCAACCGCAATATCGGAATTAAATACGATTAAAGAAGTTAGGCGCTGGGAAGCGGATCATGCTGATGTTGTATTTGGTAGCTTACAAGATGTCGATTTAAATAAAAAGACCATTGCGATGGGTTATATCTACGTACACAAACTTGATTGTCGCCCAGATGAACAGCAAGGGTGGCTTCACCGCCATGCTTACCTGAATGGGCACGATCCTGAAAAGGGCTACATGCATTATAAAAATGATACCCAACTTACAGTTCCTGATCAAAGCCAAGGGTTAGATTACCTATTAAATGGCGAATCGATGTTAAGTATTCTTATTCGAAATAATGACTTCTTGACTGCGCGTTTTCCTTTAACCGTTAATGATAATGAACAAATTATTTTTCATGCTGCTTACCCGTTTGAAAATATCATCATTGATAGTAATCAGCATCCTGAATTACGGATCACGAGAGTAAATGATGATGGTGATATTGGTGGTTTAGAAAAAGCAGATGTACATTGGATTCAACGAGAAGGTAAATGGTTTGGTCATATTAACCAGCGCTGGTTACCGACAAACGCTAGGTTCCAAGGACGTGAGCTGAATACTGGAAATAAGGCATTAAAGGCGGGGTATCGTAGTTGGGTAGTCGTTTTAAACTGGAAGAGCAAGGCGGAAGTGAAAGGCGTTAATATTGAGCCTTGGTTATCCGTTGTGAATACATCTGGTCAGCAATCCACAGCGACGATGTTGTTTCCTGGTTGGGATCCTAAAAACGATCCTAATAGTGATGGTTATGTTGATGATGATGAGTTTTTAGTAAGAGCTAATCAAGCGGCAAGTGCGAGGTTTAAACATCAAGCTAGAGTGATCCCTACTGGAAAAATGTGGGCGGGTAGTTGTTGGTATCGGACTAATTTTAATGATGATTCTTTTAATCAAAATCATGCGAATTGGTATAAATATGATTGGAAACGTCAAGGTTTAACCGGCGCTTACAATGATGATATGGCCAAATTGTTCAGTACCAACCAATTTAATGTTCAATTTGGCGGACAAATATTAGAAGCGCCGATTCGAGCTGGCACCTCAAAAGCGGCGGGATATTATGCAGCGAAAATGTCTGATTTTCTTGATTTAGTTAAATCGACTACGGGCAGTCAGTGGCTATCTGCTAATATTTCTGAGCTTAATTTGTGGGAATACCCTGATTGGCCAAAGCAATTAAGGGGGGTGGTGGATGTTTGGTTACGAGAGCATTATTTAAGCCCTGCAATTGGCTTAGAGCGATTACAATCCTATTGGGACAGCTATGCGTTAGCAGCACTCGGCGATAAAAGCTTAATAATGACCACAACTCGCGGTGGCAAAAGCCAACAAACACCATTAATTCAGCAAGCATGGGAAGACGATATCTATACCGGATTAGCCCTGTACTATCTGTTTAATATTCCCAATAAAACCTACTACCACAGCTGGAATCAAACCTTTATTTATGGCAGTAATAACACCCATGCCGATCCGAAACAGCTAAATAAAACCATTTGGTATCGTACTGGAGAGCCTAAGAATTGGGCGTATCAGCCCCAAAAGTTATTATCGGTTGATATAGGTAAACCAACGGCCATACCTAACGGCTTTGAAGCGGTTAAATGGCTATCTAAAACAGGAAAAGTAGCAACGGATGAGACAAAGTTTGGGGATATTGCATTAGAGCCTGCGAATTGGTTTTGGTTATATCGAACAGGGTGGTTTGACGATGTTCCTAAAGATGGGGTTATCGCGCGGCAATATACGCAAGGGTTAGTGCTATATCGCGGTTCTAAATACCGTAATCACGCTGAATTTTATCAAGTTGATTCGATACGTGTACCATTATCTGGCCTGTATCAAAAAGTAAATTACGATGGTTCACTCGGTGAGCCGACACAGTATGTTGAAGTCAATGGCTATGAGGGTGTGATTTTAAAGAAAGTTGAGAAGGGCTGAGATGAACAATAAACGTAAGGCTAATAAAGAAAAAGGTTTTCCTGCTTAATAACAGAGAAAACCTTTTTCATAGTGCTTATTTGAACGGTGAAATTACTTAGCTAAATAAGTGCGAATTTGCTTTTCGATACCCGCACCATCAATTTCTAACATTTCATGCAGTTCAGCTTGTGTTCCTTGTTCAATGAATCGATCAGGCAAACCAATATTCAGTACTGGTTTCAGTGTCTTCTCTTTCATTAAAAATTCAATAACGCCGCTACCCGCACCGCCAGCAATCGCATTTTCTTCAACAGTTACAAGAACATCATGAGTTTTTGCTAATTCAAGTACTAAGGCTTCATCAAGCGGTTTCACAAAGCGCATGTCAGCAACAGTCGCATTTAAATTTTCTGCTGCTTCTAATGCATAGCCGAGCATGCTGCCAAAGTTTAAAATTGCGATTTTTTCACCTTCACGGCGAATGATACCTTTACCGATTTCAAGCTCTGTCATTGTAGGATCGACATCGACCTCCATACCGCAACCACGAGGGTAACGGACCGCACTTGGTCCTTGGTATTGGTGACCAGTATAGAGCATTTGACGACATTCATTTTCGTCACTCGGTGCCATAATCACCATGTTAGGAATACAGCGCATAAAGCTAATATCAAATGCACCTTGGTGGGTTTGACCATCAGCACCGACTAAGCCTGCACGATCAATGGCAAACATCACAGGAAGATCCATGATAGCAACATCATGAATTAATTGATCATATCCACGTTGAAGGAAAGTTGAGTAGATAGCGACAATAGGATGATAACCACCAATTGCCATGCCCGTTGCCAGTGTCACCGCGTGTTGTTCTGCAATCGCCACATCAAAGTATTGATCTGGGAACTCTTTAGAAAAGCGCACCATACCTGAGCCTTCACGCATAGCCGGTGTGATAGCCATCAATTTGTCATCAATAGCTGCCATATCACATAGCCAATCACCGAAAATCTTAGAAAACGTCGGACTTGCATCCTTCGCTTTGGGTAATGGTTTCTGGCTTAAATCAAATTTAGGAACGGCATGGTAATTAATTGGATCCGCTTCAGCTGGCGCATAACCTTTGCCTTTTTTCGTCATAATATGAAGAAATTGTGGGCCTTTTAGGTTACGCATGTTTTTCAGTGTCTTAACAAGCTCATGCACATCGTGGCCATCAACAGGGCCAATGTAATTAAAGCCTAACTCCTCAAACATAGTGCTTGGCACAACCATGCCTTTGATATGCTCTTCTGCACGTTTTACCATTTCTTTGATAGGAGGCGCATTGGATAGGACTTTCTTACCACCTTCGCGAATAGAGGTATAGAAATTACCCGATAGTAAATGGGCTAAATGATTATTTAACGCGCCGACATTTTCAGAAATCGACATTTCATTGTCATTTAAGATAACTAGCATATCGCTGTGAACATCACCAGCATGGTTCATCGCTTCAAACGCCATGCCTGCGGTGATAGCGCCATCGCCAATAATGCTAACAACTTTGCGATTTAGGCCTTCTTTTTCTGCTGCAATCGCGAGACCTAGACCTGCACTAATGGAAGTTGATGAGTGGCCAACCGAAAGTGTGTCGTACTCACTTTCACCGCGCCATGGGAATGGGTGCAAACCGCCTTTTTGGCGAATGGTTGCCATATCATCACGACGTCCTGTTAAAATTTTATGTGGGTAGGCTTGATGGCCAACATCCCATATAACTTTATCAAAAGGCGTATTGTAGACGTAGTGAAGCGCAACGGTAAGCTCGACTGTACCGAGTCCGGAGGCAAAGTGGCCGCTGGTCTGACTCACAGATTTCAACAAATAGGTACGAAGTTCATCGCATACTTGTGGAAGGCTTTCAGCTGGCAATAATCGTAATTCATCAGGCGTGTTTGCGAGGGCCAGATGAGGGTATTTTGAGATATCCAAAGTCATAACAGTGTCGGCGCTTATACTGATTTAGCTTTTGCGTTCGATAATATATCGGGCAAAAACTTCTAATTGGGATGTATTGTAGGGTATAGCCGCTAATGCTTGTAGTGCTTCTTGATAAAGTAGTTGTGCTTTTTCTTGTGCACCATCTAAGCCAAGCAAGGCAGGATAAGTACTTTTATCCAAGGCAAGATCAGAACCTTGTGGTTTACCTAAGGTTTCGGTATCACTGATCACATCTAAAATGTCATCTTGCACTTGGAATGCAAGGCCAATAGCTTCTGCATATTTATCAAGTTGCGGCAAAATTGCTACGCCTTTATCACCAGCAGCTAATGCTCCTAAGCGGACGGCACAGCGAATCAAAGCCCCTGTTTTGTGTCGGTGGATTAATTCTAGTTGTTCTAATCCAACATGTTTACCTTCAGCATCAAGATCTAAGGCTTGCCCTAGACACATTCCGGCAGCGCCTGATGCTTTTGCAAGCTCACTTACCATAGCAATACGTTGGGTGTTGCCATCTTGGCTCAATTGTCCATTCGCCAAAATATCAAAAGCCAGTGTTTGTAGTGCGTCACCCGCAAGAATGGCAATGGCTTCATCAAACGCAATATGACAAGTGGGTTGACCACGACGTAATGCGTCATCATCCATCGCAGGTAAATCATCATGGATTAATGAGTACGCATGAATACACTCAACCGCAGCGGCTGGCGTGTCAAGATAGTCCTGAGTTACCCCTAACATTTCACCGGTTACATAGGTTAGAAAAGGACGCGCACGTTTGCCACCCAGCAGTGTTCCGTATTGCATGGCTTTAAGTAGGGCTTTATCTGCAAATGGTTGAGTTGATAACCAGTTTGCCAATACGTCATTACTACGTTGTTGATAGCACTTAAGGGATAGCGATAAAGAAGAACTATTGGTCATGGCTTGGTTCAAAATCAGTCAGTGGAGCTTCATCATCTGCCTGAAGCAAAATTTCTACACGTTGCTCAGCTTGTGTCAGCTTTTGTTGGCTGCTGCGAGCAAGAGAAATACCTCGTTCGAATTTTTTTAGCGCATCTTCCAGTGGGATATCGCCAGATTCTAGTTCATTGACAATGGCATCTAGCTCATCAAGGGCGGCTTCGAATGCCATATTTTCTGGTTTTTTTGCTGCCATATCATTTTCACTCTTATCTAAGTGCACGAAAAATAACGTAGAGAATTACTGGGGTCAAATTATGTCACAGGAATCTGTGTCGCTGACAGTAATTTTAATAAATAGTCTTCATTAATTGGTTAATAAAAAGCTAAATGAAAAGCTGAATTGGTCGATAAAGAGTTACTTTGCTGATGACATTCATCATTTAATGCTAAGAAATGCCTTGGCGAAATAGTGAATATGGCGGTGGCTTTAAAGTTTTGGCTGTCTTTAGAGCGTATTATCTCAGTGATAGATTCAGATGTGTTGATTGATGTTCAATAAACGCAAGCCATTATTTTTACCTAGCAAAAGAGGATCATGCTTTGGATTTGGCGACGCTTATAGGATTGCTTGGTGCATTCGCATTCATTGTTATGGCTATGCTGCTCGGCGGCGATCTGGTTATGTTTTACGATACATCATCGATTTTGATTGTATTAGGCGGCAGTACTTTTGTTGTGTTAATGAAATACAACATTGGGCAATTTTTTGGTGCTGCAAAAATCGCCATTAAAGCCTTTATGTTTAAGACTGATAATCCAGAAGAGTTAATTGCCAAAATTGTAGAAATGGCTGATGCGGCGCGTAAAGGTGGATTTTTAGCATTAGAAGAGATGGAAATTACGAATCCTTTTATGCGTAAAGGCATTGATATGCTGGTGGATGGCCATGATGCTGATGTGGTTCGCGTCACGCTACAAAAAGATATTTCATTAACCAATGAACGTCATGAACAAGGGGTAGGGATCTTCTCCTCCTTTGGTGATGTTGCGCCTGCTATGGGAATGATAGGTACGCTTATTGGCTTGGTTGCCATGCTTTCTAACATGGATGATCCGAAAGCTATTGGTCCTGCAATGGCCGTTGCCTTATTAACGACGCTATATGGCTCGATGTTGGCAAACATGGTAGCGATACCTATCGCGGATAAATTAACCTTGCGTAAAGAGCAAGAGCGTTTAAATAAGCGTTTAATCTTAGATGGCGTGCTGGCAATTCAGGATGGGCAGAATCCACGAGTGATTGATGGTTATTTGAAAAACTACCTTCATGAGAAGAAACGTAGTGTGATCCTTGACGAGTAAGAGACAGTTTTATGGAAGAGCAATCTTGTAAATGTAAAAAAGGTGCGCCTCCATGGATGGCGACCTTTGCTGATCTTGCCACACTATTAATGTGTTTCTTTGTGTTACTACTTTCTTTTTCTGAAATGGATGTACTGAAATTTAAGCAAATTGCAGGTTCAATGAAATACGCTTTCGGGGTGCAAAATATGCTTGAAGTTAATGATATCCCTAAAGGTACGAGTGTTATTGCGCAAGAGTTTAGGCCAGGCCGGCCTGAGCCAACGCCAATCGAAGTGATTATGCAACAAACGATTGATATGACGCAGCGTTCATTAGATTTTCACGAAGGCGAGTCTGATCGAGCTGGGGGCACACAACGTGATGCGGGTAAACTAACAGGTGGACAAAGTAAAAAAACGGCGACACAAAATAATGAAAATGACGAATCTGAAGCCGATCAAATACAAGAGAAACTAAAAGAGATACTGACTAAAGCATTAGAACGTGAGATCAGTGACAAAATTATAGAAATTGAGAATCTTGGCCAGCAGTTGGTAATTCGTATTCGTGAAAAAGGTTCGTTCCCAGAAGGTTCGGCGTTTTTACAACCTAAATTTAAGCCATTAGTACGCCAAGTTGCGATGCTCGTTAAAGATGTGCCGGGCATTATTCGAGTTACGGGACATACCGCGAGTGATAAATTGGATTCAGAGTTATACCGTTCTAATTGGGATTTATCAGCGCAGCGGGCAGTGTCAGTAGCGCAAGAAATGGAAAAAGTAGAAGGGTTTGATCATACAAAAATGCGGGTGGTTGGATTGGCAGATACTCAGCCAATTGCTGATAACAAAACTCGAGAAGGGCAAGCTAAAAACCGTCGAGTGGAAATATCTATCATGCAAGGTAAACCGCATTTTAGTGATGAGATCAGCAGTAACTTTAGTGCTCAATAGATTGTAGTACTTAAGGTTATTACCATAATGGCAGCGCTAGCGCTGCCATTTTTATTGGGGCAAATAGAGTGGCTGTTTATCAAGAGCTTAAGATATTTACGCTGAATTTCGTCGATGAGAGTTGCTGGCAGAGATGATCATGACTAAGGTAAATATAATTGAAAGCCAATAACATGCGGTAAGTCTAATCGAAGATAACGTCGTGAGTTTTCATATCTTTGTTTCAGTGGTCGGTAGCTTGCTGTATAATTCGCGCCTTTAATTCCGTTTGGTACTCTCTGTCAATTTTCACGATATGATCTGTTAAAAATCATCCGTTAATGAATTGATTCTGTACTGTAAGCCCTGTGAAGCGAAGCGTGTTATGAAATTTATTGTTAAGCCACACCCAGAGATTTTTGTTAAAAGTGATTCAGTGCGTAAGCGTTTTATCAAAATTCTTGAGTCTAATTTACGCATCATCTTAAAGCGCCAGTCAGAGTCTGTTAGCGTTTATAACCGCCGTTTTTCATTGGAAATTAATGAATCTGATGAATCAAAGCGCGATATGATTTTAGCGATTCTGACGCAGACACCTGGTATTCACCATACCCTTGAAGTACAGCAAACGGAATTTACTGATCTTCATAATGTTTTTGAGCAAACATTAGCGCTTGTTGGCCCTGAGCTGGAAGGTAAAACATTCTGTGTTCGTGCTAAGCGTGTTGGTAAGCATGATTTTACTTCGATTGAAGCTGAGCGTTATGTCGGTGGTGGTCTTAATCAAGCTATCGAGTCTGCAAAAGTAAGACTGAAAAAGCCTGATGTGACAGTTAACATTGAAATTGAACATAACCTATTGAACCTTGTATTATTCCGTCATAAAGGTTTAGGCGGTTTCCCGCTAGGTACACAAGAAGATGTATTAAGTTTAATTTCTGGTGGTTTTGATTCTGGTGTTTCAAGCTACTTGCATATCAAACGTGGTAGTAAAGTCCATTACTGTTTCTTTAATTTAGGTGGTCCTGCACACGAGATCGGTGTTAAGCAGGTTGCGCATTATATTTGGAACAAGTTTGGTTCTTCAGCAAAAGTTAAATTTATCGCGATTGATTTTGAACCTGTTGTTGGTGAGATTTTAGAGAAAGTCGACGATGGTCAAATGGGCGTTATCCTTAAGCGTATGTTTATGCGTGCTGCGGGTAAAGTTGCTGATAAATTCGGTATCGAAGCATTAGTAACGGGTGAAGCGCTAGGTCAGGTTTCAAGCCAAACATTAACTAACCTTCGTCATATTGACGGCGTAACAGATAGCCTAATTCTTCGTCCACTGATTAACTGGGATAAAGAAGATATCATCAATGTTGCACGTGAAATCGGCACTGAAGACTTTGCGAAAACCATGCCTGAGTTCTGTGGCGTGATTTCTAAGAGCCCAACAGTAAAAGCGGTCAAAGCGAAGCTTGAAATTGAAGAAGACAAATTTGATTTCTCTATTCTTGATCGTGTTGTTGATGAGGCGCGTGTGATGGATATTCGTGACATCGAAAAGCAAAGCCAAGAACAAGCTCCTGAAGTTGAATTAGTTGAGCAGGTCGCTGGTGATGCCATTGTACTTGATATTCGTAGCCCAGATGAAGAAGATGAAAGCCCATTAGAGCTTGAAGGTATCGAAGTTAAGCATTTACCTTTCTATAAGCTAGCAACGCAGTTCGGTGACTTACCGCAAGATAAGACGTACCTTCTGTACTGTGATCGTGGTGTGATGAGCCGCCTTCAGGCGCTGTACCTAAAAGAGAATGGTTTCGAGAACGTAAAAGTTTACCGTCCTTTATAATCGCCACTGCTTTGTATAAATAAAAGAAGCCTCGTAATTGCGAGGCTTTTTGTTATCGGGCGAGTTTCTATTACTTAGTCTCAACAGATTAAGTACGTGGTAATACGTCGTAATGCATATTCGGCCATACAACCATAGGCTCTGCAACTTCAGCCGCTTTGGCTTTATTTTCCAGTTGCGTCACTATCTCTAGCGCAAACTCTTGTGCAGTTCCGGGGCCTTGACTGGTTAATAGACGTGTATTTTTATCATACACCACACGTTTAACGCGTAATTGATGTGTTGGTATATGATGTTGAAAAGCAGGATGACATGTCATGATTGAATGTGTGAACACTTGATGTGGAATAAACATCACCGCAGGCGTTGCACAGATCGCGGCGATCAGTTTACCGTCGTAATGATGCTGCTTTACAAATTCAACTACCAGTGGGCTATCACGAAAATGTTCCGCGCCTTTTAAACCGCCGGGTAACACCACGCAATCAAATGGCTCATCGGCAACATTGATCAAAGGCACGTCTGCTACGAGCTTGATCCCGCGAGATCCTTCTAAAATTAGTGCGCCATCTTCTGCAGTACTTGCAATCGTTACTTCAAATCCAGCCCGCTTTAAAATCGCAATTGTATTAATTGCTTCCATTTCTTCACTGCCAGGAGCAAGACAAACAGCAACGCGAGGAGCAGTCGTTATTGGTTCAAGCATGATATGAGGACTCCATAGATGTAATGGTTTGCCATAACTGGGTATTCACAGGCACAGCAATATCGAATATTTTCGCTTGGTGAATAAGATAGCCAGTAATATAGTCGATTTCTGTTGGGCGCTGATAAAAAACATCTCTATTCATTGAAGAATAATTATCAGCGGTCGCTTTTATTACCGTGAGTGCCTGTTGATAAAGCTCACCATTTTTTATCCTGTAGCCTTCTGCTCGCATAACGAGCGTGACTTCATTACAAATTTGGATTAATTGGGCTTGATAGCCTTCATTAGCAAGCTCACCATTAGTACATTGATTAATGGCTGTTAATGGATTAATTGCACAATTAATGGCGAGTTTCTTCCATAATGGCTCCATGATGTCATCTTGCCAATAGCACGGTGATAATGCTTGATTGAACATGTCAGCGATGGAGTTATCAGTGGAGATGACAGAGGACAATGGGCCAATAAACGTTTGTCCAAGCCCTGTATGGCGTAGCGTACTTTCAGCTGTTTTTAAAGCAGCATGGGATGTGGTGGCATAATAAATAGTATGTTTAGGAAAGAGTTGCTTAACAGCGTCATGGCTTCCAATCCCATTGTGCATGATCACTATCTTGCATCGCGCTGAAAGATCGTTAATAAGGGGATGTAAGGCGGTGATGACTTGGAACGATTTTACTGTCACAAGGAGTAAATCACTTTGTTGTAAATGATCTATGTGATTAGCATCGAAACAGTAAGTTCTTACTTTACCACTCAAAGATTGAAACGTGAGTGGATAGCGGGTTATGGATGAACGGGTCCAAACTTGAACATCATGTTGCGGTTGCAAAGCGATAGCCCATAATGAGCCGATTGCGCCTGCACCCAATATTGTGATTTTCACACTGCAATCCATTGTTAACTATATTGATGTAGATAGTAACATTGTTCAAATAGTGCAGGATCAAAAAAGGCGCTGATATAGCGCCTTTTCTCATTAATTACTCAATAACTTATTGATTAGAAGTTATATTTAACTGAGTAAATTACAGCATTTTGGTTGCCTTTAGTACCTAGCTTGTTGTAAGCGTAACGGTACTGAATGCCTGTTGTTACGTGATCCGTTGCGTTCCACCATAGTGCTAGTGCACCGTTTGCGCTTACATCATCGCCTTCACCAGCAACGATCATGTAGTTGTCATTACGACCAAACTCAGACTCGTGCCAGTTACTGATCATGAATTTTTCGCCGAATGCATTAAAGTTGTAGCCTGCAACCCAACCAAACATACCGCCATTCATACCAGAAAAAGATGAAGGATTTTTCCAATCAGCAGATGTCATTGTGTGGTGGAAACCGATAAACGGGTTGAAGAACCAGCCATCACCGTTGAATGCGTAAGATAGACCTAGCACGTTATTTTGTGCAGTGAAGCCATCGCTGTTCGTGTTGTAAACTTGTCCGTATAGACGAAGCTCTGCAATACCAGTTTTGTAAGCGATTGTACCTTTAACCGATGTACGTGCTTTATCAGAACCTTGATCTGCATTTTCTAAGTCAGCGAAACCGTATAATTCACCCCAGCTAAAACCAGCACCACCTTCAAGTTCTAAGTACCAGAAGTCTTTTTGGTGACCAGCACGCTCTTCTGTACCGTTAGACCAATCTAAGTAGTTAACGCTCATATCACCAAAACCATACAAGTACTCTGCTTGTGCTGGGAATGTTGATGCTGCTGTTAAAACGCCTAAAGCTACTAGTGACTTGCGCATGTTTTTATCTCACTCAATATGGTCTAAATATAGGGATTTTTGGCCGCCCCGTTTTTCTGGCGCTGATTCTAGTGTTTTATATCTCGTTTGGGAATGTAACGTTTGCGCAAACCTTTGCTTTTTGTGATCGTGATCGGCTGAAATCGATTACATTTACATTAAAAATGTGATGAATCTGAATTTATATTGCGATTTAAATGAACTTTTTTTGACTTTAATACTCTGTGCTAATTTTTTTGGTAGCAAAAATTCGCAATTTACATG
The DNA here is from genome assembly GCF_003026165.1 of Photobacterium sp. GB-1. NCBI lineage: Bacteria > Pseudomonadati > Pseudomonadota > Gammaproteobacteria > Vibrionales > Vibrionaceae > Photobacterium > Photobacterium sp. GB-1. The sequence goes on along the minus strand of NZ_PYOB01000001.1, from coordinate 554,787 downwards.
AGAAAGGTAAGTTAAGGCTTCCGTTTTCAACAGAAACCTTACTTATCATAGGTGAGGTTATTTTTCTTCCAACGTATCAGTTGTTTCAGGAAGGGTTAAAGCATCATTCTTAGCAACGAGTTTGATTAAAAATAATACAGGAATACCTATCAATGCGGTGGTGAGGAAAAAGATGTTATAGCCGAAATGGTCGACATAAACGCCAGAGAATCCCGCAATAAATTTCGGGAAAAGTAGCATAATAGAGCTAAATAATGCGTACTGGGTTGCAGAGAAAGCCACATTGGTTAGGCTAGACATAAAGGTGATGAAAGCAGCGGTTGCAATACCTGCACCTAAATTATCTGCTGAAATAACTAAAGTTAACATCTCGAGGTTATTACCAACATAGGTAAATACCATAAACAACAGATTGGTCATTGCGGATAATAAAGCGCCTAAGGCAAGAATACGTAAGGTGCCAAATTTACTGACAAGAATACCGCCTAAACCAGCGCCGACTAAGGTCATGATCACCCCAAAGACTTTTGAAATAGACGCCACTTCATTTTTAGTAAAGCCCATGTCAACATAAAACGCATTAGACATTACGCCCATCACCACATCAGAAATGCGATAACAACTAATGAGCAATAAGATCAGTAGTGCGTTTTTACCATAGCGCTGAAAGAAGTCTTGGAAAGGCATGACGACAGCGGTATAAAACCACGCAGCGAGTCTTGCTTGTTTTTTACCTATCCCTTTTTGCTGTAATTTTTGTTGGTAGTTATGTTCGATTTTTTGAATTGATGAGCTGTCGATCTTTGGCTCTTTAACAAAGAGGGTGGTGATCACGCCAATTGACATCATACCCGCCATGATAAAGTAAGCGGCTTTCCAGCCTGCAGGATCATAACCACTATCAGAGCCGAACCATGCAGCAAAAGCCAGTGCGCCAGCTCCTGCCATGATCATCGCTAATCGATAGCCTGCCATATAGGTTGCAGATAATGCTGCTTGTAAGCGTACGGTAGCAAGTTCAATACGAAATGCATCAATGACGATATCTTGTGTCGCAGAAGCAAAGGCGACAACAATCGCAAATAATGCAAATTGAAGAAGATCAGTTTGTGGGTTGCTGGTCGCCATACCACATAGCGATAAAATAATGATCAGCTGCGAAAATAACATCCAGCCACGACGTCGACCAAATAATCGAGAAAAAATGGGCAAAGGAAAACGGTCCACAAGTGGTGACCATGCCCATTTAAAGCCATAAGCAAGGGCTACCCAACTGAAAAAACCGATACTGGTTCGGCTAACATCAGCTTCTCGTAACCAAAATGAAAGGGTGCCAAAGACTAATAAAATAGGTAAGCCGGAAGAGAACCCTAGCGCGAACATGATCAATGCTTTGGGGTTTAAATACACACGCCAACCGGTGGTATTATTTTGTTGTATGGCTTTGTCCATATTTTCCTCGTAACACAAGTATCGACCATTGATACTTAGCAAAGTATAAAACTGTTATTTTTCTTTATAAATCAGATCTTAGCAGCAATAAGCCTAGTGTGCATTGCTTCATTATCAGTTCGACAACAACTTGTGCTTTTAATTCATAAACCGTAAAAGTAGGTTGATATTTAAGGGTAAATATTTAAGGACGCTGGATCTGTGTTAGTTCAGGGCAAGGGGCAAGATTGAGTAAGTAATAAGCGTGATTGGTGATTTTTTGTTGAATATAAATGTTGCCTAGCAATTGGTAATCTTCGAGCTTTATAACGTATTGAAGTAATAGCCAAAAAGTAGCTTCATAATCATCGATTGGATCTTTATCAGCGATATTCATGTCCCACCACTGAGCAAGACATTCATGGGCATCATTTTTTAGATGATAAAAAGGAACGTCGCCCTCAATAGTTGCAATAGTAGACAGCGCAAAAGAAGGGGCTTGCTCAAAAATAAACTGCTGAATTCGTTTATTTTGACGATGAAAAACAGACGGTTGGTAGAGAGGTGTGATCATATACGTCACCTGTACTTGATTGCGCACAGGTGACGTAATCAATTTATTTAATAACTTTCATTGATTCAATGATTATAGGCTGCTGTGGTACATCTTGCATACCTGTTGCACGATTAGAACCCGTTGGGATTTTAGCCATATCTTGTACAACAGAAAAACCTTTAACCACTTTACCGAATACCGCATAACCTGGATTATTACCTGCAGCATTTAAAAATGCATTGTCTTTATAGTTAATAAAGAATTGGTTAGTCGCAGAGTTTGGATTTTGCGTACGTGCCATAGCAACAGTTGCGGTGTCGTTTTTCAATCCATTACTTGCTTCATTTTTGATCGGAGCATGCGTTGGACGTTTAACCATGTCTTTATCAAAACCACCGCCTTGAGCCATAAAGCCAGGGATAACACGATGGAAAATCGTCCCGTTGTAATTACCTTCTTCAACATAGCGTAAGAAGTTTTTACTACTAATCGGGGCTTTTTCTTCATTTAGTTGGATCGTAAAATCCCCTAAATTTGTTGTTACTAAGACCTGTGTTGCAGCACTGACAGGTAAAGCGATAAGTAAACATAGCGCAAGTAAAAAACGTGACATTAAACATTCTCCGTTAAGTATTGATGCAATTCGCCATCTTTGGCGATCTCTTTAAGCACTGAATTCATCATTTTCTCTAAACTTTGTGCGATTTCTTCGCGTGTCACTTTAAAAGGTTCTTGCTTGGTAGAGCGAGCAGAATATTTTTTACTAAAAGTACCTTTTGGTGTAGTTACAACAAGTTCAATTTGAAGTTGGCTATCAATATCATGTTTAACTAAGCCTTGGGTTACCTTGACTAAGGCTTGCTGAATATTGATAGCAATATTTGACGTTGAAGCAGTGTTTACAGTAATTCCTTCGCTGGCAAATTGTTTTTTTAATGCAGCTTGAAAGGTTGATGCAATATTACTTTCCGGTTGAAACTCTTCAACATTGGTCGCACCACTATCAACAATGGCGATATAGTTATGATTACGATCATCTTTGCTTGATAGTTGTACTGCAAGCTGTGATGTGGCTTGCTGTGCTAAAACTGGCGTTAATGTTAAAGCGAGTGGTGGTTGCGCAGGACGGCTTGCACATGCGCTTAGTAATAATGCTGCGGCAATCACAATATATTTTTTCATGCTCTCCATTTCCTTGTATTCGTTGTTTAAATATAAACGAAAAATCAATGTCGTATTAAATATCACAAGCAATAAATTAACGTCATAAACACGTTAGATTATTTTGACGATTGTAAAACCACAAATTTATTACTTTGGCCGATAAGTTTTACATTACCAAAGACACGTTTTAACTTTTCATGGTAACCCAATTGCCTATTCCCGATCACGATCAGATCGCCACCTTGACGTAATACTCGTTGTGCATCGCAGAACATTTGCCAAGCAATATGATCAGTAACGGTATTTTGCTGGTGGAAAGGAGGATTACATAAGACTAAGTCAGCGCTATCAAGTGGGAAGTTATCTAAGCAGTTAGCTGTTACTACTTGTAATTGGTTAGGATTGTCTAAGTTTAAATCTGCATTTTCACGGCATGATGCAGTTGCCATAAAACTTTCATCGACACAAACAACGTTAGCTTGTGGGTTTAATTGTGCAGCTTTAATACCGATCACCCCATTACCACAACCAAGATCGATAATATCTTTATACTTTGCATCTTGTGGAATGAAATCTAGCAGTAAACGACCACCAATATCTAAGCTATCACTAGAAAATACGTTGGCATGGTTAGTGATTGTTAACTTATGCTCAGGCACCTCCCATTGCGTAGGGCGGGGTAGGGGCTTTGCTAAGTTAGGATTGGTTTTACAAAATATTAATCGCGCTTTTTTAACGGCTAGTGATGTTTTGGTCTCACCTAAAAACTTTTCAAATAGCTTTAAGGTTGAAGAGTGAATCTCTTTTACTTTACCTGCCGCAATAATAGTGCAATCAGCAGGAAGTAAGTGACATAATTGTTGTAATTGCCAGCTTAATAACCGATTGTTTTTAGGCTGCTTTAACAAAACTAACTGAGGGTTGTTAGGCAATTTTGAAAGACAATCAACAATATTAATCATTGGTAATTGGTTGTTTTCTAAGTTAGCAATAAATGCCTGTTTAGAGACAAAAGAATCCGTCACACTTGTGACAGGTGCTTGATTTGAAAACCAGCAACTTAATGCGCCAAAGCTATCGTTCATGATAAGAATTGGACGTTCAGGGTCGAGTTCCAGATCGTTGCAATAATTGATCAGGTACTCATCGCCAGCATCCCATGCTTGCAGAGTTTCATTTTTCCTTACTGGAAAACGAGTTAGCGATAGAGTGCGTTGGTGTAAGGTTAGCTCTGGTTTCATTGCGGATAACTTTCAGGTATGTTTACAAAATAGTCGGCTATTTTCGCAGAACACCACGCGAGTGCAAAGGAAATACGACATCAGAACAAGAATAAAGTAGAGAAAGATTTGGCAATAGTGCGATATTGCGAGCGGAGGTAAAGTAAATATGATCCAACAACGTATCGAGCATAAACTTCATGATGCGTTTGCACCTAAGCATTTAGAAGTGCTTAATGAAAGTTACATGCATAATGTTCCCCCTGGCTCTGAGAGTCATTTTAAAGTTGTCGTTGTGAGTGCTCAATTTAATGGCCAGCGTTTAATCGCAAGGCATCGTGCTATTAATAGTGTGTTGGCCGATGAATTGGCAAATGATATTCATGCTCTAGCTATTCACACTTACACTGAAGCGGAGTGGTCTGAGTTAATGGCAGCACCTGCATCACCATCTTGTCGTGGTGGTTCACAAATTGGATAATTAGTGAAATATATTAAATAAAAGGTCGTTGTTATAACGGCCTTTTTTATTATTTGTCGGTAATATAAAACTGAGTGCGAATCTATAACTAGCATCTAAATTTGTTAAAAATTATCATCGCGGTCAATATTTAATCTAATTTTAGGTGATGATTCAAATAACACTCACTTGTTAACGGTATGTATTAATTTGATTATCTCAATAAAAGTGATGATGACATTTATGTTAAAAACAGACCTGAAAATAAATGCAAGGTCGAATGGCGTTATTTTTAATAAATGTGCGCTTCATCAAACTTATTGAGTTATTAAACTATTGCGCTTCAATTGTTGCTTGGTTTTCAGTCGGAATCGCGCGTATTGGCATAGAAAAAACAACGCGGTTAGTGGTAGAATCGCCGCCTTGAAAAACTACTTGCCGCTAATGGATGTGGTGAGGTAGTTAACTAGATGTTGCGGTATTGGTACTTGGCAAGTGAAATTCACTTGTAGACCGATTTCGAACTGTGAAAAGTCGTGTCTTAATTGCGCAATAGAAAATTCTTTTTTCCCTTTAATGTAGTGCAAGTGCGTATGATTACAATAAAAAAGGGTTTGGATATCCCAATTTCAGGGACTCCTACCCAGGCGATACATGATGGTAATGCCATCTCTAAAGTCGCCTTGCTTGGCGAAGAATATGTTGGTATGCGTCCTACAATGCATGCTCGCGTAGGGGATGTAGTGAAAAAAGGTCAGGTTCTTTTTGAAGATAAAAAGAATCCTGGCGTTAAGTTCACTGCTCCAGCTAGTGGCAAGGTAGCGGAAATTAACCGTGGTGCTAAGCGCGTTCTTCAATCTGTAGTAATTGATGTCGAAGGCGATGAGCAAATCACATTTAACAAGTATGAGTCAGCTCAACTTGCTCAACTAGATCGTGCTGTTGTTGTCGATCAATTGGTTGAGTCAGGTATGTGGACTGCGCTTCGTACGCGTCCATTTAGCAAGGTTCCAGCTGTTGGATCTGAGTCTCAAGCTATTTTTGTGACGGCTATGGATACCAATCCATTGGCTGCGAATCCAGAAGTTATCATCAATGAACAAAGTGATGCTTTCATTGCAGGTTTGACGGTTCTTTCTCGTCTAACTAGCGGTAAAGTTTACGTTTGTAAGTCTGGTGCTAGTCTTCCGCGTTCATCAGAAGCAAATGTTGAAGAACACGTATTTAACGGTCCGCACCCAGCGGGTCTTGTTGGTACGCACATTCACATGCTCTATGGTGCAGATGCAAATCACATTGCTTGGGGTATTAATTACCAAGACGTTATTGCGTTCGGTAAGTTATTCCTAACAGGTGAGCTATATACAGATCGCGTTGTTTCTCTTGCAGGCCCTGTTGTTAATAAGCCGCGTCTAGTGCGTACTCGCATTGGTGCTTCTCTTGAGCAACTGACTGATTCAGAAATGATGCCTGGTCAACTGCGTGTTCTTTCTGGCTCTGTGCTTAACGGTGTAAAAGCTGAAGGTCCACATGCATATCTAGGTCGCTATCACTTACAAGTGTCGGCGTTGCGTGAAGGCTATGAAAAAGAATTCATGGGCTGGATTGTACCTGGTAAAAACAAATTTTCTGTAACTCGCACATTCTTAAGCCAGTTCTTCCCTGGTCAGTTGTTTAATATGACAACAACAACGAATGGTTCTGAGCGTTCAATGGTACCTATCGGTAATTACGAAAAAGTAATGCCACTAGATATCGAGCCGACATTACTGCTTCGTGATCTATGTGCTGGTGATTCAGACAGCGCGCAACAACTTGGTGCATTAGAACTAGATGAAGAAGATCTAGCACTATGTACATTTGTTTGCCCTGGTAAGTATGAGTTTGGTCCATTGCTACGTGAGTGCTTGGACAAAATTGAGAAGGAAGGGTAATTCATGGGTCTCAAGAATTTCCTCGAAGATATTGAACATCACTTTGAACCTGGTGGTAAGCATGAACGTTGGTTTGCGCTATATGAAGCGTTTGCAACGATCATGTACACACCAGGTCAAGTAACGCGTACTTCTGCGCACGTTCGTGACAGCATCGACCTTAAGCGTCTGATGATCATGGTTTGGCTTGCGGTCTTCCCAGCAATGTTCTGGGGGATGTACAACGTGGGTGATCAAGCTATTGCTGGTCTTAACCACCTATACACAGCTGACAAGCTAACAGCCATTATTGCTGCAGATTGGCATTACTGGTTTACTCAAATGCTAGGCGGAACATTATCCGTTGACGCAGGTTGGGGCAGTAAGATGTTGCTTGGTGCAACATATTTCCTACCTATCTACGCAGTAGTATTTGCTGTGGGTGGTTTCTGGGAAGTGTTGTTCTGTATAGTGCGTAAGCATGAAGTTAACGAAGGTTTCTTTGTAACTTCTATTCTTTTCGCCTTGATCGTTCCACCTACATTACCGCTTTGGCAAGCAGCACTAGGTATTACCTTTGGTGTTGTCGTCGCAAAAGAAATTTTTGGTGGTACTGGTCGTAACTTCCTTAACCCTGCACTTGCAGGTCGTGCGTTCCTATTCTTCGCATACCCAGCTCAGATCTCTGGTGATCTAGTTTGGACTGCGGCGGATGGTTTCTCTGGCGCGACTCCGCTAAGTCAGTGGGCTCAAGGTGGTGAAGCAGGTGTTGTAAACACTATCACGGGTCAAACAATTACTTGGATGGACGCGTTCATCGGTCATATCCCAGGTTCTATTGGTGAAGTATCAACATTAGCTATCCTGATCGGTGGTGCATTCATCGTTGTTATGGGTATTGCTTCATGGCGTATTATTGCCGGTACGATGATCGGTATGATTGCAGCAGCAACGCTATTTAATATCATTGGTTCTGATACGAACCCAATGTTCAGCATGCCTTGGCAGTGGCACCTTGTATTAGGTGGTTTTGCATTCGGTATGATGTTCATGGCAACGGATCCTGTTTCTGCAGCGTTTACCAACAAAGCAAAATGGTGGTATGGCGCATTGATCGGTGCAATGGCTGTAATGATTCGTGTAGTTAACCCTGCATACCCAGAAGGCATGATGCTAGCGATTCTATTCGCTAACTTATTTGCACCTCTATTTGACAACCTAGTTGTTCAAGGCAATATCAAACGGAGACTGGCTCGCCATGGCAAGTAATAAAGATAGCATGAAAAGAACGCTGCTTTTTGTTGTTGTATTGAGCCTAGTGTGTTCAATCATCGTATCAGTAGCAGCTGTTTCATTACGCCCTAAGCAAGAAGAAAATGCGGTACTTGACGTACAGCGTAATATTCTTTCTGTTGCAGGTTTGCTAACACCAACAACGAACGTTAAAGAAACATACGGTAAGTTCATCGAGCCTAAGCTTGTTAACATTAAAACCGGTGAATACGTTTCTGAGGTTGATGGTCAAACTGCGGCACAATATGATCAGCGTGCAGCAGCGAAAGATCCAGCTGAATCTACTAAGCTTCCAGCGAACGAAGATTTAGCGAAGATCATTCGTCGTGCTAACGTTGCGACTGTATATCTTGTTAAAGATGCTGCAGGTCAAACAACCAAAGTTATCTTACCTATCCACGGTAACGGTCTATGGTCAATGATGTACGCATTTGTTGCTGTTGGTATGGACGGTAACACTGTTGATGGTATTACTTACTACGATCAAGCTGAAACTCCGGGACTGGGTGGTGAAGTTGAAAACCCAACTTGGCGTGAGCAGTTCGTTGGCAAGAAGTTGTACGATATGAACTTCAAGCCTGCAATTAAGATTGTTAAAGGTGGCGCACCAGCAGGTAGCGAACACGATGTTGATGGTCTTTCTGGTGCAACATTAACAAGTAATGGTGTACAGCACACCTTCGACTTCTGGTTTGGTGCTCAAGGCTTCGGTCCTTACCTTGCTAAGCTACGTGCAGGAGATCTGAATAATGGCTGATGCTAAAGAAATGAAAAAGATCCTATTTGGACCTTTTATTAGTAATAACCCAATCGCCCTTCAAATCCTTGGTGTATGTTCGGCGCTAGCGGTAACCACTAAGCTAGAAACAGCATTTGTTATGACAATCGCAGTAACAGTAGTAACTGCATTCTCTAACTTATTTGTTTCACTTGTACGTAATCAAATCCCGAACAGCGTGCGTATCATTGCTCAGATGGCAATTATCGCATCACTAGTAATCGTGGTAGATCAGGTACTAAAAGCGTACCTATACGATATCTCTAAGCAGCTATCTGTATTCGTTGGTCTTATCATTACTAACTGTATCGTAATGGGTCGTGCAGAAGCATACGCAATGAAATCACCACCGCTTCCGTCTTTCTTAGATGGTATTGGTAACGGTTTAGGCTATGGTTTTGTTCTGATTACAGTTGCTTTCTTCCGTGAACTACTAGGTTCTGGCAAGCTATTCGGTATGCAAGTATTACCACTAACGTCTGATGGTGGTTGGTACCAGCCTAACGGTCTAATGCTGTTAGCTCCGTCTGCTTTCTTCCTAATTGGTTTCATGATCTGGGTGATTCGTACTTTCCGTCCAGAACAAGTAGAAGCGAAGGAGTAAGGGGAACATGGAACATTATCTTAGCCTATTAGTTCGTTCGATTTTTATCGAGAACATGGCATTATCTTTCTTCTTAGGTATGTGTACATTCCTTGCGGTATCTAAGAAAGTTAAGACCTCGTTTGGTCTGGGTGTTGCCGTAATCGTAGTACTTACGATTGCAGTACCTGTAAACAACCTTGTTTACACTTACTTATTGAAAGATGGTGCATTAGTTCAAGGTGTTGACCTTAGCTTCCTGAACTTTATTACTTTCATCGGTGTTATCGCAGCGTTAGTACAGATCCTAGAAATGATTCTAGATCGCTTCTTCCCGCCGCTATATAACGCACTAGGTATTTTCCTTCCGTTGATCACAGTTAACTGTGCAATCTTCGGTGGTGTATCGTTCATGGTACAGCGTGATTACAACTTTGTAGAATCTATCGTATACGGCTTCGGCTCAGGTACGGGTTGGATGCTTGCAATTGTTGCACTTGCGGGTATTCGTGAAAAGATGAAATATTCAGATGTACCGGCAGGTCTTCGTGGTTTAGGTATTACCTTTATCACCGTAGGTTTGATGGCGTTAGGCTTCATGTCTTTCTCTGGCGTACAGCTGTAATCAGGATAAGTAAGGAATATCAATGGATATTATTCTTCTTGGCGTAGTCATGTTCACCTTGATTATCCTGGCTCTAGTTTTAGTAATTCTATTTGCTAAATCTAAGCTAGTACCAACAGGTGACATCACTATTTCAGTAAACGGCGATCCAGAAAAAGCGATCACCACAGGTGCAGGTGGCAAGCTACTAAGTGCTCTAGCGGGTAACGGTATCTTCGTATCATCAGCATGTGGTGGCGGTGGTTCTTGTGGTCAGTGTCGTGTAAAAATTAAATCTGGCGGCGGTGATATTCTGCCAACAGAATTAGATCACATCACCAAAGGTGAAGCACGTGAAGGCGAGCGTCTTGCGTGTCAGGTTAACGTGAAGTCTGATATGGACATCGAATTACCTGAAGAAATTTTTGGTGTGAAGAAGTGGGAATGTTCTGTTATCTCTAACGATAACAAAGCGACCTTCATCAAAGAGCTTAAGCTACAAATTCCAGATGGCGAATCAGTACCTTTCCGTGCTGGTGGTTACATCCAGATTGAAGCACCTGCTCACCATATTAAGTACTCTGACTTTGATGTTCCAGAAGAGTACCGTGAAGACTGGGATAAGTTTAACCTATTCCGTTACGAGTCTAAGGTTGATGAAGATATCATCCGTGCTTACTCAATGGCGAACTACCCTGAAGAGTTCGGTATTATTATGCTAAACGTGCGTATTGCTACGCCGCCGCCTAATAATCCAGACGTACCACCAGGTCAAATGTCATCATTCATTTGGTCACTTAAAGAAGGTGACAAGTGTACGATTTCAGGTCCATTTGGTGAGTTCTTCGCAAAAGATACTGACAATGAGATGGTATTTGTGGGTGGTGGTGCTGGTATGGCACCAATGCGTTCTCACATCTTTGACCAACTTAAGCGTCTGCACTCTAAGCGTAAGATGTCTTACTGGTACGGTGCGCGTTCTAAGCGTGAAATGTTCTACGTTGAAGATTTCGATATGCTTGCTGCTGAAAACGATAACTTCGTATGGCACTGTGCACTGTCTGATCCACAACCAGAAGATAACTGGGATGGTTACACTGGCTTCATTCATAACGTGCTTTACGAAAACTACTTACGTGATCATGAAGCACCTGAAGACTGTGAATACTACATGTGTGGTCCACCAATGATGAACGCGGCTGTTATCAGCATGCTTAAAGATCTTGGTGTAGAAGATGAAAACATCCTACTTGATGATTTCGGTGGCTAATACATAGCCCTTCGCTCACAATTAAATTGGCTGACCAGTGAATGGTCAGCCTTTTTTCTTACTAACTCTTTTAAACCTGTTTTTTATTGTGGTTATTTATCAATAGTGAGAAGTGATCAGACTAAAAAACAACATGAACGATGGAGTATGAAGTGAAGCGTTTCCTGCTGTGTAGTACGTTGGTGTTATCAACGTTAATGTTGTTGACAGGCTGTGGTGATAGTCGTCAACAGATTGATATTAATGGGCAAACAATGGGGACTTACTATTCAGTAAAACTCATCAAGCAAGAGGGATTACCAAGCCCAGAAGTTATCCAAAAAGAAATTGATAAGCGTTTAGAGCTTGTTAATGATCAAATGTCGACTTATCGTCCTGATTCTGAATTAAGCCAATTTAACCAGCAACAATCTTCTCAACCTTTTGAGGTTTCTGCGGCAACGGCAAAAGTAATTTCTGAAGCATTACGTATTTCTAAGCTAAGTAATGGGGCTTATGATGTGACGGTGGGTCCATTGGTAAACTTGTGGAGTTTTGGTCCTGAAGCTCGCCCAGAATCTACCCCTACAGATAAAGAGATTGCGACTCGAAAAACCGAAATTGGTTATCAACATTTAGCGGTATTATCGGGTAATAAATTAGTGAAAGATCTGCCTAACCTGTATGTTGACCTTTCATCTATCGCAAAAGGGTATGGCGTTGATGTCGTTGCTGATTATTTAAAAGATGATCTGCATGTTAAAGATTTCATGGTTGATGTCGGCGGTGAAGTTCGCTTACAAGGAAAGAACCGTTCTGATGTGCCATGGCGTATTGCGATTGAAAAACCTGTTGCAAGTGAGAGGGCGGTACAAGATATAATTCAAGCTGGCGATATGGCAATAGCGACATCGGGTGATTATCGTAATTACTTTGAAGAAGATGGAGTGCGTTATTCTCACTTGATCAATCCTCAAACCGGTAAGCCAATTGCTAACCATGTTGTGTCGGTTACAGTTATTGCGCCATCTTGTATGACGGCAGATGCATACGCGACGACTTTTTCTGTTATGGGGGAAGAAGAGTCTATAGCATTAGCCAATAAAGAGAAGTTACCTGTAATGTTGATTGTAAAGACCAAAGATGGCTTCGTTGAATATAAGTCAGATACGTTTGAGCAATACGTTGTTAAAAAATAAATGAGGTAGTCATGGTTATTTACTTAGTCACATTTTCTGTTTTCTTATTAGTGATTGTCGCAATGGCAGTTGGCTATATTTTCCAACGTAAAACCGTAAGTGGCAGCTGTGGGGGATTAGACGGTATTGGTATTGCAAAAGAATGTGATTGCCCTGAGCCGTGTGATGCGCGTAAAAAGCGTGAAGCCCGCGCTGCTCGTGCAGCTGAATGGAAAAAGAATCAAATTATCTAACTGTCTTTGAGCAATAAAGATAAAAGAAAAGCCTGAGCTAACTCAGGCTTTTTTATGCCATTTAATTGCTCACTAACTGATTTCTACCGTTTTTCTTGGCGGTGTAAAGGTTATCGTCAGCTTGTTTAATTAGGCTATCCAGTGTTTTTAAATTTGTTGCTGCACCAATACTTATAGTGATTTTTATCTGTTGATCAAGGTAGGGAATAGTAATTGATTCAATGCGTTGTCGAACAAGTTCTAAGGTTGATAAAAAGCTAGGGAAGTGACCACAATGCTGAATGCAGAACTCTTCTCCGCCAAAGCGGGCAACAATCGATTCTGGAAAGTGGGCATCAATGATTTTACTGATGCTGATGAGTACGGCATCACCACCATCATGGCCATACGTATCGTTAACTTTTTTAAAAAAGTCGATATCAATCATCGCTATATTCAACGACTCATTTTCAGTTTGACAACAGCTATGAGTGAAGAAGTAACGACGATTCCAAAGCCCTGTTAAAGCATCTTGGTTTGCCATCCGATACAGCTTATCAGAGGTATCTTTCATATTTAGAATATGATGAATACGACAGTTAAACTCTTCTTGATTAAAGGGCTTATAGAGAAAATCGTTGGCACCTGCTTTTAGAAACTGCGCCGTCATCGTGCTGTCGTCACTACCAGATAGACCCAATACCGCCATTTTATTTCGACTGTACTCACGTCTGATTTCACGGGTCATAGTAATGCCGTCTTTTTCTGGCATATCGTTATCAGTAATAACTAAGCTTATATCTGGATTATCATCAATGATTTGTAGCGCTTCATTACCGTCAGAGGCTTCATATACCGTGAGGTTCTGTTTTTCTAATAAATGACTGACATGATTTCGTACCATGTCAGAATCATCAACAACGAGTGCTTTATGCTCTAAGTTAGCTTCTAGACGAAGTAATAGTGGTACAAGGTAGGCAACGGAAGCTGCACTATCTTTAAGTAAATAATCTAAAACGCCTTTGGCAAGAACTTTTTCGCGGATAGTTTCATTAAATTGGGCAGTTAAAACGATCGATTTGACCTTGTGGTCTAATACGAGATCGATGATTTCACCATCTTGACCATCCGGAAGGCAATAATCGAGTACAGCACAAAGATAACGTTCTGGGTCGGCTAATAATTTTTTAGCTTGTGATAGGTTTTCGGCAAAAATAGCCTTGAAGCCAGCTTGTTTCAATTGGTCATCAAGATAGTGACGAAATGCGCGGCTATCTTCGACAACAAGTACTTGATGTTGCAAAGTTAACTCCTTTTAGCAATACGCATAATAAATTCGGTGTATATTGATATTTATAACATTAGATGTAATGGGTTGATTATCAAATATTTTATTAGGTTTTATTTTTGTGATCTTGTTGGTGAAATATCAAACTTAATTTGTATTCCTTTTTAGATGAATATTTTTAGTTTTCCAACTATCGTAATTCATAGTTATAATGGCTGTATGTATAAACAGTAACTACGAGTGGCTTTGGTGGCGAATATAACGAAACAAATAGCAGGCCAAAGGAAAATTATTCATGTCGATATGGATTGTTTCTATGCTGCCGTTGAAGCTCGTGATAATCCAGCTTTACGTGATATTCCGATAGCAATTAGTGGCCGCTCGACGCGAGGCGTCGTCAGTACTTGTAATTACTTAGCCCGTAAATATGGTATTCATTCAGCAATGCCAACGGCTCATGCTTTAAAATTATGCCCACACTTAACCTTAGTGCCAGGCAGAATGCAGGTTTATCGTGAAATATCCCAACAGATACGGGCTATTTTCTTAAGGTACACGGATAAAATCGAGCCATTATCCTTAGATGAAGCATATTTAGATGTATCTGATTGCGAAATGCTTCATGGCTCTGCGACCTTAATTGCTCAGGATATTCGCCGTGCAATTGAAGAGGAGTTACAGCTCACCGCTTCTGCGGGTGTGGCTCCGGTGAAGTTTATTGCCAAAGTTGCTTCAGATCTGAATAAGCCTAATGGTCAATATGTGGTTACACCTGAAGATGTGGATAGTTTTGTTGCTGAACTAAAACTAGAAAAAATACCTGGGGTAGGAAAGGTAACTATTCAAAAACTCCATGAGAAAGGCTTGTATATTGGTCGTGATGTACAAAATTATGATCGTCATTTACTGCTACAGCAATTTGGAAAATTTGGGCAATCATTATGGTCTCGAGCACACGGTATTGACGAGCGTGAAGTGATTGTTGAACGACAACGAAAGTCGGTTGGGGTAGAGCGTACCTTTAGTCAAAATATTTCAAGTTTTGATCAGTGTTGGCAAGTGGTTGAGCAGTTATATCCTGAGCTTGAGCAACGGTTACGTAAAGTACGGCCTGAGTTAGATATTGCCAAGCAAGGTATAAAGTTAAAATTTGCAGACTTTCAACAAACTACGGTTGAGCATATTTATCCTAAATTAGATAAAGCGCAATTTATCGATTTATTAAAAGAAGCGATGACCCGACAAAATTCTCGTGAGATACGCTTAATAGGCTTAAGTGTTGGGTTAGAGGTTGGTTTAAAAGCGCAACAGCTTTCTTTTGGTTTTTGATTAGATGAAAACAGAACCTTCTCTGTTGACACATATATTACAGTGCATATAAAAACGGGCTTAACATGAGATCACGTTAAGCCCGTTTTTGTTATTCCGTAAGTTTATTTTTTAACAGGAATATTTTTAAGTACTGCAATCATTTGATCCCAGAACATTTGAACGGTATCAATTTTCACTTTCTCATCAGGTGAGTGTGGGAACTTGATGGTAGGACCAAATGATAACATGTCCATTTCAGGGTACGGTTCTTTAAATAAGCCACACTCAAGACCTGCGTGGATCACCATGATGTTGGGTTTATTACCATACATCTCTTGGTACATGTCACGGAATACGTGCATGATTTCAGAATCGGCGTCTGGCTTCCAACCTGGATATGTACCAGAAAACTCACATTGTGCGCCTGCTAAGGTTGCTAATGATTGCAACATGCTTTCTACATAGCTACGACCAGAGTCAGTTAAAGAACGGACTAAGCAAAGTACGATCACTTTATCGCTTTCTGTCGTGATAACACCCATATTTAGCGATGTTTCAACAACGCCCTCAATGTCATCGCTCATACGGATAACACCGTTAGGGCAGACGTTTAATACATTGATTAGACGTGTTTGATCTGCCATTACCATTACATCTGTTGGTAGTTCAGCAGATTCAGTAAATAGGTTGATATTTGTTTCTACATGACCAAGCTCAGCACTTAGTAGCGTTTGGTAATGAGCGAATAATGTATTTAGTTGATCAACATGTTTAGCTGGTAGGGTAACAATCGCCGACGCTTCACGAGGAATTGCGTTACGTAGGCTACCGCCTGTGAAGTTGTTAATACGTAAGCCAAGATCGTCTGCATGAGAGACTAAAAAGCGAGCCAGTAATTTGTTTGCGTTGCCACGGCCAGTATGAATATCACAACCAGAGTGACCGCCTTTTAAGCCCTTTAGGACTAATTTAATTGCTTGGTGATCTGCTGGTGTTGCTTCACGCTTTATATCAAGTGTGATTGCGCCGTCTACACCGCCAGCACAACCCATGTAGACTTCGCCTTCTTGCTCAGAGTCAGTGTTTAGTAGAATGTCACCTTCTAACCAACCTTCTTTAAGACCAAAAGCACCGGTCATGCCAGCTTCTTCATCAATAGTAAGTAGTACTTCTAATGGGCCATGTTCGATATCTTTAGCAGCCAGTACCGCAAGACAGCTTGCCATACCCATACCGTTATCAGCACCTAATGTTGTACCTTTTGCCGTTACCCATTCACCGTCAATGAAAGGTTGGATAGGATCTGTTGTGAAGTCGTGAACGGTTTCTTCATTTTTCTGTGGAACCATGTCGATGTGCGCTTGAAGTACCACACCTTTACGGTTTTCCATGCCTGCTGTTGCTGGCTTTTTAATAATGACGTTACCTGTTTCATCACGGCGAACATCTAAGCCTTCTTTTTTAGCAAACTCAATGATGAATTGTGCTAATTGTTCTTCATATTTAGAAGGATGAGGGATCGAACAAATTTGATCGAAAAATTGCCATACAGCTTGAGGAGATAGTTGACTGATTTCAGACACGGAAGCCTACCTTTATAGAATTTTGGTCCAGTGACACTTGTCAGGCTATTAGCCGTCAAATGACATATATAAGTAGCGATTTACTCCATCGCATTTTTTTTAGCATATCATTCAGACTTCGGTGGAGGTAGAGAAAAAAGTAAAATCTTAAACCACGAATACGATAATGAATAAGTATTAACGGCGCTTGACTTGTATACATTGAGCTGATGATTACGTAATTATTTCTTATATTTATTTTCTTGATCATAAAGCAAGATTTAACCGATCAAAATTGAAAAAAAATTACATCAAAATTGGTTTAACAATGTTTTTTTGTAAAAAGTGTGACGAGGTTAAAGGAAACGCTTGAAAGTAAATTACGTAATGGTTATGATTTAGACAGTCTCATAAAGGTATGAGAAAACACTGTACACGTTCAGGATGAACCCGAGATATCGCCTCCATGGAACCGAGATAAGTGCGACCACGATGGTCTTTCCCCTCCAAGGATTAAGCGCATAAATATTTATGTGGTTAATTTGGATTACTTATTTATAAGGTGATTTAAAATGAAAATTTTTGATTCAATTACACACTTTTGGAATAACCGCTCTGTATATACAGGTAACTTTACTTACCCTAATTACTTTGGTTACTAAGAATTTTGTTATCTAGTTGCTGACTAGTTAGCCGAACAGCTTGTTCACCCCCTAACTTGAGAATACTAAATAATCGTGAGCGATTATTTGCAACATTCGCCGCCGCTTCGCTTTGAAGCGGCGTTTTTTTACCTTTAAATCGTCATAACAAGTTAGTCACACATCGCGATGTGATCCTTAGTACGTTTTATTGCTGTAGATCTCATAAATATAAAATAGATGAAATATATTAATTTGGCATATTTTAGCTAATGCATTGATTTTATATTGCTAATTATCTGTTCTTAAAAGCCAAAAAAACAAAATTAAATTTATTAGTCTTAGTTTTGTGCATTTACTCGATATTTTCTGGAAATTGATAGATCTGATGTTTATAATCGCGCTCGAATTGAGAACGCAAACGTTTTCTTTTGCTTAATACTAACGTGTCAATCTCCAAGGAACAGAGAAACATGCTTGAGAAGTTATTTAAACTAAAGGAACACGGCACAACTGTGCGAACGGAGTTGCTTGCTGGCTTAACAACATTCCTGACCATGGCTTACATCATTTTTGTAAACCCTACTATGCTATCCAGTACGGGAATGGATAAAGGTGCAGTATTTGTTGCAACCTGTTTAGCAGCGATGATCGGTTGTTTTGTGATGGGATTTTTTGCTAACTATCCTGTCGCACAAGCACCAGGCATGGGTTTAAATGCCTTCTTTACTTATACCGTTGTGCTAGGCATGGGGTATACATGGCAAGTTGCGTTAGCCGCTGTTTTCTTATCTGGTTTGTGTTTTATTGCGTTAAGTTTATTAAAAGTACGGGAATGGATCATTAACTCCATACCAATGGCGCTGCGAACCGGAATTTCTGCAGGTATAGGTTTATTCCTTGCCTTCATTGCATTACAGAGTTCAGGCATTGTCGTAGATAACCCTGCGACGTTAGTACAAGTAGGCGATCTAACCAGTTTTCCTGTTGTGATGGCAGCACTTGGTTTCTTTCTAACCATAGCGCTTGTTCATCGTGGCTTTAAAGCTGCAGTCTTGATTGCAATCTTAATTGTTACTGGGTTGAGTATTGCATTTGGTGAAGTGACTTATGGCGGCATTATGTCAATGCCACCAAGCATTGCACCAACCTTTATGCAATTAGATTTTTCGGGGGCAATGGAAGTTGGCCTGATTTCAATTGTGTTTGCTTTCTTGTTTGTCGATTTATTTGATACCGCAGGTACGCTTGTCGGTGTTGCGACAAAAGCAAACTTAATCGGTGAAGATGGCAAGTTGCCACGCTTAAATCGCGCGTTACTTGCAGATAGTACAGCAACCTCTGTTGGTGCCTTATTGGGTACATCGAATACCACTTCTTTTGTCGAGAGTGTGTCCGGTGTCGCAGTCGGAGGTCGTACCGGTCTTACTGCGGTAACGGTTGGTGTATTATTCTTACTCGCTCTATTTTTTGCTCCATTAGCTGGCATGGTACCTGCCTACGCAACGGCTGGTGCATTATTCTACGTCGCGATTTTGATGATGTCGGGGTTAGTGGCAATTGATTGGCGTGATCTAACAGAAGCTGCACCGGTTGTTGTGGTTTGTTTGTTGATGCCTTTAACTTATTCTATCGCTGAAGGTATTGGCCTTGGTTTTATCACTTATGCTGCGGTTAAAGCAATGAGTGGTAAGGGGCGTGATGTAAATATCAGTGTTTGGGTTATTTCAGCATTGTTCCTTGCAAAAATAATTTTTCTTTAAGTTTTAGATTTCATAAAGCTTTATCTATTTAGGGCGATTTAACATCGTTGATCCAGAGGTTCTTTATCTATGAGTAATAAATTCATCATCACTTGGGATAACATGCAAACTTACACTCGTCAGCTAGCTGAAAAGTTGCTACCTGCTGAGCAGTGGACAGGTATTATTGCTGTTAGCCGTGGCGGTCTTGTTCCTGCTGCTATTTTGGCGCGTGAACTGGGTATCCGTCATGTAGATACCGTATGTATCTCAAGCTACGATCATGATCACCAACGTGATATGCGTGTGATCAAGAAAGCAGAAGGTGATGGTGAAGGCTTTATTATTGTTGATGATTTAGTCGACACGGGCGGTACTGCTGAAAAAATTCGTGAACTGTACCCACGTGGTAAATTTGTAACAGTATGCGCAAAACCTGCAGGTCAACATTTAGTTGATGATTACGTTGTTGATATCCCACAAGAAACGTGGATTGAACAACCGTGGGATATGGCAGTAACGTTTGTCGATCCAATCGCTAAGCGATAAGCATTCTCCCTTTATCAAGGTTTATAGCTTTGCTGCTGTAAACTAAGATTGATTAATAAGACGCCGATAAGGCGTCTTTTTTTGTTTTAAATCGACATACGTAAGTGATTTTGGGTATATCATCACTACACATCATCAAGACCACGTGGAGAGTGCCGTGTCTGAGCCATCCCCTGAGAATTTATCAGAAAAGTTATTTGCCCCAAGACCAACCTCTAAAGAGACATCGAATTTGGTTAAAATTGCTCATGTGCGTAGTGGGCGAGTCAACAATGCGCTGGATGGTGAGAGTAAGGCTAGCTGGTACCGTGTTTTACGTCGCCCACAATGGATTTGGCAGGGCGTCGATCCGATAGAGCTTGAAGCGGTACTTGCTCGTATTGCGGGTGCTAAATCTCCACGTACGAGTGAACATTTACTGGATACGGTGATTGGCTATAAGCCAGGTAACTGGACATATGAATGGGCGCAATTGGGCGCAAGCTATCAAAAGCAAGCACGTCTTCTATTAAATGAAGGTGAGAAACTTAAAGCTTCTGAGTTGTTATTAAAAGCCAGCACGCATTACAGTATTGCCGCGTATCCGTATATCAAAGGCGATCAATTGGCTGATCAAGCAGAATTGCAAGCCAATCAAAGTTATCGTGAAGCGATAGAATTACGCCCGCATGATATGCGAACGATTAGTGTCAAGTATGAAGGTAAAACCTTTGAAGCCTTCATTCATTTGCCTCGTACCGATAAACTATTACCGACAGTGATCGTTAGCGGTGGATTAGATACATTGCAATGCGATTTATGGCGCTTATATGAAGATTATTTAGGGCCGGCAGGTTATGCGATGGTCACACTGGATATGCCATCTGTCGGTCACTGTGATCGTTGGAACTTAACGGAAGATACCAGTCGACTTCATCAAGCGTTATTACAGCAGATACGTGATGTCCCTTGGGTCGATCACCATAAAGTTGCAATGCTAGGGTTACGAATGGGCGGTAATGCAGCTATTCGTTTAGGTTTTATGGAGCCAACACGTTTAAAAACCTGTATTAGCTTGGGCGGCGCGATTCATAGCGTGTTGACCCAACCTAAGATGATTGAGCAGATCCCTCGGATGTATCTTGATGTGTTAGCATCTCGAATGGGTAAAAATGGTCAATCAGAAACGAGCATCATTTCTCATCTTCCGGCATGGTCGTTAAAGCACCAAGGGATTTTGGGGCGCCGACGTATTGATATGCCAATGCTGGGAATAAGTTTAAAAAATGATCCTGTATGCCCTGAAAGTGATAATCAGTTAATTGCGCTGTCCAGTTATGGTGGTAAAGCGATAACGTTACCAGAAAAGCCTATTCATGATGGCTACCACCGTTCATTAACGACTGTCGTTGAATGGTTAAATGAGCAGTTAAGGTAATAAAGTAGACAATTATTTGGCTCTAATGGTTAAGGTGGAGACAAAGCCTTGACGGTATGCAGTGAGGATATCGAACTTTATTTTATACCACTATGATATTGTTAATAAAATTTCGTATCTTCACTGGCATTTTATCCATATTCAACCATAATATATAAATACTGATAGCTATCATGTTGCACATAAACAACGTGATTAAAAAACGTTAGTAAACGTATATTATTTTGAGTATTAGCATACTCATCACTGCAGTTGACTATGGATGGATTTGCAATGACTTCGACAACTCTTTTTCCGCCTCATGGGCGTTTAATAACAAAATTAACTGCGCTGGGTCCTTACTTACGTGAGAAAAAATCAAAAGAAGGTCAGTTCTTTTTTGATTGTTTATCCAGTTGTGTTAATGCTGATAAAGAGCCCGAACAACGTGAATTTTGGGGCTGGTGGTTAATTTTAACAGTAACCGATAATGGTTATGAATATTGCTATGATTTTGGCCGTTTTGATTTAAATGGTGAGTGGAGTAATGGAAAGTTACCCGCAAAGCATAAAGATGCGGTGATGAAAACATTATTAGATTTTCACCGTAAGTTGACGCCATTTATTGTTGATGAATGCCAATTAACCTTATCTCCATCTTCAGAACTCACACAAACACCGCTTACTGAGCTAGCATAAATAATTTGCTCTCAATTTATAAAACCCATCCAATGAAGTGATGGGTTTTTTTGTATCTTTTTTTTACATCTTGTTGCCTAAGATAACCGAATTTAGCGGCTTAAATATAATTTTGTGTGATTTGTAAGCGTTTCAGTTGTTTAACTAAATATTTGCGCACTTATATGTATTTAGTCATTGTTTTTCTCTTGTGCTTTATTAGCAGTATTGATAAAACAAAGTACATATTATTTCTTTCTATTTTGTTTGATCCCCATGGCAGATACCAAAAATACTAATGCTCGAGAGCAAGACCTTGCAGCATCTGCTGCATCACAAACAATTGTTGTTAAGTTGGGCACCAGTGTTCTTACTGGCGGTACGCTGAAGTTAGATCGCGCCCATATGGTTGAGCTTGTCCGTCAATGTGCGATGCTTCGTCGTCAAGGACATAAAATTATTATTGTCACATCTGGTGCAATTGCAGCAGGACGTGAGCATTTAGGTTACCCCGAACTGCCCAAAACAATGGCAAGTAAGCAATTACTGGCAGCGGTTGGTCAAGGTCGCTTAATTCAAGAGTGGGAAATCTTATTTGGTATCTATGGGATCAATATCGGTCAAATGCTATTAACGCGTGCAGATTTAAACGATCGGGAACGTTATTTAAATGCGCGTGATATGTTAGTTGCCTTGCTGGATAACGGTATTGTTCCTGTTGTGAATGAAAATGATGCGGTAGCGACAACAGAAATTAAAGTGGGTGATAACGATAACTTATCCGCACTTGTCGGTATTTTAGGTGGCGCAGATAAACTGTTATTAATGACAGATCAACCAGGTCTATTTACCGCCGATCCTCGTAGTAATCCTGATGCAGAGCTTATCCGTGAAGTACATACTATTGATGAAACACTGCGTAAATTAGCGGGTGGCACTGTGGGTGGTTTAGGTACAGGCGGCATGGCAACAAAACTACAGGCAGCAGATGTGGCTCGTCGAGCTGGTATTGAAGTGATCATCGCTGCTGGTCGTCGTCCTGATGTCATTATTGATTTAGCGGAAGGTAAATCTGTTGGTACGCGTTTCTTACCGCTGGAATCCCCATTAGAAAGCCGTAAGCGTTGGATTTTAGCTGGGCCTCCTCCAGCCGGTGACATTGTTATTGATGATGGCGCTGTCATTGCTGTGCAACAACGTGGGAGTAGTTTACTTGCGAAAGGGATCACCATGGTAAAAGGTGATTTTGAACGCGGTGAAGTGGTGCGTATCTTTGATAAACAAAATAACCTATTAGCACGTGGTATTTGCCGCTACTCTAGTGTAGATATGGCAAAAATTGCAGGAAAGCATAGCCAAGAAATCCACCTTGTGTTGGGTTACGAACATGGTCACGTGGCTATCCATCGTGATGATATGGTAGTTATTTAAAAACGACATGTATGTATAAATACAGAGAAGTATTGGCATCACGACAAGGATTAATAGAGGAATTATTGTGAATCTTGAATTAATGGGACAAGCGGCACAACAGGCTGCTTTCGAGTTAGCAACAACGGCAACTGCAGTTAAAAATAATGCTTTAGCGATTATTGCTGATGAATTAGAAAGTAATAAAGACATTATCTTAGCAGCGAACAAACAAGATATTGATGCCGCACTTGAATCAGGTATGTCTGATGCATTAGTCGATCGCTTATTACTAAATGAATCACGATTAGCGGGTATTGCAAATGATGTGCGTAATGTGATTAATCTTAATGATCCTGTTGGTGCAGAGCTTGATAGCCGCGTACTTGAAAATGGTATGCGTTTAAGCCGTCGTCGCGTTCCATTAGGGGTTGTTGGTGTGATCTATGAAGCGCGTCCGAATGTTACGATTGATATTGCGGCATTATGCCTAAAAACAGGTAACGCTAGCATCCTTCGTGGTGGTCGCGAGACATTCCACTCCAATATGGCACTGGTAAAAGTGATTCAAGTGGCATTGGAAAAAGCAGGACTACCAGCCGCTTCTGTACAGTACATAGAGCAACCCGATCGCGAACTTGTTTCACAACTGCTTAAGCTTGATCAATACGTAGATATGATCATTCCTCGTGGTGGTGCGGGTTTACATAAAATGTGTAAAGAAAACAGCACTATTCCTGTGATTATCGGCGGTTTTGGTATTAGCCATATTTATGTTGATGAAAGTGCCGATCTTACTCGTTCTTTAGATGTGGTTGAAAATGCCAAAGTACAGCGTCCATCGGCCTGTAATGCGTTAGATACCTTACTTGTAAATGAGAAAGTAGCAGAAGCCTTCTTATCACGTTTAGTTGAGCGTATGAACAAAGCCAAGGTAGCACTGGTTGCTGATGAAGCAGCCTATAATCTACTTGAAGGTAAAGCGTCTTCTCTGCGCAAGATAGCAGAAGGTGACTTTGATACTGAATGGTTAAGCTACACCTTAGGTATTAAGGTGGTAAACGATGTGGATGAAGCCATTTTCCATATGCGTAAGCACAATGCGAGCCATTCCGATTCAATCTTAACTAATAACCTGCAGTCGGCAGAACGTTTTGTTAATGCGGCAGGCTCGGCGGCTGTTTATGTGAATGCGTCTACACGTTTTACTGACGGTGCGCAATTTGGTTTAGGTGCGGAAGTTGCGGTATCAACCCAGAAACTGCATGCTCGTGGCCCAATGGGTTTAGAAGAGCTGACGAGTTATAAGTGGGTGGGTGTTGCTGATTACTTAAGCCGTGCCTAATCGTTAAATAAAATGTAAAAAGCTGCCTGCTAGTAAGCACTAATTGGCAGCTTTTTTTATGCCAGTAATTTTTGATTTTTTCTTATTCTTTGTCGTCTTTTTTATCTTGAGATACAGGATTTTCTTGCTTACTGAGAGGGTGTTTGTCGTCAAACAGTTTGTGTTTTTTCTGCATCTCAATCTTCATATAAGCGGTATATTTTAGCGCTGCAATGTTGCTAGCGATGACGGCAACAATAATAAAAGAGATCACCCAAGGGTTAAAAAGCCATTCCATATTAGCCTCACTAATTTAGTGATAGAGTATTTTCAGGATAACACTTTTATCGATCATTTAGCTTATATATTAGTCATTAATGGCAATAAAAAAGCAGCCACATATTTCACTTCTTACGTGCAATACGTTAGCTGCTTTGAGTATTGAATGCGTTTGTTATTACAGTGCTTTTTCTAATACTTTTTGGTACATGTCGGTTAGCTTTTCAAGATCTGCGACTTTTACACACTCATTCACTTTGTGAATAGTGGCATTTACAGGGCCTAACTCAACCACTTGCGCACCGGTACGAGCGATAAATCGACCATCCGATGTACCACCGGTAGTAAGAAGTTCAGGTTGCTGGTGGTTTACTTCTTCAATCGCTGCAACAACTGCTTCGACTAGCGTACCTTTATCGGTAAGGAATGGATGACCGCTTAATGTCCATTTTAAGTCGTAATCTAAACCATGGGCATCTAATACTGAATGTACACGACGCTTTATTTCTTCATCCGTTAATTCAGTACTAAAGCGGAAGTTAAATTGCACTTCAAATTCTCCAGGGATCACATTCGATGCGCCCGTGCCTGCGGCAACATTTGGGATCTGGAAACTGGTCGGTGGGAAATATGCATTGCCGTTATCCCATGTGGTGGCAGCAAGCTCAGCGAGGGCTGGTAATGCTTTGTGAATGGGATTATTGGCAAGGTGTGGATAGGCAACGTGCCCCTGAATACCTTTTACGGTTAAATCACCGGTAATTGAGCCACGACGTCCGTTTTTAACAACGTCTCCAACGTGGTGAGTACTTGAAGGCTCACCGACAATACACATATCGATTTTTTCATTACGGGCTTCAAGGGTATCAACTACACGGGTTGTACCATTGATAAACGGCCCTTCTTCATCAGAGGTGATGAGCAGGGCAATTGAGCCTTTGTGATCTGGGTTTTCTGCGATGAAACGCTCAATGGCAACAATCATACATGCTAGAGAGCCTTTCATATCAGCGGCGCCACGGCCGTGAAGGTAGCCATCGATAATCGTTGGTTCAAACGGTGGCGTGTGCCATTGCTCTACTGGACCTGACGGTACCACATCGGTGTGACCAGCGAAAACAAACAGTGGAGCTTGGGTACCACGGCGAGCCCAAAGGTTGGTGGTATCTTCAAATACCATGGTTTCGATAATAAAGCCTAATTGCTCAAGACGAGCGATCATTACATCTTGGCAGCCTGCATCTTCAGGAGTAACAGATGGGCGACTCATTAAATCTTTAGCAAGCGCAATAACTGGGCTATCAGACATCCTTGTATCCTTGTTATTGTTGATGGAAAATTTCTTGGTATTGAGCAGGTTTAAAACCTAAGTAGTACGCATCATTGTGTACTAATAGCGGACGTTTGATCATTGCTGGTTGCTCTAACATTAGGGCTAAGGCATTGTCGCGGTTTAAGCTATTTTTTTGCTCATCAGTCAGTTGACGGTAAGTCGTTCCACGCTTATTAAGCATGGCTTCCCAACCAAGTGCTGTTTCAAACGTTTCGAGTTGAGCGCGATCTAAGCCATCAACACGGTAATCATGGAAAGTGTATTCGATATTTTCTGCTTCTAACCACTTTTTCATTTTCTTGATAGTGTCGCAGTTTTTGATGCCGTAGGCTGTAGTACTCATAAAAGATCTGACTTGATTATATTTTAATGGATAGTCTTTTATAACGAGATTACACAATGACCGCAAGTGTTGTTGTTTGTGAGCTGATTGTAAGAGATTGAGAACGGTATTGTTAACAAAAACAATAATGCTTTTTTATTTTTCTATTTAATAGAAGTAAAGATAAAGCGGGCTTGATCAAACTCAACATAAATATTTTCCACTGCTTAATAATATGTGGAATATTTTATGGAGGCCTCAATGGAACTGAATCCGGTTTTTGCCCGTCGACTTTATTTAGCATTGTTAGTAGAAAATACAGAGAGACCTAATGTCCCTCGTTTGGTTGAGCAAACAGGCTGGCCGCGTCGCACTATTCAAGATGTATTAAAAGCGCTACCTAGCATCGGTATTGAGCTTGCTTTCATTCAAGATGGTCGCCGTCATAATGATGGTTACTATACGCTGAGTGATTGGGGACCATTTGATTTGGAATGGATCAAAGAAAAAGAACCCTACTTATTAGCGGCGTTATCCTAAAAATTAAAACGCATAAGACGTCACGTGTTATGCGTTTTTAATAGGATATTACTGGCCTTGGGCTTCAAGGTATAAAATAGTGGCGGCTGTACGGGATTTTACTTGTAGCTTTTTGAGTAAACTTTTCATATGAACTTTAACCGTCGCTTCTGAGATAAAAAGCTGTTCGGCTATTTGGCGATTACGTTGACCTTTTGCCACTTCTTGTAATATTTGCGTCTCACGGTCTGTTAATTGAGACAAAATATTCGTAGGGGTATGTGGTGAATCAAGGCACTCTTTTACGATATCACTATAGGCTTTACCACCACATAACGCTGATTTTAGTTGTTCGATTAATTCATCAGGCTCAGTATCTTTGAGTAAATAACCGTCAGCGCCAGCATTGAGTACTGTTTTAATATCGCTTCGACTATCAGAGACAGTTAATATAACAATACAGGCAAGTATTCCTTCATCACGCATCGCTATTAGCGTATCAAGACCGGACAATCCCTTCATATTTAAATCGAGTAAGATCAAATCTGGTGATTTTTCATGGGCGAGTGCGATAGCATCATTACCATTGCTGGCTTCACCTACTAATTGGAAGTCTGATTCAATACTTAATAGTTGGCTTATCCCTCGACGCATGAGAGGGTGATCATCGACAATCATAACTTTCCAGCATGTCATCGTGTTATCCTTTTTGTAATGGAAATAGAAGGCAGATAGTGCAGCCTTGATTGATTCCCGATTGTATTTTTAATTCACCTTGTAGCCGTGATGCGCGCTCTTGCATAATACTTAAACCGTAATGATCACGTTTTCTCTCGTTAAGGTCGAATCCTCTACCGTCATCGATGATCGTGACATCAATATGTTGATCGGTTTGTTGGCAGTTTACGATAATCTCATCGGCGTCTGCATGTTTAATCGCATTTAATACTGCTTCTCGAATAATTTGTAACAGGTGAACCTGGTTATGGGCATCTAACGCCATTGATGATATTTGATTATCTATAATTAAGAGTGCATCGGTTTGCTCTTCTAATGGTTCTAACATTTGATTTAAGGCTTCACCAAAATTGGCATCTTTAATCATCAACCGAAATGTACTGAGTAATTCGCGCAGTTGGGTATAAGCGTTACTTAACTCTTCTTCAATATCATGGACAGTTTGATGGGTACTTTCATTTTGATCGCTTTGATTGAGTTTTCTTTTTAATAAGGCTAATTGAATTTTCAAATAGGAGAGCGATTGTGCCAATGAATCATGGAGTTCACGGGCAATGGTCGCGCGCTCTTCCATTATCAATAAATATTCCGCTTGTTTTTGAGCGCGGTTGTAATAGATAGCGCGAGCAAGGATCTGAGAGATATTATTAATTAATGCCTTATCAGGACAAGGTAAAGTGTACTGCCACCAAAGTTGTCCCATTAATTCACCATCGATATACAATTCGTTATATTGCCAATGTTGACCTGCTTGTTGACCCACTTGAATTTCTGATGTGCTGCCATTTGGCTCTGCAATGATCAGTTTTGTACCAATTAAGCCATCTATAGCAATCATGGTTTCAAGCATGTTGGTAAATTGTTCTCGGGTTAAATGGCTAACAGAAAGTTGTTGTGAGCAATTATAAAGCACTTGGAGTGATTCGTTTGCATGACGTAAGCGGTGGGTTTTTTCATTGACACTGCGCTCTAAGCCTTGATAAAGCTGTTCAAGATCTGATGACATTCTACTAAAGGTATGGGCAAGAATACCTAGTTCATTATTGCTATTATTTAATAAATCCAATCGAAAATCTTTACGCTTTACTTGCTTACAAGCATCAACAAGATCATTTAAAGGTGCGACAACTTGTTGGCGTGTATAACGAATAGTGTAGAAGATGATAAGAGAAATCAGACTAAGGCCTATGGCGCCAATAATAGCGAGTCGTTGGATTTTAAGTTCTGATGATTTTTGCAGTTCAGAAACAAAAGTATTAATACGATGGACGAATGGGGCGACATGTTGAATAAATACCGTGTTGTTATTTTTTTCAAGGATCGGGTGCAGCTCTGCCCAGCGCAGAACGATGTGATCGTAGTGTTGTTGGATCTCTGAAGGGGTAAACCAGTAAGAGAGTTCTTTCATTGGCGCTGAATAAAGCGAGTGTTCAAATTGTTCAATATGTGTAGATAAAAGAGGCGACTCTGTTTCAACATCAAAAGCTAATCGATAGCTTTGCATGCGTAAAGAACCTGCAATATTTATAGCTTCAGCATCATTTTGACTCGAAACCAATGTCATTAATGCAAGTGCAGTAGTTATTATCGAAATGATCAAAATTAACACTAAAGAACGCGCTATCGTCGTTGTTACAGAATGTGTCATTTTTTGCCTATTCACAGCAATCCTTACTGTTACTTACCCTGAAATTATTAATAGCTTAATTTTTGATGCAGAAAATTAAGCTATTAATGTGAGCTTTATCAGCTAGATTTATTGATCTAGAGCAAAAACTCCTACCAATTACCCCTTAGGGGGTATTTAAGCAATTATTTCATTATTTAGAATTAATGTATAAAAAGATGAATAGCTTATTAATGCATGCTATTTGAGTTATTTGCTGAGTATTTTATCAGCCATGTAACACAAATAGTACAACGATAGAGGTAATGATGGTTGATCGTTTAAGACGTTCATTATTCACACGCAAAACACCATCAAACATTCCACGCTTACCTTGGCTAAATCATGCAGATACTTTTACCGATCTTTGTTCGCGTTGTGAACGTTGTATCGAACATTGTGAGACAAACATCATAGTGAAAGGTGATGGCGGCTTTCCTCAAGTGGATTTCAGCCAAGGTGAAGGTGAATGCACTTTTTGTTATCAGTGCGCAGAGGCGTGTCCTGAACCGTTGTTCCTTCCGCAATTAGAATCGCCATGGGACATCATTGCAACGATTAATGAAAGTTGTATGGCATCTAAAAATATTGAATGCAGAAGCTGTGGTGATATGTGTGAACCTCAAGCGATCAAATTTCAATTACAGGTTGGAAAAGTCGCGATGCCAACGATTACAGAGAAAGACTGTACTGGATGTGGTGCCTGTTTATCTGGGTGTCCTGTATCAGCAATAACAATCGATTGTGTAGAGAACAACGCACAATAGTACATATCAAAGAGGGTCTGTATGTCTTTACAAGAAGTACATATATCAAGTCTCGTGGTTCATGTAAAACCTGAGCACTTGCAAGAAATAAAAGAGCAGATCTTAGCAATGCCAAATACCGAAATACCGGGCGACAGTGAAGAAGGGAAAATCATTGTAGTACTTGAGACAGAAAACCAAGGCTACGTGACCGATACCATAGATAAAATCAATAATTTAGAAAATGTGTTAATTACTTTTTTGGTGTATCACCAAATAGAGCACTTTGAGACGCAACCAGAGGGCAACTCATGAAAATGACAAGACGCGCATTTGTTAAAGCAAATGCTGCCGCTTCAGCTGCGGCTGTTGCAGGTATTACCTTACCCGCGTCAGCAACTAATTTAATTGTTAGTTCTGATGAAACAAAAATTAAATGGGATAAAGCGCCGTGTCGTTTTTGTGGTACAGGTTGTTCTGTTTTGGTGGGTACCCAAAATGGTCGAGTTGTTGCTACTCAAGGTGATCCTAAAGCACCAGTAAATAAAGGTCTTAACTGTATTAAAGGTTATTTCCTTTCAAAGATCATGTACGGCAAAGATCGTCTACAAACGCCAATGCTTCGTATGAAAGATGGAAAATATGATAAAGAAGGCGAATTCACTCCAATCTCTTGGGATCAAGCTTTCGATATCATGGCTGAAAAGTGGAAATTAGCCTTAAAGAAACATGGTCCATCAGGCATAGGTATGTTTGGTTCAGGTCAATGGACGGTGATGGAAGGTTATGCGGCATCAAAAATGATGAAAGCCGGTTTCCGTTCTAACAATATCGATCCGAATGCACGCCACTGTATGGCATCTGCTGTTGGTGCGTTTATGCGTACCTTTGGTATTGATGAGCCGATGGGTTGTTACGATGATTTTGAACATGCTGATGCATTCGTCTTATGGGGCTCAAATATGGCAGAAATGCACCCTATTCTATGGACTCGCATTACTGATCGTCGTTTAAGTAACCCTCATGTTAAAGTCAATGTACTGTCTACATATTATCACCGTTCTTTTGAACTCGCTGATAACGGTATGATTTTTAAGCCTCAAACCGATTTAGCCATCGCCAACTTTATAGCTAATTACATCATTGAAAACGATGCGGTTAATTGGGACTTTGTTAACAAACATACCCACTTTAAACGTGCTGAAACAGATATTGGTTATGGTCTGCGTGACGATAACCCACTACAACAGCAAGCTGCTCACCCGAATTCAGGTGATATTTTCCCAATGAGTTTTGAGGAATACAAAGCTTCTGTTGCTGAGTATACGCTTGAAAAAACATCAGAAATGTCAGGAGTTAAACCTGAAAAGTTAATAGAGCTTGCGAAGTTTTATGCTGATCCTACAACCAAGGTGATGTCACTATGGACCATGGGAATGAACCAACATACCCGTGGTGTGTGGATGAACAGTTTGGTTTATAACCTGCACTTATTAACCGGTAAAATTTCAACCCCAGGAAACAGTCCATTTTCATTAACGGGTCAGCCATCTGCTTGTGGTACAGCACGTGAAGTGGGGACGTTCTCTCACCGTTTGCCTGCTGATATGGTGGTTGCGAATCCTAAACACCGAGCCATTGCTGAAAAAATCTGGAAGTTACCGGAAGGCACTATTCCACCGAAACCTGGTTATCATGCTGTTGTTCAAGATCGCATGTTAAAAGACGGTAAGTTAAATGCGTATTGGGTGATGTGTAATAACAACATGCAAGCTGGCCCTAATATTAATGAAGAGCGATTACCGGGTTACCGTAACCCAGAAAACTTCATTGTTTGCTCCGACCCATACCCAACTGTTACCGCACAAGCATCCGATCTTATTTTACCAACCGCAATGTGGGTAGAAAAAGAAGGGGCATATGGTAATGCAGAGCGCCGTACACAAGCTTGGTATCAACAAGTTGAAGCACCAGGTGAAGCTAAGTCTGACTTATGGCAGATCATGGAATTCTCGAAGCGCTTTACTATTGAAGAAGTGTGGGGAAATGAGTTGGTTAATAAAATGCCAGCGTACCGTGGTAAAACCATGTATGACATTTTATTCCGCAATGGACAGGTTGATAAATTCCCATTAACGGAAACCCAACCGTTAAATGATGATGCAAAAGCGCAAGGCTTCTATGTTCAAAAAGGCTTGTTTGAAGAATATGCGGCATTTGGTCGTGATCATGGTCATGATTTAGCACCGTATGATACTTACCACCAAGTGCGCGGTTTACGTTGGCCTGTTGTTGATGGCAAGGAAACGCAATGGCGCTTTAAAGAAGGCTCAGATCCTTATGCAAAAAAAGGTTCTGGTTGGGACTTTTATGGTAAGCCTGATGGTAAAGCATGGATTATTTCAGCGCCTTTTGAAGCGCCACCTGAAGTACCTGATGCTGAATTTGATATGTGGCTTTGTACAGGTCGAGTATTAGAACATTGGCATACAGGTACCATGACTCGACGTGTTCCTGAATTATATAAAGCAGTGCCAGATGCGCTGTGTTATATCCACCCAGAAGATGCTAAAACACGTGGCTTACGTCGTGGTGATGAAGTTGAAATCTCTAATCGCCGAGGTGAAGTACGCTGTCGAGTAGAAACACGAGGCCGTAATCGCCCGCCACAAGGTTTGGTTTTTGTGCCATTTTTTGATGCTCGAATTTTGGTGAACAAGTTGATCCTTGATGCCACCGATCCACTATCGAAGCAAACAGACTTCAAAAAATGTCCAGTTAAAATCAGCAAGGTATAAGCCTGCCTATGGCGAGTGAATCAATCACTCGCCTCATTTCAGAATTAGCCTGTTGGCGGAGAACATCATGAAAAGAATCTTATTGGTTGTATTAGCGGTGAGTGCATTAATGGCTGGGGTTGTGCAAAGCGAAGAATCAACACCAGCTAAACCGGTATCAGAAGCCGTAGCGAAAACAGAAATATTAAATCCGGGCGGTATTGGTGGCCTTGAATCATTACGTGGCTCTGCTGAATTAGAAGATACACGCCCTGCTGATCCAATGAAGCATTATCCGAAAGATCAAGGTGTAATTGATAACGATTATGTGTATCAGCCACCGTTGATCCCACACACGATCCGTCATTACGAAGTGTCTCTAAACGCAAACAAATGCCTTGCTTGTCATAGCTGGAAAAATGCTAAAGAGATGGGCGCAACTAAAATCAGTGTAACGCACTATGTGTCACCGCAAGAAGGACAGGTGCTATCTGATGTATCACCAAGTCGTTACTTCTGCCAGCAGTGTCACGTACCACAAGCGGATGCTAAGCCATTAGTAGAGAATGACTTCAAACGTGTTAGTGCATTGCAGTAACCAAAGTAAGGGATGATATATGAAGTTATTAAAAACGTTTTGGTTACGCTTAAAAACACCCAGCAAAGTAGCAGTAGGTCTCGTTCTCTTTATGGGGTTTATTGGCGGCTTATTATTCTGGGGGGCATTTAATACCGCGATGGAAAAGACTAACACTGAAGAGTTCTGTGCTGGTTGTCACGCACCAATCGTTGAAGAAATTCAAGAAACGATCCACTTTTCTAATCGTTCTGGTGTCCGTGCTATTTGTTCGGATTGTCACGTTCCTCACAATTGGACAGATAAGATCGTGCGTAAAGTACAGGCATCAAAAGAAATTGTGGCCCACTTAATGGGAACTATTGATACTCCTGAAAAGTTTTCTGATCGCCGTGGGCATTTAGCAGAACGGGAATGGAAGCGAATGAAGGACAATAACTCACAAGAGTGCCGTAATTGTCATGAATTCAATTATATGGATTTCTCAGAGCAAGCGCCTCGTAGTGCAAAACTGCATTCGACGGCATTAGCATCAGGAGATAAAACGTGCGTTGATTGCCACAAGGGTATTGCACATAAACTGCCTGATATGAAAAACATTGAAGGTTGGCAATAAACCTAAGGAGATAAGATGAGCACATTAGAGTCAGTGATTTGGCATATACTCGGTTACGCAGCCATGCCGGTGATTGTTCTATCTGGGTTTGCTGTAGTCGCAGCTATTTGTATTTGGCTACTTTCGCTAGGTAAAGATAAAAAAATTAGCGAATAAGCCAATATTCGAGATAAAGAAGTAATAAGCCGTCCTTTTAATGCGCTAGTGCGTTATAGAAGGGCGGCTTTTGTTGTTTTTTCGCGGGGGGATTACGCAGCCACTGGCGATACCCAATCGCAAACAACATCCCCAAGCAAGGTAAAGTGGCAGCCATTCAAACATAAAATAAGCGATAGAGAATGACTGACTTTCGTTTGTACTGACTTCAACAAAATGTAAACCAAGAATAACGCTTAGTCCTAATAGCGTGAAGAGCTTAAACGTTGTCTTATCCATGATAATTAATCCTGTTTCGAATAATATTATAAATATACATGTAAATGAGAATTATTATCAAATTGTTTTTTATTGTTTAATCAGTTCGTGCTTTATTAATTGGCTACGGAATGTTTCAACTCGCTTCCTATTCACACCAAAATCAGAATAACCAACTCGTGATGCAGAGCGTACTTGTAACTGCTGTGCTTTTTTTTCGACTTCAAAGTCATCAATGAACCGAAAAATCTTGCTGGTGGCTTCAATATGAAGATAGTGATCTGATTGCTCTG
Source organism: Photobacterium sp. GB-1 (assembly GCF_003026165.1). Lineage (NCBI taxonomy): Bacteria > Pseudomonadati > Pseudomonadota > Gammaproteobacteria > Vibrionales > Vibrionaceae > Photobacterium > Photobacterium sp. GB-1. The sequence continues at coordinate 519,944 of NZ_PYOB01000001.1, read as the reverse complement.
CTATTTTTGCACCTGGTAACTGAAGCGCTACCCGTTTTATTTCTTCCCAGCTATGCTCACCTTTCGCCGTTAAAAGAAAAGGCTTAACGCTAAACTGTTCACGCTTTTCAATCGTTGAGACACAATTGGGCTTATTTTCACAAGGCTGATTTATTGAACGCGTCCATGAGGCTGTCTTTGTATCGCTACAGCCAGTGAGGAAGAGTAACAGCAATAGCGTAAAGCGAAGTAACACGATGTAAATCCTTTTTATAATCGCGGAAGAAGTAGGTAAGTGATAAACCCTAACCATGAGGCAATTAAAAGCCCCCAAGCGAGTTTACTCTGATGGTGGATAACAGTTGTATTAGTTATGACTTCTGAGGCGTTGTTAGCATCATTAGAGGCCTTATTACGTGAAACTTTTTTTTTCAGTTTGTCTTGCTCACGAGCTTTAGCTTTTTGCTGCTTTTTATATTGCTCTATACCTTTTTGAATGCCTTGTGCAATCAGTCGAGTTTGCTCTTTTGTTTGCCCTACCTTCTGTGTGGCCTTTGCTATACGTATAGCTTCAGCTTGTGTTTCTGGTGAAGAGGCCGGTTGTTTTCTACTCGCCATGGTATAGATCCCTGAAAATAACATTTAAGCGTTGATTATATCCCATAAATAACAGAGTTGATGTCATAGCAATAAAATAGACGGAAAAGGTAATGGACTATCTTACTGATTGTGTAGGAAATTTTCAGAAATAGGTAAAGGGTTTGTTAACGGTGTTTTTAATGTGTAATTTTATGTTTTTTAGGTATTTGTATATACCTTTTACTGTCTGTGATCTATGTTTAAAAAACAGTGTTTTTGTTTTTTTTAGATCAAAAAGTGTGACGATAACGGCAATATAAAAAATGGAAAAGTGCGGTTCAGCACAAAACTTTATCCTTGTTGTTCAAAATCTAAATGAATAGATTAGAGTCGTTTGTGAACCATAGAGAAGTTTATTAAGCTCTGATCTGAATTTCATTGGATACCTATTTGAGGGAAATGGCTTGTTATATCCGATAGATGCTTATGATCAGCATGGACAATTAAAAATTAATACCGTGTTGTGGTTCGTCTTGCTATTTAACGCCAAAGCTTGGTTAGTGTTTGTTATGGCGGGGGTTAGCCGTACTCAAGGCGGTGAATTACTTGAGCTTATTTATCCAATAAGAGATGTTTTATATATAGGTATGGCAATAGGTAGTCCCGCAATATTATTGATGTGGTTATCAGGTCAACGAAATAAAAATAATAAATTAATACATTTTCTGTGGCGGCAAGGGAAAAGAGTGTTACTTGCTGCATATAGTTTTGATTTTTTAATGCAAATATATCATTTGGTTATCAGTCATGGTGAGTTTAGCTGGATACGGGCAACCACATTACTGTTAACAGCATGGCTTGGGTTGTACCTTCTAAGAAGCTCTCGAGTTAAAGATATATTTGCAGACTAGCCTGTAAAGGGGAGCTGTAATGAATGATTTTAGTCGAGGACAATTGCTGTTAAGCACGTTACTGAGCCCGTTAGCGATGGCTGATTGGTTACTTGATGTTAGCTTTGAATTGAGCAGTTACTGTCATTCGAAGCATACAGTGAATACCTCATTATCATTAGTGCCTGGTGAAGAAACGATATTTTTTAATGGCTTAAGTCAAAGTAAACATAACTTGTGTCGTGAAGTGATTGGTCGTGCTCAACTACTTGATGTTTCTCCAGATGAAGTGAAAATTGCTTTTCAGATCCAAGAGCGATTAGATGATGGTGGTTGGCGTACTATTTTAGCCAAAACTTTGTCTACTGGGCTTAATATGCCAGTATTATTTGAAAGTGAAAATACCGACTTAGAAGAGCGCGTTAAACTTCAAATTGAAATAATGACGGCATAATGTATTAACATCGATAGTTGATCTTTTTCTTCTTAATAACGCCTTCTTTTTAGAAGGCGTTTTAGTATTAAGTCGGTATCAAAATGTCCTATATCGTTGGGATAAGAGTAAAACTTTCTACTAATGTATTAAGATCAAGTGATTTACGTCTTTATATCGTTATAATTACTTTTCATTTTTGACTAAACATCCTGTTAGGAGAAGACACCTATGAGTATTGCCCAACCAGCAATCGTTCCAGATCGTGGCGCCTTTGCCCTTTATGTGGTGATGAATGTTGTAGGTAATAAGCAAAATGTTATTGCTCAATGCCAGTCAATTCATCAGTTACTTGCGGATCTCAATACTGAGCAGCAAGACGCAAAGTTACATGCAAGTGTTGCCTTCGGTAAGGCATTTTGGGAGTCTTTAGGTCAGCAAAGCCCAGCTGAATTAACAGAGTTTCGTCAGTTAGGTGAAGGTGAGACTATTGCGCCAGCAACAGGGGGTGATGTCTTACTGCATATCCATTCTAATCGCCATGATCTTAACTTTTATGCGTTTCGCGTTTTCTTAGAAAAATTGTCTCAAGACGTAGAAGTGTTAGATGAAACCTATGGTTTCCAATACCTTGACCACCGTGACATGACAGATTTCATTGACGGCACAGAGAATCCACAAACAGCAGAAGATCGTGCTAATGTGGGTGTTATTGCTGAAGGTGAGTTTGCGGGTGGTAGCTATGTAATGGTACAGCGTTATGTTCATAACCTACCAGCATGGCATCGTCTAAACGTAAAAGCACAAGAAAAAGTGATTGGTAGAACGAAACCAGATTCTATTGAACTAGAAGATGTGCCAGCTGCGTCACACGTTGGCCGCGTTGATATTAAGGAAGATGGTAAAGGCTTAAAGATTCTGCGCCACAGCTTGCCATATGGCTCTGTAACATCAGATCATGGCTTACTATTCATTGCTTACTGTCAGCGTCAGCATCACTTTGATGCGCAGCTTGAAAGCATGTTTGGTGAAACGGATGGTAAAACAGACCAAATGTTACGTTTCTCAAAACCGGTAACTGGCGCATACTTCTTTGCACCATCGATGGCGATGCTAAAGAGCCTTTAATCACTATAAAATCGATAGATACAAGCATGCGATGAACTCTGTTTTAAGCATGCTTTTTTAAAGCTCAGATAAACAAAAAGCGCTACCGAAGTAGCGCTTTTTTATCAGTTATAGAACTTAACTTATTTCTTAACGCGTAGTACTGGTGTTTCACCAACGTTTACTGCGCCAGAAAGCTTAGTTAGCTCTTTGATCTCGTCCATGTTAGAGATAACAACTGGAGTCAGAGTTGACTTCGCTTTCTCTTCTAATAGTGCAAGATCGAATTCGATGATAGTGTCGCCAACTTTAACAGTTTGGCCTTCTTCAGCGATGCGAGTAAAACCTTCGCCTTTAAGTTCAACAGTATCAATACCGAAGTGAACGAAAAGTTCGATGCCATCGTCAGACTCAATAGAGAAAGCGTGGTTCGTTTCAAAGATCTTACCAATAGTACCGTTTACTGGTGCAACCATTTTGTTGCCAGCTGGTTTGATAGCGATACCATCACCAACAATTTTCTCAGCAAATACGACATCTGGCACATCTTCGATGTTAACGATTTCGCCAGAAAGTGGTGCGATGATTTCAATTGCACCAGCTTCACTGCTGTCGTCAGAAACCAGTTTCTTCAATTTGTCAAACAGACCCATATCGATGCTCCTAAGCGTTGTTATATTATCTGCAGCTATATTAGCAGATGGTCTTTTCTGCGATGAATTTTTCTACGTGCTCTTCGATTTCAGCAGCTGTTGGTAGAGTTAAAGCATACTCTGCCATTGCTTTTACATCAGCAAAGTTAGCGTTACGGATAACTTTCTTGATGCGAGGGATAGAAATCGCACTCATACTGAATTCGTCAAGACCCATACCTAAAAGAAGTAGGGTAGCACGTTCGTCGCCGGCAAGCTCACCACACATACCTGTCCACTTACCTTCAACGTGAGAAGCATCAATAACTTGCTTGATCACTGTAAGTACAGCAGGCGATAGTGGGTTGTAAAGGTGAGAGATTAGCTCATTACCACGGTCAACTGCTAGAGTATACTGGGTTAAGTCGTTGGTACCAATACTAAAGAAAGAAACTTCTTTCGCTAAATGGTGTGCAATTGCTGCAGCTGCTGGCGTTTCAACCATCACACCGATCTCGATGTCAGTATCAAAAGCTAAACCTTCAGCCGTTAATTCAACTTTAAACTCTTCAATTGCAGCTTTAAGTGTACGTACTTCTTCAACCGAAATAATCATCGGGAACATGATACGGATCTTACCGTGTGCAGATGCACGAAGAATAGCACGGAACTGATCACGTAAAATTTCACGACGGTCAAGGCTGATACGAATTGCACGCCAACCCAAGAATGGATTCATTTCTTTTGGTAGATCTAGGTATGGAAGATCTTTATCACCACCGATATCCATAGTACGGATAATCACTGGCTCACCGTGCATTGCTTCTGCAACTTCTTTGTACGCTTGGTATTGCTCTTCTTCTGTCGGTAGAGAATCGCGATCCATGAACAAGAATTCAGTACGGTATAGACCTACACCTTCACCACCATTACGGTTTACGCCGTCACAGTCTTTCACTGTACCTACGTTACCGCAAACTTCTACTTGCTTACCATCAAGCGTGATTGCTGGAAGATCTTTTAGCTTAGCTAGTTCTTCTTGCTCTGCTTTATGTGCGTCGCTGATAGCTTTAAATTTGTTTAATTCATCATCTGTTGGATTGATTACAACCTGATTATTGATTGCATCAAGTACTAGCATATCGCCAGATTTAACTTTTGATGTGATATCGTTTGTACCAACAATCGCTGGGATCTCAAGCGAGCGTGCCATGATTGAAGTGTGTGAGGTGCGACCACCGATATCAGTGATAAAACCACGAACATAATCAAGGTTAATCTGTGCTGTTTCAGACGGTGTAAGATCGTTAGCAACAAGGATAACTTCTTCGTTGATAGCACTTAGGTTGATTACGTTAATGCCTAATGCATTCTTAACAAAACGGCTACCGATATCGCGGATATCACTTGCACGTTCTTTTAAGTACTCATCATCTAAAGATTCAAGTGTTTGTGCTTGTTCTTCGATAACAGAGTAGATTGCAAAGTCAGCAGACATTTTATCTTTAATAAGGGCTATGATTTCTTCTTCAAGCTCCTCATCTTCAAGCAACATGATGTGACCTTCAAAGATCGCTTCTTTCTCTTCACCAAAGGTGACACGTGCTTTTTCTTTGATTACTTCTAGCTGCTCAGACGATTTCTTTCGTGCGTCGAAGAAACGTTGAATTTCGTTATCGATTTGGTCTGCAGAGATCGGTGTTTTATTTAGAACAACCTCTTCTTCTTGCAGCAGTAGTGCTTTAGCAAAAGCAATACCTGGAGATGCCAAGATACCTGAAATCATAGCCTTACCTTAAATTAACTAAAAACTGAAAACTCGTTTGTATATAAACGTAGCTTAGATTTCGCGGAACATTGCAACTGGAGAACCGTCGTGATCTTCTTTTAGCTGAATTAGAGCATCAACAGCTTCTTGAGCTTGAGCACCTTCACCAGAGATAGTGATTTGTGCGCCTTTAATTAGGCCAAGAGTTTGAAGCTTGAATAGGCTTTTCGCACTAGCGCTTTTGCCATTAGCAGTTACAGTCACATCTGCATCGAATGATTTAGCTTCTTTAACGAACTGAGCCGCTGGACGAGTGTGTAAACCATTTGGTGCTGTGATTTCAACTTGCTTCTGATACATAATTCACCCCGATAGATATAGTATTTTATTTAATAATTAAATTATTTATGACAAGCATAATACAGATAATTTGCTTGTGCTGCTGCAGTATAAACTACCTAATATCATATTGTCTTAGCTTTAATCCAAGTCAAAGTTTTATCAGAAACTTACTTGTTAGTAATTAAAGCGCATTTTCACCCCTTTATTTCGGAGCGAAAAATAAAACGTGCGAGTTTTATATTAAAGCTAAGTCCAAAATGCAACAAAAAAGCCCGCAGAGGGGCTTTTTTCATAGTGATATACCTATTAAAAATTATAAAGTGTGATCACTGTTGTGTTTCTTTTTCTGTGAAAATGCCTGCAAATAGTGCTGTTGATAGGTAACGCTCACCTGAACTAGGCAGTATTACAACAATATTTTTATCTGCAAATTCTGGGCGAGCTGCAATGTTATTTGCAGCAACAACCGCTGCTCCTGATGAAATACCAGCAAGAATACCTTCTTCATCCATTAGGCGACGCGCCATTTCAATTGCGTCATCTGAGCTTACTTTTTGAACTTCATCAATTAATGATAAATCTAAGTTACCAGGAATAAAACCAGCACCAATACCTTGGATTTTGTGCGGCGCTGGTTGAATAGTGTCGCCATTTAATGTTTGGGTTATAACAGGTGACTCTAGTGGCTCAACTGCAATTGTAGTAATGGCTTTACCTTTTTGCTGTTTAATAAAACGGCTAACACCTGTAAGTGTACCGCCTGTGCCCACACCTGAGACAAATACATCGATTTCACCATCTGTTGCATCCCAAATTTCAGGACCTGTGGTTTTTTCATGGATCTCTGGGTTTGCTGGGTTATTAAATTGCTGTAGCAGTAGGTATTTAGTTGGATCTGAATTTACAATTTCTTCAGCTTTATCAATCGCGCCCTTCATGCCTTTAGGCGCTTCAGTTAGTACAAGATTTGCACCTAACGCTTTTAATAGTTTACGACGCTCAAGACTCATGCTCTCAGGCATGGTTAATGTGAGTTTGTAACCACGTGCAGCAGCAACAAAAGCAAGTGCAACACCAGTATTACCACTAGTTGGCTCTACAAGTTCAACGCCTTCTTTTAAAAGACCTTTTTTCTCAGCATCCCAAATCATGTTAGCGCCAATACGGCATTTAACACTAAAGCTTGGGTTACGAGCTTCTACTTTAGCTAACACTTTACCGTTACTTACACGGTTAAGGCGCACTAGCGGAGTATTACCAATAGTTAGTGAGTTATCTTCATAAATCTTGCTCATGCTTCGTTCCTTCGTGACACGTTAAAAGTAATATAAATTAAGAATATACTGGATAAGTGATTTGAAAAGTAATTAATGGTTATATCTTATTGTTATCAATGTGTGAATTATATTGAACTAAAGATATATAGTGGGATGAAAAGCGTCAAGTGACTAATTTACAAATATGTTTTACTCAAATAACGATAAACAATGGTGTTTGCAGCAAGGGTAATAGAAAAGAAAAGAGCACTAGAATAAGTGCTCTTTGGTAGATATTTATCGTTGATCTTAATAGCGTTTAAATTGCTCGCGGTAATGATCAACCCACATTGCTGTCGCACCACAAACAGCAACAGGCATGACAAGTAAGTTAATAATTGGGGTCATAGTGAAAAACATTACGATGGCACCAAAACTTAACGCTTGGCCACGATGTTCTTTGAGGGCATCTCGCATATCAATAAATGGCACTTTGTGGTTATCAAACGGATAATCAACATATTGAATCGTCATCATCCAAGCGCTAAATAAAAACCATAAAATAGGACCAAGCGTTTGGCCGATGGCAGGGATCCACATTAGGATCAATAAGCCAATTGCTTTGGGTAAGTAATACTTTAATTTAGTCCACTCTCTGCCCATGGTTCGAGGTAGATCTTTTATTAACGCTTTAAAACTATCATCAGGTGGATTATTACCTGTGAGTTTAGCCTCTATATATTCAGCTAATAGCCCATTAAATGGCGCAGCAATCCAGTTGGCTATGGTACTGAAGAAATAAGAAAACGTCACTAATGCAGCAATAGCAAGTAACGGCCATAACACATAAGATAGCCACTCAAGCCAGCTAGGCAGGTAACTTAACCAACCATCAATCCAGCCATTCAACTGAGTAAGTAAGGTGGCAAATGCGCCACCTAATAAAAGAATATTGATGAGCAATGGGATGATTACAAAACGACGCGTTCCTGGTTGGGTAACCAGTTGTAACCCTGTAAAAAAGTATCCAGCACCGCTGGTTGTTGATTTTATGGCATGCTGTTGCGACATTCGATTTCCTTAATCGGATCTCTCACATTTATTTTGATGAGGGATGATAGAGAGATTATATAGAGTATGTTAACGGGCTATGTAGGATGGAATCAAATGAAAATATGGTTGTCACAGTTTTGACAAACCATTAAATCTCATCATTCATAATGAAAAATGGTGTATAAAGTGTACAAAACTCACGTTGTAAAGACTATCTTGCCTGAATAGCGATATTCAACTTCTCATTATCATTTGAGTTTTGGTACAGTAAGTCATCGGCAAGAAATTCTAGCTAGAGATTTTGTCTGCCTAGTTGATTTTTTACTATTATTAACCCCGTCTAGGGATAACGAGTTAATTTCAGAGTATTCGTATGCAGGAATTGCGTCTAGTTCTTATTATTGTTGGTGCGCTTGCGATTACAGCGCTTCTTTTTCATGGTCTATGGACAAGTCGAAAAGAAAAACCGGCCAAGTTTGGTGAAAAGCCAGTAGGTAAAATCGATGAAACGGCATTTGATCTTCAAGGTGACGTTGAAGAGAGTGTCAGTGAAGCACGTGTTGTAAGTAAGCCACAGGAAGTGGTTGAAAAGACAAAGCCAACAAAACGCAAAGAGCCTGGTTTTAGTTTTGGTGAGCGTCCACAGCAAGATCCATTATTAGGCAATGTTACGGTTGATGACGGTGATGATGATCTCCCTAGAATGTCAGCAACAGATAATGACGATGTACCTACAAAAGTGACAACCGTTCAACCACAAGCTACGACAGTTGAGCAACCTCAGCAAGTATCACCACAAACATCTGTGCAATCTGTACAACCTGTAAATGTTCAACAATCGGCTGCTCAACCGAATAGCGCTCATGTTGAACCTGTTATACAGCCTCAGGTTGCGGCAACTATTAACTCAGCGACTACAGCTCCTGTTGTAGAAACGCAAGCGCCAGTACAGCCTGAAATCATTCAGCAACCACAGCAGCCTACGTATACTCCAGTGCAAGAAACTGTTCAGCAACCTGTAGCGGCCGAGCCAGTGTTTCAGCAAGCACAACAGGTGGTCGTCGACATTCCTGTGGTTGAGCCTGAAATTATTGAACAACCGATTGAAAAATCTGCTGTTGAGCCTCAAGCACAATTTGTTCCTGCTGAAGAGCCTGCACAAGTTGAAGTAGCAACGCCAGTCGTTGAAGAAAACGTTGTGCAAGTTGCCGAGCCTTCGATTCAAGCCAAGCAAGAGCCAAGTGTATCTTTCATGCCAGAGCCAGAGCCAGAGCCAGAGCCAGAGCCAGAGCCAGAGCCATTACCACCAACTTATATATCGCTATGTGTTCATGCGCGCAATGGTAAGATTTTACGTGGGCCGTCACTGTTCGCATGTTTAGAGCGTCATGGTTTAATTTTTGGTGAGAATTCAGTGTTCCATCGTCATGCTGATTTAGCTGGCACGGAACCTGTTATTTTCTCAGTAACTAACTTGCTAAATCCAGGCTCTTTCCCTGAAACTAACTACCAACATTTTGAAACACCAGGTATCGGCTTTTTCTTAATGTTGCCTTGTTACGGTAAGGCAGCCAGTAACTTTAACTTAATGCTACAAACAGCACAGCAAATTGCTGATGAGTTAAATGCAGATGTTCTCGATCAAGATCGTGTAATGATCACGCCAAATCGTATTACGCAATATCGAGAAAAATCAGTGAAATATAATGATGCTTAATCTTTAAAAAGATGAAGTCATTAATGAGCAGGCTCCTTTAAGGGGCCTGTTTTTTTATTTAAATTTAGGCAATAGTCTTAATCGTTTTATTATCGATAGGGCGTTGTTTTGGCAGAAACTATCAAGATTTGTCAGGTAGAAAAAATGAGTATTGACCTTCAGCAACAATTATTAACGCTACGACAGCAACTCGATTACCACGGTCATCGTTATTACGTTGAAGATAACCCAGAAATTCCTGATGCTGAATATGACCGGATGATGCAGCAATTACTAAAGATCGAAGCTGAGCATCCAGAATGGATAACGGTTGATTCGCCAAGCCAACGTGTTGGTGGTACTGCGTTAGAGGGGTTTACTCAAGTTAAACATGAGATCGCGATGCTTTCGTTAGACAATGCGTTTAATGATGATGATTTACGTGCATTTCAAAAACGTTTACAAGATCGTTTGCGTTCAGGAGCAACACTTAGTTACTGCTGTGAGCCTAAATTAGATGGTCTTGCTGTGAGCCTAATGTATGAAAAGGGGGTGTTAGTACAAGCAGCAACCCGTGGTGATGGCGCAACAGGTGAAAATATTACTCATAATGTGCGTACTATTCGCGCTATTCCCTTAAAGCTTCAAGGCGACGACTGGCCTGAGCGATTAGAAGTTCGCGGCGAAGTCTTTATGCCTAAAAAAGGCTTTGAAGCGTTAAATATCAAAGCGCTTAAAAAAGGTGATAAGGCATTTGCAAACCCTCGAAATGCAGCAGCTGGTAGCTTACGTCAGCTAGATCCTAAAATTACCGCGACGCGGCCGTTAAGTTTTTATGCCTATGCTGTCGGTGTTGTCGATGGACGTGAACTTGCCAATACGCAATATGAACGCCTGTGCCAGTTAAAAGCATGGGGGCTTCCAATGTGCCCAGAAATTCGCAAAGTTGACAGTATTGAAGAAGTTATTGCTTATCATCAGAGTATTGGTGAAAAGCGCCAATCACTAGGCTATGAAATTGATGGTGTGGTGATTAAAGTTGATGATGTTGATACACAACAACAGCTTGGCTTTGTTGCTCGAGCACCTCGTTGGGCAATTGCTTATAAATTCCCAGCCCAAGAAGAGATGACAATTCTAAACAATGTCGAGTTTCAGGTTGGGCGTACAGGTGCAATTACACCCGTTGCTAAGCTTGAACCTGTGTTTGTGGGCGGTGTAACAGTCAGTAATGCAACACTGCATAATGCTGATGAAGTGGCGCGTTTAGGCGTGATGATTGGCGATACCGTTATTATTCGTCGTGCTGGTGATGTCATTCCACAAATCGCTTCAGTGGTTGAGTCTCGTCGCCCAGAAAATGCGCAAGCGATTGTATTTCCAACAGAGTGCCCTGTTTGTCAGTCAAAGGTTGAACGTATTGAGGGCGAAGCCGTCGCACGTTGTACCGGTGGCCTCTTCTGTCAAGCCCAGAGAAAAGAAGCGTTAAAACACTTCGTATCACGTAAAGCATTAGACGTTGATGGTTGTGGCGAAAAAGTGATAGAGCAACTGGTTGATCGTGAAATGGTAACCACACCTGCTGATTTGTTTAAATTCAGTGCAGGAGAAGTGACGGTACTTGAGCGTATGGGACCTAAATCAGCTCAAAAACTGGTTGATGCGCTGAATGCTTCAAAACTGACAACATTACCTCGTTTTATTTATTCTCTAGGTATTCGTGAGGTAGGTGAAGCAACGGCTGCAAACCTAGCGAATTACTTTGAGACATTAGAAGCAATTAGCCAAGCAACGAAAGAGCAGTTAATTGAAGTGCCGGATGTGGGCGGTATTGTTGCTGCGCATATCTTTAATTTCTTTCGTGAAGAGCACAATATGGTCGTTGTGAACGAGTTAAAAGAAGTTGGGATACATTGGCCTGAAATTGAAAAAATTGATGAGGATGTCGAATTACCGCTTGATGGAAAAGTGGTTGTACTAACAGGATCTCTATCTCAATTAACTCGCTCTGATGCGAAAGCTGCATTACAAAAATTAGGTGCAAAAGTCACAGGCAGTGTTTCGAAGAAAACTGATTTATTAGTGGCAGGTGAAGCGGCTGGCTCTAAATTAACGAAAGCACAAGAGCTAGGTATTGAGATCTGGGACGAACAAAAACTCGTTGATCTGATGGCTTAATACCTTTTTATAAGGTTGATAAACCTTGTTACAAAAAAAGTCGCTCAATTTTGGGCGGCTTTTTTTTATGAATTAAATGAAACAGTGTATATAACTGTGTGATCAATACGTGTAATAGATGTTTCATTATCAACAATAAATCATTGTGTTAATAATTTGTTTTTAAAAAAAATCAGGTATGTCAATAAAAATGAAAATACGATCAGGGTCACATATATATGCCGTCATGTTTGTAGGTTATTGTTTTTATTGTGATTTTATTTATTGGTGAAAACATTTGAACTGGATCACTATAGGCTGGAAACTTTGCACTGAATCAAATTTTTAACACAAGAAAGTAAGTTCTTATTGATGTTTTGCGCTGCGAAAGTAGTCTTAATAGCGAAGTTACACAAAGTTCAATTTTGAACGAAAAAAATATGAATTGGTCGAAATGATTCGGCTAACATATGGGAAATTTACTTGTAACCTTCGGCGGCCAACCTTTCAGGTTACAGGTAAACAGCTTATATCTTTTAGGAGTTATTCCATGGAATCAAAGTTTTTTAAAGTTTCTGCTTTAACAGCAGCAATGTTAGGTGCAGTAGCAATGCCAGCAATGGCAACGGAAGACAGTGCAGCTGGCCCTGAATATGTAGAACAAGTTAATGAGTTCCTTGAAGGTTCAACACTAGCTGGTGTTGCTGTTGTTGATACACGTTCACGTACTCGTTCAACTGGTGCTCCTGGCGGTGAAGATGGCGATGTATGGAGTCGTTTAAACTACTCTTCTTACAACCTTATTTTAGACTTCACTTCTGGCTACCACAATGGTTGGTTAGGCGCTGACATTGCTGGTTACCTTTCTGGTGACCTATACAATGATAGTGCAATGAACGGTGGTACTGGTGAGTACCTATGTAACGAAATTTCTACTTGTAATAACTTAGACTGGGGTGCTGGTGAAGGCGGTCCTGTTAAAGTTACAAAAGCAGCGCTTAAGTTTAAAGCTGGCGAAAACGTAGACGGTCGTTTTGGTTTCACTCAAGCGAATGGTAACGGTGTTTTAGGTAACGTTTGGTCTTTCGTACCAGGTACATACCGTGGTGCTGAACTTAACGCAAACATTGGTAACTTCAAAGCAACTTACTTCATTGCAGATCAGTTTACAGCTCCTTGGCTACTAAGCAAAAATGATTACGCTCCTGCTCTTTGGGCTGATACAACTTGGGGTATTGCACACTCTCTAGGTTTACAAGGTAATGCAACTGATGATTTATTCCTACAGTTTGGTCTAGGTCAAGTTACAGATGTTAAATACCAAAACGGTGTTGACTGGGCTAACGGTGTTGTAACAGGTTACCACGATCCAGTTGATACAACGGGTTACAAAGTTTACGCTAAATACAATATCAACGACACAATGTCTGTTGCATACGACTTCTACGGCGTAAATGATGATGTTCAGTATGATGGTCTTGGTTACACCACTGGTTTAGCATTTAACGCAAGCTTTGGTCAGTTCTCTTGGATGACTAATCTTAACTACGCTAAGAGTGATAACGACCGTGATGTTAACCCACGTATGATTTACACATACGGTATGACTAACGGTACTTACTCACTATGGTGGGATGCACTATCTGATTGGAACAAATCTGGTGAAGTTTCTATCTACAACCGTCTATCATTTGACCAAGGTAATGGTTGGAACTACTACCTAGGCTTCGGTTACGGTTCTGGCGGTAAGTCAGCAGCTGAAGGTGCTATAGGCGATTGGGATTACAAGAGCGAGTACGCAGTTAATGGTACAATCTCTTACTCTGTTCAAACTGGCGCACTTAAAGGTTCAACCGTTCGTCTACACGGTACAGTGCTAGAGCGTGACGAGTTTGAAGGTGCAAATTCTGCAGATGAAACAGATCTACGTTTCCAAGTTATCATTCCTTACACTTTCTAATATAACTGAAAGTTAAAGAATGTTTTAAAGACCCACTTTTAGTGGGTCTTTTTGTTTGTATTAAAAATAAGATAGTTAATGTTTTATTGGAGATAGCATCATCGACTGTTTATGCTTGTGGAACGAATGGGCATAACGGAATGAGTGGGGCGGGTAGTTATGGTCAAATCGCATGTGTTTACCAAATAGTGATCTCATTTTTTGCGCTTTGGTTTGCTTGTAAGAACAAAAGTGACATAACAAATGATTTTTAATTAAAAAAGAGAATCGATTCTCTTAACTCCTGTTAAAATTATTTATTCTAAATAATCATTGTCTACTGATTATTGTAGATTTACCTCACAGTGCTAAAATACTCCTCATTAGATAAGACACAGTAGTCCTTACTGTATAGTCATTCATAAGGTAATTCCAATGACGGTTAAAACTCGTTTTGCACCAAGTCCAACTGGCTTTTTGCACGTAGGTGGTGCTCGTACTGCACTTTACTCATGGTTATACGCTAAACATATGGGCGGCGAGTTTGTACTTCGTATTGAAGATACGGATCTAGAGCGTTCAACTCAAGAAGCTATCGACGCGATTATGGAAGGGATGGAGTGGTTAGAGCTTAACTGGGATGAAGGCCCTTACTACCAAACTAAGCGTTTTGATCGTTATAACGAAGTGGTTGATCAACTTCTAGCAGAAGACAAAGCGTACAAGTGTTACTGTCCGAAAGAGCTTCTTGACGAAATCCGTGAAGAGCAAATGGCAGCTGGTATTAAACCTCGCTACGATGCAAACCACCCTAAAATTATTGCAGCTAATGCCGCAGCAACAGAAGATTCACCATTCTGTATTCGCTTCCGTAACCCTAAAGAAGGGACGGTCGTTTTTGATGATAAAATCCGTGGTCACATCGAAATTGCGAACAGTGAGCTTGATGATCTTATCATTCGTCGTACAGATGGTAGCCCAACGTACAATTTCTGTGTGGTTATCGATGACTGGGATATGGGTATTACTCAAGTTGTTCGCGGTGAAGACCACATCAACAATACGCCTCGTCAAATTAATATCTATAAAGCGCTAGGTGCACCAGTACCTGAGTTTGCACACTGCGCAATGATTTTAGGTGATGATGGCGCAAAATTATCTAAGCGTCATGGCGCTGTAGGTGTAATGCAATACCGTGATGATGGTTACCTGCCACAATCATTACTGAACTACTTAGTACGCCTAGGTTGGTCTCATGGCGATCAAGAGATTTTCTCACGACAAGAGATGATTGATCTATTTAGCCTAGAATCAGTAAGTAAATCAGCATCTGCATTTAATACTGATAAGCTATTATGGCTAAATAACCATTACATCAAAACAGCTGAACCTGAGTATGTTGCGAAATACCTACAATGGCACTTAGATAAGAAAGAAATTTCTATTGAAAATGGCCCTGCTATTACAGATGTGATCACGCTAGTGGGTGAGCGTTGTAATACATTGATCGAACTTGCTGAACAATCTCGTTACTTCTACCAAGACTTTAACGAATTTGAAGCTGGCGCGGCGAAAAAGCATTTACGTCCTGTGGCAAAAGAAGCGTTAGCGCTTGCACTGGCTAAAGTTGAAGCACTTGAAGAGTGGACAACAGAAAATCTTCATGCCGTTATTGCACAAGTGTGTGAAGAACTTGAGCTAGGTATGGGTAAAGTGGGTATGCCTTTACGTGTAGCTGTTACAGGTCAAGGTCAGTCGCCTTCTGTTGATGCTGTGATGCAGCTTATTGGTAAAGAGCGTGTTGTCGCTCGTATCAAAATGGCGTTAGCATTTATTGCAGAGCGTGAAGCTAACGCATAAGCTTGTTAAATATAATATAAAAAAACGGAGCATTAATGCTCCGTTTTTTATATTTGCTAATTAGAATCTTGCGTTCACAAGAGGGAAAACAGGAAGATCTTTGCTAACGAAAGTACCCGAACGGTCGAAGTTGATTAAACCTATTTGAATACCTTTATTAATATGATTTGTTGCGTTCATAAAGCCAAATTGGAGTCCATTTAAACTACCTGCATAATTAAAGAGTCCCAATTGCGCACCTGTGAAATTACTTGCTGTGTAGTTTACTAGGCCGACATCAGCCCCTTTTGCTGTTCCGCCATTAAAGTTTGCTAAACCTAATTCAAACCCTTTCATACTTGTACGGGTACGGTTTGCACCATAGAACAAACCAAGGTTAATTCCTGTAAAGTTATCAATATCAGAAAGACCAAGAACGGAAAAATTTAACCCTTTCACATTGTGGCTTCGACCATAAAGTGCACTTACTCGAACACCTGATACATCACCTGCAGGCAAGTTAATTGTTGGAACAGAAAGTTGTACTGGAGAATCAGCGTAAACGGATGGAGCACAAATTGCCGCTGCGAGTAAAAGAGAGGTCAGTTGAAGCTTCATGAAAATAATCCTTAAGGTTAGTCGTCACCATTAAAGATATTTAACCGCACTTTATTACTAGAGGTGTCAATGGTAAGTAAATGATATAGGCGTGATTATTTTATGTTTGTTAGGGTTATATTTTTGAGTTAATTCACAAATATGCTTATATCTTTGTAGTTATGTTGACACTGATGCAGTGAGATTTTATTGTATTCTTGTTTTGGGGCTATAGCTCAGCTGGGAGAGCGCTTCGCTGGCAGCGAAGAGGTCAGCGGTTCGATCCCGCTTAGCTCCACCAAATTCTAAACCTCGCCTTGTGCGAGGTTTTTTTATGTCTAAATTTATCCATTTAAAACAAAGCCCCGCATAGTGGCGAGGCTCTTTATTGCTATAGCGAAATCTTAGAATCGCGCATTTACAATAGGGAATACAGGTAAGCTATTACTTACGAAAGTACCAGACTTATCATAGTTAATCAGGCCGATCTGAATACCTTTATTAATATGATCGGTTGCGTTCACTAAGCCAAACTGTAGGCCATTTAGTGTTCCTGCGTAGTTAAATGTACCGAACTGCGCACCTGTAAAGTTGCCAGCAGTATAGTTTACGGCACCAAAATCAGCCCCTTTCGCATTACCGTCGTTCAAGTTTGCAAGACCAAATTCAAGCCCCGTCATCATCGAACGAGTACGGTTCACACCAAATGCTAGGCCAAAGTTTAGACCTTTGAATGTATCAATATCTGAAAGACCTAATAATGAGAAGTTTACACCTGTTACAGAAGCGGTATGCCCATATAAAGCATTTAAGCGAACCCCTGTAACGTTACCTGCTGGTAGGTTTACGCCGGGTACTGAAAGCTGAACTGGTGTGTTAGCCATAGCTGCTGCAGGGGCAAGAAGAGCGGCAGATACAATAAGAGATGCTAATTTCATTTTCATAATGTCCTATACAAACTCATAACATGAGAGTTATGAAGTGCTGGCAGTATAAACACTAAATAATAAAAAACAACGTTCAAATATTGTAACGTTATGTTTCAAGTAATGAGCTAAATAAATCCATTTTATTGATTTAAAACAGTAAAAATATTTTTGATAATAATAGTTGTAGCCGTTTATTAGCCACAAAAATAAGGCTAATAACACGTTATAAAGCAGATTATTCAAAGAAGAGCAGATTAAATCATGCGACCCGAAGTGATAAAGACTGAATCTATATAGTATTGTTACGACACTACATTGTGTGGAAATAAAAAAGGCTTAGCAATAAAAAATCGCTAAGCCTTTGAAAAATATGGCGCTCCCTACTGGAGTCGAACCAGTGGCCTTCCCCTTAGGAGGGGGACGCTCTATCCATCTGAGCTAAGGAAGCATTTGAGTATTATACGGTATATTTTCAAAAATATAAGGGAATACTCTTAACGTCGCGTTTGCTTGGTTAGTAAATCACCAGGTTGGATGCTTGCTGCTAATTCTGGTTGATTAACAATAAGTTCCGCTGACTTTTCATAAACGCGATCAACGGTTAAGCTAATTTTTGTATCAACCATTCGATTCCGCGGTATACCTTTTTGATCAATAAATCCTGCGCTATGCCAAAGTTTTAATTTATCACCTTGTTTTACACCATGAATACGACCAACGTTCATTTGTGCGACATTATTATGGATGTTGATGATTTCTGGGAGGCTGGCTCGGCAAGAGAGCGCACTTTCAATATCTAGCATCATATTTTGGCTGATACGTTGAATGCTCTGTCCATAAGGTGAAACCCAAAAACGTGCTGATTTGGTATCCACATGGCTTGAGCGAGAAAACGGCCATAACCCAATTTCACGGTAGCTATTTTGGTAGATGATCTCGCCTGTTTTACCGTCCATTATTTCCAATGAAACAGCAAACTGGCGATTAACTTGATCTTTCTTAACTAATTTTTCATCAAGGGTGGCGGTCAAATCTGTTATTTCACCACCAATTAAATATTGCGCATCGTGATCTTCAGCCAGCATCGTCATTGCAGATGCTTGGGTTGCACTGAAAGGGACGGTTGTTTTACCAGTAACAATAAAGCTTTGGGAACGTTTTTGAATTTGCTTTCCGAGCATTGAAGCGAAATCAGTGCCTATTTTATAAACGCTACCCATGGCTGCTTGTTGTGGCTCTGTAATTGAAAAACTGCCTAATAGAATGCCTTTTTTATATTGGGTCTTGTGGCAACTTTTTGCCGATGGGTAAATGTCGATACGGCTGGTGACATACATTTTGCCGCCTGCTTTCTTTTGTTCAAGAACCGTTACATTACGGATCTCATTACCACTAAAACGGTATTGTTGCTTAGACTCTGCGAAATAAGGTTTTAATGACGGAAGTGTCGCTATTTCACCGCCCGCATGCCTCATCGCTTGATATACCGCATCTTCTAGTGCATTAACACGTGCTGTTTCTTCACTTTCTAAAATGACAGCTTCACCTGTTACTTCAACCCATTGGGCTGAGCTATAACATGAAAAAAACAAACAAAGTGCACTTAAGCTGCGTAAAAAAAATTTATTCATAAAAGCCCATTTAGGTATGTTTTTTGCTTTTTAATAGTTCGATGAAA
The DNA here is from genome assembly GCF_003026165.1 of Photobacterium sp. GB-1. Classification (NCBI taxonomy): domain Bacteria; kingdom Pseudomonadati; phylum Pseudomonadota; class Gammaproteobacteria; order Vibrionales; family Vibrionaceae; genus Photobacterium; species Photobacterium sp. GB-1. The sequence continues at coordinate 501,070 of NZ_PYOB01000001.1, read as the reverse complement.
AAGTGAATGCAAAGAGTGTTCCCAATTGGGCGCTTGTATTAAAGAATTTAAATGTTCATACGATATAAAGAAAACAATATTTGAGGGCGGGGAAGTAATGAATAAGTGGATTGTAATTGTGTTGTCGTTAGCGATGACTGCTTGTGCCGCACCTCCGGTTTATAACGGTAAAGAGAAATACTCATCAGGCGCCTATTCTTTATCAGACACGCCAAGACATACCGTTGATTATTTTATTGAAGGATTAGCGAATCAATTGGTAACGTCGAACCAATATTTAACGGCAAGTACGCCATTAGCCGTCACCTCGTTTGTTGATTTACAAGATATGACGGAAACCAACTGGCTCGGTAATGTGGTGAGTGAAAACTTCATGTACCAAATGCAGCAGCGTGGTTTTACTGTGGTTGATTACAAGTCAACAGGGGTAATTAAAGTGACTCGTAGTGGCGATTTTAGTATTAGTCGCAACTGGAAAGAATTAGCGTCACAGCAACCTGTTGATTACGTGCTAACAGGTACAATGCTGCGTCAAAGTGGTGGGGTGCTCATCAATGCTCGAATTATCGGTATGCGCTCAAATGTCGTAATTGCAACAGCACAAGGTTTTCTTCCGGCAGAGCGTATTGGCCGAGACTTGGATTTTATGAATAAAATTCAGTTACGAAATGGGGTAATTATGCGTACAGATGTGCGTAACCGTCCTGATAATAATGTAATTTTAAAGCCGTAAGGAAGTAACAATGAAATATTATGTGGCTTTAGCTGCTGCGATGTTATTACTGTCAGGTTGTACTAATACAACATCAGGCAGTGCAACGGTTCCAGGTCCTGACTTGACCCAAAGTAAAGATGTGATCCAAGCGGTAGGGTATGCTTCAATTAGTGAGCAAAAAGGGCGAACCAAAGAAGAAAAAAGTATTCGTGCAATGCGCGCTTCTAAGTTAGATGCTTACCGCGAATTATCAGAGCAAATTTATGGACTACGCATTAGTGCAACCACATCGCTTGATGATCAGCAGTTAGGGTATGAAAGTACAGATGGTGCAGTAGATGGTGTTATTCGTGGGGCAAAAATTATTCGCAGTTATCCTGTCGGTGACAGTTATGTCACGGAAATGGAGTTAAATATTGGTTTGATGGAACGAATGAAGCAACACGGTGAAGTGTTTCATGTGCCGAATAAACAAGAAGTCATGTTTTAACTTTACGCTTTTAGGTTGGTACCTAATGAACGAACATTTTGTGCGACACCATCACAATTGTAGGTCATTTGGTGCCGACCACGACTTTGCTGGAATAAGTTATTTAGCTTATGAAAGCTGAGGTGAGCGCGCTGTAATACTTCGCCATTGATATCATTATATTGTTGGCATTCTTTAACTAGATCTTGAATCGTATTCACTTGTGTTTGGTAATCGTTGATCTGTGTTAACTGGTCGCGCTCTTCATGGGAAGACAATAAATAATCGTGCTGTTGGACTTTGTAGATCAGATCTAACTTCTCTTTGGCAATCTGTTCAATTTCTAATGCCTTGCGGCGAGTAATTGCCACTCTTTCTTGTTTGAGAAGATCGATTAAAGACAATAAGGTGGTTTGTTGAACTTCAAGCAGTTGACCAAGTGTCTGTTTCATTACGCTGATCTCAATTTTAGTATGCAAATGTTATCTTAAAGCCCATTAAGCTCGTCTTCGAACTTTAACATATTTGATGCAAGTTTATCGGCATCAATAGTATATGAGCCATTTGCAATTGCTTGTTTGATCTCTGCCACTTTTCCTGCATCAAAGCTTGGCTCTGTTGCTAATTGTTGATGAATTTGGCCCACAGCTTTACCTTGAGAGCTTAAAGATACTTCGTCATGCTGTTCTTTAGCAATGTTTGAGGTGGTAGTTTGCTCTTCCGTTGTGGTTGTTTTTTGTTGGCCAACACGTGTGGTATTTACAGGTTGTCCACCACGTAGGTGATCAATACTTGCCATAATGTTTTACCTTGATAATTAACTGTGATACCTAGCTATCGGCAAAGTGTGAACAGACTTTAGTAAATATTATGAAGATAAAATGATTTATTTATCGTCATGCGCAATCAACTTTTCTGACTAATACTTTACGGTTACTTCACCAACTGCGGTAATAATAGCATCAATCATGCGTCTTGATGTTTTATTCTGAACTCGGATCTCTTCACCGATAGCTCCATCAGACAGTGCCTTGCCTTCTGTTACTATATTTAGTCCGCCTGTTCCGGCACGGATAATGACAGTGTCGTTACGGCATACTAAACAAATATCACGGGCTTGGATCATTTCTCCTAATTTTACTGAGCGTTTAACTTTTGATCCTATGATTTCATTAGGGTCTTCAAAGCTATTGCCTCGTTGGAAGCGACTTTCAACCATTTGAACGGAAAGTTTATCTCGAGTAATAACCATGCCTCGACCAAGAGCGACGCTGGCGACAACTTTAGGCAGTGTTAATTGTACATTTACAGGGACATAAAGCTGCCAGTTTTCGGTAGGACATTTAACAAGCACAGTAACATTACCACTTAAGTTTTGTTTGCCGGGTAGGCTGGCTTCAAGTGGCGCTGAACAAGTAGAAAAACGAAGACGGTTATCAAGCTCTGCTGCTGTAACTTTTAATTTCCCTTTTTCTGGTAAGGTAACTTGCTGTTTTATTAAGTTTTCAGCGGATTTTTCCACGGAATCTAGCACGTTATAATCAGAAGCAAAGATATTTGTACTAAAGAAAAATAGCAAAAGGCCGATAAAAATTGGCAAGAGTTTTTGATCTCTGTGGCTTGTCACGGTAAATGCTCTTTGGTCATGGTTAGAATTACTATAACATTCGCAGTTATAGCTAGATATTCTAATATCTTGATTATTTATCAGATGTGATCGTGAGTGGATAAAGTGTGTTCGCGAGCGCGATTTATAACACGACAGGGAGTTTATCCAATGACAGGTATTTTAGATTCAGTTAATCAGCGGACACAATTAGTTGGGCAAAACCGATTAGAGCTGCTGACATTTCGTCTTAATCGACGTCAACGTTATGGTATTAACGTATTTAAAGTTAAAGAAGTTCTGCAGTGTCCCCAATTAACATCAATGCCGAATTTACATCCATTGATTAAAGGTGTTGCTCATATTCGAGGACAAACCATTTCTGTTATTGATATGAGTTTAGCGACCGGTGGACGCCCAATCACCGATTTAACGAATTGCTTTATTATCATTTCGGAATTTAATCGTTCTATTCAAGGTTTCCTTGTGTCTTCTGTTGAACGCATTATTAATATGAATTGGGAATCGATTCTTCCACCTCCTCAAGGGGCTGGTCGAAGTAACTATCTGACTGCTGTGACAGAAATAGACGGTGAACTGGTCGAAATTTTAGATGTTGAAAAAATTCTCGATGAGATCTCACCGGTTAATACCAACATTACAGGAACCGTGCTTGAAGAGTTGGTTGAAAATGGCCCTGCCGTGCGTCGGGTTCTTGTTGCTGATGATTCAACCGTTGCACGTAAGCAGGTACAACGAGCGATAGAAGCGATTGGTTGTGAATGCGTACTCGTAAAAGATGGTAAAGAAGCCATTATTAAATTGCGTGAAATGGCCGCTCAAGGCTCTATTTATGATCAACTAGCATTGATTATTTCAGATATTGAAATGCCTGAAATGGATGGGTACACATTAACTGCTGAGATACGAAATGATCCTAAATTAAAAGACTTACATGTTATTTTACATACATCATTAAGTGGTGTGTTTAACCAAGCCATGGTTGAACGTGTAGGAGCAAATGCTTTTATTCCTAAATTTAACCCAGACGAATTGGGTCGAGCTGTAAAAGGGGCAATGCCTGATAGCTCAATTGAATCGGCGTAACAGTTTGAAATTATTAAAAATTATTGAGCATTTAATGCCGAATGTACTGACAAAGAAGAGTTGTAAATGACAGCAGTAACTGTAAATGACCAAGAATATCGTGAATTTTGCCGATTTCTTGAGTCTCAATGTGGCATCGTATTAGGCGATAGCAAGCAATATTTAGTGCGCAGTCGTTTAAGCCCGTTAGTGAATCGTTTTTCTTTATCGTCGCTTTCAGACTTGTTGCAGAATGTATTATCAGGTCGTAATCGTGAATTACGTATTGCCGCCGTTGATGCGATGACAACCAATGAAACATTATGGTTTCGTGATGGTTATCCTTTTACCGTATTATCAGACAAAATTTTGCCTGAACTTTCAGCAAATAAAAAACCGATCAAAATTTGGTCTGCGGCGAGTTCATCAGGCCAAGAACCGTATTCTATGGCGATGACGGTTTTGGAAACCCAAGCTAAGCGTCCTGGTTTACTGCCATCTATTCAAATTACTGCCACTGACATCTCACAGACGATGCTGGAAACATGCCGAGCAGGTGTGTATGACAATCTTGCTTTAAGCCGAGGGTTATCGCCGGAGCGTCGCCGTATGTTTTTTGAAGACAATGGTGATGGCCGTATGCGGGTTAACAATAAAGTTAAACAAATGGTTAATTTTAGGCCGCAGAACCTTAAAGATAGCTATGCATTGCTGGGGAAGTTTGACATTATTTTCTGTCGAAATGTTTTGATATATTTTTCTCCAGAGATGAAATCGAAAGTTTTAAATCAATTAGCGACCAGCTTAAATCCTGGTGGCTATTTGTTCTTAGGTGCATCAGAGTCACTAACAGGGTTAACAGAAAAATTTGAAATGATCCGTTGTAACCCTGGCATCATTTATAAACTCCGTTAATTGAAGAAGCGCTGCCGCTTGTTAATATTGCGTGTAGCGCTTTTTAGTTAATTATTCTCCTCTCTAGTTACCAACCATCTTCTTAATTTCTCAATTCTTAAAATTGGCACTGTCTTTGCTTTATTACTGCTAAGTAATTGTGGAGGCAAGATATGTCCATTTCGTTCGATAAAGCATTAGGGGTTCATCAGTATACTGTTGGCGTACGTGAAAAACGTGCCGAAACCCTAGCGAGTAATATCTCTAATGCCAACACTCCTGGCTATAAAGCAAAAGATTTAGACTTCAGTCGTGCGCTTAAAGCGGCAACATCTGGGGCAGATATTGGCCTAAGCCGAACAAATGGGCGGCACATTAATGCCTCTACACAAGTCAGTGGCGAGCAAAAATATCGCGTGCCAACACAGCCGGATACAGGGGATGGCAACACGGTGGATGCCCAACTAGAGCAAAACTTGTTTATGCAAAATAGTATTGAATATCAAGCATCGTTGGATTTTTTAGGTTCTAAATTTAAGAACCTGAGCAAGGCATTGAAAGGGGAATAATAATGAGTTTATTTAATGTTTTTAATGTAACGGGATCGGCAATGAGTGCTGAATCTGTACGTTTAAATACCACATCAAGTAACCTTGCTAACGCCAACAGTGTCAGTAGCTCAGCAGAAGAAACTTATAAAGCCCGTCATCCTATTTTTGCCGCCGCATTAAATTCTGCGTCTTATCATCAAAGCAGCAGCGTACCTGTGCAAGTTAAAGGTATTGTTGAAAGTGATAAGCCGCTATCAGCTGAATACAATCCAGAGCACCCGATGGCAAATGCTGAAGGTTTTATTTATAAGCCCAACGTTAATGTGATGGAAGAGATGGCGAATATGATTTCAGCATCTCGTTCATATCAAAATAATGTTCAGGTAGCCGATGCAAGTAAGCAGATGCTAATGAAAACCTTGCAGATGGGCAAATAAGGTAAGGAGTTGTCATTATGAGCACAGTTAATGGTGCAGGAAACAGCAATCTTTCTTACCTTGACCAGCTAAAAAGCATGCAAGATAAGAAAGTCGAACAAGAGCAAGAAGTCACAGGAAAAAATCAGCTAAAGCAAGATGATTTCTTGTCATTACTAACCAAGCAGTTAGCACAGCAAGATCCGTTTAAACCTGTGAGTAATGATCAAATGATCGCGCAAATGGCATCATTCGCTACCGTTGATGGCATTAACAAAATGAATGAGCAGTTTGGCTCATTAAATAGTGCGATGACGTCAAATCAAGCACTACAAGCTTCTTCTCTTGTTGGACAAGATGTACTTATTCCTAATTCAACCGCAATGCGCAGTAGCGAAGGCGAAATGTCTGGCATGACGCGTTTAACGCAAAGCATTGATAACGCAATGTTGCGCGTTGAAAATGAACAAGGTGAATTGGTTAAAACCATGAGTCTTGGTGCTAAATCAGCCGGTGAACATCCCTTTACATGGGATGGTAAAGATGATGATGGCAATATTATGCCGCAAGGTATGTATAAGTTTTCTGTGTCAGGCAATGTAAAAGGCGAAAGCCAGAATTTTGAAGTGCTTACACACGCAAACGTGAATAGCGTTTTATTAGGGAATAACGACGGTCAGGTGATGTTAAACCTTGCTGGTTTCGATAAGCCAGTTCAGTTGGCTGATGTTCTACAAATTGGCAAAGCAACACAAAAAGGATAATCGAATATGAGTATGAACATTGCGTTGAGCGGTCTAGGTGCAGCTCAAAAAGATCTAAATACCACCAGTAATAACATAGCCAATGCCAACACCTTTGGTTTTAAAGAATCACGTGCTGAATTTGGTGATGTCTATTCTAATTCGATTTTCTCTAATGGTAAAACGACAACGGGTGGGGGCGTACAAACCTCAACGGTTGCACAACAGTTCCATGAAGGTTCTAGTATTTATACCAATAACCCATTAGATTTACGTGTATCTGGTTCGGGTTTTTTTGCTGTGGCAGATAATAAGAATGAACCTTCGAATAATAATCTTACTCGCAATGGTGCATTTCATCTAAATAACGAAAATGAGTTAGTGAACTCTGAAGGTAAGTTTCTACTGGGTTACCCTGTCAATAAAGATTCAAATACCGTGGCTTCTTATGAAGCAAAATCGATGAAAATTGATGATGTATTTGGTCAGCCAACAAAATCAGGCACGATCAAAGTGTCTTTAAATTTACCTAATAAAGAAACAACGCCTAAAAATAGTCCATTTGACTTTAAAGATCCTGATTCTTTCAATAAATCAACGTCATCAACGATTTATGATTCATTAGGTAAACCGTATAAAATGACGACTTATTATGTCGCTAAATATGATCCTAATGCCGTTCCAACCAATGCTAATACATGGGAAGTACATCAAACTGTTACCAATAACAGTGGTCAAGAGCGGTTATTAAAGCCAGATCCAGCAAGCATCCCTGCAGCTTATCAAGTTATTGATAATACAAACCCTGCAGCCCCTGTAGTGACAGGCTATCGGATGCGATTTGATCAAAATGGTCAGCCATATCCTGGAGACCCTGGTAATCCACCTGCCGTTCCAGCAACTCCACCAATGCCATTAAATATCCAAATGGAGACATTCGCTTCTGCTGGTATTGATGTCGGTGGTGCTGATCCTACGCAATCGTTAACTATGAATTATGATGATCCGACGCAATATGCTTCAGCGTTTGAAGTGCGCAAATTTCAAGATGTAGACGGCGCGACAACAGGTTATTTATCGAAAGTTGATATTGATCCTGAAGGCAATATTTTGGCGTCTTATTCAAATGGTAAAGATATCGTTGTAGGACGTGTTGCCTTAGCCCGTGTTTCTAATGAACAAGGGTTAGCACAGTTAGGTGGCACGCTTTGGAATACCACCCAAGAATCAGGTCAGGCGATTTGGGGCGATGCATCACAAGGTTCATTTGGCTCTGTTAAAAGCGGAACGCTTGAACAATCAAATATCGATATGACTCAAGAGCTGGTGGATTTGATCACCGCGCAACGTAACTTCCAAGCCAGCTCTCGTGCACTAGATGTGAATAATCAGCTACAACAGAATATTCTACAAATTCGTTAAGCTTTATCCTTTCCAGTCCTATTGCCGTTTTACCTTTTCGTTGAAGCGGCAATTTTTTTCCCTCCAGCTTTACCTTCTTGCTCTTTTGCTCTCAATTCACTGTTATTAAACAATAAATATAATTGGCTTAGTTTTTGCTTTATTGATGCTGTTAGATAATAGGAGTGTCAAAAAAATGGATCGTGCTCTGTATCTTGCCATGAGTGGCGCAAAACAAGATATGTATGGTATGCAAGTTCATGCCAATAACTTGGCAAATGTCAGTACAACAGGTTTTCGTGCCGACTTACAACAGGCGCGCAGTATGCAAGCCTATGGTGAAGGTCTACCTAGCCGAGTGTTTTCAATGACTGAGCGCCCGGGTAATGATTTTGCACAAGGTTCAGTGATCAATACAGGGCGTGATTTAGACGTTGCTATTGAAGGTGATGGTTGGCTTGCTGTAATGGATGTCAAAGGCCAAGAAGCTTACACCCGTGCTGGGCATTTGAAAATTGATCAAACAGGCATGCTACAAAACAGTAATGGTCAATTGGTATTAGGCCAAAACGACAGTCCTATTTTTATCCCACTTCCGATCAGTAAAATTGAAATTGGTAAAGACGGTACGGTGTCGGTTTTACCACAAGGTGCGCCGCCTGATGCAATCGCAGTCGTTGATCGCATCAAATTGGTTAAACCTGATAATCAAGCGTTATTTAAAGATACTGATGGTTTATTTAAGTCCATCGGCGAGCGTATTCCGCTTGATGCAGATGCCAGTGTAACACTGGCGAAAGGTATGCTTGAAGGCAGTAACGTGAATGCGGTTTCTGAAATGACCAGCATGATAGATCTTCAGCGCCACTTTGAAATGCAAGTAAAACTGATGAAAACCGCAGAAGAAATGGATAAAGCCTCTTCTTCTCTTATGCGTATTGGCTAATTAAAAGGACAGAACAATGCATCCAGCACTATGGGTAAGTAAAACCGGTCTTGACGCGCAGCAGACAAATATCTCGACTATTTCTAACAACTTGGCTAACGCATCAACCGTTGGTTTTAAAAAAGGTCGCGCGGTTTTTGAAGATCTCTTTTATCAAAATATTAACCAACCGGGCGGTCAGTCAACTCAAGATACCACATTACCAACAGGTTTAATGTTGGGGGCGGGTTCAAAAGTGGTTGCGACACAAAAAGTCTTTACTCAAGGTAATACTCAAACCACCAATAACGCCATGGACATGATGATCGAAGGTGATGGCTTTTTCCAAGTGCTATTACCTGATGGCAATATAGGCTATACCCGTAATGGTCAGTTCACGATTAACTCTGAAGGTCAATTGGTTACCAGTGGTAGTGGCTATCCTGTCCAGCCTGAGATTGTGGTACCTGAAGATGCGGTAGGCATCACCGTCGGTACTGATGGTGAAGTTTCTGCCCGTATTCGTGGAGAGCAAGAAAACCAAGCCTTGGGGCAAATTACGACTGTTGACTTTATTAACCCAGGTGGTATGGAGCCTATCGGTCAGAACTTATTCTTACCAACAGGCGCGAGTGGTGATCCTCAAGAAGGAACGCCAGGCTTAGAAGGATATGGTTCTATTCGCCAATCTATGCTTGAAACGTCCAACGTAAACGTGACGGAAGAGCTTGTGAATATGATTGAAGCACAACGTGTTTATGAGATGAACTCGAAGGTGATTTCAACTGTCGATCAGATGTTGAGTTACGTTAACCAGCAGTTGTAATGATTGGTGGTAATGAATGAATTGCGCTCAGGTAAATAAAATGAATCGTCAGTGGATGAAAAAATCATTACTTCTATTAAGTTTGGCATTAACAGGCTGTGTATCTACACCACCTGATGTTGCTGGCAGTGATATTGAAAAAGCCACCACCAATGTTGATGCGGTAGAAGGTAAAGAGAAAGAGTCGAAAGGGCTGATTGATCGGATCCGTAAACGCGAAGATCCAGAAGCGGGCGATCCCGCTTGGAATCCTGTTCGTCCACAAGATAAACCTGAGCATTACGCAACCGCAACAGGCTCTTTATTTAATCAATCACAAGTGCAAGATCTGTATGACGACACTAAGCCCCGTGGTATTGGTGATATCGTCACAATTTTACTCGAAGAAAAAACCGCAGCGAAAAAGAGTGCAAGTTCAGATTTAGATAAATCTACCGATTTAAATATGAAGCCAATAGAGCTAGGGGGGAAACCCGTCACCATTCGTGATTACAGCTTGTCTTATGGTATGTCGAACAACAACACATTTGCAGGCTCTACTTCTGCCGATCAAAGTAACAGTATTAAAGGTTCTATTTCAGTTGAAGTGGTTGAGGTTTTAAATAACGGTAACTTGGTTGTACGTGGTGAAAAATGGCTAATGCTTAACACTGGCGAAGAATATATTCGGGTTAGCGGACATATTAGACCTGACGATATTAGCCAAGATAACACCATTGCATCAACACGTATTTCTAATGCGCGGATCCAATACTCAGGTACCGGTGATCGCCAAGATATTCAAGAGCAAAATTGGTTATCACGTTTCTTTAACGTTGCTTTCTAATCAGCCAATTTTTGTCAAAACATAGCGTTAGGGACAGGAGAATCCATTGAATTTTCGCGCAATTATTATTACTGGATTAATTTTATTATCTGGCACTGTGGATGCGGCACGTATTAAAGATGTCGCTTCCGTTGCAGGCGTTCGTAGTAACCAACTTGTCGGTTATGGTTTAGTCGTTGGTTTGCCTGGTACTGGCGAGACAACGCCTTTCACCGATCAAAGCTTTAATGCCATGTTGCAAAATTTCGGCATTCAATTGCCGGTAGGTACAAAGCCAAAGATCAAAAACGTTGCCGCTGTTGCCGTTAATGCCACTTTGCCTCCTTTTACCAAACAAGGTCAAAGCATTGATGTTACCGTCTCTTCAATTGGTTCCGCCAAGAGTTTACGGGGGGGGACGTTATTGCAAACTTTCTTAAAAGGTTTAGATGGCAAGGTTTATGCAATAGCTCAAGGTACATTGGTGGTTGGTGGCTTTAGTGCAGAAGGGGCAGATGGCTCTAAAGTGATCGGTAATACGCCAACGGTAGGTCGAATCTCTAACGGTGCAATGGTTGAACAAGAAGTACCGAACCCATTTGGACGTGGTGATTACTTAACCTTTAACCTGCATGATTCAGATTTTACCACGGCGCAGCGTATGGCAGATTCTATTAATCAGTTTTTAGGGCCTCAAATGGCATCAGCTGTTGATGCAACATCAATAAAAGTGCGAGCACCACGCGATGTTAGCCAGCGAGTTGCGTTCCTATCAACAGTTGAAAACTTAGAGTTTGATCCGGCAGAAGGCTCCGCGAAAATTATCGTAAACTCACGTACTGGTACCATTGTTATTGGCCAGCATGTGAAGTTAAAACCTGCGGCAATCACCCATGGTGGTATGACAGTTTCCATTAAAGAAAATCCACAGGTGAGTCAACCCAATGCCTTTGCCGGTGGTGAAACAACCGTGGTGGAGAACAGTAATATCAACGTACAGCAATCTGATGCACGCATGTTTAAGTTTGAGCCCGGTGTGTCGTTAGATGAGCTTGTTCGAGCGGTGAATCAAGTGGGCGCCGCACCATCAGATCTAATGGCAATTTTACAAGCGCTGAAACAAGCGGGTGCCATTGAAGGGCAGTTAATCATCATTTAACCCTGATGATTTAACTAAAAAGTAATCAACAAGGATTATAATATGAAGCAAATTGATCCCGGTTTTGTCCATGATATTAGTAACCTAGACCGTCTACGTGCGGGTATTGGTGAAGATTCAAAGGGATCATTGCGTCAGGCGGCTAATCAGTTTGAGTCTATCTTTACTCAGATGCTATTTAAGTCAATGCGCGAAGCGAACGAAGCGTTTGAATCTGATTTAATGAGTAGCAATAACAGTAAGTTTTATCAGCAAATGCATGATGAGCAGATGTCATCTCAGCTAAGCACCACTGGAAGTTTAGGCTTGGCTGATATGATTGTTAAGCAATTGGGTGGCGAAGATAACGAACAAAAGCCGCATACTCCAACGACAGATTTATTCCCGAAAAAAGACAATACGGATCCATTGCAGATTCGCCCAATCGATAATAAATCCCAGCCATTAACACTACCGCAACGAGAAGATCAAAACAGTGTTGCGGCACAACAGGTATTAGAAAAATATAAGCAGCGATTACAAACCGCTGATGTTCAGCCGCCATTACGACAACCAGAACCTGATCGTTTTGAAACGCCACAAGCATTTGTTGATCATATGGCACCGTATGCAACGAAAGCGGCACGTGCGTTGGGCACCGATCCTGCAATGTTGATAGCGCAAGCGGCGTTAGAAACCGGTTGGGGTAAAAAAGTGATCAAAAATGCGGCAGGAACGAGTAACAACTTATTTAATATTAAAGCCGATCCACGTTGGAGTGGGCAAAAGGTTGCCACGCGTACATTGGAATATCATAACGGTGTTGCTGTACAAGAAAATGCGGCGTTTCGCTCTTATGGCTCTTATCAAGATAGCTTTCAAGATTTTGTGAAGTTCTTACAACAGAACCCACGTTATTCAACTGCGTTAAAACATAGTGGTGAGCCGAATCAATTTATTCGAGAAATACATAAAGCAGGGTATGCCACCGATCCTAATTACAGTAATAAAGTATTAGCAGTAATGAAAAAGGTGAAAACATTAATGTAAAAAGAAGGGATATATAAAAAAAGCGAATTAAAATAAAATATTTATATTCTATCAAATAATATTTGATGGAAGGTTTTTAGTATCTGAAATATAGGGTTATACAACAATGTCAATAATGTTCGATACCATTTTAATTAGATCGTTACTTTCAAATAAAGCATTTTCTACTTCTTTTTCAGGAACTTGCTTTTCTTCTGTTTTTTTATCGTCAAAATGATCATTAACGAGTGGCACAACAACTTCTTTTAATGCGTAACCAATTAATCCTGATACTAATAAGTTCATAATCATTATCCTTTATGTTTTATTTTAATTTGGGTTGAGCTTTTAAATTATAAACAAATAGCGATTTATTACCATCCTTAAATACTCAAAAATAATCGTTTAATTAAAAAAACTTTTATTATTTTTAATTGGTTCGATTTTTGCAAAGAAGCTATCGTAATGCACGCCTTATATGAATAAGCGTCATTAAGATTGATATAAAACATCACGTTGTTAATGAGTTAGGGAATTAATATGGCGTCGGATTTAATGCAGCTTGGTATCAGTGGTTTGCGTACATCGCAAAAGCAACTTGATGTAACCAGCCATAATATTAGTAACGTGCATACCGCAGGTTATAGCCGTCAGGTGGTCGATCAAAAAGCGGCCGATGCACAATGGAGCGGCGGTAACTATTACGGCAGTGGTGCGTACATTGATAGCGTTAATCGTGCTTATGATCAGTTTGCTGCCCGTGAATTAACACTCTCTACCACCCAGCTTGAAGCTTCAAATGTTCGTCAACAGCACATGATGATGCTGGATGATTTCACCTCAAAAAGTGCTGTTAACACCGTTAATAGCATGAATAATTTTTATAACTCGGTACGTTCATTGTCAGATCACCCTAACGATCTTGGCTCTCGTCAAACCGTGTTAGAGCATGCCGAACAAGCGGCAAGAAGTTTTAATAATTCTTATGAAACGTTAACCAATATTCGTCGAGATGTGAATGAGCAACTGGATGTAACACTTGAGCGTGTGAATGCATTAGGGCAAGAACTTGCCGCTATTAATACCAGTTTACAAGGCATGCCTGATGGCGATAAAAACCATGACTTGCTGGATAAACAACGAGGCTTAATTAATGAATTAGCCAAATATACCAAAGTGACAGTATTGGCGGATAAAGGCAGCCTTGCCGATAAAGTCATTATTGGTAGCGGTGATACCTTGGTTTCTGGCGTTGAATCATCACAATTAAAAATGGTTAATGGTGATCCTGATTTGGAAGACAAACAGATGGCATTAATTAATGGGAATCAAGCCAAAGCCATTAAAAGTGATCACATTGGCGGCGGATTAGGTGCCATGTTGTCGATCCGTGATGATGTAATAGATAAAAGCCTCGATGAAATGGGGCGAATGGCGATTGGCTTTTCAAAGCAAATAAACGATTTGCAGCAATCGGGTACCGATCTCTCAGGTGCGGTTGGAGGTGCTATTTTTTATGATGTTAACAACCCTAACTTAATGAAAGAGCGAGTATTAAAGCCATTAGGTAGCCAAACTGACATTGATGTCAAAATTGATGATGTAAATGCGTTAAAAACGGGAGAATACCAGCTTACAACTGAATTTGATGGTACTGATTATAGTTTTCGCTTAATCGATCCCGCTGGCAATGAGATGAAACAGTCAAACGGCAATCCACTTATATCTCCAACGGCGACAATGCCTTTATCAGTCAGTGTCGATGGTTTAACGTTAACCATGAATACTGTGATGGGCAATCCCCCTGCGGCAGGACAAAGTGAGACCGTCATCATTCAGCCGATGCGTCGTGGTGCGGCTAACATTAGCGTGGAGATGTCAGATCCTCGTGGCCTTGCAGGGAATAAAATATCCAGTATTGAAGCTAACCCAAATAACGTTGGAACAGCAGAGCTCAATAAAGCCGGCGGGTTAGTGCCTGACCAATTAGCGGGCACCTACAGAGTCGACATTATTAACAGCGCTGATTTAACAGCGACCAATAATGCAAGTAACACTGGTACAGCGACGCTGACGGCTATTCAAGCTGCTGGTGCCACAGTGGCACAAGGCACGTATACCCTTAGCTTAAATGGTGCGGGCGATAAACTTAGCATGGTAGATGCTGCAAATAATCCGATTAATTTAGTGGATGCTACGGGTGCTGTTGTTAACGAGCTAGACTATCCACTGACAACAACGGGCAATGTATTAACCATGGTTGCTAGCAATGGTGATCAAATCAGCGTAGCAAGTTTAACTTCAGGTGCAGCGATTGGTGATACGTTTACGTTAGCCATCACCGCTTCTGACAAGTTAACAGTAACGAATACTCAAACGAACACCCTAATGGATTTAAAAGATGATGCGGGTAATACCGTCCAATCACTGGCTTATCCATTAACTAACGTGAGTAAAGAAATTACCTTTGCAGGCCAAACAGCCCCGACATTGTCACTGACGGATAATGGTCAAGTTGGAGATAACTTCACGGTGACTTTAGGCAGGACTAATGCGGTAGGTGGCAACAGTAACTTCTTAGCAATGCAGCAAATTCAGCATGGCAAAACCATGAATGAGGGCAAATCGAGTGTGATTGATTTGTTTGAAGGGTTAGCAACAGACATTGGTATGTTAAAGAATAATGCGGATAAAACTGCAGAAGTCAATCAATTGGATTTTGATGCCGCGTCCGAGCGAGTATCGAACTTATCGGGTGTTAATCTTGATGAAGAAGCCGCTAATCTTATGAAGTTCCAGCAATCTTACATGGCATCATCTCGGATCATGTCAGTGGCTAAAGAAACCTTTGATACCTTAATGCGTACCGTGTAGTAGGAGTAAATCATGATTAACCGAGTTTCTACTGCTAGCCAGTATCAAAGTTTAACCTCGAATTTAATGCGTAAGCAGGGTGAACTAAATACCAGTAATGAACATTTAGCGACAGGTCGACGCGTATTAACAGCCGGTGACGATCCTGTTTCATCAGTAATGATTCAGAATTATCGTCAAGAGCAGACACTCATCACGCAATATCAAGATGCGATAACATTAGCGACCAACCGCATGAATGTGACGGAATCAACGTTAACGGGTGTAGAGAATAATCTTGATGTGACGAAACAAAAAGTCATTCGCATGATCAACGGTGCTATGGCTGCAGAAGATCGCAGTGCATTTAAAGATGAATTGCAGAGCCTTTATGATGAATTATTAGGGCTGGCAAATACACAAGATGAATCGGGTAACTATATTTTTGCAGGTACACAATCAGCCACCAAACCGTTTATGCAAAATGGGCAAACGCCGCCAACCATTGTTTATCAAGGGGATGATCAAGCGCGTCATAGCCAAATAGATAAAAACTTAGAGGTGAAGACCAGCTTAACGGGTAATGATGTCTTCATGGAGATACCCAACCCTTACGGTGATTACCGGCCTGACTTTTCTGGTTTACAACCAGACTCGCAGCTACATGTTTTAACGGCAACAAATAGCAATCCGAATGACAGCAACAATTACAGTGTTAAGTTTGTCGATAATGCTGGTGTAATGGAATATCAACTTTATCAAGGGGACCCAACAACGGGGGTACTATTAGATCAAAATACTTATGATCCTACAGTGGGGGTAAACTTTGATCTCGCAGCTGCTGGTGGTGCGGGGACGTTAGACTTTCAATTTGATGGTGAAATCAAACTGGGTGATAGTGTCGCGTTAACCCCGAGTAAAACCTTTAACGTTTTAGATTCTCTTAAAGATGCGATTAACAACGCAGAGCAGCCAACGTCATCAGCAGAAGGTAATGCCAATTTACAACGTGTTATTGATGATTTAAATGGCGCATTCATTCACATGAACCAGCAGCGCTCGCAGGTTGGTAGTGTGTTACAAACCCTTGATAGACAGGGCGAACAACACAAAGATTTTGAATTAACCTTGAATAAAGCACAAAGCGGCTTAGAAGATCTTGATTACAGCAAAGCGATCATTGATATGAATGAACAATCGATGGCACTGCAAGCATCACAGGCTGCGTTTAATAAGACAAAAGAACTCACATTATTTAATTATTTATAGCTATCTGTCATAGAATTAAGCGGCAATAAGTTGCCGCTTTTTTTTGTCTAACTTACTGTAAAAAAATAAAGTTAACCCTTGATAAGAAAAAAATAAAAAAAAACATTAAAGCATTTTCTCGCCGTGCCGTTAAAGAAATCACAACAGGAAATACTTAGTTAGCCCGGGAATCGCTGGGTATCAAATCAAGGAGCTACAATTATGGCTGTTACAGTTAATACTAACGTCTCTGCAATGACCGCCCAGCGTTACCTAAACGGTGCAAGCAACGGCGTTGCTAATAGCATGGAAAAACTTTCTTCTGGTCTTCGCATTAACTCTGCAAAAGATGATGCTGCAGGTCTTCAAATCTCAAACCGTTTAACCAGCCAAACAAACGGTCTAAACGTAGCAATGCGTAATGCCAACGACGGTATCTCAATGGCGCAAACCGCTGAAGGCGCGATGTCAGAAACAACAAACATGCTTCAACGTATGCGTGATTTGTCTCTTCAAGCAGCGAATGGCTCAAACTCAGCTGAAGACCGTGAAGCACTTCAAAAAGAAGTAAGTGCCTTACAAACAGAAATGACCCGTATTGCAGATACTACAACGTTTGGTGGTCAACAGTTATTAGATGGTACTTTCGGTACGAAATCCTTCCAAGTTGGCTCAAATGCGAATGAGACTATTGATGTTTCATTATCAAGTGTTGCTTCTGGCGATATTGGTCAACACCAGAAATCAGGTGCTGGTACTGTATTTGGCGCAGCAGCAGCAGCAGGCACAGCATACGGTTTAGCAACAGGCGCAAGTGATATAGTTTTATCAGGTCCAAATGGTGTTTCAGCTACTACTGATATTTCAACAATGGATGCTAAAGCAGCAGCTGATGCCTTGAGTGCATTGGGTACTGGTGTTGAAGCTAAGGCTACGGCTCGTGTTGAGTTGGATAATTTGACTGCTTCCGATACTGGTACACTGGAGATTGGTACAACAAGTTATGACTTAAGCTCTTATAATGGTGATATGTCTGAGCTTGCAAGTGATATCGGTAAAGATGGTTATAATGCTACTTATGATAAGTCTACAGGTAAATTGCAGATCGAAGCTGAAGATGTTGCAGGTATTAAAGCTGTAGGTCCTGCAGGCGGTACATTAACTATGGCGGCAGTTGATCCTTCAACGGGAGTTGCTGGTACAGCTGCTACTGTTAATGTTGGTGGTGCTGTAGTTAATTCTGAATTAACTTTTAGTTCTAGTGATAAGTTTACGGTAACTGGTACTGCTACAGCCATTACTACTGCAGCTGGTAACTCATCTTTAAGTACTGTTAAAGATATCGATATTACAAGTCAGAGTGGTGCTCAAGGCGCACTAGACGTTATTGACGCAGCTATTGCTGGGATTGACTCACAACGAGCAGATTTGGGTGCGGTACAAAACCGTTTTAACCACACGTTAAATAACCTTGCGAACATCAATGAAAACGTAAATGCATCAAACAGCCGTATTAAAGATGTCGATTTCGCAGCTGAAACCACTAACATGACGAAGAACCAAATTCTGCAACAAGCAAGTACTTCAATTCTTGCGCAAGCTAAGCAGATCCCACAAGCGGCACTTAGCCTACTGGGTTAATCATTCAAATGAAGCCCTGTATATTCAATACAGGGCTTTTTACTTACAGCGATATCGCTAAGGACTGGCTATGGCGATCAATCCGATAACTATCTTTTCATCGTCTTTAACCTCTAATCAGGATATGGAAGGCGATAAGAAAGTTCGTCACACTTCCCCTCAAGGTGTAGAGCAACAAACTGTTAGCTCTGAATCTTCCCTATCATCGATAAAGGCTGTTAATCCTATTGATTCCAGTGACATTGACGATCCCCTTAATTCATCTTTGCTAGAGCAAAAGTCGGAACAAGAGAGAATTAAGCAGATTGAAATGGCATTACAATCTGCCAATCGTTCGTTACGTTTCCATCAAGATGATGAGTCAGGTAAACCAATTGCCACCATAGTTGATAACAAAACGGGTGAAGTTATTCGCCAAGTTCCGGCACAAGAATTGCTAGATTTAAACAAAAATTTGGCCAAGTACGGTTTAGGCTCGTTAAGTCATAAAGTGTAAAAGGAAAACTCATGGGGTTAAGTGCAGGTGGTTTAGCTTCTGGCTTAGATGTGGCGGGCATGACGCAACAATTGGTTGCCGCCGAGCGTACGCCAAAAGAGCAACGCATTAAAGAGCAGCAACAAAAACTGGAAGTACAGTTAAGTGGCTACGGGCAAATTAAATCGGCGGTATCTGGTTTAGAAGATATGGTGAAAAAATTTGCTGAAGATAAAGTATTTGCAGGTCAATCAGCTAAATCATCTGAGAAAGATTTTGTCTCTGTTGAAGCATCAGATAAAGCAAAAAATGGTAGTTATACCGTTGAAGTGTTAGAAATTGCCAAATCTCATAAAGTGGTCACTAACAGTGCTTTTGATGCCGATCCTAAAGCACAACTGGGATCGGGCGATTTGGAAATTACCGTTGATGGTAAAACCATGTCTGTCACCATTGATCAAGATAAAAGCAGCTTAAAAGATGTACTGAATGCAATTAACAATTCTGCAGATAACCCTGGTGTAACGGCAACAGTTATTAATGATGCCAATGGTTCGAAAATTGTTTTTTCAAGCACTGATACCGGTGTTGCCAATGAAATTTCTATTGATGCTTCAGGGATGACGGGCGAGCTAGCCAAATTAAGCTTTGATCCTGCCAATCCAACAGCCAATGCCGATATGGTTGAGATGCAAAACGGTGTTGATGCCAAAATAAAAATTGATAACTTCACCGAGATCACTAGTAGTAGTAATAAAATCGAAGATGCCATTGAAGGTGTGACGCTTGATATTAAAAAACTCACAAATACTGACGATGTTAAGTTCGCAACGATTGATATCACCAACGACACTTCAACGGCAAAGTCTTCAATTGAAGACTTTGTTGAAAAGTACAATGAGTTTATCGATACCGCTGATAGTTTAAGTAAATACGATACAGAGTCTAAATCTAGTGGGCCATTAAACGGTGATAGTTTAACCCGTTCAATTATCAGTCAAATGCGAAATATGATGAATGCGGGTATCGAAGTTGATGGTAGAACTTATAGCTTAAGTGACTTTGGTATTACCACTGACCGTTATGGAAAAATCGAGATTGATGATGAAAAGTTAGATGAGTCTTTAAAAGATAATTTTAATGCATTTAATTCTTTCTTCCATACCGATGAAAAAGGCTTTCTTGATAAGGCTGAAGCTATTTTTAAAGGTTACACCAGTTCAACGGACGGCTCTCTAACCAATAAAGAGAAAAGTTTAAAAGAGCAGCAAGACAGATTAAACGATGATATGGATGATTTAAATGAGCGAATGAAAGCTTATGAAGAACGAACCTATCAACAGTTTACCGCGATGGATGCAGCTATTGGAAAAATGAATAATCAGCTGAATACCATGATGAGCCTAATGACATTTTAAAGTGAATGAAAAATGGAAAAATTAACTCAACTCGAACAGCAGATTGAACAGCTTTTGCAGCAGCAAGATTATCCTGATGATTTTCCTCAACAATTGGAAAATTTGGTTGCTCTGCGTCATCAAGAAGTAGAAAACATCTTAGGGCAACCTGATTTAACGCGTGTCGTGTTTGATGATGTGGTTGCACGAACGAAAGCATTAAAAAGCTTAATTCAAAAACACAAAGACATTATTGGCGAGCGATTAGTGCGTTCTAAAAAGAGCAAACAATCGTTATCACTGTATAGCAATATTCAACAAAACGGTTTATAGCCTTCTTGGTTTTGTTGATTTTGATTTCACTTATTAAATAAGGGATTACATCATGCGTGGTTCTCTTCAGGCATATAAAAAAGTTTCAGTAAACGCACAATTAGCCAGTGCTTCTCCTCACCGTATTATTCAAATGCTGTATGCAGGGGCGATTGAGCGTTTAATTCAAGGAAAAGCGGCAATGGAGCAAGGCGATGTTGCGGTTAAATGCGAGCGTTTAAGCAAAGCATTAGATATTGTACTAAGTCTGCGTGATTGCTTATCAATGGAAGACGGTGGTGATATTTCCAAGAACCTTGATGCCCTATATGAGTTTATGGCTGCAGAGATCAGCCGAGCAAATGCCGAAAACCAAACTAAGCCCATTGATGATGTGATTGGTATGCTACGTGAGATCAAATCAGCGTGGGATCAAATCCCAACTGAGTATCATCATTTAAGTGAAGCGAGTTAATTAATAAAGTTAAGTGTTAAAATGCATATAGGCAGGATAACACTATAAAAAATGGTAATAACTCTTCAAATATAGGATGAATAGCTGTAAATGCGCAATATTCGTCCTATTGTTTTATCTATCCTTGTATTGGTATCACACCTTTCCGTTATCAAATATTGCCTTCTCCTATGGTTTAATTACAATAGATACCAATAATATTGGCAGTGGTTCGCATTTCTATTAAATAAGCCAATAATTACATCATTTTATGAAGGCAGGCTATATCCATTCTATGCAAGGTTTAGCAAAGACACTCGTTATTGAGGACGATCAACAGCAACGTCATGATCTCAGTGTAATTCTGGGGTTTGTTGGTGAGCAGTGTGAAATTATCTCGTCACAGAGTATTGATGCATCATTATGGCAGCAGTCATGGGGCGCATGTTTACTGGGCAATATTGAAGTAAATAAACATTTATCTCATATCGTAGATGCATTAAAAATTCATGCCCATATTCCTGTTGTATCGCTTGGAAATCACCGTGCTCATCTTTCTGGTTTAGCGAATTATGTTGGCGATCTAGAGTTACCTTTGCATTATAACCAACTCGTTGATGCTTTCCGTCATTGCCAAGAATACATGGGTAAACGTGCTTACCAAGTTCCTCAGCTAGGGCGTAAAAATACCTTATTCCGTAGCATGGTTGGTAGTAGTGCCGCAATTAGTCAGATCCGTCACCTTATGGAGCAAGTGGCTGCTTGTGATGCCAGTGTGCTGATTTTAGGTGAATCTGGTACAGGCAAAGAAGTCGTGGCACGTAACGTTCATTATCACTCTGCGCGTGGTAAAGGTCCGTTTGTTCCTGTTAACTGTGGTGCTATTCCGCCAGATTTACTGGAAAGTGAATTGTTTGGTCATGAAAAAGGGGCATTTACTGGTGCGATTTCTGCACGTAAAGGCCGTTTTGAATTAGCTGAAGGTGGTACGTTATTTCTTGATGAAATCGGTGATATGCCGATGTCGATGCAAGTTAAGCTCCTACGCGTTTTGCAAGAACGAAGCTTTGAACGTGTTGGTGGTAGTCAAACCATTAAAACCAACGTACGTATTGTTGCAGCAACACACCGCGATTTAGACAAAATGATCCATGAGAATTTATTCCGTGAAGATTTGTACTATCGCCTTAATGTTTTTCCTATTGATATGCCCGCATTGCGTGAACGTATTGAGGATTTGCCTTTATTACTTCAAGAGTTGCTTACTCGAATGGAAGCTGAAGGTGCGAAACGCATTCACTTCACACCGCGTGCGATTAATTCATTAATGGAGCATAACTGGCCGGGTAACGTACGTGAACTTGCAAACCTTGTTGAGCGTTTATGTATACTGTACCCCGGTGAAATGGTCGATACTAATCATTTGCCGATTAAGTATCGCTACGGCCAACTTCCTGACTTTACGCCAGAAAGTTCTCAACCAAGTGTTGAGGAATTAGAGCAAGAAGCATTAGCAAGTATGTTTTCATCATATGAAGATGAGCAAACAGGTGTAAATAGCGAGCTTCCTCCTGAAGGGCTAAATTTAAAAGAAATGTTAGCTGATCTTGAAGTTGATATGATCAAGCAAGCGTTAGATGCTCAGTCAGGTGTTGTTGCAAGGGCGGCTGATATGCTTGGTATGCGACGCACTACGTTAGTAGAAAAAATGCGTAAATATGGTCTGAATAAAGAAGGCTTATAGAGCGTCATGAATTTATACAAAGCCGATGCCATTAATTTGACATCGGCTTTTTTATTCCTCATAGCAATCGAAATAGCAGGTTGTTAATACATCACTTTCAACAGAGCGGGCTAACAATCCCTTTCTTTTAATTTATTTTTAGCAATAACCTCTCAAAAAACTGCTGCCAATCTGTATTTTTTTAGCCAATTCCATAAAACTCTAATATATTGTCATTTTTTTGACATTGTTTTTTTGTCATGACTATTTTGTAATTGCATGATTTAAAAGAATAATACATGGCATGTAAATTGCTTTTTTATGAATTAGATTGGATTTTTTGTTATTAGGTTTCATGCATGGATGATAAAGCGGTTGTGATTGGGGCATTAGAACAACAAGTTGAACGTTATCAACAAGTGCTGGAAGTGATGCCTGTTGGTGTCATTTTACTCGATCCTAAAGGCATTATTTGTGAAACCAATAATGAAGCATTACGTTTGCTCGGCGAGCCCCTTGAAGGTGAACGTTGGGTAGATATTATCCAGCGCTGTTTTCAGCCTCAGGAAGATGATGGACACGAAATTTCACTGCGCTCTGGCGCTAAGGTAAAATTAGCTATTTCAGCCTCTTCGGCTGGACAGTTAATTGTCATTACAGACATGACAGAAACGCGCCGATTACAATCACGATTAAGTGAAATGCAGCGACTGTCATCATTAGGAAAAATGGTGGCATCCTTGGCGCATCAAGTCAGAACACCATTATCGAGTGCGATGTTATACGCCGCTAATTTATCTGCCCCTAACTTGCCAGTAACAACCCGTGAACGCTTCCAAAGTAAACTTGTCGATCGTCTTCAAGATCTTGAAAAACAAGTTAATGATATGCTGCTGTTCGCCAAAGGTGGTGATAATAAAGTGGTTAATTGTTTTTCATTAGAAAGTTTACTTAATAGTATGGAAAACATGGTTGAAGCCTTGGTGATGAGCCAAAATGTTGATTTTAGTATTGACTGTGATGATGAATCACTGGCTATTTTAGGCAATGAAAATGCACTGGCGAGCGCTATCAGTAACCTAATTACAAACGCTATCCAAATGTCAGGTAAAGGCTGTACTGTTGCTGTGTCTTGTTATGCCGTAGGTGACGAAATTTTGTTATCTGTCACTGATAATGGCCCCGGTATTGCGACAGAGCTCCAAAGCAAGGTCTTAGAGCCTTTCTTTACCACTCGAAAACAAGGTACAGGGTTGGGATTAGCCGTTGTTCAAATGGTGGCACTCGCGCATCGTGGCAAGTTGTCTTTAATATCAGAGTTAGGTAAAGGGGCATGCTTTACTTTAACCCTTCCCATTGCCTCACAGCAGAATATGCAATCACAGTTAGCCGCATCGTGAGCATTAAAGTGCCAGAGCTTACTCATGGAGAGAAGAGATGAATCAAACGAGAGTCTTAGTAGTCGAAGATGATGAAGGATTACGTGAAGCATTGGTTGATACGTTAGCGTTAGCTGGCTATCAATGGATTGAAGCGGAAAGCGCAGAGCATGCTTTAGTGATCATGAAGTCGGAAACGGTTGATATCGTTGTCTCTGATGTACAAATGGCAGGGATGGATGGATTAGCATTACTTCGCAGTATTAAATTAAATTGGCCTAAAATCCCAGTACTATTAATGACGGCTTACGCCAATATTGAAGATGCAGTCGCGGCAATGCGTGAAGGTGCGATTGATTATATGGCAAAACCCTTTGCCCCTGAAGTGCTGTTAAACATGGTCGGGCGTTATGCGCCGATAAAAAAACAAAGCAGTAAAACCGTTGTTGCTGATCCGAAAAGTATCAAGTTATTAGCACTTGCTGATAAGGTCGCAAAAACGGAGGCGAATGTGATGGTGCTAGGGCCGAGTGGCTCAGGAAAGGAAGTACTGTCTCGTTATATCCATGATAACTCCGAGCGTAAAGATGGGCCCTTTATTGCCATTAACTGCGCTGCCATTCCTGAAAATATGCTTGAAGCGACCTTATTTGGCTATGAAAAAGGTGCATTTACGGGGGCGATTCAAGCCTGTCCGGGTAAATTTGAGCAAGCGCAAGGTGGTACCTTATTGCTTGATGAAATCAGTGAAATGGATTTAGGCTTACAGGCAAAATTATTGCGTGTATTGCAAGAACGTGAAGTTGAACGTCTAGGTGGCCGCAAAAGCATTAAGTTAGATGTACGTATTCTTGCGACCAGTAACCGTGAACTTAAAACTTATGTGGCAGAAGGGCATTTTCGTGAAGATTTGTACTACCGACTTAATGTCTTCCCAATTGCTTGGCCTGCTTTAGCTGAACGTCAGGGCGATATTCTGCCTTTAGCGGCATTATTTGCAGAGCGACACAGTATCAAACAAGGAAATGTGGTACCAAGTATAAGCCAATCTGCACAAGATAAATTAGTGCAATACCCGTGGCCTGGGAATGTGCGAGAATTAGATAACGTTATTCAACGCGCGTTAATTCTTTGCGATAACAACCACATTCAACAGCAAGATATTTTATTAGAACATTTTGATTGGCTAGATACGGAAATGCCTCAAAGTGTGCCAGAGCCTGAACCTTGCGTTGTGGCTGCTCGTCCTAAACCGGCGGCAACGGGAGAAGGGCTGGGTAGTGAGTTACGTGAACAAGAGTTTAGTATTATTTTAGATACTTTAATCGCCTGTGAAGGCAGCCGTAAAGATGTGGCAGAGCAGTTAGGGATCAGTCCTCGAACTTTGCGCTATAAATTGGCGAAAATGCGTGATGCAGGTATTGAAATTCCTGCGTAGTGAGCGGTTAAAATAAATACATTGATAGAGAGAATCACGGAATGAAAGTAAACGGATTACAAGCAGAAATGCAAGCAATGAGACTGGATGCTCAAAATACCACTTCCCCTGCAACAGCCCAACAAGTGAGCTCTGATTTTGGCAATCTTTTGAGTGATGCATTGCAATCTGTGAATCAGATACAAGGGCAATCCAGTGAGTTAGCAACGCGTTTTGATCAAGGTGATCGTAGCGTTTCATTAGCAGATGTCATGATTGCAAGAAATAAGTCTAGTGTGGCGTTTGAAGCAACCGTACAAGTTCGCAATAAAATGGTACAAGCGTACAAAGAATTAATGAATATGCCGGTATAAGCCTGACTTTTTAAAGTATGGAAAGTAACACCGTTATTCTTGCAGTTTATGGGTAAAAGTCGTGGCAGAAGAAAACATTAATCAACCTTTGGCGGTATCGGGCAATGGCGCCGCTCCTGTATTACATGATGATATGGGCGCAGATCAAGGTGCTGATATTTCAGAGAAGAAAGCCTCTTCGACTGATAGTATTTTGGGTAACTTGGATTTATTACGTCAAGTTATTCTAGTGCTATCGGTGGCAATTTGTGTAGCGCTAATCGTGTTGGTAACAATGTGGATCAAAGAGCCTGAGATGCGCCCATTAGGTACTTATGATACCGAAGAATTAATTCCAATCCTCGATCACTTTGATCAAAAGAAAATTGAATATCAATTAGATGGCAATACGATCCGCGTTCCTGCTGATGAATACAGTGCGATCAAGTTAGATTTAACCCGTACTGGACTAAATGCCCAAACGGCAGAAGGCGATGATATTTTATTGCAAGACATGGGATTTGGTGTATCACAACGAATGGAAAGTGAGCGTTTAAAGCTCAGTCGTGAACGTCAATTAGCCCGTGCCATCGAACAAATTAGCCAAGTACGTAAAGCGCAGGTTTTATTGGCGACACCAAAACAAAGTGTGTTTGTTCGTCATAATCAAGAAGCGACGGCAACAGTCTTTTTAACCTTATCTTCTGGTGGTTCATTAGGCCAACAAGAAGTAGATTCCATTGTTGATATGGTGGCAACAGCGGTACCTGGGCTTCGTCCAACACGAGTCACGGTAACCGACCAACATGGCCGGTTATTGAGCTCTGGTACTGAAGACCCTAGTACAACAGCGAAACGTAAAGAATACGAATTAGAGCGTAAACAGGAACAAGCATTACGCGAAAAAATTGATGCTATCTTAATGCCTGTTTTAGGGCTGGGTAATTATACTTCTCAAGTTGATGTTGCAATGGACTTCTCGGCGTTAGAAGAAACCCGTAAGCGCTATGATCCATCAACGGCGGCAACGCGCAGTGAATTTACGCTGGAAGATATTAATGGTGGTAACCAAGTTGCAGGTATTCCTGGCGCATTAAGTAATCAGCCGCCTGTTGAATCGGCTATTCCTCAGAATGTGAAAGACATGCAGTCGGGTACAAACGGCAGTGATGGCTCGGTACATAGAGAATCTACCCGTAACTATGAATTAGATACCACGATTAGTCATAAGCGTGCACAAACGGGGGTTATTGACCGTCAAACGGTATCTGTTGCGGTGGATTATAAGACCATCACAGATCCTAAAACGGGGGATGTGACTCGCGTACCTGTTTCAGAAGCAGAAATTGCTAAAATTCGCCGCCTGCTAATGGGGGGGATTGGTTTTTCAGAAGCGCGAGGGGATTTACTTGAAGTGCTTTCCGTTCCTTTTGCGTTACCAGAATCTCAATTAGCTGCCGATCTCCCTATCTGGGAAAATCCGAACTTTAGTAGCTGGGTACGTTGGATTGCAGCGGCGCTCGTTATTATTGTGGTGATTATGGTATTAGTACGTCCAGCAATGCGTAAGCTGTTGTATCCAAACCAAGCACCAGATGGTACGCCATTAGACGAAAATGGTATGCCAGTTATGGCAAACTCAGCGGATGCTGTTGGGCTTATTGGCGCAGAATTGGATGGCGGTGAAGGGTTTGAATTGAGCTCTAGTAGCTTAGATTTACCAAATTTACATAAAGATGAAGATTTACTGAAAGCCGTTCGAGCATTGGTGGATAATGAACCTGATCTCGCAGCACAAGTGGTTAAAAGTTGGGTGAATGAAGATGGCTAATGATGTTGCTATAAGTGAAAATAAATTTGATCCAAATACGCTAAGTGGGACAGAAAAAGCCGCCATTTTACTGCTTAGCCTTAGTGAGCAAGATGCAGCCAGTATTATTCGTCACCTTGAACCTAAGCAGGTGCAACGTGTGGGTGGTGCGATGGCGAGTATGACAGATCTTAGCCAAGAGAAAGTCTCCGGTGTACACCGATTGTTTCTCGAAGATATTCAAAAATACACTAGCATTGGCATGGGTAGCGAAGATTTCGTACGTAACACATTAGTTGCTGCGTTAGGTGAAGATAAAGCGAATAACCTTGTTGATCAAATCCTGATGGGCAGTGGCTCTCGTGGCTTGGATTCGCTGAAATGGATGGATCCTCGTCAAGTAGCGAGCATTATTCTCAATGAGCACCCGCAGATCCAAACCATTGTTTTATCATACTTAGAGCCGGAACAATCTGCGGAAATCTTAGCGCAATTTCCTGAGCGTGTACGTTTAGATCTGATGATGCGTATTGCGAACTTAGAAGAAGTACAACCAGCGGCACTGCATGAATTGAACGATATCATGGAGAAACAGTTTGCAGGTCAAGCTGGTGCGCAAGCGGCTAAAATTGGCGGCTTGAAAGCTGCGGCTGAGATCATGAACTACCTCGATAATAATGTTGAAGGCTTGTTGATGGATCAGATCCGTGAAACGGATGAAGATACGGCGACCCAGATCCAAGACTTAATGTTTGTATTTGATAACCTAACAGAAGTCGATGATCGCGGTATTCAGACCTTGCTCCGTGATATACCGCAGGATCTCTTACAAAAAGCACTAAAAGGTGCGGATGATATGCTGCGTGATAAATTCTTCGCCAATATGTCCAAGCGTGCTTCTGAGATGCTACGTGAAGAATTAGAAGCGATGGGGCCGATTCGTGTTGCTGATGTAGAAGCGGCGCAAAAAGAAATTCTAACCATTGCTCGTCGTCTTTCTGATGCAGGTGAAATTATGCTGGGCGGCGGCGGTGGCGGTGCAGATGAGTACCTATAAAATTATCCCTATTGTTGAATTAGCAGGTGGTCGTCATGAGTGATGAACGTCGTCGCGGCTTTTTTCGAGTTTCAGACCACCAAGCACAAGAGTTAGAACGTTGGGCATACCCTGATTATTCAGAACAGCGTCAAGAACAAAGTGACAACGCTTTTAATTACCAGCCTCGTCCTGTTATTGAAGAATTCGAGCCTGAAGAAGAAGCGGGGCCTCCGCCATTAACGGCTGCTGATTTAGAAGCGATGCAGCAATCGGCGTATGACGAAGGAATAGAGCAAGGACGACAAGCTGGACACAGTGAAGGGTTTAAAACCGGTCACGCTGAAGGGCTTGAATCTGGTCTTGTTGAAGGCAAAGAGCAAGGTTTACAACAGGGGCTAGAGCAAGCCCAACAACAAATAACAGAACAAGTGAATCATTTGGCGTCAGTGGCTGAAAAGCTATTAGCGCCAATTACACAAGTTGATCGTGACGTTGAAGAGCAGGTGATGCAACTTGCTTTAGGTTTAGCGAAAGAGTTGATCCGAGTGGAAGTGAAAACGAACCCACAAGTGATTTTAAATACGATTCGTGAAGTGGTGGCGACGTTACCGGTTGCCAATCGTGATATTACGATGAATCTGCATCCTGAAGATGTAGCCTTAGTAAAACAAAATTTTAGTGATGATGACTTGTTAGAGCGAAAATGGAAACTTATTGCTGAGCCAAGTTTAAATCGTGGT
This sequence comes from Photobacterium sp. GB-1, assembly GCF_003026165.1. NCBI lineage: Bacteria > Pseudomonadati > Pseudomonadota > Gammaproteobacteria > Vibrionales > Vibrionaceae > Photobacterium > Photobacterium sp. GB-1. The sequence continues at coordinate 471,625 of NZ_PYOB01000001.1, read as the reverse complement.
GATCTGCAATTAAATAGCCATGATACTTCGGTTGATTATTTTATCGAAGATCGTATTCGTCACTCTTTAAGTAGCTTTGAAGCGGTTAATAGTAGTATTCGAGATCAATCTAAATGACAGCCTCACTAGCCGAACGGTTAAGTCAATATAAAACGGAAGGGACGGGGTGTAAGCCTGTTGCTTCTGGACGTTTAGTGCGAGTTGTTGGTTTAACACTTGAAGCAATAGGTTGCCGTGCTCCTGTTGGTAGCTTATGTAAAGTAGAAACATTAAATGGTGAACTTGAAGCTGAAGTGGTTGGCTTTTCAGGTGAAACCTTGTTTCTCATGCCGAGTGAACAGCTGCTTGGGGTGATGCCAGGCGCTAAAGTCACGCCAATTCTGCACAATAGTGGTCTACCCGTTGGTCCTGAATTATTAGGTCGGGTTATTGATGGGGTGGGTAATCCGCTCGATGGCTTAGGGCCTATTTTTACCGAGCATCGAGCTTCATTTAATGCCACTCCTATCAATCCTCTCGCCCGTAAACCAATCAAAGAGCCGCTCGATGTGGGTATTAAAGCGATCAATGGCTGTTTGACGGTAGGCAAAGGCCAGCGTATTGGTCTGTTTGCAGGCTCGGGTGTTGGTAAGTCTGTGACTTTAGGCATGATGACTCGTGGCACCAGTGCCCAGATTGTTGTGGTTGGCCTTATTGGTGAGCGTGGTCGTGAAGTTAAAGAGTTTATTGAAGAAAGCTTAGGGCCAGAAGGCCGTGCGCGATCTGTGGTGGTGGCGGCACCTGCTGATGCTTCACCATTAATGCGCTTAAAAGGTTGTCAAACCTCATTGACGATTGCTGAGTATTTCCGCGATCAGGGCTTTGATGTATTACTGCTGATGGATTCTCTGACCCGTTTTGCACAAGCACAACGTGAAATCGCATTGTCTGTTGGTGAGCCGCCAGCAACCAAAGGTTATCCACCTTCGGTATTTGCAAAGTTACCTGCGCTGGTGGAACGCGCGGGTAATGGTAATGAAAATCAAGGTTCTATAACGGCTTTCTTTACCGTTCTTAGTGAAGGTGATGACTTGCAAGATCCTATAGCAGATGCCTCTCGTGCGATTTTAGATGGTCACATTGTGTTATCTCGTGAGATGGCAGACGCTGGACATTATCCTGCGATCGATGTCGAACGTTCGGTGAGTCGTGTTATGCCTGCGATTGTGAGTGAAGAGCATATGTTGATGTCAAAAGCGGTACGTCAAATTCTTTCTATATGCCGTAAAAATCAAGATTTAGTCTCCATTGGTGCTTATAAACCCGGAACGGATAATACGATTGATCAAGCTTTTAGTTTTAAACCGAAATTAGACGCTTATCTGCAACAAGAAATGAAAGAGTCAGTGCCCTATGAGATGTGCGTCAATATGTTGCGCTCAACATTAGGTGGTTAATTGCAGGTGATCATGGATAAGGAAATTAAGTATGTCTAACGCGCTAGGATTAATCATCGAGCAAGCGAAAGAGCAAGAGCATCAAGCCAGTTTAGCGTTAAACCAAGCCCGTATTGAGCAACAAAATTACTTACAGCAATTAGCGCAGATTGAAAAATATCGATTGGATTATCTCAATCAGTTATCTGTTAGGGGCCAACAAGGTTTAACCGCAAGTCAATATAGTCATTTACAGAAATTCTTAACGCAACTGGATCAAACATTAGAAAAGCAAAAGCAAGCGGGAGGGTACTTTGAAGAACAAATTCAAAAGTGCTCCCAGCACTGGCAAGAAATGCAACAAAAAAGACGTTCGGTTGAATGGCTGGTGGAAAAACGCGAACGTGAGCATAAACAGTGGCTTGATAAGCAAGAGCAAAAAATGATGGATGAATTTGTTACGTTGCAATTTGCGCGAAGGTTACAACAATAACCTTATTGATGAGTAACTGGTTTAGTTTTTGCATTACTCCAGCTTATCTCTTTTTGTCGTCGGAAGATCAAATGGTTACGTTTTGTTTTCTCCACGCCCAGTACTAGGTTTGAATTGGCTATGAATCTATTAAATCCCTTATCAACACCGCACGTAAAAGCCACACCTGCGGGATCTTCAAATACTAAAACGGTAGAAACAAATGAAGGTGACAATGATGCTTCGTTTGATTCTCAGTTACAAGCAGCATCAACAGAGAAAACATCGGTAAGCGATTTAAAAATAGAACAAAAAACACAAAAATCGACAGATGTTGAAGCTGGTGAAGAAGCGAACAATAATGCTGTTATTGTCTCTGATGATTTAGTTATCGATACTGAATCTAACGCTGAGGTAGTCTCTAATGAGGTTGTTTCAGATGAGATGGTATCTGTTGTTGATAGTGGCGTTGTATCTATTGATGATAGTGAGGATATCACCAGTGTTGATAACGTTGATGATGGCGAAAGTATTGCTGATGTCGAAAAAATGATGTTTGAAGGTGCGGATTTCCTTCAACGTTTGAACCAATCAAATCAGCAGCTTAGTCAACAATCTTCAGGTGGGGGCAAAGCTTTGCCGCCACAGTCAGAGCAAATGCCATCATCAGATGCGTCTTTAGATGTGAAACCAGAGCTCTCTAGTGACAAATTTGTATTAGATAGCTCTGAAATCACTTCAATCAAGCAAAATGAGCTAACTGAAAAAGAGAAAGTACTACAAACGGATGTGAAACCGAGTGAGTTAAAACTGGGCTGGCACGCTGCAACCGCTGCAGTGAAAGCGGAAAAAAGTGATGAAGCGACACTGCTTTCTCAACCCACAATCGATCCTGAATTAAAATCAACACTATCTGGTGTAAAAGCTGAACATGGTATCGTGAATGCGTTTCTTTCTGGTGAAAAAAATTCTGAACTGATCGCAACCAATGGAATGATGGAAGCGGTTAGAAAAACATTGGTTGATGGTCAGGAACAAGAGCAAGACACTATCTCTTCACAACCATTATCGGCACTAATGAGTAACCAGCAAACCAATGCGATGAAAATGGACTTACAACATGCAAATACACAGGTTCAGTCGCCATTACTGCTGACAAAAGAGCAGGCGGGAGAGCAAGTTTCTGAGCGGATTAATATGATGATGGCTAAGAATTTAAAGCAAATTGATATCCGATTAGATCCGCCAGAGCTTGGCAAAATTCAAATCAAATTAGCCTTGAATCAAGATCAAGCTTCAGTGCAATTTACCGTTAATAATAGCCAAACACGGGATATGGTTGAACAAGCAATGCCAAGGCTACGTGAGATGATGCAGCAACAAGGCTTGCAGTTAGCGCAAGGCTCTGTGCAGCAAGACAGTTCAAATCAATTTGCGCAGCAGTTCTCACAGCAGCATTCAGGGGAGCAATCATCAGGTACTGCCCATGATGAATCTTTTGCAGGCACTAATGAGACTAATTCAGATAAACATCTTGATGCGATTGAGATGTTTGTAACAAACAATAAAGATCGGGTTGATTACTATGCGTAATTAACAATTGCTAATAATTTAATTAATGAAAATAAAGATAAAAAGGAATAAAAATGGCGATGGGCAAGAAAAAGCTGATGTTAATAAGTGCAGTAGCCGTCATTGTAATATTGGCGGCAGGCATTGGCTTTTGGTTGCTAAATGGCGATGACGCTAAAGAGTCGCCACAAGTGGCTGCAACGGTTCAAGAAAGTACAACGTCACCAGCATCTGTAATGTCTGCTTACTATGTTGTATTACCTCAGCCTTTTACTTTCAATGTTACGGGTGATACACGAGATAGAGTGGTTCAAATTAAAGTGCAATTAATGGTACGTGGCGATAAAAATGAAGCCTTGGCGAAACAGCACATACCGTTAATTGAAAGTACTCTTCTTCAAGCATTCGGGGTCGCAACCGTTGAGCAATTACGTAGCCCTAATGGCCGTGATCAGTTACGCCAACAAGCGCTTGAAGCTGTGAAAGCGGCAATGGTTAAAGTGGCTGGAACACCTGCAGTTGAGCGGGTTCTTTTTACTGGTTTTGTAATGCAGTAGGTTTACAGTGAGTGATTTATTAACCCAAGATGAAATTGATGCGCTACTTCATGGTGTCGATGAGCCAGAAGATGAACTTCATGATCACGAGGTCGCGAGTGATGTTGCTACCTTTGATTTTTCATCACAAGACCGCATTGTTCGTGGTCGAATGCCGACACTTGAGCTTATCAATGAGCGTTTTGCGCGCCATATGCGTATCAGCCTGTTTAATATGCTGCGTAAAACGGCGGAAGTGTCTATTAATGGCGTACAGATGATTAAATTTGGTGAGTACCAAAATACACTGTATGTACCAACAAGCTTAAATATGGTGCGCTTTCGTCCATTAAAAGGTACCGCGCTTATTACGATGGAAGCGCGTCTCGTCTTTATTCTGGTTGAAAACTTTTTTGGTGGCGATGGTCGCTTTCACGCCAAAATTGAAGGTCGTGAATTTACTCCTACCGAACGCCGTATTGTTCAAATGCTACTCAAACTTGTGTTTGAAGATTACCGTGAAGCATGGTCTCCGGTGATGGGGGTTGAGTTTGAATATTTAGACTCAGAAGTGAACCCGACCATGGCAAATATTGTGAGCCCAACAGAAGTGATAGTGGTGAGTTCATTTCATATTGAAGTTGATGGTGGCGGCGGTGACTTTCATGTCGTCATGCCATATTCGATGGTTGAACCAATCCGTGAATTACTCGATGCGGGTGTACAAAGTGACAAGATGGACACCGACGTGCGTTGGAGTAAAGCATTGCGTGATGAGATCATGGATGTACCCGTTAATCTTCGCGCCAAATTACTGGATGTGGATTTATCGTTACGTGATTTGATGGAGCTACAAGTTGGCGATGTGATCCCTATTGATATGCCTGAGCAAGCGACCATTTTTGTGGAAGATTTACCGACTTATCACGCCAAAATGGGTCGCTCTGGTGACAATGTAGCATTGAAAATTAGTGAGAAACTACAACGTCCCGATATGGTTAAAACGGATTTGGCGTTTCTCGACCGTGATGAGCTAGGCACAGCATTACTTAATATTAATCGCGATAGTAACGAATAAGAAAAGGACGATGACAATGTCAAATAATAATGACCAACAAATGGCAGATGATTGGGCTGCAGCATTAGCAGAGCAAATTGATGATGTGCAACCAGCACCACTAGAAGAGCTGACTGATGAAACGGTACCGATCACCGATGATGAACGTCGTAAGCTTGATACTATTATGGATATTCCGGTTACCATTTCGATGGAAGTCGGACGTACGCAAATCAGTATTCGTAACCTACTGCAATTAAACCAAGGTTCAGTGGTTGAGCTTGATCGTATTGCGGGTGAATCATTAGATGTGATGGTTAATGGAACCCTTATTGCACATGGTGAAGTGGTTGTGGTCAATGACAAATTTGGTATTCGTTTGACTGATGTGATCAGCCAAACTGAGCGTATTAAAAAGTTACGTTAAGGCTGGCCATGAAAAGGATTATAGGCCAGATAGTTACAGTATTATCGCTATTATTTTTCACACTGTCCTGTTTCGCACAAACAGCGGTTGAGAAAACGATTGAAAAAGCGCCGCCGCCATTAAGACAAGCACCTGACTTAAATATCGCAACCACTCTGGCTTCTTTACTGCTTGTGATTGCGATTATTGTTTTCTTAGCTTGGTTATTAAAACGTATGCGGGTGGCTGGGATCAGTGGTAATGATTCGGGTTTAAAAGTAATTACACAGCTGGCAGTCGGGCAACGAGAAAGAGTCGTGCTATTGCAAGTCGGTGAAGAGCAAATGTTGGTGGGTATTACTCAACATAATATTTCTTTGCTGAGTAAATTGGATAAGCCTTTAAACATGGACGAATCGCCAAGCAGAGATTTCGCTTCTCAGCTTAGCAAGCTAATGAAAAATAATGTTAAAAAATAAATTCACCCTTATCACTTGGATGGCTTTTCTTGCTATCTCTGTGTTGTTATCGTCAATCAATATAGCGCATGCGGTTGAAGCGAACGTGGCTAATAGTACGACGGCGACAGCAATGAGTGCAGAAACAACCTCAGGTCATATGCAAGCAGCCCGTAATGGTGGGGGAATACCGGCATTATCGGTGACAGTAAACCCTGATGGTAGTGAAGATTATTCTGTCACCCTGCAAATTTTAGCGTTAATGACCGCGTTGGGCTTTTTGCCTGCGATGGTTATTTTAATGACCTCTTTCACCCGTATCGTGGTGGTAATGTCGATCCTGCGTCAAGCCATGGGTTTACAGCAAACACCTTCTAACCAAGTGATTATCGGCATAGCGCTGTTCTTAACGTTTTTTGTGATGTCTCCGGTGATTGATAAGATCAATGCAGATGCCGTTCAGCCTTATATTAATGAGCAAATCACGGCGAAAGAAGCGTTGGCAAAAGCGGAAGAACCGATGCGCCAATTTATGCTAAAACAAACCCGGGTAAAAGATTTAGAAACGTTTGTGAATATGTCTGGCTCAACGGCTGATGATCCGCAGACGGTGCCGTTAACGGTATTGATCCCTGCGTTTATTACTTCAGAGCTAAAAACGGCGTTTCAAATCGGCTTTATGCTGTTTTTACCATTTTTGATTATTGATTTGGTCGTTGCATCGATCTTAATGGCGATGGGTATGATGATGCTTTCACCTATGATTGTATCGTTACCGTTTAAATTAATGTTGTTTGTTTTAGTTGATGGTTGGAACCTGATCTTATCCACACTGGCAGGTAGTTTTGGCACCTAATGTGAATAAACATCGGATAAAAAGGATGCTTTTATGACGCCAGAAGCTTTTGTTGAGATATTTCAAGAAGCGCTATACATGGTACTTATCATGGTGTGCGCGATTGTCATTCCAGGGCTGTTAATTGGTTTAGTTGTTGCGGTATTTCAAGCGGCCACCTCAATCAATGAGCAAACATTGAGTTTCTTACCCCGCTTAGTGGTGACGTTACTCGCGCTGATGTTTTTTGGTCACATGATGACGCAAATGCTGATGGATTATTTCTATCGCATTATTGATCAAATCCCACAGTTGCTTTATTAGCAAACGAGCAGCCGTCGATTATGCATTACACCGCAAATCTTTTACTTGATTGGATAGCGAATTATTTTTGGCCTTTTACACGTATCTCATCAATGATGATGGCGATGACGTTTTTTGGGGCGCGCTTTGTTTCACCTAAAATTCGCTTATATTTAGCCTTAGCGATCACATTTGCGGTCTTGCCTGTTTTACCTAAAGTCCCACAAGATATTGAGTTACTTTCTTTAGCTGGATTTATTGTTACTACTCAGCAATTAATCATTGGTGTAGCAATGGGATTAGTGACACAGTTTATTACTCAAATATTTGTCTTACTTGGGCAAATATTAGGTATGCAATCGAGTTTAGGTTTTGCTTCAATGGTTGATCCTGCGAATGGTCAGAATACGCCCGTATTGGGACAGTTTTATATGTTTTTGGCCATTTTATTGTTCTTAGCAACAGATGGGCATTTAGAGATGTTAAATGCTGTTGTTGTGAGCTTTAAAACCTTGCCGATAGGTGAGGCTATGCTACAGCAAAAAGATTACTATCAGCTTGCAGGTTGGTTTGGGCATATGTTTAAAGCGGGCGTGAATATGGCGTTAGCAGGGGTGATTGCTTTGCTAACGGTGAATTTGTCGTTTGGCGTAATGACTCGAGCAGCACCACAGCTAAATATTTTCTCGTTAGGTTTCTCATTTGCGTTATTACTCGGTCTGGCAATTAGCTGGTTTATTGTACTCGGTATCGTGCCGCAATATGAAGCGATATGGCAAGTTGGCTTAGATCAAGTGTGTAGTTTGATCCGAATTGATTGTTAAGTTAAGACAGGGAGTAAATCAGTATGTCTGATTCAGATGGTCAAGAACGTACCGAAGACGCCACGCCCAGACGGCTTGAGCAGGCGCGAGAGAAAGGTCAAGTTCCGCGCTCAAGAGAATTAGCGTCTGTTGCGGTATTAGTGTCTGGTGCTGTTGGGTTAATGTGGTTTGGAGAAGGGTTAAGTAAAGCACTGAGTCATATCATGACAGCAATGTTTAGCTTAACGCGCGACGATATATTCGATCTTGATCGTTTATTCGTTATTATTTTAGATGCGATTGTTTATATTCTCGCGCCTTTATTTTTAGTACTCATTTTTTTGTTTGTTGCCGCTTTTATTGGAGCTGCTGGTGTCGGTGGTGTTCGCTTTTCCACTCAAGCTGCAATGCCTAAGTTATCAAAAATGAATCCGCTCAGTGGAATAAAGCGGATGTTTGGTATGCAAAGTTGGGTTGAGTTAATTAAGTCTATTTTAAAAGTTGGGCTGGTGGGGAGTATTGCTTGCTACTTGATATTTTCGAGTTTAGAAGACTTTTTCCAACTCAGTAATGAGGTTTTTCCTGCCAATTACTTTCATGCTATCGATATATTACTAAACTTTGTTCTTTTAATTTGTTGCTCACTGCTTATTGTTGTTGCCATTGATGTGCCATTTCAAATTTGGAATTTTAATCAGCAATTAAAAATGACCAAACAAGAAATTAAAGATGAATACAAAGATTCGGAAGGTAAGCCTGAAGTAAAAGGGCGTATTAGAATGCTGCAACGTGAAATGGCTCAGCGACGTATGATGGCAGATGTGCCGCAAGCTGACGTGGTAATTACTAACCCTGAGCACTTCTCTGTCGCACTTCGCTACGATCCTAAGTTGGACTCTGCGCCCGTTGTTATTGCGAAAGGAGGCGATCATTTAGCGCTTAAGATCAGGGAGATAGCCAATAAACATAATATTGATATTGTACCTGCCGCGCCATTAGCTCGTGCTATTTATTATACGACTGAATTAGAACAGCAAATTCCAGATGGTTTATTTGTTGCCGTTGCTCAAATATTAGCTTATGTGTTTCAGTTAAAAGAATACCGCAAAGGTAAAGGCAAAAAACCAACACTATCTAAAGCTGCAATGGATATACCTGAAGAATTACGCCATTAATGTTTAGGTACATGATTATTGAAATGATAATTAAGTATATTGTGGCTAAAAATTTATTGTTTATATATTAATCATTAATTCTTTTTTGGAATAAAGTCTATTAGGGGCGTTATTTAATTAAATGTTTATATTAGACAGGAAGTCACAAATATAGCGTTTATCTTTAGCTTTCTGTTATTAATTTGATAGTCTTTTCGCGCTGTCAAAAAAATGACTAATATGTAAGGCATGATAATTGCTTTACCTTATTTTATGCATTCATGGTTCATCGTCTTTATTAAATAACGGACTATTTAATTATCTTCTTTTGTTTATAAAACGAACATTGATACCAATAATAAAAGAATAGATCACTAGACAGAATGAAGCTTTCAATTCCCTTTGCAGATAGATTGCCGTTAGCCAGTATCAAGTCTATGCCATCAATAGGTGCGCCTATAATGGTATTGGCAATGTTAGCAATGATCATTTTACCAATGCCGCCGTTGCTATTGGATATGACGTTTACCTTTAATATCGCGCTTTCACTGGTGGTGTTATTGGTGACGGTATATACCCGTCGTCCGCTTGATTTTGCTGCTTTTCCTACCGTACTACTTATTGCCACGCTATTACGTTTAGCACTAAACGTTGCATCGACTCGTGTTGTTTTATTGCACGGTCATGAAGGGCCTGATGCGGCAGGACAAGTTATTGATGCATTTGGCTCGGTTGTTATTGGTGGCAACTATGCGGTGGGTTTAGTGGTCTTCCTTATTTTGATGATCATTAACTTTATGGTAGTAACCAAAGGTGCAGGTCGTATTTCAGAAGTTAGTGCTCGCTTCACCCTTGATGCCTTACCGGGTAAGCAAATGGCTATTGATGCTGATTTAAACGCAGGGCTTATTGATCAAGAGCAAGCGCGTACTCGTCGTTTTGAAGTGACAAAAGAAGCCGACTTCTATGGTTCTATGGATGGTGCGTCTAAGTTTGTTAAAGGTGATGCCATTGCCGGTATCTTGATCCTCTTTATCAATATCATTGGTGGTTTAATCATTGGTATGGGTCAGCATGGTCTGACATTTGGTGAAGCCCTCGAAATTTACAGTTTATTGACCATTGGTGATGGTCTTGTTGCTCAAATCCCATCGCTACTGTTATCCATCGGTGCGGCAATGATGGTAACTCGTCAAAATACTGACGAGGACATGGGGCAGCAAATGTATTTTCAGATGTTTAACAATCCTCAAGCGCTGATCATCACCGGTATGATTCTATTTGTTATGGGTATTGTTCCTGGTATGCCTCATATTCCTTTCTTATTGCTTGCCGCCATTATTGGTGGTGTCGCTTATTGGCGAATAAAGAAAGAGAAAGCAGAAGCACTTGTTGAAAAGCAAGCGCCGCCGACAGAGTTAGCACCGACCCAACCGCTAAAAGAACTATCGTGGGATGATGTACAGCCTGTTGATACTATTGGTTTAGAAGTGGGTTACCGTTTAATTTCAATGGTCGATAAAGATCAAGGTGGTGAGTTGCTAGAGCGCGTGAAAGGTGTTCGTAAAAAGTTATCACAAGACTTTGGTTTTCTTATCCCACCGGTTCATATTCGCGATAACTTAGAGCTGCCACCGAATAGTTACCGCATTAGTTTGATGGGCGTCGCCTGTGGCGAAGCAAATATTCACCCCAAAATGGATCTGGCTATTAACCCTGGCCAAGTTTTCGGTTCTATTGATGGTGAAATGACAACCGATCCTGCGTTTGGTCTTGAAGCGGTCTGGGTACAAGACTCACAACGTGAACATGCGCAAGCATTAGGTTATACCGTGGTTGATTCAGCAACAGTACTGGCGACTCATTTAAGCCAATTACTGACAAATCATGCATCGCAGTTACTGGGTCATGAAGAGGTACAAAACCTATTAGAAATGTTAGGTCAAACGACACCTAAATTGGTTGATGGTTTTGTTCCTGATCAATTACCTCTAGGGGTTGTGGTGAAAGTGATGCAGAACTTATTAAATGAAGCTATTCCACTGCGTGATATTCGAACCATTGTCCAAACTTTGTCGGAGTATTCCAGTAAGAGTCAAGATCCTGACATATTAACCGCCGCTGTTCGTATCGGTCTGAAACGATTAATTTGTCAAGAAATCAATGGAATAGAAGTTGAGTTGCCAGTGATTACCCTAGTACCTGAATTGGAACAAATATTGCATCAAACTATGCAATCTGCTGGTGGTGAATCTTCAGGTATTGAGCCTGGATTAGCGGAACGTTTACAACGTTCATTAACAGAAGCGACTCAGCAGCAAGAATTGAAAGGTGAGCCTGCGGTATTATTGACCTCAGGAGTGTTGCGTTCAACATTAGCTAAATTTGTTAAAAATACGATCCCAAGTTTACGGGTATTGTCATATCAGGAAGTGCCTGATGAAAAACAAATTCGAATTGTGAATGCGGTAGGTAATTAATGTTAGTGGTTGTAGATGCGCCTAAGCCCTTTCTGATATAGGACGATATTTTGAAAATTAAACGATTTTTTGCCAAGGATATGAGAACGGCACTTAGCGAAGTCAAAGAAGAGCTTGGGCCTGATGCCGTCATTATGTCGAATAAGAAAGTTTCTGGTGGTGTTGAGATTGTGGCAGCGGTGGATGTCGATACAACGCCTCCAGCTGCTCCAAATACTCAGCCTCGCTCTCGTGACGAAGTTACTCAAGGGTTAAATCAAGCAAGACGTAAACTTGCTGATGACAAGGTGCAGTTGAACCAATCCACGGCGCAGAAATTTGCTAGCGTATTACAAAACTATGCCTCAATCCAAGAGCAAAATGAGCAACCTAACGAGGTTGATTCACTTAGTGCATTACTTGATCGCCAATCTAAATTGCGCGAGCAAGGGGATAGTCACAGCTTATATTCAGAAGCGAATGCATTTCGACATGACCACAAGCCAGCATACAGTCCGCAAAATGAACGCGCATCGCAACAAAAGGCTAGTGGTTACTCTCGTTATTCTGACCAACATTATGCAGATACTCCTTCATCACGTGATAACCGTTCATCATCAACATCACCACTATTTCAGCGTCGTCAACCTGAAACCAATAAGCATGATTTAGATATCGGCGATTACCGTCGTCCATCATCAAAACAATATGAACGTGATTTATCCGTTGGTCGTGGGTTATTTGATAGCCCTCAGCATGATCATGGTATGAATGGACGTGAACAGTCACCGCAAAAGCCACGATTAGATCCTTCTCGTTACGAATCTAAAGCCCAACCGAGTAAAGATGAACTGGATCAAGTGCGATCTGAAATGATCTCGATACGTCGCTTATTAGAACATCAGCTATCTGGCTTAATGTGGCAAGAAGTTGAACGCCGCGAACCAATGCGCGCCATGATGATCAAACGTCTTGAAAAAATGGGATTATCAGAGCAATTAGCCGATCAATTAGCGTGTTATATCCCTGAAGATATTCAACCCAATGAAGCATGGCCGGCTTTACTTGATTTGTTATCGGATCAAATTATTACTACCGACGATTGTATTTTAGATACGGGCGGTGTGGTGGCTTTATTAGGCCCAACAGGTGTAGGTAAAACCACGACAATTGCCAAGTTAGCTGCTCGCGCGGCAATGGAGTTTGGTCCAGATCAAATTGCTCTAGTGACGACAGATACATATCGTATTGGTGCTCATGAGCAATTAGCGACTTATGGTCGAATTATGGGCTGTCCGGTAAGAGTTGCTAAAGATGCTGAAGAACTTGCCGATATCTTACATCAGTTGCGACATCGCCGATTGGTATTGCTTGATACCGCAGGGATGGGGCAGCGTGATATTCGGTTATCTGAACAGCTAGACACTTTAATGAAAAACAGCGGAGCGCATATTCGAAGCTACTTAGTGATGCCAGCGACATCACAGCGTCGAGTGCTGCAGGAAACGATTGAACATTTTCGTCGTATTCCACTTTCTGGTTGCGTATTAACAAAGCTTGATGAGTCATTAAGTTTAGGAGAGATCATCTGCGTGGCGATTCAAAATGCATTACCTATCGCTTATTTAGCGGATGGCCAGCGTGTACCAGAAGATATCAAAATAGCATCGGGGAACTACCTAGTGTCACGTGCTAATGAATTATTGGAGATAGAGATAAGCCAGCAATCACATTTCTGGTCTAGTGATAGTTCAGATAATAAGGCGGCAGATTATTATGATTGAGAGCAGAATGTACGATCAAGCAAGCGGTTTACGTCGAATGACTCAGTTAACCTCAACCAAAGTGATTACTGTAACCGGTGGTAAAGGTGGTGTCGGTAAAACCAATGTTACGCTAAATATGGCGATGTCGATGGCACGTCAAGGTAAGCGGGTCATGGTATTGGATGCTGATCTAGGCCTTGCGAACGTTGATGTGATGCTAGGACTTCGTGCAGGGCGTAACTTATCTCACGTTTTAGCGGGTATCTGTGAGCTGGAAGATATCATTATTGAAGGTCCATACGGGTTAAAAATTATTCCTGCTGCCTCGGGTACTCAAAATATGGCAGAGTTAACACCAGCGCAGCATGCTGGGTTAATTCGTGCTTTTGGTAATTTACAAGACGATCTTGATTTTCTACTGGTAGATACCGCTGCAGGTATTTCAGATATGGTGCTTAGTTTTGCTCGCGCTGCGCAAGATGTGCTGGTTGTTGTCTGTGATGAACCAACATCAATTACAGATGCTTATGCATTGATTAAAATCTTAAGTCGTGAATATGATGTTCAACGCTTTAAAATTGTTGCCAATATGGTGCGTAGTTACCGTGAAGGACGCGATCTGTTTACCAAATTGACGCGTGTTACGGAACGATTCTTAGATGCTAATTTAGAGCTCGTGGCATGTATTCCGCTTGATGATAATGTTCGCCAAGCCGTTAAGCGCCAAAAAATAGTGGTCGAAGCTTTCCCTCGTAGCCCTGCTGCATTGGCGTTGAATTCATTATCAACCAAAGCAATGACTTGGCCTATTCCGCATAACCCAGGTGGACATCTTGAGTTTTTTGTTGAGCGTTTATTGATCAAACGTTCTCAGGCCATGGAGGTGCCATACAGTGAATAAAGCGATGGCTTATGGTCAATATCAGCAGAGTCCACAAGCATTTATCGAACGATACTCATCGTTAGTTAAACGCATTGCTCATCACTTAATGGTTCGTTTACCGCCGAGTGTCTTAGTGGAAGATTTAATTCAGGCAGGCATGATAGGTTTACTTGAAGCGCAACAAAATTATGATCCTACGAAAGGGGCAAGCTTTGAAACGTTTGCTGGAATTCGTATTCGTGGGGCAATGCTTGATGATATTCGTCGTGGTGATTGGGTCCCTCGTTCAGTATATAAAAATAGCCGAAAGATAAGTGAAGCAATATCTCACCTTGAAAATGAATTAGGACGCGATCCTAATGACCAAGAAATTGCGCAATATCTCGATATGCCGTTAGAACAGTACCATCAAGCACTAAATGATGTTAATTGTGGACGCTTAGTCGGTATTAGTGATCTTGGAGTGGCAGAAGATACCGTCGCTAATGAAGAAAGTATCGGTGAAAACACACCCTTTCAAGGTGTTGTTGATGATAACTTTCGTGCGTCATTGGCTGAAGCGATAAAAACCCTCCCAGAACGAGAGGCGTTAGTGTTATCACTTTATTACGACGAAGAGCTTAATTTAAAAGAAATTGGTGCGGTAATCGGTGTTAGTGAATCACGAATTTGTCAGATACACAGCCAAGCAATGCAGCGATTACGTGCAAAATTAACAGCATGGACTGCTTAATAATTATTTATTTTTAGAACTAGAAGAACACTGGCTCTCAGTGGAGGCAAACTTGAATAAAAACATGAAAATTCTCATTGTTGATGACTTCTCAACAATGCGCCGTATTGTTAAAAACCTGCTTCGTGATTTGGGTTTTAACAACACCTTAGAAGCAGATGATGGATTAACCGCTTTACCAATGCTTAAAAAGGGTGATTTCGACTTCGTTGTAACGGATTGGAATATGCCAGGAATGCAAGGTATTGATTTACTTCGTCATATTCGTTCTGATGAACAATTGAAGCACTTGCCAGTATTGATGATCACTGCTGAAGCAAAGCGTGAGCAGATCATTGAGGCTGCACAAGCAGGTGTTAATGGTTATATCGTTAAACCATTTACCGCAGCAACGTTGAAAGAAAAATTGGATAAAATTTTCGAACGTTTGCAGTAACGATTACTAACAATAACCATCAGTAGTGCATAAGGACGATAAAGAAGCATGATTTCACTTGAACAGGCAAAACAGCTTGTCAGCTTGCTAGAAAATGGACAACAAGCTGAAGCCAATTCGCTTGTACAAACATTAGTTGCCGATAGCCATGAACCAATGTTTGCAGAGGTGGGTAAAATTACTCGCCAGTTGCATGATTCTTTAATTAATTTTCGCCTTGACCCTCGGGTTAATGATTTAGCGAAAACTGATATTCCTGATGCTCGTGAACGATTGCTTTATGTTATCGATAAAACGGAGCAAGCCGCAAATAAAACGATGGACGCAGTTGAAAGCACGCTACCTATTGCGGATAAACTGCATAACACGTTATTGCAAGTGCATCCTCAGTGGCAGCGTTTAATGGCAGGTAAGATTGGTCTTACTGAATTTAAAACATTGTGTCACGATATTGATTTATTGCTTGTTCAAATTGAAGGTGATAGCAGCACACTGCGTACCCACCTTACCGATATCCTTATGGCTCAGGACTACCAAGATCTCACTGGACAAATCATTCGACGTGTCATTGAGTTAGTTCATGAAGTTGAAGATAGGTTAGTTGAAATTCTTAAAGCTTTTGGCATGGAACAAGACGCGAATACTGTGATTGATGATAAAAAAGACGCCTTAAAGCCTGAAGGGCCAATCATCAATCCAGAGCAACGTAATGATGTTGTTGAATCACAAGATGATGTTGATGATTTACTTTCGAGTCTTGGATTTTAGGGGAAATTTATGAGCTTTGATTTAGACGAAGATATCCTGCAGGACTTTTTAATAGAAGCAGGCGAAATTCTTGAATTGCTTTCTGAACAATTGGTAGAGCTTGAACGAAGCCCCGATGATTCTGAGTTATTGAATGCTATTTTCCGTGGTTTTCATACGGTAAAAGGTGGCGCAGGATTTCTTTCTTTAACCGAACTGGTTGATGCTTGTCACGGTGCAGAAAACGTTTTTGACTTGCTGCGAACAGGCAAGCGTAGCGTAACATCTGAGTTGATGGATGTGATTTTAGAAGCGCTTGACTGTATTAATGTGATGTTTGAACAAGTGAAAGAACATCAGCCTCTTGATCGTGCTGATCAACGTTTATTAGATGCCTTACATTATTACAGCCAGCCTGCAACAGCAGATGAACTCGCTCCTATTTCTAAGCCCGTTGAAGCGCCATCGGTTGATGTTATTGCAGAGGTGACACCAGAACCCGCGAGTACGTCAAGTAGTGAGAATGTTACCACTGGTGACAGTGTTGATGACATGACTCAAGATGAGTTTGATCGTTTACTTGATGAACTTCATGGTACTGGACAAAGCCCATCCAAGCCAACGGCACCAGAGCCAACTGCGCAAAATAATGTAGAAGCACAATTAAATTTTGATAGCGGTGATATTACTGATGATGAATTCGAACGTTTGTTAGACGAACTACACGGTTCTGGCAAAGGGCCGGGAAATAGTGATACGCCTGCGGCAAGTGTTACAACACCATCATCGTCAGTAACCCTATCATCTACCGTGCCAGAAGATACTGGTGCCGGTGATAGTGATGACTTGATGACAGATGATGAATTTGAACGTCTGCTTGATGAATTACATGGTGCAGGTAAAAGCCCATCTTTAGAAGAACAAGCGTCTGCTGCACAATCTACAGCGAATGATTTAACCGAAGTTGAAGCTGCTGTTAGTTCGACTCAATCAACAGCAATGGTCACTCCACCTGCTTCTGCGGCACATCAACCGCCAGTAGAGCGCTCAGCGAAACCTGTTGCGGTCAAAGAGAAGTCAAAACCACAAGCGGATGCGACAGTGCGTGTTGATACTTCAACCCTTGATACCATTATGAATATGGTCGGAGAGTTGGTTTTAGTACGAAATCGTTTAGTTAGTCTTGGTTTAAACACCAATGATGAAGAAATGTCGAAAGCGGTCTCAAATCTTGATGTTGTAACGGCAGATCTTCAAGGCGCTGTGATGAAAACTCGCATGCAACCAATCAAGAAAGTATTTGGTCGTTTTCCTCGTGTTGTACGTGATTTAGCGCGTAGCTTAAAGAAAGAAATCGTACTGGAAATGCGCGGTGAGGAAACAGATTTAGATAAAAACTTAGTGGAAGCTCTTGCTGATCCTCTGGTTCACTTAGTACGAAATTCTGTAGATCATGGTATTGAAATGCCGGATGTTCGTGAGCAGGTAGGTAAGCCTCGTACGGGAACTGTCTTATTATCAGCATCACAAGAAGGCGATCATATTCTACTTACCATCGAAGATGATGGTGGCGGTATGGATGCAGAAAAGCTCCGCAGCATTGCTGTTGAACGCGGTGTGATGGATGCAGATGCCGCTTCTCGTATCACTGACAATGAAGCGTATAATCTCATTTTTGCCCCTGGCTTCTCGACCAAAAAAGAAATCTCTGATATTTCTGGTCGTGGTGTAGGAATGGATGTTGTAAAAACAGGGATTAATCAGCTTAATGGTTCAATTCATATTGATTCAGTGCTAGGTAAAGGCACTCGAATTGACATTAAAGTACCATTAACGTTGGCTATTTTACCGACATTAATGGTAGGTGTTGGTGAACAACCATTTGCATTGCCATTAGCGAGTGTGAATGAAATATTCCACCTTGATTTGAATAAAACCAATACTGTTGATGGCCAGTTAACAATTATTGTTCGTGATAAAGCGATACCCCTGTTTTATCTACAAGATTGGTTGTCAAATATGACAGGCGGTACGAATAAAGATCGTGGCCATGGTCATGTCGTTATTGTTCAAATTGGCCATCAGCGAATTGGTTTTGTGGTTGATACCTTAATTGGTCAAGAAGAAGTCGTGATAAAACCACTAGATAGCTTACTTCAAGGTACGCCAGGTATGGCAGGTGCAACCATTACCAGTGATGGTCATATTGCATTAATTCTTGATGTGCCAAGCTTATTAAAACACTACGCTGGTCATTAATTAGCACGACAAATAATAATAAAAGAGGGGGGCGATGACCCCCTTTGTTTAAGCGTTTCAACGGGATGAAAGTAACATGGCAGTTAAAGTATTAGTAGTTGATGACTCAAGTTTTTTCCGTCGAAGAGTAAGTGAAATAATTAATGCTGATAGTCGGTTGGAAGTTGTTGGCAATGCCGTTAATGGCAAAGAAGCGGTAGAGTTAACCCAAAAACTGCAACCTGACGTGATCACAATGGACATCGAAATGCCCGTAATGGATGGTATTACAGCCGTTCGCGAGATCATGAAAGTGTCACCAACTCCGATCTTAATGTTTTCTTCGTTAACTCATGATGGTGCCAAGGCGACGCTTGATGCCCTTGATGCTGGTGCATTAGATTTCTTGCCAAAGAAATTTGAAGATATTGCGCGTAATCGTGATGAAGCCGTTGAACTGCTTCAAAAACGTGTTGCAGAGCTTGCACGTAAACGTATTTTTATGCGCCGAAGTGCGACGACGCGTTCAACATCTCTTCCATCTTCGCCATTAACAAGCACTCATACATCGACGACGAAACCAACGCTAACGTCACGCTTGCAGGCTGAACCTTCATCTGTTTCATCTTCAAGAGCTGCGCGTGCATCTGTTGTCAAACCCGCATTACGTTTTAAAGCGTCAGGAAAAAAATACCAGATTGTTGCAATTGGCACATCGACTGGTGGCCCTGTCGCATTACAAAAAATATTGACTCAGCTACCTGCTAATTTTCCCTATCCGATAGTGCTTATTCAGCACATGCCTGCGACATTTACCGCCGCTTTTGCTGCACGATTAGATCAGCTGTGCAAAATTGGAGTGAAAGAAGCGGAAAATGGGGATATGTTGAAAGCGGGTATGGCGTATCTTGCTCCAGGCGGTAAACAAATGATGCTTGATGGTCGACCTGGCGCATCAAGGTTACGTATTATTGATAGCGGTGAGCGCATGAATTATAAACCATGTGTTGATGTAACATTTGGTTCTGCGGCTAAAGTCTATCAAGACAAAGTCCTATCAATGGTATTAACCGGTATGGGCGCTGATGGTCGAGATGGCGCAAGAATGCTAAAAAATAGTGGTTCAACTATTTGGGCGCAGGATGAAGACAGTTGTGTGGTATACGGTATGCCTCAAGCCGTTGCTAAAGCGGGTATATCAAGCCACGACTTACCTTTAGATCGTATTGCTGAATGTATGTTAATAGAACTAGGTTTACAGTGAGGATCAAGGGGTGATTGTTTGGAGTATTGCTAATCAAAAAGGTGGGGTGGGGAAAACCACAACCACAATTACATTAGCCGGATTGCTGAGTGAGCAAAATAAACGTGTTTTATTAGTTGATACCGACCCACACGCATCGTTAACAACGTATTTAAACTTTGATTCAGAGCAAGTACCCGCGAGTTTATTTGATTTGTTTCAATTACCCGTAGTGAATAAAGTCAGTGTAAAACCACTTATTCTTAAAACAGCATTTAATAATATTGATATTATTCCTGCCCATATGTCACTGGCAACACTTGATCGTGTAATGGGAAATCGCAGTGGTATGGGGTTAGTGTTAAAAAAAGCGCTGCATAGTTTAGTTGATGACTATGATTACGTACTGATAGATTGCCCACCGATTTTAGGGGTGATGATGGTCAATGCATTGGCGGCGAGCGATCGCATTCTTATACCAGTACAAACCGAGTTTTTAGCCATGAAAGGCTTGGAAAGAATGATGAGGACGTTACAAATTATGCAGCGTTCTAAGCCGTCTGGTTTTAATGTCACGATTGTTCCAACTATGTACGATAAACGAACACGGGCATCACTCCAAACGTTGCAAGAACTCAAGGCTCGTTTCCCTGAACAAGTTTGGGCGTCTGCGGTACCTATTGATACAAAGTTCCGTGATGCCAGTATTAAACATATGCCACCATCATTATATGCCCGAAACTGTCGTGGTGTGTTTGCTTACAAAACGTTATTAAAATATGTAGAACGGTTAGACAATCATGCAAAGTAAGCCACTTTCAAGTGATCAAGCCCTAGATGATTATTTTTTTGATTTATTAGAAGAATCAAATGAAGTTGCTGTACCTGCGGAGATTAAAGATCCCATTTTAGATGTCGATAAACCAAGTATTGAAAATGTTGAAGTCGCGTCTACGTTACTTCAACCTAAGTTAAATGTATTAAAGCCACAGCCTTATGTTGCTGTTGATTATGCAGAGCCGTCAAATCGACAAGATATAGCACGACTATTGAGTCAAGTTGATGAAAATTATGTTGATGATATTCAAGAAAATGTTATACAAACTGCAAATCCACAACAAATTTTTTCAGAAACAGAATACGTCATACCAGAGCAACTAACTTCTATTAAAGAAACTGAACCTAGGTGTGCGAGTACTGAAAATATAGCGGAAGATACCGTTGAAACTGAGGTTATCAAAACCGCAGAAATTGCTGAAGATGCAGGGTTAATTCCGCCAGAGCAGTGGACACATCATGGGATGGAACAAGCGTTTCAAGCGCTATTTTTTGAAGTTAATGGTGTGACATTTGCTGTTGCGCTCACGCAATTGGGTGGTATTCATCAACTTGGCGAGCTTAACCGTTTACTTGGGCGTCCTAATTGGTATTTGGGCCTACAGTCAACACGCGAGCAAAAGTTAGATGTAGTTGATACTGCGCGTTGGGTAATGCCAGAGAAGCTAGTTGGTGATGAGTATCGTGATAATTATCGTTATATTGTGATGCTTGGCGATAGCCAATGGGGGCTAGCTAGCGATAAACTGCATGGCACCAAAATGCTGAATGGCAATGATATTCGCTGGCGAGAGAAGGCAGGAAAACGCCCTTGGCTTGCGGGTATGGTAAAAGATAAAATGTGTGCACTTATCCATGTCGATGCGTTGATCGCAATGCTAAACAATGGATTGGATGTAAATAGTATTGAGTAATACAGGACCTTAAGAGGGAATAGCATGTCACAGGTAAATATCGCTGAGATCCAAAAAGACGGAGCGAATGATCAGGTTCTGCAATGGGTGACATTTCAGCTAGAAGATGAGACTTACGGTATAAATGTTATGCAAGTCCGTGAGGTTTTGCGCTATTCAGAAATTGCACCAGTGCCAGGTGCGCCTGATTATGTGCTCGGTATTATTAATCTTCGCGGTAATGTCGTTACTGTTATCGATACTCGCTCTCGTTTTGGCTTAGCTCCGGGTGAGATTTCTGACAATACACGTATTGTTATCATTGAAGCAGAAAAACAAGTGATTGGTATTCTTGTCGATAGTGTTGCTGAAGTGGTTTATCTCCGTAGTTCTGAAATTGATAGCACGCCAAGTGTGGGTACCGAAGAGAGTGCGAAGTTTATTCAAGGTGTAAGTAACCGCGAAGGACAATTACTTATCTTAGTTGATCTTAATAAGCTGCTATCTGATGAAGAGTGGGATGAGATGGCGTACTTGTAATGAATACTATTCTGCTCCAGTGGATACCTACTGTTATTAGTGTATTGGCGGTTTTAATCTTTACTGTGTTATTGCTTCGCGAGCGTAAAGCGCGACGGAGTTTAGAAACAAAATTTGCCGCTATTGAAACTGTATTGAAAAATGCCCGCTTACAAAATGAACGCTTGAATAAAGAGTTCAATGAATTGCGTGCAGGAACAATGGGTATGAGTCACAAACTGGCGGATATGTCACATCAGTTAGAAGTGGTTGAAGATCGTCAAACAGAGATCATGATGAACGATCCCGAAGGGCGTTTATATAGCCGTGCCAGTAAAATGGTAGAGTTGGGCGCAGATGTACATGAATTGATGAATGAGTGTGATTTACCTAAAGCTGAAGCTGAACTTCTGCTTCGCTTACAGCAGACGATGCAAAAACACCGTCGACGTTAATCGTTATACTGATATATTAATATCTTCAAGCCCCTCCCATCCCGGAGGGGTTTTTCCGTTTAAGTACCATGAAAAGGCAATCAGTTCGGCAATAATCAAGTATAACTCCTGTGGGATTTCATCACCGACATCAAAGCTATTTAGATATTGTGCCAGAACGGGATCTTGATGTATTAAGCCACCTTGCAGTTTCACTTGTTCAATAATATGTTCAGCTAATTGCTGGTGGCCTTTGGCTGTAATATAAGGAGACTTGTCACCATCATATTTAAGTGCAACTGCATGCGAGGTTGTTTTATTATCTGTAGTCATCACTCAGACCTTAATCAATAAGCCATTAGAAGAGGCTAGAGGGTCATTAGACTCTTTATCTTGAGCTTGCAGAAATTTAGGAGATTCACAGTTAATACCTAACTGTGCCATACGAGAAAAAAGTAGCGGCGAGACCTGCTCTATTTTATGTAGTAACAATGGATTAACGGTTTCAAATACCGTTGTTAATGTGCTGTTTTTCCATTGGGCTGTAACATTAAGTATATCGATTGCACCAATAGGTAATGCCAATTTGACCGTCCAACAGGAATTGATACTCTTGTCGGCATTTGAGTTTGAATCCTCATTTTCATTTTTTATTTTAATATCAATAGATTGGTTGTTATTCATCGGCCATTGCAGATAAATGCTACTGGTATCTTGTGTACGTTGTGTTTCTGGTCCTCGTTGCTCAGCGGCAAGCCTTAATAGAGCGGGAATATCTTGCTGTTGCTCAGGGCTTAACGTTTTTAACCATTGGTTTAACTGGCTTTGTGGTTGAGATAGTTGCTGTAATAACTGAGCTAAAGGTTTTCGTTCTCCACCTTGTTGTAACCAAGTGATTAAGCTGGTTTGATTTTGTGGTGCAAAGAGCTGCTGGAAAATAGTATTTAGGTTGTTAGAGGGCGATGTGGCTAATTTAGCTGTACCAGAGTTTAACGGGTTAGATAAAAGTGTAACTAAACGTTGCAAGCTGTTTATGGATAACAATAATTGCGGTAATTGAGAAATGAGGTTTTGCTCTTTTTCTCCTGAGCGAGTAAATAATGGCGCCTGGCTCTTTCGATTATCCGATAAAGGTTTTTCAATTTGAGCAGTGTTTGCTGCGCTAGGGGGGTGAGATGGCGTTAAATTGATGCGCATATATTTCACATTTACTTACGTTAGTTAACGATGAATATGTCCGTAGTTTAGCTAAATTATTAGCCATTGTGGTATCATGCGGACTGATTTGTGACACCTAGGATACATCATTTATATGTTGTCAGTAGCAGACTTAAGCTGCGTTCGTGATGAACGTTTATTGTTTGACGAACTCAGTTTCACTATATCAAGTGGCGAGTTAGTGCAAATTGAAGGCCATAATGGTGCGGGTAAAACCACACTGTTACGTATTATTGCTGGGTTAGGCCGCGCGGATAGTGGGCACGTTCTTTGGAATCAAGAAGATATTCAGGTTGCACGAGAAGATTACCATCAAGAGCTGTTGTTTCTTGGTCATCAAACTGGCGTAAAGCGTGAACTTACCGCCTTTGAGAACTTGGCTTTTTTTCAAGCCATGCATAAATGCAATCAAGGCTCAGATCTCAAGGGTTCACCACAAGTTATGGGTGAGGACGCATTATGGCAAGCATTGGCGCATGTTGGGTTAGCGGGGCGTGAAGATGTACCAGCAGGGCAACTATCTGCAGGTCAGCAACGCCGTGTTGCATTAGCGCGTCTATGGTTAAGTAATCATAAATTATGGGTGCTTGATGAGCCATTAACTGCGATTGATAAGCAAGGTGTCAAGGTGCTTGAAAACTTGTTTTTATCTCATGTTGAACGTGGTGGCATGGTGTTATTAACCACGCACCAAGATATGTTTACGGATAGTAATCATTTACGAAAAATTAAGTTAGGGTAGTGAGCACGGTGTTTAATTCTATTATTCAAATTATTCGTCGTGAATTGTTAATTGCTTTTCGTCGACGTGCAGATGTGATGAACCCATTGTGGTTCTTTATTATTGTGATCACCTTATTTCCATTAAGTATTGGTCCTGAGCCTAAATTGCTTGCACGTATTGCTCCTGGGATCATTTGGGTGGCGGCATTGTTAGCAGCGTTATTATCAATGGAACGCCTCTTTCGTGATGATTATGCCGATGGCTCGCTGGAGCAAATGTTATTAATGCCGACACCATTAGCGGTATCTGCCTTTGCTAAAATGCTTGCACATTGGTTGTTGACAGGTCTACCGCTGATATTAATTAGTCCCTTATTAGCGATTTTATTATCCTTAAATTGGGATACATGGGTCGCCGTTGTACTCACATTGCTAGTAGGTACGCCAACATTAAGCTTTTTAGGGGCAATTGGTGTCGCTTTAACGGTTGGATTACGAAAAGGTGGCGTTTTATTGAGCTTGCTCATATTACCGTTATATATACCTGTGCTTATATTCGCAACCTCTGCAATAGAAGCTGCAGGCCTAGGGATGGCATATAACGGGCAATTAGCATTAATGGCGGCAATGTTGGTGGCCTCTTTAACGTTAGCACCGTTTGCGGTTGCGGCATCGCTAAGGATCAGTGTGAATTAAATCAAGAATGGGAGCGATGATGTCTTCCATTTTGTTTATTTATCCAACCGGTAGAGATTTATAAGGCTAAGGGATGACACAAAATCCTATTATTTTGTGACTGAACTTGGTTTTAATGACGTATTTATAACTATATAACGAGTAGAGAGCATTATGTGGAAGTGGTTACATCCCTACGCTAAAGCCGAGAATACCTATCGCTTGTGCGGTAAGTTACTGCCTTGGTTTTCCATGATTAGCTTAATTGCCATTGTTGTCAGTTCTATTTGGGGCTTAATGTTTGCGCCAGCGGATTATCAACAGGGTGACAGCTTTAGAATTATTTACTTGCATGTTCCCGCTGCAATCTGGTCGATGGGTGCTTATGTATCAATGGCTATTGCCGCATTCATTGGTTTAGTGTGGCAGATTCGATTATCGGATATGGCCGCTGCTGCGATGGCGCCGGTTGGTGCAGTGTTTACCTTTATTGCATTGATCACTGGTGCTATTTGGGGTAAGCCAATGTGGGGCACATGGTGGGTGTGGGATGCGCGTTTAACATCTGAACTCATTCTTCTATTTTTATATCTTGGTGTTATTGCATTGTATAATGCTTTTGATGATCAAAAGACAGCAGCCAAAGCGGCGGGTATTTTAGCGATTGTTGGTGTGATCAATATTCCTATTATTCACTTCTCTGTCGAGTGGTGGAATACCCTTCACCAAGGTGCAACCATTACTAAATTTGCCAAGCCTTCTATGTCAACAGATATGTTATGGCCGTTGCTGATTGGTATTGTGGGTTTTGCTTTTTTCTTCGGTGCGGTGACTATGATCCGTCTACGTAATGAAATTCTTATCCGCGAAAGTCACCGCCCTTGGGTGCGTGAGCTAGTGAAGTGAGGTTGGTATGCATTTTGATTCTATGAGCGACTTTTTTGCCATGGGTGGTTATGCTGCTTATGTATGGAGTGCGTTTGGCATCTCATTTTTGGCGATGCTATGGATCCTCTTTTCTAGTATGGCCACCCATCGTCGCGTATTAGGTGACATTAAAAATAAAATCGCACGTGAACAACGCATTAAAGATGCGAAAAAGATGGAGAATACGCTATGACCCCAAGACGTAAGAAGCGTCTCGCCTTAGTGTTAGCGCTCGTTTTAGGCCTTGGTGCTACCATTGGTTTAGTGCTTTATGCGTTAAATCAAAATATGGATTTATTCTACACACCAACAGAACTGGTTAATGGTAAGCCTGATGGCACCAAACCAGAAGTTGGTCAACGTTTACGTATTGGTGGCATGGTGGTGAAAGGCTCTGTGAAGCGTGATCCTCAATCTTTAGAAGTGAGTTTTAAAGTTGCTGATGTCGGCCCTTCAGTAACTGTCACTTATGATGGTATTTTGCCTGATCTCTTCCGTGAAGGGCAGGGTATTGTCGCGCAAGGTGTACTCGTTGGCCCAACAACAGTAAAAGCACATGAAGTACTGGCTAAGCATGATGAAAATTACATGCCGGCTGAAGTCGCTGATGCGATGAAGAAAAATCACTCAAAACTTCAATATACTGAAGAACAACTACAAGGTAGTGCTCAATGATCCCTGAAATAGGCCATTTTGCCCTTATTACTGCCCTCGCCTTATCGGTACTGGCCAGTATTTATCCGCTATATGGTGCTGCAGTCGGTAACCAAGCAATGATGCGTATGGCACGACCATTGGCATACGGTATTTTTGCTTTTATATCGTTATCTTTTGTTATTTTATGTTGGTCATTCTATAACAATGATTTTACTGTTGCGTATGTAGCCAGTAACTCGACAAGTTTATTACCGTGGTATTACCGTATTACAGCGGTATGGGGCGCGCACGAAGGTTCATTGCTGCTTTGGGTACTTATCCAAGCCGGTTGGGCTGCTGCTGTGGCGCGTTTTAGCCGTGATATGCCACTTGAATCTGTTTCTCGTGTCTTATCGGTAATGGGGATGATTGCAGTGGGTTTCTTACTGTTTATTATCATTACTTCTAACCCATTTTTACGTACGCTACCGGTATTCCCTGTCGAAGGTCGTGATCTAAACCCATTATTGCAAGATCCGGGTCTAATTATTCACCCGCCAATGCTTTACATGGGCTACGTTGGCTTCTCTGTTGCGTTCTCTTTTGCCATTGCATCCTTGATGACTGGTCGTTTAGATACCGCTTGGGCACGTTGGTCTCGTCCATGGACAATCGCGGCATGGTCATTCCTAACGGTAGGTATCGCACTAGGGTCATGGTGGGCTTACTACGAACTTGGCTGGGGTGGCTGGTGGTTCTGGGATCCAGTAGAAAACGCATCATTTATGCCATGGCTTGCAGGTACGGCGTTAATGCACTCGCTATCAGTAACAGAAAAGCGTGGCACATTTAAAGCATGGACTGTACTGCTTGCGATCTCTGCCTTCTCATTAAGTTTATTAGGTACGTTCTTAGTGCGTTCTGGCGTATTGGTTTCTGTGCATGCATTTGCGTCAGATCCGGCTCGCGGTATGTTCATTCTTGGTTTCCTTGTGGTTGTTATCGGTGGTTCTTTACTGCTGTATGCATTACGTGGTGGTCAAATTCGTTCTCGTGGTAACTACAGCTTGTTCTCACGTGAAAACCTGTTACTAGCAAACAACATTTTACTTGTTGCAGGCTTAGTGGTTGTACTTATTGGTACATTATTACCATTGGTACATAAGCAAATTGGTTTAGGTTCTGTTTCTATCGGTGTACCTTTCTTCAACATGCTATTTACATGGTTGATGATCCCGTTTGCTTTTATTATGGGTGTTGGTCCTCTTGTTCGTTGGAAACGCGATAATTTCAAACATGTTCGCAAGCCAATGATTATCTCAGCACTGATCACGATTCCATTTTCATACCTTGTTATTTACTTTACGGCAAGTGTGGTTGAACCGCTTGCGGTGTTAGGGATGATGATGGCGGTGTGGATCATTGTGATGCATGGTTTTGAGTTATTCGAGCGTGCGACACACCGTCATACTTTTGTTGATGGCTTAGGTAAATTAGGTCGTAGCCATTGGGCGATGGTGTTAGGCCATATTGGTTTAGCGATATCTATCATTGGTATCACGCTAGTCTCTAACTACGATATCGAACGTGATTTACGTTTAGCGCCGGGTCAATCTGTTAATGTGAAAGGCTATGATTTCCACTTTGCTGGATTACGTGATGCAGATGGTCCTAACTATGATGGATATATAGCTGATTTCAATATTAGCCGTCGTGGTATTAATGTAACAACACTACATGCTGAAAAACGTTTCTACAGTGTGGCTGGCTCTATGATGACAGAAGCGGCAATTGATAGCGGGATTACTCGTGACTTATATGTTGCTATGGGTGAGAAGCTTGGTGATGGTGCATGGGCTGTTCGTATTTACTACAAACCATTTGTGAACTGGATGTGGGCGGGTGCATTTTTAATGGCGTTAGGTGGTGCATTGGCGATCAGCGATAAACGTTACCGATTCCGCACTCCTGCAAAACTGAGTAATAAATCGTCAGAGGAAAAATTAACCCATGAATAAGAAGTTCCTCTTTATTCCGTTAGTCTTGTTCATTGCACTGGTTATTATGTTTATGGTGCAGTTAACCCGCAATGCTGATGGTGATGATCCAACAAAATTAGAATCGGTATTGGTAGGTAAACCTGTACCGACCTTTAAATTAGAAGATCTATTCCAACCAGGAAAAGAGTATCAACAAACGATTTTCAAAGGTGAACCATTATTGCTTAACGTGTGGGCGACATGGTGTCCGACATGTTATGCAGAACACCAATACTTAAATACGTTAGCGAAACAAGGCGTTAAGATCATTGGTCTGAACTACAAAGATCAACGTGAGAAAGCGATTGGTTGGTTAACTGAATTGGGTAATCCTTATTTGCATACACTTTATGATGGTAACGGTATGTTAGGTATGGATTTAGGTGTGTATGGCGCACCTGAAACATTCATTATTGATGCTAACGGCATTATTCGTTATCGCCATGTGGGTGACGTTAATCCTGAAAATTGGAAAAAAACGCTTGAGCCGTTGTACAACAAGCTAAAAGCGGAGGCAAAAGGTTAATGAAACGTTTATTTGCCCTTGTTATAGCTGCAACGATTGCGCTAACCGCGGCGTTACCAGCATTTGCATCGATTGATGTCTATGACTTTAAAAATGCGGAACAAGAAAAGCAGTTTCAAGAGCTAACGGCAACATTACGTTGCCCTAAGTGTCAGAACAATAATATTGCTGATTCAAATGCAACCTTAGCGCAAGATATGCGACAGAAAACATTTGAGCTTCTTCAAGAAGGCAAAACCAGTCAGCAAATTATTGATTACATGATTGCGCGTTACGGTAACTTTGTTACGTACAATCCACCGATGACAGCTTCGACTGCAATTTTATGGGTTGGTCCTATTCTGTTTATCGTTATTGGCTTTACTGTTCTGGTTTATCGTACGCGTAAAAACGGTGAAAAAGTTGAGCAGGCTCAATTAGATGAGGAAGAAGCTAAACGATTAAAAGCACTGCTTGCAGAGATGGAACAGCAAGATGCTAAAAGTGTTGATACTCAATCAAAGGTAAACAAATGACGCTGTTTTGGATTATAACTGCTGTCTTAGTGCTTATTGCAATAGCATTTTTTGCTGTACCTATGTTGTATGGTAAAGAATACGATGATGTAGCAAGCCGAGATGAATTAAACAAAGCATTCTTTAAAGATCGTATTCATGAACTGGAGCACGAATCAGAAGAAGGCTTGGTTGAGAATCGCCAAGAATTAGTTTCTGAGCTTCAACAGTCATTGTTAGATGATATACCTGAAAGTAAAGAGAAGAAATCTACTCATGTTAGTGCTGGGATGTTGCTACCTGGCATTATCTTAATTGTTGGTGTGAGCTATGGCATGTACGCCTCTGTGGGCGGTATTCAGAAAGTAGAAGCGTGGCATGATGCGGTAAACCGTCTGCCTCAACTTTCTCAACGCTTACTGGGTGATAATGCCGCTAATGAGCCGCTGTCTGATCAAGATATGTCTGATTTGACTTTAGCATTACGTACTAAATTGCACGATGACGGTGATGATCCTATGGGATGGTTATTGTTAGGTCGTATCGCAATGGCAAACCGTGATGGTGAAACCGCTGAAATGGCAATGAAAAAAGCTTATGACTTAAACCCTGTTGATGAGGATATTCAGTTAGGTTATGCACAGTCATTAATGCTAAGTGGTAAGCCGGGCGCAAGTGACATGGCACGTAACTTATTACGCAATGTCATTAAGAAAGATCATACTAACGTGCAAGCATTATCGCTACTCGCTTTCGATGCGTTTGAGCAAAACAAGTTTGAACAAGCGATCGCTTATTGGACGATGATGAAAAAGCTTATCGGACCGGATGATTCGCGTGCACCGATGCTTGATCGAAGTATTGAACGCGCACAAGCACGTTTAAATGCTGATGACAAAGCGAAAGCATTAGTCAATGGTTCTGCTGCAGCTGCGGCAGAAACTGCGCCAAAAGTCAGTGCTGAACAAGCAAAACAGCAGATAGTGGCGACAATTTCATTAGCGCCAAACGTCGTGATGCCAAAGCAGGGCGATATTATTGTCTCTGTTCATAGCGCTGATGGTGCACCAATGCCTATTGCAGCTGTAAAGCTACCACTGACAACGTCTTTCCCATTAACCATTACGTTAACGGATAAAGACAGCATGATGCCGCAGCGCAAGCTATCGTCATTATCTGAAATGATTGTCCGTGCTCGTATTGATAGTGATGGTAACGTCATGACGAAACAAGGTGATTGGTATGGTGAAAGCCAGAAAGTGATGCTTGGTGGTGATACAAAAGTATTAATTAATAAACAATATTGATTCAATACTGGAACAAATAGAGCAGGCTGGATATTATTGTCCAGCCTGCTTTCTATTGGATATATGTTTTGAATAGAATTTTCTTACTAATAATTTGGCTTTCTCTGGGGCTAGTCGGTTGTGCGCAAACACCAGATGAACCGTCAAAACAAATTACCTCTAACAATATTACTGATCATATTGATGCTGACAGTGATAGTAATGGCGTTTATGACCCATTTGAGGGGTTTAACCGTGCTATGTGGGATTTTAATTTTAACTATTTAGACCCGTACGTAGCCCGTCCAGTTTCAATGGCATATGTTAATTACACGCCAACCCCTGTTCGTAAAGGCATCATGAATTTTTTATCAAATTTAGATGAGCCTGCAAGTATGGTTAATAGCCTACTGTCGTTAAATGGCAAAGCTGCGGTCACCCATTTTAACCGTTTTTGGATTAATACAATTTTTGGATTGGGTGGTTTAATCGATATCGCATCTGCGGCTGACATAAATAAACCTGCGGATCGACGATTTGGTGACACGTTAGGTTATTATGGTGTACCAAATGGTCCTTATTTGATGTTACCAGTTTATGGCCCAGTGACGTTCCGAGGTTTTGGTGATGCGGCTGATGAACTCTACCCAATGTTCAGCTTATTAAATATTTGGGAAGGGCTAGGTAAATGGCTTTTTCAGGGGATGGAAGATCGTGCTGCATTAGCACAACAAGAAGCGATGCTAGAAAACTCACCCGATCCATATGTATTTACTCGTG
The DNA here is from genome assembly GCF_003026165.1 of Photobacterium sp. GB-1. NCBI lineage: Bacteria > Pseudomonadati > Pseudomonadota > Gammaproteobacteria > Vibrionales > Vibrionaceae > Photobacterium > Photobacterium sp. GB-1. The sequence goes on along the minus strand of NZ_PYOB01000001.1, from coordinate 440,122 downwards.
ATGCATATATTCAATATAAAGACTTTGTTGCCAGTGACGGTAAAGTTGACCAAGAGCAACAAGCAGATAGTTTTGATGATAGTTATCTTGATGAAATTGATGATCAGTAATATTACTTAACTAAAAAAGACCTCCAATAAGGAGGTCTTTTTATATGTGGTATAGTTTGTAGCGAGCTTGTTTTTCTAAATAAATTTTATTTTACTTAGAAACGGTAGCTTGCTTGTACACCCGCTAACCACACATCACCAGATGTTGTACCAGCGAAAGAGAGTTTAGTTGGTTGTTGAAGTAGGCCGCTAGCCAGGCCATTAATACTCTTATCTGTTTCGTTTAGGTGCGCTTTCTTCGCATAAACGTAGGTCAGGCCTGCATCTAATGTTAAATTCTTAGACCACTGGTAACCCGCACCAAGACTTAACCAAGTACGATCAGTTTCAGGGATCGTTTGAGTTCGGTGGGCTTCATCAACTGCAGCCATGTCATAGGCAATACCAGAACGAAGTGCGAGTTTACTGTTTACTTGGTAAGTAGTACCGATAGCAAAACGGTAGTTGTCTTTCCAGTTTTCTTCTTTAATTAGATCGTTACTGTGTGAACCAAGAGCCGGAATATTCGCTTCTAATTTTTCAAAGCTGCTCCAATCTGTCCAGTTGATGCTGGTATGAATAGCCCATTGATCGGTTAACTGGTGTAAGGTTGCAATCTCTGCAGATGCTGGAAGCTCAAGCGGTAATGAACCGGGTAAAGTTTGGTTGTTGTATGCAAGGCCGCTAGCGTGACCGCTAAGGTTTAGGTCAACAGCTGAGCGATAGCTTACGCCAATACGGTTTGCTGGGTTAATTTGCCATGCTGCACCTGCTTGCCAACCCCATGCATTATCTTCTCCTTCCATATATTTAAGATTTTTACCCGCTAAGCCTTGATCATAAATATATTTCTGTTGTGGTGACAACATTCCAGAAACAGCCGCTGGTAGTGCGCTTGGCAGTGCCGCGCCGAAGTGGCCTTTTGCCATAATATAACGCACACCGGCACCAACACTAAATTGGTCATTAATTTTGTAACCAAGATTAGGGTTGATTTCAACGGTGTGTACTTCCGCTTGATTACCGAAAAGAGAGGCAGTGAACTGGGTGCCAAGTTCGGTACGCATACCAAAGTTTGTACCAAATGCTAGGCCTAATGTTGCTTTATCGTTCAATTGACGAGAAATATAAAAATTGGGAATAACGGCACTATTAGCGATATCACGAGATTCAGTTTGATCTATGGTTTGATCATTAAGTTGTAGATTCCCTTTAACATCAATGTTTGGGTCAACGTAAATTGCACCGACTGATATTTGCGTACCTTCAAGGTATGTCAGCATTGCAGGGTTACGGAATTGGGCGCTGGCATTGTCAGCCATTGCTGCTTCACCAGCAAATGCGCGGCCTAAACCTGTTGCTGAATATTCAGCCAATTGGAATCCTGCAGCTAGGGCGTTAGAGCTCATGCCTAATGCTAATGCAGCCGTTAAAGATAATGTAATTTTATTTTTATTCATCATTTTAATATTAATCGCTAATTGTTCGCTGAAACTAAGTCGCGAATAATACCCTTAACAATTAATAGCGTGACAATTTATCGCTATAAATTCTACTTATTGAAGTAATATTCCTTTGATTTGTTTATTTTGGAATTATATCCGTTACTTTTTGTTCGTGCTGTTCTGATCTGATCTATTTTCAGCGTACACATGTACCAGTTGTTGTATTGTTCTGATTGTTATTTATACAAATTTTGAACGTGTCGAGTGAATTAATGAAAGGAAAGTGAGGTGGAAGTGGTAGTGAAAAGATTAAAAAAGGAGCCAAACGGCTCCTTTTAATCATTTTAGCGTTCAAGTGTACGCTGAAATTAGAATGAACGGCTGTATTGTAGACCGTACAACCATGCATTTGCACGAGTAGTTGCGTCAACCGACATACCGAGCGGATTGGTTTCATCTGCTTTAACATCTTTACCAATAAGGTAAGTTAAGCCAAAGTCGATGGTAGACTTGCTGTCTAGGTGGTAGCTAAAGCCGCCAGATAACCAGTTACGATCTGAATCAGGTACAGAAATAGACGTTTTTGAATCCTGTGCGCTAGTGTCATGCATGTAACCGGCACGAAGTGTCCACTGATCGTTTAGGTAGTAAGTACCACCGATAGAGTAGTGCCATCCATCTTGCCATTGGTAATCATTTAATTTAACGCCACCAGTTGTTTCTAGAACGTCAAACTCGCTCCAGCGGATCCATTGAATGCTGTAGTGAACCGCAAATTTATCATTTAGCTTATTGAAACCAGAAAATTCTGCCATATCTGGTAATGGCATTTTTAGCTTCTGATCGCTAAGGTCGTTGCCCGCATAGTGCATATCACCTTTAGCTTCTAATGTTGGGCTATAGCGGTAAGATAAGCCAAAACGGTTGTTTTGATCGAGTTCGTAGATAGTACCTAGGTTAAAGCCAAGTGCTACACCATCGGCATCAACATCAAGTAAATCAATTTTTGGTGTATTGATCGTACCATTAGGTGTTGGAATTTTTCCTGCAGGTATATAGCGATTTAGTTTACCACTGCCGTAAATTACGTCTAAACCACCACCAATGCTTAGTTGCTGGTTAATGCGGTAAGCAGCACTTAAACCTAAGTTCACACTTTTTACATCAGTTAAACCACCAAATACATTTGCAGCGTAGTTATCACTAAACTCAGTTTTAGTACCGAAGTTTGAGTAAAGTGATGCACCTACAGCGAATTTATCGTTGATAGGCTGAATGTAGTAGATGTTTGGCGCGTAACTAGTACCACCAATTTGATCATCAGGGATCTGATAACCATTGTATGTTGCATCTTTTACTTTAACGTCAGTATCAATGGCGATAATACCAAGAGACAGTGCAGGTGCATCAAATAATGTCATTGATGCAGCGTTTTTTGCCATTGTTGATGCGTTGTCAGCAATAACACCGTCACCTGAAAATGCACGGCCAAGACCGGTTGCAGATTGTGCATTCAGCTGAAAGCCCGCTGCCATAGATTGTGATGAAGCTAAGGCGATAGCAGCAGTAATCACTGAGCGTGTAAAAATTTGCTTCTTATTCATGCTTAGAATAATTCCTAATTATATATATTATTGTTTTTTATTAGCCTATGTTGGCTAATTTTCGATGATTGTAGGGGGTGTACTGACTTAATCAAATCTGACCAGTGTTATGTCTAAGTAAAAATACTTTTTAACGAAACTTATAGTGATTTTGGTATCAAATGTCGATGTTTTAGGTTGTTTTAACGACAAATATCAGATTTGAAAAACGGCAACATAGCGTGTGTTGCCGTTATTAAGAAGGACTAAAAATCAGTAGGAAAATTAGATTTCCCAGCTAAGGTCGTTTTTGATTTTACTCGCAACTGGCATTAAGTTTTGACCCTTATCGCCAACAATAATCAAACTTGCTTCTCTGATCGGTACGACTAAACTTTCATTGTTATTGTCTGTTGAGTTAGAAATAGCATGGCTTGGGGTTGGAACAACAAATACCGTGACTTTACCTTGAGGTGTATCCATCACCATATGTAATGAGCGTTTGCCATCAAAGCCACAATAGTTCACATAATAAATGTGCCCTGGTAAATCTTTCATTTCCGAACCAAAAGGTTGCAGCTTTGCATTCACTTGTTGCAACGTTGCTTTTTCATCGATGTTATCGACAAATTTTGCTTCATAAGAAACATGTTCAAGTGCGACATTGGCAAGGCTATTGATTGGTAACTGTTGGCTTGGTAGCAAATTCATTTGCCCAACAAAGAGACCAATAGCAAAAGCAACAGAGGCGGCGAGGCCATAAGACCAATAGCGATTAATGCCTTTCTTGTTGGTTTCTTCTCCAGCTTGTTGAAATAAAATTTTATCCGCCAGATCATCGGGTACATCGACTTTAAGCGCTTGCTCTAATTGGATATCAAGCTGTTGTAATTCATCGGAAAACTTTTTATTTGCGATCGATTGATGTTTACATGCCGTTACAGTGGGATCATTATCATGTGGATCAGCTAATAATCTCCGTCTAAATTCTAGTTCATCCATTCTGATTCCCCCTTTTTGACTCTTTATTTTCAAGTTGCTCTTTTAATTGGTTACGGGCTCGAAATAAGCGAGTCATCACAGTGTTTCGGTTAAGTTCAAGGATCTCTGCAATTTCATCACCATTAAAACCAGCCATGACCTGTAAAATGAGTGGTTCTCTATACTCCGGTGCCAAATTCATGATTAAACGTTGAAGCATATGTTGCTCAGTATTCATTTCAACACTGGGTGTGGAATCAGCAATTGCATGGTCATCAATATCAACCAAATCAAATCGTTTTCTTTCAAACCGACGTGCGTTTTCACGCCTAAGTATGGTAATTAACCATGCCTTAGCAGCTTTATCATCCTGTAGGCTATCAAGGGAACGCCATGCGCGTAAGCATGTTTCTTGTACCAAGTCTTCAGCAATATGCTGGTCGTGGCACAACCAATATGCGTAACGGTAGAGATCCCGATGCCAAGCCCTAACAAGGGCCTCGTATTTTCTTTGTTTGTCCATATCTAAAGAGACCGAGGGATCGTGTTTTTTCTTACCAAAAAAATTTTTGAACATGGCAATATCCGTCGTTGTCCTTACGAAAAATCTTATGAATAAAGAAAGCTATAAGGTGTTTACCTTTCTTTTTTATAATTAAGCTGATAATTCACACTAAAATTGATCTGGTTCAAAATTTGATTCCAGCAGCGCGTTATAGTGACAGCGTCATCTGATAGCGAGATGGTGGGTTGCAAAACCGGCTATTGTAATGCTATCTGTTGAGCAAGATGACAACTTCCTTTTGAAGGCTGACTTTACTTTCTCCTATCAGGTTTTCCTGATTTGCAATTAGCTTTATGTTGATTGACTTATTCATTACGCAGATTGCTTTCCGCGTGAATTATGACCATACCTTATAAGGTATGGTTTTTTTTTGCCTTTTTATCTTTGTTGACCTCTATTTTTACATCTTTTCTAATTCTCTCTCTAATTATCTGCATTTTTCCGCTTAATATCGTTTTAAAACTGAGAGGATAGATCACAATCTTTGACACTTCTTCCGTTAAATTTAAACACTTGATTGAATTTGGTAACATTTGGCTTACAATTGTGAGGTCTGACCTCTAGTGCACGGTGTGCCAAACGGCTTACTGTAAGCCAAATTATCAAAAGGAGTTGCGATGACACGTCTCCAAAATCTTACTACTCGTCAAGGGGAACGTATTGCCGTTGTTAGCGGTTTACGTACTCCATTTGCTCGTCAATCTACCGCTTTCGATGGTGTTCCTGCTTTGGATCTCGGAAAGCTGGTTGTCAATGATATGCTACAAACGCTTGATTTTGATCCGATGCTTATTGATCAAGTGGTGTTTGGGCAAGTGGTACAAATGCCAGAAGCGCCAAATATCGCGCGTGAGATTGTATTGGGTACTGGTATGAACATTCATACTGATGCTTACAGTGTTACCCGTGCCTGTGCCACTAGTTTTCAAGCCGCTGCGAATGTTGCCGAAAGTATTATTTCAGGCACGATCGATATTGGTATCGCAGGTGGTGCTGATTCATCATCGGTATTACCCATTGGCGTAAGTAAAAAAATGGCTGCTACATTACTTGCACTTAGCAAGGCGAAAACCATGTCAAAACGGCTTAAGTTATTAAGTTCGCTTAACATGAAAGATTTAATGCCTGTGCCGCCTGCCGTTGCTGAATATTCAACAGGATTGAGCATGGGACAAACCGCAGAGCAGATGGCAAAAACACATGGTATTAGTCGTGAAGAGCAAGATGCATTGGCTCACCGTTCACACACATTAGCGGCACAAGCATGGCGAGATGGATTGATCCGTGATGAAGTGATGACGGCATTCCCACAACCTTATCGCCAGTGGATAGATAAAGATAACAACATTCGTGAAGAATCGACTCTTGAATCTTATGCCAAATTACGACCAGCCTTTGATCGTAAATATGGCTCAGTCACAGCAGCAAATGCGACCCCATTAACGGATGGCGCAGCCGCAATACTGATGATGCGAGAAGGGCGAGCTAAGGAATTAGGATTAACACCATTAGGATATATTCGTTCCTACGCGTTTTCCGCAATAGGGGTTGAAAGCGATATGCTGATGGGACCTTCTTACGCGACACCTGTTGCACTGGAACGTGCAGGTTTAAATTTATCTGATCTAACCTTGATTGACATGCATGAGGCTTTTGCTGCCCAAACATTAGCAAATTTAAAAATGTTTGCTTCTACTAAGTTTGCGCGTGAAAAGTTAGGCCGTATTGATGCGATTGGTGAAGTTGATATGGATAAATTCAATGTGTTAGGTGGCTCATTGGCTTACGGGCATCCATTTGCAGCAACAGGCGCACGTATGATCACCCAAACTTTGCGTGAGTTAAAACGTCGTGGTGGTGGCTTTGCATTGAATACGGCATGTGCAGCTGGTGGTTTAGGTGCGGCAATGATTTTGGAGGCTGAATAATGACGCAATCTGCATTTAGTTTATCGTACAAGGATAATGGTGTTGCTTGGCTAAAAATAGATGTGCCAAACGAGAAAATGAACACCTTACAAGCTGAATTTTCAGAGCAAATAACATCAGTGCTCGCAGAGCTTAAAGCACGTTCTGATATTAAAGGGCTTGTTGTCTATTCAGGTAAGCCTGATAACTTTGTCGCTGGCGCTGATATTCGCATGTTGTCAGCCTGTGAAACAGCACAAGAGGCACAAGCCTTAGCTGTAAAAGGACAGGTTTTATTTTCACAGTTAGAGCAACTGCCTTTTCATGTGGTTGCAGCGATTCACGGCCCATGTTTAGGGGGCGGCTTAGAGCTTGCTCTTGCTTGCCATAGCCGAGTTTGTAGTGATGGTGATAAAACCCGATTAGGTTTACCAGAAGTACAGTTGGGATTACTCCCGGGCTCTGGCGGTACTCAGCGTTTACCTCGTTTGATTGGCGTAGCTAATGCGCTTGACATGATTTTATCGGGTAAGCAATTACGCGCGAAAAAAGCGGTGAAATTGGGGGTGATTGATCAAGTTGTCCCTGAAAGTATTTTATTAAATGTTGCCGAGCAAATGGCTTTATCGCCAAAACCTAGCCGCAAATCATCCATGCAAAATTGGGCATTGGGCGGAAATCCATTAGGTCGCTCAGTAGTGTTTGATCAAGCGGCGAAAAAAGCACATGAGAAAACACGTGGGAATTATCCTGCTGTTGATGCCATTTTAGAAGTTGTGAAATATGGTTTACAGCATGGGATGGAAAAAGGGTTAGAACAAGAGGCTAAAGTATTTGGTGAATTGGTGATGTCACCGGAATCCGCCGCGCTTCGTAGTATCTTTTTTGCCACAACAGCAATGAAAAAAGAAACGGGTTCAGAGGCAGAGCCATTAACTGTCGAACGAGTCGCTGTATTGGGTGGCGGTTTAATGGGCGGCGGTATTAGTCATGTTACAGCAACGAAAGCAGGTTATCCGGTACGGATCAAAGATATTAGTAATGATGGTATCCAAAATGCGCTAGCGTACAATTTCAAGCTACTTGAGAAAAAACGTAAGCGTAAAATTATCTCGAAAGCCACATTACAAAAACAAATGCTAACGATAACAGGTGGGACTGATTTTACTGGCTTTAATCAGGCCGATGTCGTGATTGAAGCGGTATTTGAAGATTTAGCGCTCAAACATCAAATGGTAAAAGATGTTGAAGAGCATGCAAAACCAACCACAATTTTTGCCACGAATACATCCTCATTGCCGATCAATCAAATAGCACAAGCGGCAGAGCATCCTGAGAATGTTGTTGGTCTTCACTATTTTAGTCCTGTAGAAAAAATGCCATTGGTTGAGGTCATTCCACATCAAGGCACGGAAACAGGGAGTGCAACGTCAGAAGAGACGATTGCAACGGTTGTAGCCTTGGCGAAAAAACAAGGTAAAACCCCGATAGTGGTCGGTGATAAAGCAGGCTTCTATGTTAATCGTATACTAGCGCCTTATATGAATGAAGCGGCACGCGTACTTCTTAGTGGTGAGCCGATTGAACATATAGATACAGCTTTACTTAACTTTGGTTTCCCTGTTGGGCCAATCACATTATTGGATGAAGTTGGTGTTGATATCGGCGCGAAGATAAGTCCTATTCTGTTAGCTGAACTCGGTGAACGATTTGAAGCACCAGATGTGTTTGATTTATTGCTGAAGGATAATCGCAAGGGACGTAAAAGCGGTAAAGGTTTTTATCGTTATAATACCAAGAAAAAAGAAGTCGATAAGTCGGTTTATAAGCTTCTTGAGTTGGAACCAAAGATTAAAGAATCTGAAACTGAAATCGCGGTTCGTTGTAGTTTAATGATGCTGAATGAAGCAGCAAGGTGTTTAGATGAAGGTGTGATCCGTTCGGCAAGAGATGGCGATATTGGCGCTATTTTCGGTATCGGCTTCCCACCGTTCCTAGGCGGGCCATTCCGTTATATGGATCATATTGGGATAACGCGTTTTGTTGATATGCTAAACGAGTACACAGATAAGTATGGTGATCGCTTTAAACCGTGCGAGCGATTACTTGATATGGCCAAAGAAGAGAAAACGTTCTATTAGCCAATAGATTAATGAAAAAAACCGATGAGCTTAGGCCATCGGTTTTTTTTGCTATTCAATAAAGCCTTAATTCTCTTAATAAATGTTATACACAACGAATGACAATAGACAAAAAGCCATATTTAACACTTATTTGTAAATATGGCTCGTTATGTAGACGGTCGTCTTAATTGTTAGACGAGTCATGCCAGCTTAATAAGCATTATCTTGAAATTCTGTGACTGATTCAATTGGTTGACCTATCTCTAAAGGTGCGTAATCACTATGCGCTTTGCCTTTGTAATACATGACTAATCTATTCGCTGTTCTTGGTTTAATGGTATCAACAACAAATTTGATCATATCTACACGATCTAATTGTTTAAGCGCATCAACAACACGCTGACGTTGTTGGAACGTTTCATCTTTATTGCCGATACTTACCCAAAACCGTTGAGCACGAGATCGTAAATTAGTATCTGGCTCTGAAATTTGAGCAATTAAACCTTGCTTACTGTCTTGCCATTGCGCTTCATTCAATTCGAGCAATACAAGTGCAAAAGCATTGGTAAAATCATCAATTGCCTCTGATAAGTAACTTGGATCGGCAACAGGTGATTGAATATATAAGATCAACCCTGGATGACGATTAAGCGGTAGATTGGCCGTTCCTACCATATAACCCAGTTGTTGTTTCGTGCGTAACTCATGGAAGAACGTGGTCGACATTAAATGATTAGCTAACGTATAAATCGCAATTTGCTCAGGTGTGGTTTCCTGAGATTGGTAATACATTAAGATTGCTGAATCTTCATGATTACAATCTAACTCATACGTTAATGTACCCGCATTGTCTAAATGTACCAGCGGACGTTGTGATTCACCATAAAGTTGGTCAGTCACTCGGAATGCATCTTTTAATATTTCAGCTAATGCTAACGCATCTTTTTTAAGCCAATTGCCATACACAAAGGCATCAATATGAAGCTCTGCGAACATTTCATCAACAAAGCTTGGTAGCTCATCTAACTCGATTGATTCTAACGCTTCAATCATGACAGGGTAGGGCGGATTATTGGGTTGTAGTAATCCTGTTAGCTGATTAAATAATTGTGAAATCGGTTTATCTTCAGCTGCGTTACGCCAATTACGTAGCATTTGTGCTTTGATATTGGTGAAACGATCGTGATCAAATTTTCGCCCAGCAAAGCGCTCAAGTATCAGCGTCATAAGCAAAGGTTGTTTTTCACTAAAGCCTGATAACTGAAGCGTCACTCCCCCTTGGTGAGCATAAAGATTATACGACATACCTGCAATCTCAGCGGGATAAGCGGTCTCATTTATCGCTTCTAATAGCATTTCAACACATAGGCGAGTTTTTACGATATTACGTGGTGAACTCACCGCATGCGGGCTATCAATGGCAACATAAACTATACCTTTAGGTACGCGGAAATCATGTTCTTGTTTATGCCATAAACGAAACCCAGGTAAATCTTGAATTAACTGAGGAGGTAATTCTGAGCCAGGTTCAAGTGGTAAAGGCTCAAAATTATCACAAAGATATATATTGCGCTCGGGTAGTGTTAACTCAGGATCCAGTTCAATATCTTGCCATAACGCTTTTTGTTCCGCGGTAAATGGTGTTACTGAGTAAGGCGTGTCATACCATTGTGCTGTGCGATCATAATGGCCACCTTGAGCAACCAAGGTTAATCGCATATTGGTCGGCTCAAGGTAATCTAAGATCTGCTCGATTAAGGTATGATCGTATTGCTCCATCATATAATCACCGTAGATGATATCTTCCGGTTTATAATGCAACAGGTTTAAAACCAAATAACTGACAGTATCTAATGGACGGCTTTTTTCTTGATAGCGGAAAGCCATTTCAAGTACAGCTTTCTTCTCTTGTTGTCGCCATTGAGCTAAGCCATGTAGCTTAATGAGTTTAAGGCACTGAAAAACGCTAGTGACTATCTCGTCAATGTGATCTTGACCTTTCGGCGTTAAATTCAAACCTACGGTAAATTCTCTGAAATTACTGCCGCTAACGCCGCCACCGGCGGTTAAGGTATTAATAAAACCCCGTTTTTTGAGAACTGACATCAAACTACCTTGACCTTCATTGCCTAGTAAATGGGCAATATAAGATAAGGGTTTCGCGGTATAAAACTCATCTACACACGGCAAAGAAAATGACAGCGTTAACTTTCGTAGTTCTTTAATTGGTTCAATTTGAATAAATTGTTGTTGTTGTTTTTCGGTCACAAACGGCGTAGTAAGCGGTGTTTTTACAACATCTGTTTTTGGAATATGGCTAAAAAAGTCATTCGTGAATTGTTCTAATTCATCTAATGGTTGGGGGCCTAATAAGACGAGACCCATCGCATCCGCTGAATAATGTTGATGGTAAAAAGCTATTAAATCATCCCGTACAGATTTGCCATCACGATCGTCTAGTGTCGTAAGATCACCGACTGAAAACTTAGCAAAAGGGTGCTCTGGGTTAATGGTTTCTTTTTGTACTTGATAAAGGCGGCGGACATCATCTTTTATTTTTAATTTATATTCAGAATCAACAGCTTGTCTTTCTTTATCAACGGCTTCTTCATTAAATAATGGTGCAGTGAAAAACTGCCCAAAACGATCTAATCCTTCTTTAAAAGCATGGGGGCTGACTTCAAAGAAAAACGTCGTGTTTTCTGTTCCAGTCCATGCATTGTTACTGCCGCCACTGCGATTGATAAAGGTTTGAAATTCCCCAACACGTGGATATTTTTCAGTACCTAAAAACAGCATATGTTCGAGAAAGTGCGCCATACCTTGACGATCAAGAGGATCGTCAAAATGACCAATTTCGACGGATAAGGCAGCAGCGGAGCGAGGCGCTTCAGCATCATGAACCAGCAATACGCGTAGTTCATTCGCTAAAGTAAGATAGCGATACTGCTTGTGATCATTTGGGCTTATATGCACAGGAAGAGCCTATTTTTAAAGGAGAATTGGATCAATTATGACCTCCAATACACAGACTGGCAAACTGATAGTTAACTTTATTTACGTAGTTATGAGCGTGATATGAAAACCCAACGTCAAGGCTTAATCCTATTTTAATAAATGATTTGTTCAGGTTGGCTAACCTTGTCACGGATTCGTTATCAAATTTGCGTAAGGAGTATGCGATATGAAAGGGAGTTGCTAGCATGATAGAGAGATACGTTGAAAAAAATGCATTAGCATGTCAATTAGTAATAAAATAAGCCTCATTATCACAACTCATTGAACGACCTGTTTAACGAAGAGAAACGGAAACTTATGCGAATTTATATTATGCGTCACGGTGAAGCTGAAAATTTTGCGGCGAGTGATGCAGAGCGCCCGTTGACAGAGCGCGGTTCACGCCAATCAAAACAGATGGCGGAAATGCTAGCCCAGCAATTAAATCAACCATTAGACACTGTACTGGTGAGTACGTATTTACGCGCGCAACAAACATGGCAATGTATGGAAAGTGTATTACCGGGTGTTGCAAATGTTCAAGTGAGTGATGAGATCACCCCTTATGGTGATGCTGTAACGGTAGTCGATTATTTAAAAGCAATGATTGGGGTTGAAAAGCCACAATCGGTTCTATTAGTTTCACATCTACCTCTGGTGGGATATTTAACCTCAGAGTTGGTGGCAGGCATACAGCCCCCTATGTTTAGTACTTCGGCCATTGCTGCTATTGATTACGATCCTGACATGGATAATGCAGAATTGGTTTGGCAAAACGTACCACAATAATATGGCTTTGATGACGGACAATAGGTAAGTGCTGGTTATGGTAAGAGTATCGTTAATTTCTTTTCTCACTTCGATATTGCTAATGGGCTGCGCTTCTACCGCTGAGCCTGTTCGTATTTCAGCAAATGGTATGATCAAGTGGTCAGATGGACGAAAAGAAGGCATGCATGTATCGAGTACGGGAAGCACATTAACCTTTGCTAATTATTCCAATGCGATCGGTGAAGGGCCTATTCGTATTTTTGCGCGTATTGATAGTGCACGAAATGATGACTGTGAATACTTTTACGATGAAACCGTGATTAAACGACGTTTAAAAATATGCGCCACTGGAGAAGTGACGCTATTTAATCACGGTAAAGTAGTGAAGGTTGGACATATAGTAAAACCAAGCTATTAAAATAGGACAACCGAGTAAGTGATATTGCGATGCGCGTTTTGCTTACTCGATGTTCTTTTATCTTTCAGGTATTTCGATAAGCACGAGTAGTGCGCCATTCCCACCAAATTCAAGGGGAGCTTGGTGAAAAGCGAGTACATCTGGATGTTGTGCCAACCACATCGGCGCTTTTTGTTTCAAAATATGCTTTCCAATACCGTGCATTACACAGGCACAAGACACATTCTCTTTTATACAGGCTGCAATCATAGCGGCGAGTTCTCGCTTGGCTTCTTGTTGCGTCATGCCGTGCATATCTAAATAAATGTCAGGTACGTAAACACCCCGACGTAACTTTTTTACTTCATACTTAGAAACGCCGTCGCGTGCATATTGCACAGGGCCATTTTCATTAAGATGAGGCTCAAATTCATCTGAGAAATAAAATTCATGGTTTTGACTTTCTTTGCCCATGACTTTTGCTTTATCAGCTTTTGTAGTCTGTTTGCGTGGCGTGATTATGGTATCATGCGAAAACTTTTTTACGCCTTTTATCGCATCTTTGAAGAGAGCCATCTCTTCATCAAGGTTTGGATCTTTTTTACTCATAATGAAATTCCAACAACTATATAGCGGTAATGTCGCGTTTTTCGGAGGCTATTTTGGATAAGATTTTTGTCGACGAAGCTGTCAACGAACTTCATACATTGCAAGACATGTTACGTTGGACGGTAAGTCGTTTCAATGCCGCAGGTCTATTTTATGGTCACGGTACCGATAATGCGTGGGATGAAGCGGTTCAGCTTGTTCTTCCTACATTGTATTTACCGTTAGATGTTCCACCTGAAGTTCGAGATTCTCGTTTAACTCGTAGTGAGCGTCAGAGTATTGTTGAGCGCGTTATTCGCCGTATCGACGATCGTACACCCGTATCATACCTAACAAATATTGCTTATTTCTGTGGTATGGAATTCTTCGTTGATGAGCGTGTTCTTATTCCACGTTCTCCGATTGGCGAATTGATTGAAAACCGTTTTGAGCCACTTTTAAACCAAGAGCCTACACGTATTATGGACTTATGTACGGGTAGTGGTTGTATTGGTATTGCGTGTGCACACATGTTCCCAGAAGCGGAAGTGGATATCGTTGATATTTCACCTGAAGCACTGGCTGTTGCTGAGCAGAATATCGCTGATCACGGCTTAGAGCAACAAGTGATCCCACTTCGTTCTGATTTGCTTCGTGATGTACCAAAAGATAAGTACGACTTTATCGTGTCTAATCCACCGTATGTGGATCAAGAAGATATGGATAGTCTACCAGATGAATTCCGTCACGAGCCTGAACTCGGTCTTGCGGCAGGGTTTGATGGTTTAGATTTAGTGCGTCGTATTTTAGCCAATGCACCCGATTACCTAAAAGATGATGGCTTCTTGATCTGTGAAGTGGGTAACTCCATGATCCACATGGAAGATCAATATCCGCATATTCCATTCACCTGGTTAGAGTTTGAAAATGGTGGTCATGGTGTGTTTTTGTTAACACGTGATCAGCTTGTTGATTGTGCAGATGATTTTGCGGCTTTTCGCGACTAATTAAAGCGCAGTTAAACACGATTAAGAAAAACGGCATGATGGTTACTTTCTCTGTACCATCATGCCGTTTTTATAGGTCACTCAGTGGTTATTATGCTTGCTGCGCTTGCTTTGCTTTCAGAGCATTCATCACAGTGGTTTTATGATCTAAGTAATCAGTAAGCCCTGCACGACGTAAATCACAAGATGGGCAATCACCACAACCGTCACCAATAATACCGTTATAGCAAGTCAGTGTTTTTTCACGAACATAGTCTAGTTTTTGGTATTGATCTGCTAGCGCCCATGTTTCTGCTTTATTTAGCCACATTAATGGTGTTGCAATCGTTAATGGGCGATCCATCCCGAGTACTAATGATTGGTTTAATGATTTAACAAATTCATCACGGCAATCAGGGTAGCCAGAAAAGTCAGTTTCACATACACCGGTGATAACGGTTTCAGCACCAATTTGGTAGGCGTAAATACCAGCCAAGGTTAAAAATAGAATATTACGACCAGGAACAAAGGAGTTCGGTAATCCGTTTTCTTGTAGTTCATGAGAGACAGCAATATTGTCACGTGTTAGTGAACTAATGGCTAATTCATTTAATAGGCCGACATCCATTACTTTATGTGCTGTTACGCCAAGATCTTTGGCAATAGCTTCTGCCACTTCAATCTCTAATTTATGGCGTTGGCCATAATCAAATGTAATACAGTGCACTTCATCGTAATGCGCCAGAGCTTGAATAAGGCACGTAGTCGAATCTTGACCGCCACTGAAAACAACAACTGCTTTTGACATATAGGTGTTCCTTTTTTGAAAAATTACCGAGAAACAGTCGGTAGATAGACATTCTTTAGAACGTCTATCTATGCTAACTCAGCTGTTGTCCGCTGCAAAGTTTTAGATGTAATAGACGAAAAAAAGCCGTACATAAAGTACGGCAAAATAACGTATCGCGTTTAAAGATTATCCAAGTTAAGGCAGTACTTGGTTTATCAACGTTCAACGTACACAGACACAAAGTTTAATAGAGGGGGGGAGGCGCTGTGGCTAACCTCCCCAAGGGGTTGTTCATTGAAGCGTGATACTTACCATTGACCGAATTTTTCCAATTGTTCTAACTGTTCGGTATATGCTGATAAATCGCCAATATTTTCGCTGATCCATTCAGGGTTGTAGTAGGTGTCTAGGTAACGCTCGCCACTATCACATAACAGCGTAACGATAGAGCCTGTTTCGCCACGTTGTTTCATTTCGGCTGCGATTTGTAGGACACCAAACAGGTTTGTACCTGTTGATGCACCAGCTTTACGGCCAATAATTTTTTCTAACCAGTGAACAGTGGCAACACTTGCCGCATCTGGGATCTTACGCATTTCATTGATCACATCAGGAATAAAGCTTGGCTCAACTCGAGGACGACCAATACCTTCAATACGGCTGCCTGTGTTGCCAGTAATCGTATTATCACGCTGCATAAAGTAGTCGTGAAATACTGAGTTCTCTGGATCAACCACACACAGTTGTGTTGGTTGCATTTGGTAACGAATATAACGACCAATTGTTGCTGATGTCCCACCAGTACCAGGGCTCATTACAATCCAGCTTGGGATAGGGAAGCGCTCTAACTTCATTTGATCAAAAATACTGTTAGCGATGTTGTTATTACCACGCCAGTCGGTGGCACGTTCAGCATAGGTAAATTGATCCATGTAATGACCATTTAACTCTTTTGCTAAACGGCGAGATTCGTCATAAATTGCAGCAGGAGAGTCAACAAAATGGGCGCTACCCCCATAAAATTTAATTTGTTCTATTTTTTTACACGCTGTTTTACGTGGCACGACAGCAATAAATGGTAACCCAAGTAAACGTGCAAAATATGCTTCAGAAACGGCGGTACTACCTGATGATGATTCAATGATCGGTGTACCTTCTTTAATCCAACCGTTACATAAAGCATATAGGAATAACGAACGAGCAAGACGGTGCTTTAAGCTTCCGGTTGGATGCGTGCTTTCATCTTTAAGATAAATATCAATACCGTCTAGGCTAGGTAACTCTAATTTAATTAAGTGGGTGTCTGCTGAGCGTTGATAATCAGCATCAATTTTACGAATAGCGTTATTAACCCATTGATTGTTTAGTTGTTGTGTCATAGCGTGACTCCACTGTATTGATTTTATTATTGTTGTTGTATTTATGTTGATTGCTTAACAATTATATTACCAAGTTACAGAGAAAAGTCTTTGCTTTGTTTTGCAAAAAAACGATAAAATTTAGAAAATATTTCTACTTAATTGCTTATTGGTGGTATGGGATGTCAAGTTTGGATGCTGTAGATAGAACATTACTGCGTTTGTTGCAACAAGACGCAACGCTAGCGTTATCTGAATTAGCAGAAGCTGTTAATTTAACGACCACGCCATGCTGGAAAAGGCTAAAGCGTTTAGAAGAAGATGGCATATTACGTCAACGTGTTGCGCTATTAGATGCGGCAAAACTAGGATTATCTTTTATAGCATTTGTACAGATTAAAACCAGTAATCATTCTAAAGAGTGGTATAACGGTTTTGTTCATACGGTTGAAGAGTTCCCAGAAGTCATGGAATTTTACCGTATGGCGGGGGATTATGATTACATGATGAAAGTACAAGTGGCAGATATGCAGGCTTTTGATCTGTTTTATAAGAAATTGGTGAACAGCATTGAGGGACTAACGAATGTAACATCGACATTTGCAATGGAACCCCTTAAGTACACCACGGCATTACCTGTATAGGTTATATAATCAAGGCAGCCACTATTTATTACTAGTGGCTGCCTTGATTGCGTTAACCTTCAGCCGATAAGTTTATCGTTGACGGATCAAGCCTTCTTGTACTGCCGATGCAACAAGTTCGCCTTTTTGGTTATAAATCTCACCACGAACAATACCGCGAGAGCCACTTGCTGATGGGCTATCAATAGCATAAAGCAGCCATTCATCCATCTTAAATGGACGGTGAAACCACATTGAATGGTCAATGGTTGCAACTTGCATATTCGGGCTAAATAACGTCACACCATGTGGATGCATTGATGTGACAAGAAATCCCCAATCAGATGCATACGCCAATAGGTAGTGATGGATATTAAGATCTTCAGGCATTGTGCCATTGGCTTTAATCCATAAATATTGTTTAGGCTCAGCAATGGTTGGCTTTAATGGATTAATAATAGTTACTGGACGCACTTCAACTGGGCGTTTCTTACCAAAGTTTTCCACTATTTTAGGTGGTAGATATTGCGCAATGGCATCAACAAGTTGAGTTTCAGATGCTAAACCTTCAGGCCCTACTACATTGGGCATTGTTGATTGGTGGTTAAACCCTTCTTCATTGGCTTGGTATGAAGCCGTTAAGAAAAAAATAGGCTCACCATTCTGAATTGCTTTTACACGACGAGTACTAAAGCTTTTACCATCACGTAGTTTTTCTACATCATATATAATTGGCTTTTCAGAATTACCAGGGCGTAAAAAGTAGCTATGAAAGGAGTGTAAGTAGCGTTCTTTTTCAACCGTTTGCTTAGCTGCGGATAAGGACTGCCCAATCACTTGTCCACCATATACTTGCGGTAGGCCAAGGTTTTCACTTTGACCTCTGAAAAGATCAAGCTCAAGTTGTTCTAATTGTAGAAGATTGAGAAGTTCATTCAGTTCTTTACTCATCTAAGCACCATTAATTATGTTACTATCAGTACGATTTAGGGAAATCAAGTTCAAATAGAGATTGGATTGGTTTTATTATATTTGAGCTTTATAGCAATATAGATTAGGGATTAATAGAGAAGAATATGAAAAATTCTTTTGCATGGTTTGGGGTTTTGATTGCGGCATTAGTGATCACGGCTTGTACTAACCTCATGCCGACCGATAATGATGTTGGAACATTAAGTGGAACAGTAAGTTATCGTGAGCGTGTAGTGTTACCGAATAATGCACGCATTATAGTGTCATTGGTTGAACAGTCTACTCAAGCTGATCATAGTGCGAGTAAAGTTATCAGCCAACATTCATTTTTAGCTGAAGGTGAACAGCCACCTGTTTCTTTCACGTTGAATTATGTGAAAAGTAAATTAAAGCCAGATACCTCATATCGTGTTATTGCTAAGATTGAAATCAATGATGAAGTATTGTTCAGTAATCAATCAACAGTAGATTTAAGCATTGAACCGTTAAAAACCACACACCTAGATATTCCATTGGTGAAAGTGTAATCCAATCGTTTTATACAATATTAGTAATGCCCGATTTATTCTATTTATTATGATTGAATAAGATAGTCGGGCATTTTGCTATTCAGGGTACCCATCCCAACGGTATGTTTTAAGGCTTACTCGTCCT
This sequence comes from Photobacterium sp. GB-1, assembly GCF_003026165.1. NCBI lineage: Bacteria > Pseudomonadati > Pseudomonadota > Gammaproteobacteria > Vibrionales > Vibrionaceae > Photobacterium > Photobacterium sp. GB-1. The sequence continues at coordinate 421,293 of NZ_PYOB01000001.1, read as the reverse complement.
TGTTCCGTCACAATAATCCCTTCATTACGCAATGCTGCTATTTGGCGAGCTCTACCGTTATCACATATTGAGATCTTTCCTTGGCTATTAATAACACGGTGCCAAGGCAACGCTGAACCTTGGGGAAGGTTCGAGAGTAAGCGGCCTACTTGACGTGCATAGCCAGGAAATCCTGAAAATTTTGCAATATCGCCATAAGTCGATATTTTACCAATAGGTATTTGATGCACTTGGCTGTAGATTTGCTGAGAAAAATCGTCCATATTTATAATTAGAGATAAAAAAAACCATCTTTTCTTAAACAACAGGATAACGCAAGGAGGTGTTGCCATGTTGTATAAAACATTACTAATCATTGTCACTTTATTATTGACCGTATTAGGGGTTAATGCCTTGGCGCATAGTCAGGGAGAGTTACCTATTCTTGCCCTTGCGATCCCAGCATTATGGCTGCTACCTCAGGGCGGTGTTGCGGCATGGCTATTATTGTTTGGACTAGGTGTATTTGGTTATGTATTGCCAGAACAACCAGTCGCGTTGTCTGTCAGCTTATTTATGATGTTACCGATTTTGATGATTTGCACATCGCCTAAGGGATGTTGGCAGTTAGGTTCATTGATGATCTCCATTGTATTAGCCATGAATGCAGGTTTAATGGCATTACAAGCGGAGGGTAAACTGCCAGGCTCTATTGGTGCGACTATTATTCAAATTATTGGTATTGCCATTATTTGGTTTGCTGCTAGAAGTTGGCGGCCTGTTGAAGGCAATACATGGTGGCCGCTTTTACTTGTGGTTCCCTTATGGGTTGGTGGCATGGAGCATGCTGCATTATTGGCTTTAAGTGTTACCGGTATTATTGCGGCACTTCAGTCTTTAAATAAATTACATCTTGATGAATGGATCCCTAAATTGGCTTGTGTATTACCTGCTGTTGGTTTTGCCACGCTAGTCATCATGCCGCAATTTGATGTTGCTAATCCGATATTAGTGTCTTGGCTACTGGTACTGGGTGGTGGGCTACTTGGTGAATCTTTATTAGACGATCCCGAGGAAGAAGAGTAAGTTAAATGAAGCAAGGCGATGGTTTTATTTTCAATATCTTAGTGTTTGGATAAATAATACACACTTGAACTATTGTTGCTATATAACAACTTGCAATATCGATGCGCTTAATAGATAATCTTCTCCGTTCTCGCAAGAGACAAGGAATCTATGGAGGCCCCCATTGGTCCTCCCGCAACACTAACTTGTGAACTCGGCCAGGCCCGGAAGGGAGCAACCGCAGCAGGCGATGTGTGTGCCGGGATGTGGCTGGTGGGGGCTTCCACCCATCTGCTATTCCTGTTGTTTACACCATACCTCTGCATAATTCTACTTTCTCACTGCTTAACTTGCACCATACCTCTGCATAACCTATTTTTGTTGTAGTTTAGCTACAAAAAAGAGCGTTGTTATGTACAGGCGAAATCTAAGACATTCCCGCGTTAAAAACATCTTCAAATTTGTTAGCTCTAAGATGAATAAGGTCTTAACTGTAGAATCAAGATTAGAGTTTGATACCTGTTTCCATCTTGAATGCTCGCCAGATATTTCTTTTATAGAGGCGTAGCCAGAAGGTTTATACTATCTTTACGTTTAAAAATGATGAATGAATATCAATATTTATGCTTTATACGGCTCGATGTAGTACTGCAATAGAATTTCGTTATTCGCTTCTCCTCGTTTCTTGAACATAATACAGTAAGAGTCGTCTTCAGGTATTGTAAAATTATTCAGGTTCGTCTTGATTGAAGAAATTTTTTCTAAAAAGTAAATATCGTCGTTTTTATGCCAATGAATATTAAAATCAATATCTTCTAAGCTGTTGAATTCAAAATGCAGAACGTCATTAGTATGCGCTTTAAAGCACTCTTCTATAATATCACTTCTGTTTTCTTTAAAGTTAAAGGTCTTTTTTATCGTATCCTTTGAAAATGAAGCAGCAGAAAAGAGAAATAAATAAATATAAACCAATTTCATAAATATCCTTAAAAAATAGAAGTTATTTAAAGGCTAGCCTACTTATGAATATTATAAAGGTGGCTTTGATCAATATTTATACATTGAGAGACTCATAATACCTATTAGTTATTATCGTACATATTCGCTAATTGCTCTAAAAAAACAATATTACTGAATAGTTCTTGAAGCTCAGATAAGGCAGCTAATGTTTCTTCTAACGTTGGTTCTTTGTAGACAGTATCTTTGTATGTAGAACAGTTAATTAACTGGCTATACTCTATATCCGCTTTTTTCATGTAGATCCAAGAATTGTTATCGCTACGATCTTTTGGGATGGTTTTTGTTATATTGTTAATATTGGGAGAAATGAGTTTAAATAGTTCTAGTTCACCACTTTCAGAGTTGTCGTAAAGGAAAATATCTCCCATAACTAAGTCTTGTTTATTATGTTCAAAAAATGGGCCTCTGAATTGCCAATTTGAATTGTCATTATGGGAGTCAGGCAGATTACGATAGCTATCATTCGTTATTTTAGATAGTTCATAATAGTTATAACAACCATCTTGTTTTTTCACCTGGTAATAATCTCCAACTTCTCCTGCATTATTGTCTTTTTTTATGGTCAGAAATGTTCTACTTAAAAGTTTTACATCGCTATAAACACTCTTAATCCAATCAATCTTCTTTGATAGACTGGATCCCAAGGCAAGATTATCTTTGCCTTTAGTCGTAATGGCTACCATAACATTTAAGCCTTTATGTTTATACCACCAAGCGGAACCACTATCACCTGTGGTTGGCAGGGCCCATTTGTTACTATTGTTGTTTACTAGCCATATCAGAAAGGCATGTTGAGATATGATATGCGTTACAATATTTTCACCATATAAACGACGTTGTTGTCCATATGCAGGTTTGTAATCGTTTGATATGTCATTCCCAACCCCCCATAAACCGTAACCGACAAAGCTCACTTTAGCATTCTTCTTCAGAAAATTATCGTTAAGTATTGGAGAGGGTACAGGAAAACCAAATTGATCTAATAAAATGTCAACAGTCGGTAGTTTCAATATTGCCATATCATAATAGATGTGATCATTTTTGTGTGATAATGGTTTTCTAATTAGTGGTTTAGGTACAAAAATTTTACCTTTCCCCTTTGCAATTGTTCTTTTATTCCAAGATGTAAATGTTGCATTAATATCTGATTGTTGTTTGTTTTTATTATATTTCATACAATGTGCAGCAGTGAAAATATATGAAAATCCATTATTGTCTTGTCCTAATAACGTTGCAGTACATCGACCTTTTTTAGAACTTATACTTCCTACAGTTAAATATTCAGGGTGTAAACTCATTTCTCTAAGTATTTCATTGTCTACTTTGATACTTTCTGGGATATTATGAATATTTCCACCAATTTCTTGAAACTTGCTTTCAGAGAGAATAATTGAATGAGATGTTGAAATAGTAAGAAGCATTGATAAGACAATTAAAAATTTCATTGTTTCTAACCTTTTTAGGATATCTTAAATAAGACCGTGTTATTCGATTTATAATTTCAAAAAATAAATTTATTTTTTTATTTAATAAAATTAGATGTTTATAACACTTGTTTTTTTAATATGATTAATTGTCATTTTTTTAAATGAACTATAATTAAATAACATTCCGTCTTCATCTACGAGATGTTAACAATGAACATTAAATCCTATTTATTTACCTTACTTGCAATGTTTTCAAGCTATTGCTATTCAGATACCTATATATATATTACTAATAACTCCTCTGAAACTCTTAGCATAAATGTCAGTCACAGTGGTAAAGGAGATACATTAAGAGAAGGAAGTGAATGGACTCAGGATGCACAAACATTGATGCCATGGGAAACGAAAAAAGTATTAAGCTTTAATCGAAACTGGGGCGTTAAGAATAAAAAGAAATATTATTTTACAACATCAGTCACTTCCGAAAGTGGTAAACAAGTAAATTTACAGCAATATATGCGAGGCAGTTGGTGGGGATCTTCTCTCAAATACAAACTAAGTGCTGCTGATGTAAATACTTCTTACAAATCTGGTTATTCAATTTATAGATTTACATCTCATGATTATAGTGACTTATCGGCTGAATTAGCTTTTCGTGCTAAGAGAACATCGGGTTATGACGATATTTATTACACTATAACGCCAGTTAAACACTCTGAACCTCTAATTACTGATGACTCTTCCCTCAAGTTGATGACTTATAATATATGGGCTCTACCATTTATTGCTTCTCATATTTCAGATAGATTAGACGCCTTACCAGAATTTTTATCAGATTATGATGTTATTGCTTTCCAAGAAGTTTTTTCTGGAGAAAGATATTCTTTCTTGCAAGAGTTATCATCAGAGTATCCTTATCAAACCGAAGTATTAGATGCTCCAGGATTTAATGCGATGGATGGAGGAGTGATTATTGTTAGCCGATATCCAATTGTTGCAACAGATTACCATATATTCTCGCGTTGTAGCGGAACAGATTGCTTAGCAGATAAAGGTGCTGTTTATGCTGAAGTAGTTAAAGGTAGTAAGTCATATCATGTATTTGCGACTCATGCAGCTTCAACTGATTCTATTGATGCTAGAGTTGATCGTATTTATCAATTCTCTGAAATTAATAGTTTTGCTAGAAAGCAAAATATTCCAAATAATGAAGTCGTTATCTATAGTGGTGATTTTAATGTAAATAAAAATAAATTCTTTACACAAGATTACCAGTGGATGCATATGCTATTGAGAGCAAATGAGCCTACTTATACCGGATATACATCTGCAACCTATGATCCGACAATAAATAGCTATGCGAGCTCAAGTTCTGAATATTTAGACTACGTAGTCGTAAGTACTGAATATGGTCAGGTTGAATCAAATACAAATAGGGTTGATATTCCACGTTCTACGTCCTCTGGTTTGTGGTATCACTGGGATTTATCAGATCACTTTCCTGTTGTGGCGACAATTGCACAATGAGATGGCTCGCGCTTGTTTTCGTTATTTTTCTTATCAGCGTCGTTTATATGACGCTGATCACTCCTGCAAAAGTTATAGAGCCAAAAACGGTTAAAGCAGACAGGCTTATAAAAAGCCACGTAAACGAATTGATAGAACCTGAAATAGCCTTAAATGAGCACAATAATTTTGAATTGAAGAAGGTTGAAGAGAGCACTGATGAAAAGATTATGCGCATACATGTACTCAGCGACGAATTGCAATCACTAAAGGGAAATGCGTTATTAAATAAAATGACCAATTTTTGGGTTGAATGCAAGTCGACCCATACATGCGATGGGCAACTAATAGAATTAGAAAAACAATTACCTTACTCGTTATTTAAGCTGTTGAGTGACTTTGAATCACTTAGAGATGAGTGGTTGTTAGCTTCTCTAAGTATTCCGATGGAAATTCCCTTTAACGAAAAAGTCAATCAAGTTAGACAACAATACGAGACTGTCTGGGGGGAATATACTGATCTTTTATTTGAGGAAGAGTTTAAATATTATCGTTTTAGATCCGAAAGCAGGATATTGCAACAAGTCCCGCCTTCTGAATATATAGAACAATTAAACCGGATATTTGAACAACAGGCAGCGACAAACCTTGATATGTTTTTTCAATCAAAAAGTGCCACATTTGATTATGCTCTAAGGAATATACCTAATACATACAGTGAGGAAGAGCGAGCATTGCTCGTAAGAGAGCTTTCTTTGCTTTATTTAAATGAACAAGAAACAACCGATTTTTACAGAAGGGATCTGCAAATAAAAAATCAAAGGAAAGAAGTTGAAACATACCAGAAACAGCTTTTTGAGTTAAAAAAGAGTTTGGAAAGTATGCGTAATAATGAATATAGAACGTTATCTGATAATGAGTGGCAGAGGGTATACCAGGATCGGATCGGGGAATTTAAAAAGAGATTTTTTGACTATCAATGATATATAACTTATGTGCTATATAAATTGTGCAACACACACCGACAGAGCATTTTTGAAAGTAATGTTGATAAGATCACGATTTGTATTGGTAATTTATATTTCATGGTAATTATTCATAGCAAATAACAAATAGCATGAGATAATAGTGCGAACTTTTTGTGGTGAGACAACTAGTTAACAAAATGTGGTTAAAAAGTGTGCAATTAATGCTTTATTTTTGTCAGTGAAAACGGCAGAATGGCCTCACATTTGAACTCGGTCACTCTATTTGAATTGAATTTTCATAAAACACATTGTTGTTTACCGAGTTGGTGATAATGTCTCGCCGCATTCCGAATTCCTAAAGTAAAAAGGTTACAAATATGTCTGATGTACCAGAGTCTGTTGCAAATATTGCTGCTGTCGCTCAGCCAGTTGCTGAGTCTTCAGGTTCAGTGTGGGGTTATGTAGCAGGTGGCGTGGTTTTATTAATCATTGCCGGTATTTATGGTTATAAGAAAATTAACCAACCTGCATTTGTGATTAAGCAGGTACGTAAGAAAAACCTGAAAGAAATGAAAAAGCAGGGCATTGAAAACTCTGAGTTTATGGTAGATATGGATAAGCTACTAGAATCAATGCTTGCATACACGACTGAAAATAAAATGAAAGGTGCAGACGTTGTGACGTTGTTGAAGCCTTTGAATGATAAAGATCGTGTAAAAACGCCAAAAGATATGTACAACTCTATGATTTATATTGCTAATGAAATTAAAGATGTGTCATTGGCTAAAGAGTTTAAAAATAAGTCTAAGCAAGTGAAATCAAGCTCAGCATTAATGGCTGGCTTGTTAAAGCGTGCTGGTATCTAATTGATACTTAATATATATACGAAGGGCTGATTATTATCAGCCCTTTTTTTATTGTGACGCAGTACGATAAATTTTTAACGGGTCAAATATCAATAGAAGGGCTATGATAGTTCAATGTAACGCAACGCTTTGTGCATTTATCCATTGTTTTTAGAATCAGTTCATTATGCTCTATTTTAAACGCGATAAAACCACAACGGCTAGTTGGAGCACTAAAGTAAAAGCCTTGTGTATAGTCAATCAGCAACGATTTTAGGGTATTTAACTGCGTCTCTGTCTCTACACCCTCTGCGACTAACTTACATTCTAACTCTTTTCCGAGTGAAGCGATGTTATTCAAAATTGAGCTTGTGACTGCATCTGTATCAGCAGAATTTACAAACAGTTTATCAATTTTAATAATATCAAAATTGAGCTCTTTTAAGCTTGATAGGCTGGAAAAACCCGTTCCAAAATCATCAAGAGCCCAACGAACACCTAAGCTACGAAAACGCTGCATGATGTTATCTAATTTGATAAATGCATTGGTTGTGTTTTCTCTTTCTGTCATTTCAAAGACTAAGCCTTGTTGTAATGACGGGTTCTGCTTAATTAACAATATGACATCATCAACAAATTTGGGATCGTTGAGCATAGATAGAGTAACGTTTATCGAAACGTAAAAATCTTTATTTGAATGAGCTATTAAAGGCTTATCAATTGAAAGCTGTTTTAATAATTGTAACGTTATCGGTTTTATTTGCCCATTCGATTCTACTTTTGTAATAAATTGGTTTGGGGTGATCAATTTGGCATGACGATATAGCCAGCGACAGAGTAATTCGGCTCCAATGATCTGGTGAGTTTTATTACACACAATAGGTTGATAATAAGGAATAAACTCATTATTTTTTATTGCTCTGTCTATATCCTTTTTAAATGAGAAGTTATTAGTTTGAATGTAATTAATAATAAGGATAATGAACATGCACAAAATAAAAATAAAAGCAGACAATGCAGCTATACTCAATAACACCTGAGAAGGTTTAGCACCAACAATCACTTTAAAAGGAAATTGAGTTGAATGGTATGACTTATGGAATAAATAGTTTCTCTTATGATTAATTAATATATTCCCGCTATTGGTAACGACATAACCTCGTAAATACTCATCCGCATTAGTTAACCAGTCATCCATATAAGGTGCGTTTATAAATAACTGATAAAAGCCCTTTTTACCTTTAACGACAAGATGTAATTCATCGATCTGATCAAGTGAGCTACGTTTGCGATAAAGTAGTGGTAATTTATCCTTTTTTAATCGTTCAATCAGGCTAGGTGAAATTGGAGTATGCAAAGAGGCATTACGATCTGAATAGATGTAATGATTGTTTTGAAAGTAGGCAACACTTCGTAGAGAGCGAGAAGAAAGAACCAATGTCACCAAATCATGCATACTTTTAGCGTCTGGTTGGTTCTCTGGTAGATCTAAAACGCTAGAAATACGTTTATTTAACGTTTTATTTAATGCGCTCGCAATATCTTTACTTAAATTACTACACCGAATATTTAAGTATGTAAAGGTAATAGGCGTAGCAATTAAAAGAGCTAACAAAGCTAGTTGAAACATTTTTTTTACTGTAAATGACATAATGAAGTTTGTTTCATACTGTTAAATAACGCCAATTAAAAGTATACCTTTATAGTATATTATTGCCATTTTAAATATTTGGTTGAGTCGATAAAAGATACTAATGGTGAAAAGTTGTATCTTTTATCTTTTGGTGAGAATTGAGCTAATTTTTTAAAAATATGGCGTCTATGCTTTATTTTCAAAGTCTTTGCGAACAATTTCTAAAGCGGAAAGTACGATCTCTGGGGCAATGTCATTACTCTCTAATAAATAAATTAAATCTACCGCGAGCTTTATTTCTTCCGGTGCATTTTCTAATGTATTTGTTGTTATTTGGTTATCAGGCATAATTTCTCTTTATCGCTATTTGTTGTGTACGAATAATGCTGCATAAATAAGTTGTAAGTGTAGCTCGACTAAATCTTGATGATTTGTTCTATATCCACCACCGATGACTGCGGCAACAGGAATATTCTGCGCTTTAGATTGGGTTAAAATATAATGATCTCGTAGGTATAGACCTTGTTTAGAAACATCAAAATATCCCAGTTCATCATGCTGGTGGATATCAACGCCGGCATCGTATATGACCAAATCGGGTTGGTGCTGAGCAAGCAGAAGAGGGAGAACACCTTGCAATGCCGTGAGGTAATCATCTGTTGAAGTGTTTCTTTCTAAAGCAAGGTCTACATCTGAATCAGGCTTACGAGCTGGGAAATTTTTATCACAATGAACAGAAAAAGTAATGATGTTGGGATCATTGGTAAGTAGTGTTGCTGTGCCGTCACCATGATGTACATCACAATCAATAATCATGACTTTGTCGATATGAGAATAAGATAAAGCATGCTTAGCTGCGATGGCTAAGTCATTAAATAGACAAAAACCACTACCAAAATCATGATGGGCGTGATGATAACCACCACTTAAATGAATGGCTATACCGTGCTCAAGTGCTAAATCAACCGTTAATTGAGTGCCACCTGTTGAGAGTAGGGTTCGAGTGATTAATTCATTACTCCAAGGGAACCCGATACGGCGCATTTTTGCTGCTGGCAATCTATTAAAGAGTAAGTCATCAACATATTCACTATTATGAATGGCCTTAATTTTGGCAATATCAGCCCTATTAGGTTGGTGAATACTTACCTTGTTACTTAATTCTGAGTGAAAAATAGCCTCAAACAGCAGTCGGTATTTATTAATAGGATAACGATGCTTTTCTGGCAAGGTTAGAGCCGAGTATTGAGAATGGTAAATCAGAGGAAGCATTGTTAGCCTTTTCTCTCTCTGTTACTGATGTCAGTTTCAATTTTTATCAAAGCAGCTTGGCAGCGGCTTATCCTACCTTCAAGGGCTAGAATTTCTTTTTGAAGCTGTTGCTGCTCAAATTGTGAAGCACAACGACTAATTAATAACTCTTTATCACGAAGCATGGCTTTTAAACGGCGTTCCCAATCTTTATGTTGATTAAGATCTTGATATATTTCATTAATTGGTCTGCGCCAGACAGCTTGATTTTTCGGCTCTTTTTTACGAATGTTTTGTGTGGCTAGTTCACGTTGGATAGCTTGAATTTGGCTCACAATTTTTTCACAGAGATGCTGTGTTCTTGCGGGTAATAAACGTCCGGCTTGTTGCTCTTTTTGTAATAACTGGAGCTCATTATGGACTTCATTGACGCAAGGGGTAAGCAACTTACTACGTGTTTTAAATAGCGTTTCGTCAAACAGAGGCTTAAAGGATTCGCCACGTTTACGGTCAACGTCAGCTGTTTGTTGTTTTAATTGTTCAATCAGTGAAATAAGACGAGATAAGTCAATCATAGAGAAACCTTGTATTACAAGCTAAGTTAGAACCAAGCTTGCCAAGCTAATTTAATTGCTAAAATTAAAACAACAGTGACAAAAACAGGTCGAATAAACTTTGCGCCAAAGCGTATTGCAGAATGAGCACCAATGTAAGCACCTAGCATTAAACATATCCCCATTGTTAAACCTAGTGCAAAATTGACTTGCCCTAAGACAATGAAAGTAACTAATGAAGTAATGTTACTGGTGAAATTCATCGCTTTTGCAAGGCCGCAAGCACGGAGCATGTCTAACCGATATAAAATCATGCTAGAAACTGTCCAAAAAGCGCCTGTGCCAGGGCCTGCAATGCCATCATAAAAGCCGATACTTGTTCCTTGAAGCCATTGCTTAAGTTTTAGCATAGGGGTGACTGATGGTAATACGTATTGCTCTTCTTTTGGCTGGGGATGCCAAATAGTATAGATAGCCACGGCAAAGATAAGCAGAGGTAAGCCTTTTTCTAGCCACTCACTACTAACTAGATTAACAATTAAGGTGCCTGTTATTGCGCCAATAAATGTAGCGATAAAGGAAGCAAGCCAAAAACGTGGTGAGAATAGGTTTTTTTTATAATAAGTCCAAGCCGCTGTTGCAGAGGCAAAGCTTGCAGCAAGTTTATTGGTACCTAAAGCAATATGTGGCGGTAACCCTAGTGATAGCAAGGCAGGGACAGTGAGCATTCCGCCACCGCCTGCAACCGCATCAATAAAGCCAGCGGCAAGGGCAATAATACCGAGTATCAGTAAGGTACTCGGTTCTATCATTTCAATCATTAATTATTCTTTTTTATTCATTTAGTTATATTCAATAACCCGTTTAAAAGGAGGCAGAGAGTCTAATAATGATTTTCCATATCGACGGGTAATAATTCGACGGTCAAGAATCACTACTCTACCAGAGTCCTGCTCTTTTCGCAGTAAGCGACCGACGGATTGAATAAGCTTTTTACTGGCTTCTGGTACTGATATTTGTAAGAAGGGATTTCCGCCTCTGCTTTCAATATATTCAGCGTGGGCTTCTTCTACTGGTGATGTGGGTACAGCAAATGGAATCTTGGTAATAATTAAATTCGTTAGTAAATCACCAGGTAAATCAAGACCTTCAGAAAAACTTCCGGTACCAAATAAGATGCTAGCTTTACCGCTTTTACAGTTTTCTTTATGTTTTTTTAGGGTTTCATTACGTGACTCTTCGCCTTGTACCAATAATTCCCATTTATTCTTTTTCGCTAGTGGGCGTAATGCATCGGCGACTTTATTCATTTGCCAATAGGAAGAGAACAACACCAAACTTGCAGTTTCACCTTCAAGGTATTCAGGTAATATTTCAATTAATAAGTCAGTAAATGCTTCGGCTTGTGGTTCCATTTTTAAAGAGGGGATCACTAATCGCGCATTATTTTGATAATCAAATGGAGATGCCAGTGCTAAAAAGCGTGTTCCATCCGTTTCTGAAACACCAGCTTGACGGCAGAAAAAGTTAAATTGGTTTAAAGCACGCAAGGTTGCTGAAACTAAAATAGATCCTGCTGCGCGACTCCAAAGTAACTGATCTAAACGATAGCCGACTTCAAGTGGTGACACTTCAATAATGTAGTCATTTTCCCGTTCAGGACTTTTTTCTATCCAACGAGCTAACGGAGCACCTTTTTTATTGTTTGGTTGCGCCATCAGTGTCCAGACTTTTTCAAGGTTTTCCACGCGCTGAAGATAAAAACCGATTTCAGTAAGTGCTTGCTCACCTAATCGAGGAATAATTTCGTTTTCTTTCGTACGCTCGGAGATTAAATCTTGGATCTTACCCAATGATTGCATGACTTTTTTACTGGCTTCTTTACAGCCTTTCGCTTCTTCTTCTAACCATTGTGGTAATTCACCATGTTCAAAACGATACACGCCATCTTTATTAAAAATAGCGGGATCAATATTATTGGCAATCTGACTCAATGTTGGAATTAAGTGCTGGATGTTATCTTGTATTGCATTTTGAAAGCGATTAGCTTTTTGATAGTCAGCGAGCTCTGCGTATTTACTTACATTTTGATTGAGTTTTTCAAGCCAACTTGCTGCGCCTTTCAAACTCGCAGCGGCAGATGAGAAGTCACGTGCGACTTGTGGCAGGTGGTGGGCCTCATCAATCACATAAATGGTTTGCTCTGGCTCAGGTAAGATAACCCCACCACCTAGTTCAATATCAGCCATTAACAAAGCATGGTTAGCCACAATAACATCCGCTTTATCTAAGTGCTCACGTGCTTTAGCAAAAGGGCATGTACGATGTTTAGGCATACCAGCATGACAGCTATGTTTATCTGCCATAATTTGCATCCAAACACGATCAGGAATTGTTGTTGGCCAACTGTCTCTGTCGCCATCCCATTTCTTTTGCTCGGTTGCCTTTAGCATTCGTTTTAGCAGATCGAGATCAGATTTTTTAGGTTTTTCTTCCCACATGGCGAGTTGAGGATCACCATCAGGTGAACAGCATGCTTCTAACTTATGGTTACAGCAATAGCGTTGACGCCCTTTGGCGAGAATAAAACTGAATTCCTTTGGGAAAATTTGATTAAACAACGGGAGATCTTTGTTGATTAGCTGTTCTTGCAGCGCAACGGTTGCTGTCGAGATCAATAGCTTTTTATTATTGAATAACGCGAAAGGGATCCCACCGAGTAAATAGGCTAAAGATTTACCGATCCCTGTACCAGCCTCAGCCACTAACATTCGATTTTTTTTGTGGTATTCCCCAGCCAGCGTTTTTGCTATTTCTGACACCAAATAGTTTTGTGCGCGACGCGGAATAAAGTTATCTAGCTGTTTTCCTAAATTCTCATAGCACTGCTTGATATCGGTTTTTACTTGGCTGTGTAACATGGCTGAAATTTCATAATGGCAGGGGACGGCATTGTAGCATGAAGTATCGGTGTTCAAAGTGAATAACGTGGAGTGAGGTGAAATTCAGAGCGTTGAACGGTGCATAATAAGTGATGTGTTTGTTTTAGTACTGACATTTAAGAAACAAAGATAACAATCTCATCAAGTATTAAAGGTGGAATGACAGGAAAGGTGTTTATAAGGAATTGATTTGAGTGATAGGAGCGATATACGGAGACAAAATAATAGTTGTATTGTGCTTTGGATCACGATTGCGAATAGAAAACTGTAATATTAAATACCATAAATGACGACTGGAAACGATCGTCCATTCAAAATGTTTTTTAAAGTTTAAATAGCTAAAATGCCTATTTTTATGTTTTGTTTTTAGTTTTTTATTCTGTTTATTTACACTTTTTAATGGTTTAAATAAAAGGAAAAGCGCCATTTGATAGTGTTTGTTATTTGTATTTCTTTGCTGTAACTGATTGAAAATTATGATCGTTTTATATTTTTTTATATTTATTTTATGAAATTTGACAAAAATATTGAACTTCTGTCAGGATGCGAGCCACGAACACCAACTCCTTGTTATTTTAGTTTTTTATTTTTAGAACTGTTGCATAACAAGGAGAAAATAAACAGGAGTGCCGGGAATGGTTCTCCATAAATAAGATAAAGAAAGGCAGTGGACTTATCATGAAAAAAACTCTTTTAGCTCTTGCTGTACTAACAGCTGGTTCTGCAAATGCAGGCATCAACCTATATGACGCAAACGGTGTTAAAGTTGACCTATCTGGTGCTGTTGAAGTTCAAGTTTATGACGGTTATGCAAAAAACGAAGATACAACAATCCGTCTGGATGACGGTGATTTATCTCTAAATGCATCTGTTGCAGTTAGCGATAATCTAAATGTTGTTTCTGGTACTGCGTTTAAATACGAAAGTAAAGAAGTAAAAAATGATGAACTATGGGCTGGTTTCTCAGGTGATTTCGGTACGCTAACATTTGGTCGTCAATTACTTGTTTCAGATGATTCAGGTATTGGTAAAGACTACGAAATGGGTCTAGAGCAAGTAAGCTTTGCTCAAACTGAAGGCGACCGTGCAATTAAGTACGTTTACGACAACGGTACTTTCTACGCTGCTGCTTCTCATAACTTAGGTTCTGATAACAAAACAGAGATCACTGATGGTCGTTTAGGTTTCCGTACTGCTGGTCTTGACGTGCGTGTATACGGTTACGATGCTGAGCGTGTTGGCTACAAAGGTCTAGAAAATTTTGGTGAAGTTGACGGTAAGCCAGTTGTTAAGCCTGGTAAAGCTGGCGATGATGTTCGTGGTTACAACCTAGAAGCGGAATACGCATTCGGTGCTGTAAACCTAGCTGCTTCTTTCGGTCAAATTAAATACAAACACTCTGATACTAAGAAAGTTCAGAAAGACTTAGATCTATACGAAGTTAACGGTTCTTACACATTAGACAAAACAACGTTCGCTCTAGGTTATGTTCACGCTAAAGACCGTCACGAAGATGTTTCTCATGACAACGTATACGCTAACGTAACGCAACAACTACACAGCAATGTTAAAGCATACGCTGAAGTTGGTTACGCTGATAACGACAAGATCTTCAACGAAGTTGAAGAGTTCGGTTACGTTGCTGGTCTAGAAGTTAAATTCTAATTATAGAGTTTACTACCAATAAGCCGCCATTTTGGCGGCTTTTTTATTACATTTTTTCTATAGCTGTTGATATAAATTGCTATAGAAAGAGTTTGATGATCCAACGCTGTATATAAGGGATGTAAAATGAAAAAAATCTTATTGCTAGTCGCATTATTTTCTGGTGCTGTTAATGCGGCAACCTTATCGGTAGGTAATAATCTTGAGTTGTTGGTTGTAGATGGTAAGGAAGTAAAATCAGGCCGCTTCTCTCATGCTGAAAGTATTGAATTATCTGAAGGCAAGCACCAAGTAGTGGTACGTTTTGATGGTGAAGTGAAGCGTGGCTCAAAAACAACAATTTATACAACGCGTCCATATCTATTTGATATTAATATGACTTCGCAAGATGCGGAAATCACCTTGCCACGTTTAACCACAGAATCACAAGCAAAAGCACATTTTGACCGCGATCCAAAATGGATATTAGAGACAGAAGGTGGTGAGAAATTATCGTTAGATGCGGTTGAACTTATTGGTGAAGGTTTTGGAGCGTATAGTGACATGCCGGCACTTGTGGCTGAATATAATAAAAACAACGGTATCATTATTGAAAACGGTAACCCTGTTGATTTACAAAAAACAGTGGTAGAAGTTGATGATAAAACAGGAAAAGTTCAGATCACGGGTGATGCGTTAACGCAATTAAAGTTATGGTATAGCAAGGCATCTAAAGACGATAAAAAAGCGTTTAAAATTTGGATGGCAGAGCACGATTTTAATTAAGACTTGCGCTACATTGTAAAAAGCAAAAGGCAGCGACTATCGCTGCCTTTTTCTATATATGTCATTTATTAATGAAGATCAGTCGTGGTGATAACGGCTATGTTCACGACATGCTTTACAGCGAGGTTGTGCTGGATCTTGTTCTAAATCACTGTATTCAATTTCTTCTTCACAATCAGTACATAAACCATACATACCGAGTTTAAATGAACAGACTGCGGCATCTACTTTTTCAAGACGAATTGCAGTATCAAAAAGAGCAGGAATGAATGATGCTTTCGCCATCGCAATCAGGTCGTTAAGTTCTGCATCATTAATCTTTGCAGGATCAGTAACTAGGCTATTGAGCTGTATTTTATTTTTTAATTCTTCCGCTAGGGTTAAAAATTCTGTATTTAGCGGGCTCTGAAATTGTTGATAATTCATGTCTACCATTGCCGTAATGATTGATTCAATAGAGAAAATTAAACATCACTGTCATTAATTATGGGGATTGATATGAAACAAGAGAGTTGCGAGAAATTTTACATATTAACGAATCCTCCCAAGTTCATTTTTAGTTTAGGTGATATTCATTTTTGAGTTGTGATTTGAATCAAGTCTTAGTGTAAATTTATATCAATAACCCTATTTTCTTTCGGTTTTTGCTAAAAAAATTATCAGATAGAATTTTTTTTTAACAAATATAAAGAAAAAAAAACAAGTTCAGTATCTTCGTCACAGCACTGTCAATTATCTTATATAAAGAAGTAGAGATGGATCATGAATTTGAAGACCCGTTTAGCGTGAAGTATTTCTGTGGTCTGTTGTTATTAATTGCTCTATCGACTTTGCCTGCGAACCTCACTTCTCTTGGGATTATATTAAACTAGGTTAGTCATATGATTAATTTGTTTTGTTACTTATTATTTGATTTATAAGTTTTAATCATCGCTATACTAACCTTATATCTTGCTTCAATATGGAGGTAGCAATGGACACAAGGAATAGCATGATAATGCGACAGAATGCCAATTTAAAAACAAAAGTTGTCTCATCTTTATATGTGGTTACAGGAGCCACCTGTGTTGTCTTAGGGGTGATAGGGATTTTTTTACCACTGTTGCCAACAACCCCATTTTTACTGCTAGCCAGTGCGTGTTTTATGCGAGGTTCACCACGTTTAAATCATTGGCTACGTCATCATCCTACCTTTGGACCGATTTTAGATAATTGGTACCAGCATCGTGCTGTCTCTTCTACCGTAAAACGTCGTGGAAACATCATGATAGTGTGTAGTTTTGCACTGTCTATTTTTCTTGTGCCGTTATGGTGGCATAAATTGATGTTGTTGGTGATGGCGATGACATTGCTCTTTTTCTTTAATAGGTTGACAGTAATTGATAAAACTATGGCTGCAGAGCTAGTTGCTGACAAGCAGGAAAACCAATAAACTGCAACAATAATTCATGACAGATAATTTTGATATTTATCTGCCGGAGTTGATGATATTGCCTGCGATTGAGTAGGCATTTTATTTCTCGCTTGATACTTATCAGCATTGTGAAAGCACGGAAACGATTATGAACCAAGAAACACTTAACTTGATTAAAAATAGTATTCAATCAATTCAAGATTACCCAAAACCGGGGATCTTATTCCGTGATGTGACGAGTTTGATGGAGCAGCCTGAAGCTTACCGTGCAACGATTGCTATTTTAGCTGAAAAGTATAAAGATCAAGGTATTACCAAAATTATCGGTACTGAAGCGCGCGGATTTCTGTTTGGTGCGCCATTAGCATTAGAACTTGGCGTTGGTTTTGTGCCTGTTCGTAAGCCAGGTAAATTACCGCGTGAAGTGATTGCTGAAAGTTACGAGTTAGAATACGGCAAAGACACATTAGAAATTCACAAAGATGCAATTAAACCTGGTGATCGCGTATTGCTTGTAGACGATTTATTGGCAACAGGTGGCACCATTGAAGCGACAACGAATTTAGTGCGTCGTTTAGGTGGTATTGTAGATGATGCTGCATTTGTTATTAACTTGCCAGATATCGGCGGTGAAGCACGCCTGCAAGGCTTAGGCTTAAATGTATATGCTATTTGTGACTTCCCCGGCCACTAAGTATAAATAGAATATTGAACAGTAAGTAAGCCAGATGTTTACTTACTGTTTATTTGCTTAATGATTGCTCTCTCAATTATCTCTTCTCTCGCTCCAAAATACGCAATATGCTAGCATTAGCGCAGGTTTCACCATCAATACACCATGTCTTAGTATTTCTCTTATTTTCTACGAACTATTTGTTTTATGGGTATCTAAAATAAGGTTTAGAGAATAATAGAAATAGAAGCGAGTGTATTCATAAGACGCTGTCTAGATAGAGTAAGGTAGTTATTAATGAGTTATCAGGTTCTGGCCCGTAAATGGCGTCCATCTCAGTTTTCTGATGTGGTTGGTCAGTCACATGTGTTGACAGCCTTAGGCAATGCGTTAACGCAAAATCGCCTTCATCATGCTTACTTGTTCAGTGGCACTCGTGGTGTGGGTAAAACAACCATCGCGCGCATTTTCGCCAAAGGACTAAACTGTGAAGAAGGGATCACTGCAACCCCCTGTGGTAAATGTACAACGTGTCGTGAAATTGACGAAGGACGTTTTGTTGATCTATTAGAGATAGATGCCGCGTCTCGTACCAAAGTAGAAGATACTCGTGAATTGCTCGATAATGTTCAGTATAAGCCTGCTCGTGGACGCTTTAAAGTGTACTTGATTGATGAAGTACATATGTTATCTCGCCACAGTTTTAATGCTTTACTCAAAACGTTAGAAGAGCCACCGGAGTACGTTAAATTTATTTTAGCGACAACGGATCCTCAAAAGTTGCCGGTTACGATTTTATCTCGTTGTTTGCAGTTTCATTTAAAGCACCTTGATCATCAACAAATTCAAACGCAATTAGAAACAGTACTCACAGAAGAAAAAGTAGAGTATGAAGCTAAAGCATTGAGTTTATTAGCGCGCGCTGCAGAAGGCAGTATGCGTGATGCGTTAAGTTTAACGGATCAAGCGATTGCTTTGGGAAACGGCCAAGTTGGCATTGATAATGTCGCGACAATGCTTGGCACATTAGACACAGATCAAGCGTTATTTTTACTTGAAGCTGTTGCGCAAGCAAATGCAAATATTGCGATGAACAGTTTACAAGAACTGGCGAATATTGGCGTTGAATGGGACAGCTTACTGCGTGAATTAGCCTGTCAATTGCACCGTGTAGCCATGTATCAAGCTTTACCTGCGAGTTTAGATGAAGCCTTGCCTGACGCTGAGCGTATCAGTTTGTTAAGCCAATTGATGACGCCACAAGATGTGCAGCTATGCTATCAAATTGCGGTGCAAGGTCGACAAGATTTAGGCTATGCCCCTGATGGTCGAACTGGACTTGAAATGGTGCTATTGCGTATGTTGGCATTTAGACCTGTTGTTTCATCAGGGATCCAGCCACAAGCGATCAATGTTCCTAGCACTCAGCCAGTCGCGGCAGTACCAGCGGCGAATCCAAACCCTACTGGGCAACAAGGTGTTTCACGCGTACAAGCGTTAAAAGCGCAGATGCAAGCCACGCATACGGAGCCTGTATCTCCAGTCGCACCGCATCAAATACAACAATCTAATGTTGCTATTAATCCAGAGATGAATATGGCGCCAATGCCACCTCATTCTGTGATGCCAGAACCTCAAGTGGGACCAGCTCAGTCAAGCGCTCAATCACAACCTGCTGCGCCACAACGTTCTCAGGAGCCAGTATCACAGGCATCGCAACCGATGAGTGCGCCTGAAATGCCAGCGGCACCTGCTGAAACATCACGTTCAGGCTCGCCAGCTAGTGGGTTATTGGCGGCACGTAATAGGTTACGCAGCCAGAAACAGCGTGGTCATGATGATGCACAGGTTTCATCGGTAAAAAAGACGCCAACGACGTCAGCTAAAAAAGTCGCTACTTCCGTATTAGATCGTGTTGCGAATAAGCAAAAAGCGATACCTACGAGTGTTTCACGTGCGATGCCGACGTCGAATCTCCCAGCACAACAGCTACAAGAGAAAGAAGATCAAGAATACCGATGGAAACCGACAGCAAAACCGGATGCTGAAGAGGCTAAAAAAGTCGATGTTGCTCCACGTGTTTTAAAGAAAGCACTAGAGCACGAAAAAACACCTGAAATGACAAAAATACTTGTCAATGAAGCGGCAAATCAGGATAGTTGGGCAAACTTAGTGACGCAGTTGGATGTGGGTAAATTAATCCAACAGCTAGCCTTGAACTCTTCTTTTGAGCAGCAAGGTGATCAAATCACATTGCATTTACGCGCAGCGCAACAGCATTTAAATGGTGAGCGTGCGAAAGAACAATTATGTAGTGCATTAAGTTCCGTATTAGGACACTCAGTCATGTTGAATATCGTACTGGGTGAAGAAGGAAAAACACCGTTAGAATTACGTGAAGAGCTGTATCAACAAAAGCTGTTACAAGCAAAACAGAGCTTAGATAACGATCAAAATGTGATGTTTATTTGTCAGCGTTTTGCCGCTCAACTGGATGAAGACAGTGTTCGACCAATTTAAAGGTTTTTAACCAGACCAAGATAGAGAGAGAAAAGATATGTTTGGTAAAGGTGGCATGGGTAACATGATGAAGCAGGCGCAACAGATGCAAGAGCGTATGCAGAAGATGCAAGAAGAAGTAGCAAACATGGAAGTAACTGGTGAATCAGGTGCTGGCCTTGTTAAAGTTACTATCACTGGTAGCCACAGTGTTCGTCGTGTTGAAATTGATGAAAGTCTAATGGAAGACGACAAAGACATGCTAGAAGATCTTATCGCAGCAGCATTTAACGATGCTTCTCGTCGTATCGAAGAAGCACAAAAAGAAAAAATGGCTTCAGTTACTGGCGGTATGAACCTACCTGCTGGCTTTAAACTGCCATTCTAATTAATGCGTACCAGTCACTTACTGGAGCATTTAATGGAAGCTTTACGCTGTCTACCGGGGGTTGGTCCTAAGTCAGCACAGCGTATGGCTTTTAGTTTGCTACAGCGTAATCGCCAAGGTGGTTTACAACTTGCAGATGCACTGAGTCAGGCTATGACTGAAATTGGACATTGCCGTGATTGTCGAACATTTACTGAAGATGATGTTTGTGCCATTTGTGAAAATCCTCGCCGCCAAGAAAACGGATTAATTTGTGTTGTTGAAAGTCCTGCGGATATTGTCGCAGTAGAAGCAACAGGACAATTTTCTGGCCGTTATTTTGTATTGATGGGGCACTTGTCACCACTTGATGGTATTGGACCTTCTGATATTGGTCTTGATCGTCTTGAAAATCGATTACAGCATGAAAATATCAGTGAAGTAATTCTTGCAACTAACCCTACGGTTGAAGGGGAGGCCACAGCGCATTACATTGCTGAGTTATGTCATGAATATGATGTACCGGCGAGCCGTATTGCTCATGGTGTTCCTGTCGGTGGTGAGTTAGAGCTTGTTGATGGTACAACGCTATCGCACTCATTAGCAGGGCGTCAGCGTTTATAGTCTGGCGAGAATAAATAAAAACCGCGCTCATATAGCGCGGTTTTTTTATGTGTTATTTAAAGCCTGTATTTTTTACAGCGAGTAAAGAATATTAGAGCCGTAGGTCAAACTGGTTAATAACAGTGAATTTTTGTTTATCACATCAATCCGACGGCTTTCTTGCGCATTCATTCTGAAAATATCTTTTACAACATTAAGTTGCTTATCATCAAAATCAATATTTGTACCAGATGTTACGTCTTTAAACTCTGTGGGCTCAGTAAGCAGATAGCCACCACTGACATCCCATTGACCGGATTCAGAAATATGAATCGTTACGGGCGTTGCTTTCTCACTATACAGCTCTAACGTCGTAATACGTGAATAGGTATGGTTAGGCAAATACACCATATTACTGCTTTGTTTTACTTTACGTAGTGTGCCTAAATTATCGAGTTGTGTTGGCTCAATGCGACTAAATGTCGTACTTTGCCATTCTCGCGACATTAGTAGCTGCTCTTGTTTGTAATCTGTTGAAAAATAAACCCAACTACAAACAGTGATAGAAATAGCAAGGATCCCAAAAGGCCAATACTTACGAATAATATGCGAGAAGGTAATAGGAGAATTTACTGGCATAATTTCACATTATCCTCATGGCTAGTCAGTAAACGTAAGGTGATGTTTTCCATTGGTACACTGCTGCTATGTAAGTAATTCAAATACAGTTGATTATTTTGTCCACCAGTGACGATGACTTCGGTTGGTTTACCTTCATCCTGATGATTTTTCAAATAATCACTGACGCAACTACTGATCATATTGTTCCAATCTTTCATCACTGGATTACTAATTGGCGTATAAATTTTTACGCCCTCAACTTGAAGAAGTGGACGAAAAGCAGCCGATTTTGGGGGCATACTTAAATTAACAACAACCGGTAATATTAAAGCGATCGCCAGTGCTATCCAACCAAGCCATGTTATCTTCGGTTTGGTTTCTATCGAGGGTGGTATCGATGATTCAGCCTCTGTTATTTGTTCAACGATCTTGCTATCTGTAACATCAACACTTGGTGTATCAAGAGGGGAAATATGTTCTGGATGCGGTAAAGTTTCTTGGGCTGCAACATTAGAATCCATGTCTTCTTCATCGACATAGGGATCGACAGTGGCAATGATTTGGTAACCACGTTTGGGCACAGTTTTTACAAATGCAGGCGACTTGGTTGAGTCTTTTAGTGCTTTACGCAACGTTGAAATAGCTTGTGTTAAACTTGAGTCATCGACTTCAAAGCCTTGTTCGCGCCAAACATAATCGTGAATACGCTGGCGAGTAATAATGAGGCTTGGATCTTCGATTAGAAGACTCAAGGCGCGGCTTTCATTACTGCCTAAACGAATTAACTCATTATTTTCTAGTTTATCAATTAAACTGTTATCGTTTGGATCAAAAATGAATCGTTGTCCGATTAAAAACTTTTTTGCGTGTGTGGGCATTTTTTAACCTTAGCAATGATCTTCTAATTATTCATTGTTCTATAAGTTTGCTGAATGGTTTCTTAATCTAAAAATATAAAACGGAATCTGAAAAAATATAAAAAATAAAAATCGTGTTATTTTAGGTTGAAATTATACCGTTTGACCATATTTATCTTAAAAATAACACCTAACAATTTCCAATGGAGTAGAGATGAGCGAGCAAGTAGTTGATAAAAATAAGGAAACTCGTGGTTTTCAGTCGGAAGTAAAACAATTACTTCACCTAATGATCCATTCACTTTACTCGAATAAAGAGATTTTCTTACGTGAATTGATCTCAAATGCGTCTGATGCGGCAGATAAGCTACGTTTTAAAGCCTTATCACAGTCTGATTTGTATGGTGACGATTCTAACCTATGCGTTAAGTTATCAATCAATGAGCAAGCGGGTACATTAACTATTAGTGATAATGGTATTGGTATGACTCGTGAGCAGGCGATTGAGCATTTAGGCACAATTGCTAAATCAGGTACGAAAGAGTTCTTCTCTCAGCTAAAAGAAGATGAAAGTAAAGATTCGCAATTAATTGGTCAGTTTGGTGTGGGTTTTTACTCAGCATTCATTGTGGCAGATTCGGTAACGGTTAATACACGTGCAGCTGATGTTGCGGCTGATGAAGCGGTAAGTTGGCAGTCTGCTGGTGAAGGTGATTACAGTATTGAAACTATCACTAAAGCGAATCGTGGTACTGATATTATCTTGCATCTACGTGAAGATGATAAAGAGTTTTTAAATGAGTATCGCTTACGTGAAATCGTGGGTAAGTATTCAGACCATATTGGTATTCCTGTTCTTATTCAAACCGAAGAAAAAGACGAAGAAGGTAAAGTAACAGGAACAAAGTGGGATCAGATCAATAAGGCCCAAGCATTGTGGACACGTAATAAGTCCGATATCAGTGAGGAAGAATATAAAGAATTCTACAATCACGTTGCGCATGATTACGCAGAGCCTTTGGTATGGTCACATAACCGCGTTGAAGGTAAGCAAGATTACACTAGTCTGCTTTACATCCCGTCGACGGCACCTTGGGATCTGAATAATCGTGATGGTCAGCATGGCTTAAAACTGTATGTACAACGTGTATTTATTATGGATGATGCACAGCAGTTTATGCCGACATACCTTCGCTTCGTGCGCGGCTTAATTGATTCAAACGATCTGCCACTGAACGTATCGCGCGAAATTCTACAAGATAACAAGGTAACTCAAGCGCTACGTAAAGCGTGTACCAAGCGTGTGTTGCAAATGCTTGAGCGTATGGCGAAAAATGATGCTGAGAAGTATCAGACGTTCTGGAAAGCGTTTGGTCAGGTATTAAAAGAAGGGTTAGCTGAAGATTTTGCGAATCGTGACAAAATTGCCAACTTGCTACGCTTTAGCTCAACAGAAAATGACTCACAAGAGCAAACAGTATCGCTTGCCGATTACGTGAGCCGCATGAAAGAAAACCAAGATAAGATTTATTATCTAACCGCAGATAATTTTAATGCAGCGAAACATAGCCCACACCTAGAGCAATTCCGTGCTAAAGGGTTGGAAGTGATTTTGATGTACGATCGTATTGATGAGTACCTAATGGGCCACTTGCCAGAATTTGAAGGCAAGCAGTTCCAAGCGATTACTAAATCTGATCTTGACCTTTCAAGCTTTGACGATGAAGCAGTGAAAGAGAAGCAAAAAGAGACGGAAAAAGAGTTTGCTTCAGTGACTGAGCGAACAAAAGGTTACTTAGGCACACGTGTAAAAGATGTACGTGCAACGTTCAAACTTCATGACACACCAGCAGTTGTTGTGACAGATGAAAACGAAATGGGTACCCAAATGGCGAAACTGCTAGCAGCAGCGGGTCATGATGCGCCAGAGGTTCAATACATTTTTGAATTAAACCCTGAGCATGCATTGGTTAAGAAAATGGCAGATGAAGCAGATGAAGAAGTGTTTGGTCGTTGGGTTGAATTCTTGCTCGGTGAAGCGATGTTAGCTGAACGCGGTACAATGGAAGATCCTTCTCAGTTCCTTGCTGCAATTAACAAGTTGCTGATTAAATAACCAAATAACTTGCTTGTATCAAATACTATTCTGATAAAGCATGTAAACCAAGCCCAGTCATTGTACTGGGCTTGCGAGTCTCGCTTATTCAGTGTATTTTCACTTTTTTGCAAAAATTCCACTCTATTAAAGGGGATCACAATGCGCATCATTCTTCTGGGCGCTCCAGGTGCAGGTAAAGGTACTCAAGCTCAATTCATCATGGAAAAGTTTGGTATTCCTCAAATTTCAACTGGTGACATGCTACGTGCAGCTATCAAAGCGGGTACTGAACTAGGCAAGCAAGCGAAATCAGTGATCGATGCAGGTCAATTGGTATCTGACGATATCATCCTTGGTCTTGTAAAAGAGCGTATTGCGGCAGATGATTGCGCAAAAGGCTTCCTACTAGATGGTTTCCCACGCACAATTCCTCAAGCTGATGGTCTAAAAGAAAACGGTGTTAACGTTGATTACGTTATCGAGTTTGATGTGGCTGACGATGTGATCGTTGAGCGTATGGCGGGTCGTCGTGCTCACCTTCCTTCTGGTCGTACTTACCACGCTGTTTACAACCCACCAAAGGTTGAAGGTAAAGATGACGTAACAGGTGAAGATCTTGTTATCCGTGAAGACGACAAAGAAGAAACAGTTCGTGCACGTCTAAATGTTTACCACACACAAACTGCACCTCTTATCGAGTACTATGGTAAAGAAGCGGCAGCGGGTAACACGAAATACCTTAAGTTTGATGGTACACTTCCTGTTGCTGAAGTGAGCGCTGAGCTAGAAAAAGCATTAGCTTAATATTGATATAGGCTGTTTTAGATAGCTTGTAACAATGAAAAAAACGGGCTTACCTATTGGTATAGTCCGTTTTTTTATGGTTTAAATAGGGGTTAATAAAGGCGGGATACGTCTTTTTCTGATCAAAGTGATCTAAAAGCGATCAGCCTTCGTTTAGCTTCGGTTGCATGATTAATATTTTTTGATCAGAAAGCTTGGTTTAGGACAGATAAGAGCGAAAACCGATGAATAAAGACAATAAAAAATACGGTGTATTGTTAGTTAACTTAGGTACGCCTGATGCACCGACGGCGGCTGGGGTGAAACAATTTCTATCTCAATTTTTACACGATCACCGTGTCGTCGATATGACTCGCTGGTTATGGTGCCCCATTTTACACGGCGTAATTTTGCCGATTCGCTCACCGAAAGTTGCTAAATTATATCAATCTGTTTGGATGGAAGATGGCTCACCATTGATGGTGTATTCAAAACGCCAACAAAAAGCATTAACAGAGATACTTCAAGTCCCAGTTGAACTGGGTATGACTTATGGTAACCCGAGTACTCAGGCTGGTTTGGAGCGTCTAAAGCAGCAAGGTTGTGATAAGGTTTTAGTTTTACCGTTATATCCTCAGTATTCAGGTACTACCACAGCTGCTGTATTTGATCGTATTGCGAAAGACTTAAAGTCCATATCGTATATCCCAGAGTTGCGCTTTATTAATCATTATTACGATCACCCTGATTATATTTCAGCGTTAGCCGAGACGGCTAAAACGGTGTGGGCAGAAAAAGGCGAGCCTGATTACTTATTATGTTCATACCACGGTATTCCTAAACGTTATGCTGATAATGGCGATCCGTATCCCGATCATTGTAATGGTACAACGGAGCTATTAGCGAAGATGCTTGAGATGCCGCGTGAAAAAATGAGCATGAGCTATCAGTCTATTTTTGGACGTGAAGAATGGTTAAAACCGTATACGGAAGGCACGATAAAATCATTGGCTGAGAAAGGCGTAAAACGCCTTGATGTTATGTGTCCTGCGTTCTCTGTTGATTGTTTAGAAACCCTTGAAGAAATTGCAGAGCAGTGCAAAGAAGTGTTCATTGAAGCGGGTGGGGTAGAATTTAATTTGATCCCTTGCCTTAATGATAGCCAGGCACATATTACAATGATGGAAAACTTGGTGAAACAACATGTTCAAGGTTGGGAATAGTCAGTTTTTATTCTGTAACTTACATTGACGATAACGTTTACGCTCTCATTTGCGTTGATATATCTCAAAACCAATGAGAGCTTTTGCTTTTATGTTCTATATTCTGTGATAGAATTCGCAAAATTTACAACTTGATAGCGCATAGACATGAAATTTCCAGGCCAACGAAAATCTAAGCATTACTTTCCGGTACATGCTCGCGATCCACTTTTAAGTCAAACGAAACAAGAGAAGCGTCTAGCACGTACTCATGTTGTAGGTATTGACCAAACATTGGTAGATATTGAAGCTTATGTGGATGATGAATTCCTGGAACGCTATGAGTTAAGTAAAGGCCATTCGTTGGTTATTACTGATGAAAAAGCAGAAGCGCTATATCAAGAGCTAAAAGAGAACAACCTTGTTACTCACGAGTTTGCTGGTGGCACGATTGGTAATACGCTACACAACTATTCTGTGTTAGCGGATGATAAATCTGTTCTTTTAGGCGTGATGAGTAAAGACATTGAGATCGGTAGCTACGCGTACCGTTACCTTTGTAATACATCAAGTCGTATGGATATGAACTACCTTCAACCTGTTGACGGTCCTATTGGTCGTTGTTTTGCTCTTATTTCAAAAGACGGTGAACGTACCTTCGCTATCAACGAAGGTAAGATGAACCAACTTGAACCTGATAGCATTCCTGAACATGTGTTTGAAAATGCGTCTGCACTTGTGTTAACGGCGTATTTAGTGCGTTGTAAGCCTGGCGATCCTATGCCAGCGGCAACAATGCGCGCCATTGAATATGCGAAAAAATACGATGTACCCGTGGTATTAACATTAGGTACAAAGTTCGTTATTCAAGACGATCCACAATGGTGGCGCGACTTCCTTCGTGATCATGTAACAGTTGTTGCAATGAATGAAGATGAAGGTGAAGCGTTAACTGGTGAGTCTGATCCGCTTGTAGCAGCTGATAAAGCATTAGAATGGGTTGATCTTGTTCTTTGTACTGCAGGCCCTGTAGGTTTATATACCGCAGGTTACACTGATGATAACGCTAAGCGTGAAACAAGTTTACCGTTACTTCCAGGTGATATTGCTGAGTTTAACCGCTATGAATTTAGCCGACCAATGCTTAAAACGGCGTGTGAGAATCCAATTAAGGCGTATTCACATATTGCTCCTTATATGGGCGGTCCTGAGCGTATTAAGAATACTAACGGTGCTGGTGATGGTGCACTTTCAGCATTACTGCATGATATGTCTGCAAACCGCTACCATAAAGAAAACGTGCCGAACTCGAGTAAGCACCAACATTCTTTCCTAACTTATTCATCGTTCTCACAGGTTTGTTTATATTCAAACCGTGTAAGCTACGAAGTCTTGGCTCAGTATTCTCCACGTTTATCTCGTGGTCTGCCAGAGCGTGAAGATAGTTTGGAAGAAGCATACTGGGAACGTTAAGTTTCATATAGATATAAAAAAACCGCCAACACATTTTCGTGCTTGGCGGTTTTTTATTAGCTGCAGTTTAGAGCAAACTTATTTTTTATAAGCTTCGTTATGTACAGCTGCTACTGCACGACCTGATGGGTCTGCTGCGTTCTTAAAGCTCTCATCCCATTCAATCGCTTTTGCACTTGAACAAGCAATCGATGGACCACCCGGTACACATTTTGCCGCACTTTCTAGCGGGAACAACTCTTCAAAGATCTCACGGTATGCGTAACCTTCTTTGGTTGTTGGTGTGTTGTAAGGGAAGCGGTAAGCCGCTGTTTCAAGCTGTTGATCCGTTACTTTTTCTTCAGCCACTTCTTTTAGCGTATCAATCCAGCTGTAACCTACACCATCAGAGAACTGCTCTTTTTGACGCCATGCGATAGATTCTGGTAAGTAGTGCTCAAAACACTCACGTAAGATGTGTTTTTCCATCTTACCGTTACCACACATTTTATCTTCAGGGTTCAGACGCATTGCCACATCGATAAATTCTTTATCTAGGAATGGTACTCGGCCTTCAACACCCCATGCCGCTAACGATTTGTTTGCTCGTGCACAGTCAAACATGTTCAGAGCAAGCAATTTACGTACAGTTTCTTCATGGAACTCTTTCGCGTTCGGTGCTTTATGGAAGTATAAGTAGCCACCAAAGATTTCATCTGCACCTTCACCAGAAAGTACCATCTTGATACCCATTGCCTTGATTTTACGACCCATTAGGAACATTGGGGTAGAAGCACGAATGGTTGTCACATCGTAAGTTTCAATGTGATAAATCACATCACGGATAGCATCTAGACCTTCTTGAATCGTGTAAGTCATTTCATGGTGAACGGTACCAATTTTATCTGCAACTTCACGCGCTGCTTTTAAATCAGGTGCACCTTCAAGACCCACGGCAAAAGAGTGAAGTTGAGGCCACCATGCTTCAGATTGGTCATTATCCTCAATACGCATTGCAGCAAAGCGTTTTGCCACAGCTGATGTAATTGATGAATCTAAACCACCTGATAGTAGTACACCGTAAGGTACATCTGTCATTAACTGACGCTTAATAGCGGCTTCTAATGCTTCAGTTAATTCTTCTTTGCTGGTTGAGTTACCTTGTACGGCTGCGTATTCATTCCAATCACGGGTGTAATACCGTTGTGGCTCGGCATCAGCACTACCGTAGTAACAACCAGGAGGGAATTCACTCACTGTTTTACACACAGGTACCAGCGCTTTCATTTCTGATGCAACATAGTAGTTACCGTTTTCGTCAAAGCCTTGGTACAACGGAATAATACCAATGTGATCACGACCTACAAGGTAAGTATCTTTTTCTTCATCGTACAGTACAAAGGCGAAAATACCGTTAAGCTCTTCAAGTAACTCTTCGCCCATATCTTGGTATAGCGCAAGAATAACTTCACAATCTGAATCTGTTTGGAAATCGTATTTACCTTCATAGCGAGCACGGATTTCTTTGTGGTTGTAGATTTCACCGTTAACCGCAAGAATTAATTTTTTATCTGGGCTATATAGCGGTTGTGCACCACTGTTTAAGCCAACAATCGCTAGACGCTCATGCGCAAGAATGGCATGTTCTGATGCATAAATACCTGACCAGTCTGGGCCGCGGTGACGAAGCTTTTTCGACATTTCTAATGCGATAGGACGCAATGCTGCTGCGTCGCTTTTAATGTCTAGGATCCCAAATACAGAACACATAGTAATACCACTCCAACGTTATCTTTTTATATCCATAAATCTTAGAAACACAGATGTAACCGAAAGGTTTATATAATGAAAATAAAACTTTTTATTTATGTGCGTTTCTCTTTGATTGTTAAAATTGCGTATTCTGAAGTAAATTGCAATAAAAAATCTTCAATCGATTAAAATAAAACGCCTTAGGTGAATATCATTCAGTAAAAGCGCCTTTAACTGAATTAAATCTAATTTGTTTGGCTTTTTGTTTAAAAAAAATAAACAGTAGTTGTTACCACTGTTTATTTTTTGCTGCGAAATAAGGGGGCGTACTTATAGGATTATGATTTGATTGCTGTTATGTCTGGCTTTAAGTGATCACATACATTACGAGCAAAACCACTGCCAGCCTCATTGAAGATGTTGAAGACGGCATCAATACCTTGTTCATACAGTAACTCTTCATCATCATTGTACTGAGCAATTGCTGCTATTTTACCTTGGAAATGACGAGCTTTAATTTGCTCCAAGGCATAAACATTCGCCTGACTATGAGGCATTGCTAATAAAATAAGTGTTATACGTTCTTTGCTGATCACCCGCGCCCAAAAATCAGGATCAGTCGCATCGCCTTGAATAACATTACGTCCTTCTTTGCGTTGCTTCTCTGCGGATTCCTCTCGGGTTTCAACGCCTATGATTTGCTTGCCGTAACGTGCTTGTAACTCATCATATGCCCCCGTGCCTATTCGACCCATACCAAGAATTAACACTTTTGATTGTCCAAGATCGATCAGTTTGTCATCGGCGTTGAGTTTTTCTGGTTCAAATTCTTTTAGCCATTTTGATGCTTCTGTATAAAGTTTATGGCTCACGCTGTTGAGAGGGGCTGCGAGCAAAAATGAAAAAGAAACGGCAATAGCGATAGCCACTAAAAAAGTACCCGGTAATAGTCCTAGCTTATAAGCCACACCACCGACAATTAAACCAAACTCGCTGTAATTAAATAGTGTTAACGTCGCGAGCATTGAGGTACGGACACGGTAACGACACAAATGGAATATGCCGTAATACAACATGCCTTTAAGCGGTAATAAGAGTAGTAAAACAAATGCCATCAGTAACCCATTAAGCGTCGGGGTTTCTGACAGGCCAATATTTAAGAAAAAGCAAACAAGTAACAGCTCTTTAAAGTTAAAGAGTGATTTTGCCATTTCAGAAGACTTACTGTGTCCTGCCATTAGCATCCCGATCAATAGCGCACCCAAATCAGGCTTCATACCAACCAGTTTAAATAACCCTGCACCGAGCACTAGCGCAAGAGTAATGGCATAGAGTACCAGTACTTCACCGTGACCTGCTTTGTCTAAGATCTTGTATAGGATAGGGCGAATTAACGGTAGGGCGAAAAGTCCAAGCGCATACACTTCTGGCATTTTTCCACTTGAGATAGTCAAGAATATAACGGCGAAGATATCTTGCATGACCAGAATACCGATAGAGACGGTACCGTACTTTGCATTTAACTCGCCTTTTTCTTGTAACAGCTTAATGGCAAATACTGTACTGGAAAAAGACAGCGCAAACCCGATAAGAATTAATTGGCTTAACGCCATGTCGCTGAACATGGTTAAACCAAGCTGTTTTAATACCAATAAACAGAGGGTAAATAAGGTTGTTGATAAGAGATTATGTAAGGTAGCACCACCCCAAACTTCTTTTTTAAGTAAGGACTTCACATCCAGCTTTAAACCAATGGTAAAAAGAAGCAGTGTTACCCCTAAGTTAGCTAAGGTTTCTAAAGTAGGTGTAGAAGTAAAGCCAAAACTGTTAAGACTAAAGCCTGCAACAAGAAAACCCACAAGAGGGGGGAGTTTGCAACGTAGAGCAATAAAACCAATGATAAAAGCGGTAAGTATGTAGATAAATTCCATATCTTGTACAACATCCTTGCAAGATAACAATCTGGAGAAATAGTGTGAAGCTGATGAGATTAGGGGCGTATTAAATCAATACGCCCCTTTGCTCTGAATTTATATGGTGCTGTGATTAGTCTTCTAATAGAAGCTGTAATAATACACCGTTTAACATGGCGCGTTTGATCATTGAAAATGCACCTATGGTCGGCTGGTTATAAAGCTCAGATGCAACAACCGGTAAGTCATGATGAAATCTTGAGAGTGATTGTGTTTCAACACAACGTCGAATCGCTGGAAAAACAATCTCTTGGGCATGAGTAATGTTACCCGCAAGAATGATTTTTTGAGGGTTGAACAAATTGATGGTCATCGCAAGAGCTTTGCCCAATTGATTTCCAACTTTTATCAACGCTTGGGTTGCTAACTCATCACCATCATTTGCCGCATTACAAATCGCAAGCATTGTTATATCTTCAAGCGCTTGTAATGAACTTGGATAGCCTTGGTCGAGCAAATGTTGAACATTTTTAACTATTGCGGGATCGGCTGCGACTGTTTCTAAACAACCAAAATTACCGCATTGGCATTTATCGCCTAAAGGATCGATTTGAATATGGCCGATCTCGCCCACGTTACGGTTAAAGCCCAAGAATACTTGACCATTAACAATAATACCGGCACCTGTACCGTTGTGAACACTGACTAGAATTGAGTCTTTACAATCGCGGCTTGCACCGAAGTAATGTTCAGCTAGCGCTAGGCCTCGAATATCATTACCGACAAAACAAATAACACCGAATTGTTTTTTAATAATGTCAGCTAATGGAAAGTCATCAATTTCAATATGTGGCATATATTCCACAATACCATGCTCAGGGTTCACTAAGCCGGGGAGCGTAATACCAAATGCAACCAATTCTTTCATTACATTTTGGTTATTACTGATGAAATTTTGGATATGCTCAAGTAAACCATCAATTAAGGCTTGTTGGCTGGTATAAGAAAATGGGTGAGCGGTACCTGTTATATGGTTACCACTTAAATCATAAAGGGTTATTTCAATGTAATTTCGACCAATACGCACCGCAATAGAATGAAATGCTGCTGATTCAGTTGTCAGCGATATTGCCCGTCTACCGCCGGTTGATGCTTGTTGCGCGACCTCTTTGATTAGGCCGCGCTCAAGTAGTTGGCGGGTTATTTTAGTAACACTGGCAGGAGCAAGCTGACTAACATCAGCCACCTGAATACGTGAAATAGGGCCCTGCAAGTCAATCAAGCGATAAACAGCTGCACTGTTTAGCTGTTTTACGAGATCAACATTACCAATTTGTCCGCCTGTCATAATTAGCTCTGTTTGTATTCACCATTAACAATTGTCGCCTGAACATGATAATCGCGATCAAACACAGTAAGATTTGCTACCATGCCTTTTCTTATAGCCCCAAGTTTCTTGTCTACACCAATAGCGCGAGCAGGATAAAGTGTGGCCATACGAATCGCTTCGTCCAAGGCGATACCTACATGTTCAACACTATTTTGAATTGCTTCAATCATTGTCAGTGCTGAACCACCAAGTGTGCCTTCTTCAGTTACACACATGCCGTTTCGGTAATATACCTTTGTCCCAGTAAAAAGAAAGCTATCGATGTTTGCACCTGCTGGAGCTGTGGCATCGGTCACTAAAACTAAACGCGTATTCTTCATTTTATGAGCCATGCGGATATTGGCATAGTCAACATGGAAACCGTCAGCAATAACGCCTGTATAGATTTCACTGCTATCGTAAATAGCGCCAACTAGACCTGGCGAACGACCTTCTACTGGACTCATCGCATTGAATAAATGCGTAGTAAAACTAATACCGAGATCGAAGCCTTGTCTTGCTTCTTCGTATGTCGCATTACTGTGTCCTGCCGATACGACAATACCTGAATCAATCAGTTTCTGAATATGCTCAGGTGAATTCAGTTCAGGTGCGAGAGTGACTTTAGTAATAACATCAGCATTATCACACAAGAACGCAATCATATCGTCACTCGCTGGACGAATGAAATCCGGGCGGTGAACCCCTTTCTTTACAACATTAATATAAGGGCCTTCTAGGTGTAGGCCTAATGCTTGATTGTGGTATTTTGCTTGATAGTCACGAATAGCTGAAACTGCACGTTTCATGTCTTCGTCGGGGGAGGTGATAAGCGTAGGGAGAAAGCTAGTACAACCTGATTTTAGGTTGGCTTGGTGCATAATATCAATGGCTTCGGCGGTGGTTTCATTGTTGAACATCACCCCTCCACAACCATTTAATTGTAAGTCAATAAAGCCAGGAGAGAGGTTTGCACCATGAAGATCGATAGTGTCGATGCCATCGAGTAAATGATTAATCGGGCAGATTGCATGAATGTTCACGCCGTCAATAATGACGGCGTGGTTATTCAGCACTTCGCTACCGGTAAAAATATTACAGTTGGTAAGCGCGTACATGAATATTCCTTAATAGGATTAAAGGTGGTTAATATTTTCCGCTTCTAGTTCTTGGAAGTACTTAACGGTCTTCACTTTTAGCTCTTGAGTTGATGGCTCATCACAAACAATCATTGATTTAGGATGTAGCTGCAGTGCAGATACTGTCCATAGGTGATTGACACTGCCTTCAACCGCAGCTTGTAGTGCCTGTGCTTTGTTGTGGCCAGTGATAAGGATCATGACTTCTTCAGAATCTAGTAATGTACCAACACCGATAGTTAGCGAGTACTTAGGTACTTGGTTGATATCGCCATCGAAGAAGCGAGAGTTAGCAATACGCGTTTCGTGCGTTAGTGTTTTGATTCGTGTACGAGATGCTAATGATGATGCTGGCTCATTGAAAGCAATGTGGCCGTCGTTGCCTACACCGCCCATGAATAGGTTGATTTTACCGTAAGATTTGATCTTATCTTCGTAACGTTGGCATTCAGCAACGTGATCTTCTGCGTTACCATCAAGAAGGTTAATGTTCTCTTCTTGGATGTCAACGTGGTTGAAGAAGTTGTTGTACATGAAGTTACGGTATGATTCTGGGTGATCTGCAGGCATGCCTACGTACTCATCCATGTTGAAAGTAACAACATGTTTAAAGCTTACTTCACCAGCTTGGTATAGCTCGATAAGACGTTTGTAAGTTGCAAGTGGTGTACCACCAGTTGGTAGACCCAATACAAATGGACGCTCAGCTGATGGTTCGAATTTATTGATACGATCTGCGATGTAGCGAGCTGACCATAAACCAACATCTTTAGCGTTATTTAGCGGGATTAGTCTCACGTTGATACCTCGTTGAAGAAAGTTAAAACAGGAAAAATCTTAGCGACATAGCGCCTTTGTTTCGAATGATAAAATAAGTTTTATGATCGAGCTAGCAAAATCACTCAGTTCTAACCTCCGTCGGTGATTGAGATCACAAATGATGAGCTTTTAATTTGCGGGGCGAAATTAATTTCTTAAACTGCGGATAACTTAATACGGATAGCTTATAAACAGTTATTTAATTACATCTAAGAAAACCATAGGGGGAACTAAGGGTGAATATTCTTGGATATTTTCAAAAAGTAGGTAAGGCATTAATGGTGCCAGTTGCAGTACTTCCTGCAGCGGCAATCTTAATGGGTATCGGTTACTGGATTGATCCGAACGGCTGGGGTGCAAACTCTGCATTAGCTGCTTTCTTGATCAAGGCTGGTGCGGCAATTATTGATAACATGTCTGTACTGTTTGCAGTGGGTGTTGCATACGGCATGTCTAAAGATAAAGATGGTGCAGCAGCACTTTCTGGTTTTGTAGGTTTCCTTGTGGTAACAACGCTTCTTGCACCGGGTGCAGTCGCGCAAATCCAAGGTATTGACCCAAGCGCAGTTCCAGCTGCATTTGGTAAAATCAATAACCAATTCGTAGGTATCTTAGTCGGTATCGTATCAGCTGAGTTGTACAACCGTTTCTCAAACGTAGAACTACACAAAGCACTAGCGTTCTTTAGTGGTAAGCGTTTAGTACCAATTCTAACATCTATTGCTGGTATCGTTATTGCAGGTATCTTGATGGTTGTTTGGCCATCAATTTACGGCGGTCTAGTACATTTTGGTGAAAGCATCCAAGGTATGGGTTCTGTAGGTGCGGGTCTATATGCATTCTTCAACCGTCTATTGATTCCTGTAGGTCTTCACCACGCACTAAACTCAGTATTCTGGTTTGACGTAGCAGGTATTAACGATATTCCTAACTTCCTAGGCGGCGCGAAATCAATCGCTGAAGGTACAGCAACTCCAGGTGTCACTGGTATGTACCAAGCTGGTTTCTTCCCAATCATGATGTTTGGTCTACCAGGTGCGGCACTTGCGATGTACCACACTGCGAAAGCGAAGAATAAAGAGCGCGTAGCATCTCTACTACTAGCTGCTGGTTTTGCATCATTCTTCACAGGTGTTACTGAGCCGCTAGAATTTGCATTCATGTTCCTAGCACCAGTACTGTACGTAATTCACGCAGCACTAGCGGGTCTATCTGTATACATCGCAGCATCTATGCAGTGGATTGCAGGTTTCGGTTTCTCTGCAGGTCTAGTTGATATGTTCTTGTCATCACGCAACCCACTAGCTGTTCAGTGGTATATGCTGATTGTTCAAGGTATTGCATTCTTCTTCATCTACTACTTTGTATTCCGCTTCGCGATTGTTAAGTTCAACCTTAAAACGCCTGGCCGTGAAGACGACGAAGAAGAGACTTCATCAGTTGCAGGTTCTGCAGAAACTAGCGAGCTAGCGAAGCAGTACTTAAAAGCACTGGGTGGTCACGGTAACCTAGAGAACATTGATGCTTGTATTACACGTCTACGCCTAACGCTAAAAGACAGCAGTCTTGCTAACGAGAAAACGTTAAAAGCACTAGGTGCGATGGGTGTAGTTAAACTAGGTTCAAATAACCTTCAGGTTATCCTTGGCCCTCTAGCTGAAATTGTTGCTGGCGAAATGAAGAAAATCCCAGCGTCAGAAGATCTATCTTCTGTAAAACTTCCATAATTACCTGAATTCTTCAGTAATTAAGTAATACCGCAAGACCTTTAATAAAACCGGCCTTATTATTTTCAAACATGGAATGATAGGGCCGGCATTTTGAGTACCCAACGTTTGGGCTCGTATTGATTTTCTCTTCACTTTTTTAGAAGAGATATCGGGAGAAAGGAATATATCATGACTATTAAACTTACGGCGTTAGCATCTTTTATTGCATTAGCGGTGACGGGTTGTGCAAGTAAAGGAAACAATGATCAAACTGTAGTAAATAACCTAGCGTCAAACCTAGATCTTAACTACGAAGTCGCTATTCAGCACGGTGCAGAAGAAGGCTTGCCATGTAAAACACTGGGTGCGGAATGGGCATCATGTGATTTGATTAATTTAACGCTGGAAAATAAAGGTCCAGCGGTGACGAATAAAGATTGGAAAATTTACTTCAGCAGTATTCGTCAAATCCTAGAAGTGCAGAATGATCAATTCAAAGTTACTCATGTAACAGGTGATCTACACACACTAGAGCCAACAGATAAGTTCGATGGTTTTGCTGAAGGTGAAAAGGTTGTTATCCCTTACATCGGTGAATATTGGACTTTATTTGAAAATGATTACATGCCTCGTGCATATGTAACAGCAGGTAATGCAGAACCAAAAACAATTGTTAGCACAGATACAGCTAACCCTGCAGATTACTTAACGCCATTAAAAGGCGATCAATTTAAGCGTGTTAAAGCGGATAATAACGTATTAGCGACACCAGAAACACGTTTTGAGAAAAACAGCGATGTAAACTTAGTGGCTTCTGAAGAAGTAGCTGGCACTATTTTACCTACACCGCTAAGTACTAAATTAACTGGCGATACTGTTTCTCTAGCTAACGGTATTAAGATCGACAACCTAACGCTACCTGCTGACATGATGGCTGCAGTAGAGGCTCGTTTAGCACAGCTTGGTGTGAACGCGCAGGGTGAATACCCAGTAAAAGTAACAATTTTACCGGGTTCGTTTAAGAAGGATCAGCAAATTGTTGGTGCTTATAAGCTAGACGTAACTAAGAAGGGCGCCACCGTTACTGGTTTTGATAACCAAGGTGCGTTCTACGGTATGCAGTCTCTGATCTCACTGATGTCTACCGGTGCAGATAACAGCATTCCAACATTAAATGTATTGGACGCACCACGTTTTGATTATCGTGGTGTAATGGTTGATGTGGGTCGTAACTTCCACTCTAAAGAAGCGATCCTACGTACGCTAGATCAAATGGCAGCGTACAAGATGAACAAATTCCACTTCCACCTATCTGATGATGAAGGTTGGCGTATCGAAATTCCGGGTCTTCCAGAATTGACAGAAATCGGTGGTAAGCGTTGTCATGATTTATCAGAAACAAGCTGTCTTCTTCCTCAACTAGGCTCAGGCCCAACATCTGAGAACGATGGTTCAGGTTTCTACAGCAAGCAAGATTACTTAGATATTCTAAAATATGCGAAAGCACGTGGTATCGAAGTGATCCCTGAAATTGATATGCCAGCTCACGCGCGTGCAGCGGTGGTAGCAATGGAAGCGCGTTACAAGCGTCTAGCTGCTGAAGGCAAGATGGATGAAGCGAATGAATATCGCTTGATGGATCCACAAGATACGTCAAACGTAACGACAGTACAGTTCTACGATAAGCGTAGTTTTATTAACCCATGTATGGATTCGTCAGCAAAGTTTGTTGATAAAGTCATTACTGAAATTCAAGCAATGCATAAAGACGCGGGCATGCCGCTAAATACATGGCATTTCGGTGGTGATGAAGCGAAGAACATCAAGTTAAATGCAGGCTTCCAAGATATTAACGCTGCAGAGCAAACAGCTTGGACGGGTTCAATTGATCAATCTAAGCAAGATAAGCCATACCAAAAATCACCAATGTGTCAGAAATTGATCGCAGAAGGTGTGGTAAGTGATTACGATCGTCTACCAAGCTACTTTGCTGAGCGTGTAAGTGCTGTGGTTAATAGCAAGGGTATTGAGAATTTCCAAGCATGGCAAGATGGCTTGAAGTACTCGAAAGATGCGAAAGCATTTGACACAGATAACGTACGTGTGAACTTCTGGGATGTTCTATACTGGGGCGGTGGTGCATCTGCATACGAGTGGGCTAACAAAGGCTATGATGTTGTAGTATCAAACCCAGATTACGTATACATGGATATGCCATATGAAGTAGATCCATCAGAGCGCGGTTACTACTGGGCAACACGTGCAACAGATACACGTAAGATGTTTGGTTTTGCACCTGCAAACTTACCTCAGAACGCAGAAACATCACTCGATCGTGATGGCAATGGCTTTGCAAGTAAAGGTACGGTTGAATCGAAAGGCTTCCACGGTCTGTCTGCTCAGCTTTGGAGTGAAACTGTAGGTAACGATGATCAATACGAGTACATGGTATT
Organism: Photobacterium sp. GB-1; assembly: GCF_003026165.1. Lineage (NCBI taxonomy): Bacteria > Pseudomonadati > Pseudomonadota > Gammaproteobacteria > Vibrionales > Vibrionaceae > Photobacterium > Photobacterium sp. GB-1. The sequence continues at coordinate 381,950 of NZ_PYOB01000001.1, read as the reverse complement.
CCCTCGCGTACTAGCAGCAGCTGAGCGTGCATGGCACAAAGGTGAGTGGGAAAATGAGTACCAAGCAGGTGTTGAATACTCACAAGACTCAAACCTTGTGGACAAGAAAGCCCTTCACAACGAGTGGGAGCGTTTTGCTAACGTTCTTGGTCAACGTGAACTAGCTAAACTTGATGCGGCAGGTATTCAGTACCGTGTACCAGTACCTGGTGCAAAAATTGAAAATGGTAAACTTGCAATGAACGTAAGTATGCCTGGCTTAGCACTACAATACTCAACGGACGAAGGCAAAACGTGGAACACTTACAATGCGAAAGCACAACCAAGTGTATCGGGTAAAGTTGAAATCCGTGCAGTAAGCGCAGACGGTAAACGTTTCAGCCGTGTAACATCATTATAAGTTACGATGTAAACACGCTTTAACTGTTAAAATATCAGCCGGTGAAGGGAAACCTTCATCGGCTTTTTTTATTAAGTTAGGTAAAAATCATGGCTATCAAATTAATGGTCATGTTTTTAATGCGCCTAATTAGGGCATTAATGTATAGTGGTAGGATACAAACTCCGTTATTACGGGGCTTTTTTATCCATATCGACAAACAATGCATACTATTTGTTGAGTCATGAGCCATATTTATGGATCATATACAGTTCTCAATCCTGTAAGCACACGAGGTGTAATTGATGAGTGAATCTGAAGCTCGTCCAACTAACTTTATCCGCCAAATTATTGATGCGGATTTAGCAAGTGGCAAACATACAAGCGTACATACCCGATTCCCGCCGGAGCCGAATGGTTACCTGCATATCGGCCATGCTAAATCTATTTGTTTGAACTTCGGTATTGCTCAGGACTATCAGGGTCAATGTAATCTTCGTTTTGATGATACTAACCCTGAGAAAGAAGACATCGAATACGTTGAGTCTATTAAGAACGATGTTAACTGGTTGGGCTTTGAGTGGAGCGGTGATATTTGTTATTCATCAAACTACTTCGATAAGCTATACGGGTTCGCAATTGAATTAATTAATAAAGGCTTAGCGTACGTTGATGAGCTAAGTCCAGAGCAGATGCGTGAGTACCGTGGCACATTAACTGAGCCAGGTAAGCATAGCCCATACCGCGATCGTAGCGTTGAAGAAAACTTAGCTCTATTCGACAAAATGAAGAACGGTGAGGTTGAAGAAGGCAAAATGTGTCTTCGTGCGAAGATCGACATGGCATCACCATTTATGGTTATGCGCGATCCAGTGATCTACCGTGTACGTTTTGCGACTCACCATCAAACGGGTGATAAGTGGTGCATTTACCCAATGTACGACTTCACACACTGTATTTCTGATGCGCTAGAGGGCATTACGCACTCTATTTGTACCCTTGAGTTCATGGACAACCGTCGTCTATACGATTGGGTTCTTGAAAACATCACTATCGATTGTACACCGCATCAGTATGAGTTTAGCCGTCTAAACCTTGAATACACTGTGATGTCGAAGCGTAAGCTGAACCAACTTGTGACTGATAAATTGGTTAATGGTTGGGATGATCCACGTATGCCAACTATTTCTGGCCTGCGTCGTCGTGGTTTCACACCGGCATCTATGCGTGAGTTCTGTAAGCGTATCGGTGTGACTAAGCAAGACAACACTATCGAGATCAGCTCACTAGAATCTTGTATTCGTGACGATCTAAACGAAAACGCACCACGTGCAATGGCGGTTCTTGATCCTGTTAAAGTTGTGATTGAAAACTTTGATGGTGAGACAGAAATGCTTACTGTCGCTAATCATCCGAATCAACCTGAAATGGGTTCGCGTGAAGTGCCATTTAGCCGCGAGCTATACATTGAGCGTGAAGATTTCCGCGAAGAAGCGAATAAGAAATACAAGCGTTTAGTATTAGGTAAAGAAGTTCGCTTACGTGGCGCCTATGTGATTCAAGCGGATCGCATCGAAAAGGATGCGGAAGGTAATATCACCACAATTTTCTGTTCTTACGATAAAGATACATTAGGTAAGAACCCAGCAGATGGTCGTAAAGTAAAAGGTGTTATTCACTGGGTATCAGCAGAAGCGGGTATTCCAGCAGAAATTCGTTTATACGATCGCCTATTTACAGTACCAAACCCTGGTGCGGCAGATGATTTTGTATCAGTGATCAACCCTGACTCTCTAACAGTAGTTAACGGTTTCGTTGAACCATCATTGGTTGCTGCTGAAGCTGAAAAAGCTTACCAATTTGAGCGTATGGGTTACTTCTGTGCAGATAACAAAGACTCAAGCCCTGAGCATTTAGTCTTCAACCGCACAGTCGGCCTTCGTGATACTTGGGCGAAAATTGGCGACTAATTCAGTCTCTGATTTCAGCTAATAAAAACCGCATCGCTCTTGTGATGCGGTTTTTTATTAATAGCTATCTAAATCGATGATATAACATGGCTATTAATGTCCAGAGTTAATGACTTGCTCTGTAATATTCCCCGCAAGCTCAGCATTGCTTAATTTGAAGAAAATCATTTTGCCTGATTTTTGAATATCTTGGGTGTTGTATTTAAATTGACTAAATATATCTCCCCATTGATAGCGAACGAAAGTCTCACCTGATTGTAAATGCCTATTTACCGAATACTCTGTTGCGTAACCTGTCATTTTACCGTTAATAGGGCGGTTTGGCGCATCATGAGGAATACGAAACATCGTTGACTCGAGCTTTAAAATGCCATTGATGATGCTCGTTGGTTCTTTTAAGTGCTCTGAAAAATAGGTGGCATGAACGAAACGATCTTCAGGATTAGTGTTACCGCCAGTGCCTAAATTTGTTTGGCTCCATTGTTGATCTTGTTCGCCCCATCCACGTGCAGAACGTTTAATATTCGCAAGGTGTTGGGCATAACCAGGCTGATTTGTCATGACGGTATATTGTTTTCCATGCCAAATTTGAGGTTTGCCCTCACGCCATTCAATAATAGCGCTGTCGCCCGTTGGATCTTGGAAAGATAAATGCAGAGCAATGCGAACAGGAATTCCTTCAATAAATTCTTCGTTAGGGGCAAGTGCGGTGGCTGCTTTTACAACATCATTCACTGTTTTATGTTGCGACAACATATGGCGAAGGTAGGTAATTGCGCCATCGGTTTGTTTATTATTCCCTTTGCCGAGATCCATTCCACCATCATAAAGAATATTACCACTGAGCCCTTGTGAGTTAATACCATCCATTAGAATGCCGTAAGCAGTGATCCCCGTGACAGCAAATTTGGATGTAACAAGGTTCTTATTACTCAGGTGCGTTGTGTATTCTGAACCTTGAGGAAAGTTTGCTAAGTAAGGGTTTGTGGATTCAGACCAATCCATAGTACGAGAAACAAAGACACCATGATCTTCTGTTTGCCAAAGGATACGAGTACAAGCATTTGCGTTAGATATTAGGCTTGAAAGAGATAGGGTGGTGATTAATGCGAGTACTAATGGTTTTACTTTCATCTATAACATCCATATAAAATAGTTGGCATAGATATATAGTAAAAAACACCATTTTGTAATGTGGTTATTTGTAACAATGTTTGAAAGGTGAACTAAGTATCAAATAAAAAAGCCAGTGGAAATACACTGGCTCTTTTAAAGTATTACTTTGGGTCGTGAAGAGTTTCATCTTCGGCGCAATTGCCTTTCATGCAATGACCATATAGATATAGGCTATGATTTGTTAAGCGAACATTGAAGCTTTCTGCAATTTGTTTTTGACGATCTTCGATGATGTCATCTGAAAACTCGATAACTTTACCACAATCTAAACAAACTAGATGATCATGGTGGTGTTGAGTTGATAGTTCGAAAACAGATTTACCACCTTCAAAATGATGTCGTGTGACAATGCCTGCATCATCAAACTGGTTGAGTACGCGATAGACTGTAGCTAGGCCAATTTCTTCGCCAATATCGATAAGTTTTTTGTACAAGTCTTCAGCACTGATGTGTTGGCAATCAGGTTCTTGCAGTACTTCCAAAATTTTAAGGCGTGGAAGAGTAACTTTTAAGCCTGCTTGTTTTAGCGCATGATTATTATCTGACATCAAAATTTCCTATTGGCTATCCGCAAAGGTGTTGCAGTAGTCTTTTTCATTTCTAACTATTATAAGTGACGCAACGATAACAATAAACCTTAAAAGCAGAGGAAACTAGGAGATATGTATAATTTCTAGTGTTTGAATGTATGTAAAATTTATGTAAATATAAACTCATCGTACCAGATGGGGGCTTTCATATTGTTTAACGTTTATAAGCCAAGTGTTGTGAAATGTGCGCTGAATCTATGGCCACCCTTTTGGGGGGCGGGTATTAAGATTATGACGATCAGTGATGATTTTCGATATGTTCGTATAAAATTGAAGCTGCGCTGGTGGAATAAGAATGCAAACCGTACACAGTATGGTGGAAGTATTTTTTCACTTACAGATCCTGTTTATTCTTTGATGTTAATGGGCATACTTGGACGTGAGTATTATGTCTGGGATAAACAAGCAAATATCAACTTTATTCAACCGGGCGATAGTGATTTAACCGCTGATTTTGTGATTTCTGAACAGTGTATTGAAGAGATAAAGCAAGTAACAAAATCTGGTGATAAGTATTTTCCCTCTTTTACGGTCAATGTATTAAATAGTCGAGGGGAGTTAGTTTCTCAAGTTGAGCGAACCTTATATGTAAGGAAAAAACCAGAATATCGAACGGAATCGAATGCGATATCTTGAGTGAAAATATCGCTAAAAAGATGTATAAAAAAACGCGCTTGATAAGCGCGTTTTTTTGATGATCTCAATGCGATTAATCAGCAAGTTCTGCTAAGCACATTTCATCATAAATTTGCTCAACCCATTGCTTAACACGCTGTGCTGTAAGCTCTGGTTGGCGATCTTCATCAATACATAAACCTACGAAGTGGTTGTCATCAACAAGTGCTTTTGAAGCTTCAAACTCAAAGCCTTCTGTTGAGAAGTTACCCACAACAGTTGCACCGCGACCTTCAACGATGTCACGCACAGTACCCATCGCATCACAGAAATATTCTGCGTAATCTTCTTGGTCACCACAACCGAAGATAGCCACAAGTTTAGTTGAAAAATCAACTTGCTCAAGCTCTGGGAAAAAGTCATCCCAATCACACTGTGGTTCACCGTAGTACCAAGTAGGAATACCAAGTAGCAATAGATCAAAGTTGTCGATATCTTCTTTGCTGCTTTTTGCGATATCTTTTACTTCAACTAGCTTGTCACCAAGTTGCTTTTGAATCATTTTAGCGACAGCTTCGGTATTACCTGTGTCGCTACCAAAGAAGAGTCCAACGCTTGCCATAGTAGAGATTACCCGTATATAAATAGTTAACTGCTGCATCGCAGTTTACAGAAATCAGTAGAAACGGTGCAATGATAATTACTGTTTACTGACGTTTTGTATATTTTTTCGTCTAAACGGTAGCATTACCCGCAAGAACTAAGTGTTTAGGTGTTGATATAATCATCATAAGTTACACAATTAACGCTAATAATTAAATCCCAGTATCTTCCCATCTTAGCTGAATAATGCCTTTGGTTATAAATCCAGCACAGCCAGAAATTAGACTAGCCGAGCAACTTTTTGTCTAAAAGGATGGACATTACCTTGTTTTAAGACATCTTTTATTGCCATACCGAGAAAGAAAAAATAGTGGTAAAAACAAGATCCAGCCCAATAGATTTAATTAAGTCTATGTATCCATAAAGCATAACAAATCCTTTTGATATATACCCAAGTAACCTCAAAATACTTGGTATTTAAAGTCATTCAGGTATATCCATTTGATGAGACTATAGCATAGTTAAAAAAGTATTTAACATTGTGGTTATGCAATATCTCGTTGTTAATGAGCATGCTAACAACGAGATAAGCATGTTATTTATCAAGGAAGTTTGTGATGATACGGGTCACCGTTTCAGGTTTTTCGGCATGGAGCCAATGTCCAGTATTTGCCACCATATGTGCTTTGGCGTGAGAGAATTGGCGCATAATTTCATCCCGATATTCTGGCATGATATAGTCAGATTCTTGGCCTTTAATAAATAATGTCTTGCCTTTGAATGGCTCTACAGCAGGCTGCCAGCCCATAATGGTGCTGTAGTTGGCAATAATCCCATCAACATTAAATCGCCATTGGTAATGTTCACCCTGTTTGGCGAGAGATTTAAGTAAAAATTGTCTAACACTGGCGTCTTCAACATATTGAGCAAGAAACTGTTCGGCCTCACTACGCTTGGTAATGGTATGTTTATTCACTTCTTGTAAACCATTAAACACATTTTGATGCCGATGTGTTTGATAGCTAACCGGAGCCATATCCAATACAACCAAATGTTCTAAGTGATTTGGTGCTAATGCAGCCAATGCCATGGCTACTTTTCCACCCATTGAATGACCAATTACCGAAAATTGATCAATATCTAAGTGGTTGATCACATTCAGCACATCTTGTGCCATATCCTGATAGGTAAAATGATCACTGTGTGGGGACAATCCATGGTTACGAAGATCAACGCTAATTACTTTATAGTTATTTTTCAAATATCTGGCTAAAAGCCCTAGATTAGCAGCACTGCCGAATAAGCCATGGATCAAAATGATCGTTTTTCCATCGCCTTCAACTTGATAATGAAGATTCACTGACTATTTTCTCTAATTAGTTGTGGTATTTACCGTAGAGTATAACCTCGGATCAAGCTATAATCGTAGCCAGATTTTTTAACGGAACGATAATGAATAATACGATGAAGACTATTGAAGTAGACGAAGAACTATATCGTTATATTGCTAGCCAAACTCAACATATTGGTGAAAGTGCTTCTGATATTTTGCGTCGCTTGCTTATGGTACCTGAAGAGCAACTACTACAGCAGCCTGCTGTGGTAATGCCTGTTCGTCCGAAAGGGATCGTTGTTAGTAAAGATGCTGGCAATGTACCAACGATGGATCGTGTTAAAGAAATGCGAACAGTATTGATCTCTGATGAATTTGCCGCACAAGAAAAAGCAATTGGTCGTTTTATGATGATCTTGTCTTCTTTGTATAGCATTGATGCAGAAGGCTTTGCTGAAGCTGCTGCAATTAAAGGTCGTACCCGCGTTTACTTTGCTCATGATGAAGAAACGTTACTAGCAAGTGGTAAAACGACGAAACCTAAGTCGATTCCATCAACACCATTCTGGGTGATTACAAATACAAATACTGAGCGTAAGCGTCAAATGATTGACCAGCTGATGACTAAGATGGGATTTGGTTCAGACATTATTGATAAGGTATGTGGCGAAATCTAATTGTCAGATATTGAGGTCAAATAACAAGGATAAAACTATGGCTATTCATCCTCGTGCTGGGCAACGAGCTCAGCAAGAAGATATGCATAACATTCCAGCACTTATCGCTAATTATTTTCTTATAGAGCCAAGTGCTCAAGATGTATCGCAGCAAGTAGAGTTTGGTACTTCAGGTCATCGAGGAACAGCAGATAAAGGCACATTTAATCAGCATCATATTTGGGCCATTGCACAAGCCATTGCTGAAGTGCGTGCTGAAAATGGAGTGATGGGGCCACTTTTTTTAGGAAAAGATACCCATGCATTATCAGAGCCTGCTTTTACTTCAACGTTAGAAGTACTTGTTGCTAATAATGTTCAAGTTGTTATTCAACAAGGTAAGGGATATACCCCGACACCTGGCATTTCTCACTCTATCCTTTGTTACAACAAAGCACATGATGATAAAGCTGATGGTATTGTTATCACGCCATCGCATAATCCACCTCAAGATGGCGGTATTAAATATAATCCTGTCCATGGTGGACCCGCTGAAAGTGAATTAACAACAGCGATTGAACGCCGTGCTAATGAAATCATTGCAAACGGTTTGGTAGATGTTAAGCGTGTATCTATTGTCGACGCTTTAGCTTCACAACTTGTTGTTGAGCAAGATTTAGTTGCACCGTATGTCGCAGATCTTGTAAATGTTATAAATATGGACGCGATTCAAAAATCAGAGCTGAAGTTGGGTGTAGATCCTCTTGGTGGTTCTGGTATTGAATACTGGCGTCAAATTGCCGCATATTATGCGCTAGATCTAACACTTGTTAATGAATCTATTGACCCATCATTTCGTTTTATGTCATTAGATAAAGATGGCGTAGTGCGTATGGACTGTTCATCACCATATGCAATGGCTGGGTTACTGGCGTACAAAGATAATTACGATCTAGCGTTTGGTAACGATCCTGATTACGACCGTCATGGCATCGTAACACCTGCAGGTTTAATGAATCCTAACCATTATCTTGCCGTATGTATTGATTACTTATTCCGTCATCGTAACGATTGGGCTAAGCAAGTTGCAGTGGGTAAAACACTAGTATCTAGTGCGTTGATTGATCGTGTTGTTGCAGCATTAGGCCGTGAACTTGTTGAAGTTCCAGTCGGTTTTAAATGGTTTGTTGATGGCTTATTTAGCGGTAAGTTAGGTTTTGGCGGTGAAGAAAGTGCGGGTGCATCTTTCTTACGTAAAGACGGCACGCCTTGGTCAACAGATAAAGACGGTATTTTACTGTGTTTGTTAGCTGCAGAGATCACTGCTGTAACCGGTAAAACACCGCAAGAATATTACGAAGAGTTAGCAGATAAGTTTGGACGTTCAGAATATTCTCGTTTGCAAGCTGTCGCGAATAAAGAGCAGAAAGCGGTATTAAGTAAGCTTTCTCCCGAAATGGTTTCAGCTGAAACACTAGCTGGTGAACCAATCACCGCACGTCTAACTCATGCGCCAGGTAATGGTGCTGCGATTGGTGGTTTAAAAGTGACGACTGAAAATGGTTGGTTTGCTGCTCGTCCATCGGGTACAGAAGATATTTACAAAATCTATTGTGAAAGCTTTAAGGGCAAAGAACATCTAGCGCTTATTGAGCAAGAAGCACAGGAAATTGTCAGTAAAGTCTTTGCCGACGCAGGTTTATAACCTGTTATATGGATAAAGAAAACGCCCACAATGGGCGTTTTTTTATATATGAAGCTTATGTTCTCAATTCACTATTATGCTTTGGCCAGTGATTCGGAACGATAAACCATACTCTATCTTTTTTATCAACAGCCTGTGTTGGTACGGTAATTTGATTTAGGTCGAGATATTTATCAAGTTCAGCGAAAGCAGGTGGCGCGATCCACTGCTTTTTCGTCAATACTTTCAAAACTAGATGTGCAGCATCAGACTGATAACACCATAATCCTGTGTTAGCCTTTGGGTTGATAATAATAGTTGAGCCTTGCTGTGGTTCAGGCCAAGCGTGAAATAATCGCCCCTGCATGATGAGTCGACGTTTGGTTGGCTGTTCATCAAAGGTAGTTTTAAATGCATCATGCTCACTCAGTCTGAGTTGATGTTCAATCATTCGATTGGTTTTCTTATCGAGATTGTCTTTAGCATTTGGTCCTGGCCAGCTATTGTTATAGGCGAGATAAAATTTGATGGCGACTTCCCAATGTTCAATTTCATCAGTCCGTAAGTTTTTAACCAGAAAATCAATAGAGCCAACAGTCTGTTTATGCCAATGAAGTTGGACTTCTTCTTCCATCAATTCGTAATGAGGGTGAGAAATAATTAATTGCTGCCATAGCCATTGATAGTAAAACCCTAAGCGGCGATTTCCAGTATAGGGCGCTATGCAGGGAAGTTGTGCGTCGCGATTAAATACCTCAAACCAAGTGTCGTCACAGACATAGTCGTATGATGAGATTAAATTTGGCATATTGAGTGCAGCGAGATAATCCTTCGTTAATTGTTTATCTATTTCTTTTTGTAACATTCTTACATAACTCGCTTGTATATAGGCTTATGACACAATATTGACGAAAAGTTACACGAAAATCTGTAGTAATATTTCATAAACTCGATTAAAGTGGTGACAGATTTAGTCATAAAGAGATTCTGTTATGTACACTCAGTATTCAAAGTTCAATATTACTTTTCGTCGCGTTTTTGTTGTACTAGCAGGATTGCTTTCATTACCTGTTTTACTTTTATTACCTGTCAATAAACGTACGCGTATGGGTAGTTTCTTACATCGCTACTGGGTGCAAACTAGCGCTCAGCCTGTATGGCTTAAAAAAATTGAGCAAGGCTTAAAATAATTTCCATGTAATATGAAAAGCTGCCATTGGCAGCTTTTTTTATACCATTTATTTACTGTTAATACAGAGAAAACTCTTAATATAAAGATAGCTTTAGTAAACTAATATCGTAGTATTAAAAAAGATTTTAGTTATAAGATTAAGGACAACATTAGATGAATAATTTTGCTTTAGAAACCGTACTTAATGAGTTTCTTTCTCCTCACTTGATCAAAGATTATTGTCCTAATGGGTTACAAGTTGAAGGCAAACCCGACGTTAAAAAAATTATTACTGGCGTAACGGCTTGTCAGGCTCTGATTGATAGAGCTATTGAAGAGAAAGCCGATGCAATTGTTGTCCACCATGGCTTTTTTTGGAAAGGTGAGCCTGCTGAAATTCGTGGTATGAAATATCGACGTATTAAAGCGTTGATTGAAAATGGGATTAATTTATATGCTTATCATTTGCCATTAGATGTACATACGCAAGTTGGCAATAATGTACAGTTAGCCCAACGTTTAGATTTAGACATCACTGGTGGTTTAGAGTTAGGCAATCCTCGTTCAGTTGCGATTTATGGTGAGTTAGATCAAGCGATATGTGGTGAGGATTTCGCGGCAAGAATTGCGATGGCACTTCAACGCGAACCATTACATATCGCACCGAGTACATCTCATTTAATAAAAAAAGTGGGGTGGTGTACTGGTGGCGGGCAAGATTATATTGAATTAGCCGTTCAGCAAGGCTGTGACGCCTTTATTTCGGGTGAAGTATCTGAAAGAACCACGCATATTGCACGCGAATTAGGTATTCATTATTTTGCTGCGGGTCATCACGCCACAGAGCGTTATGGTGTAAAAGCATTAGGTGAATGGTTAGCACAAGAATATAACTTTGATGTGGCGTTTATCGACATCGATAACCCAGTATAGGCTAGCTAGTCTTTTGATAGATGAAATAAAAAAGGTTGAGTATTTAAACTCAACCTTTTTATTTATCGTCACTTTCAAGAAAATTTATTCGCGCTCATGAAGAGGCTTAAATTCTCTAAATGATTCACCAGTATAAAGCTGACGAGGTCGACCAATACGATTTGTTGGATCACTGTGCATTTCGTTCCAGTGAGCAATCCAACCAATGGTACGAGACATCGCAAAGATCACCGTAAACATTGATACTGGAATACCAATCGCTTTTAAAATAATACCAGAGTAGAAATCTACGTTAGGGTATAATTTCTTACTGACAAAGTACTCATCAGAAAGCGCAATACGCTCAAGTTCCATTGCAACATCTAGTAATGGATCTTCAATCTTCAGCTCTTCAAGCACTTCATGACAAGCTTCACGCATCACGGTTGCACGAGGGTCGTAGTTTTTGTAAACACGGTGACCAAAGCCCATTAGGCGGAATGGGTCATCTTTATCTTTTGCACGCTCAATGAACTCAGGAATGTTTTCTACAGTTCCGATTTCTTCAAGCATCTTAAGACAAGCTTCATTAGCACCACCATGCGCAGGCCCCCAAAGAGATGCAATACCTGCCGCAATACAAGCAAATGGGTTAGCACCAGAAGAGCCCGCAAGACGAACCGTTGACGTTGAAGCATTCTGCTCGTGATCTGCGTGTAGGGTAAAGATCTTATCCATAGCACGCGCAACGACAGGGCTTACTTCATATTCTTCACAAGGTGTTGCAAACATCATGTGAAGGAAATTTTCCGCGTAATCAAGATCATTACGAGGATAAATAAATGGTTGTCCGATGGTGTACTTATGACACATTGCCGCTAATGTCGGCATCTTAGATAACAATCTAAATGCTGCAATCTCACGGTGTGTATCGTTGTTAATATCAAGAGAGTCATGATAAAACGCAGATAAAGCACCAACAACACCACACATTATAGCCATTGGGTGTGCATCACGACGGAAGCCATGGAAAAAGCTCGCGATTTGTTCATGCACCATGGTATGGCGTGTAACTGTTGTTCTAAACTGCTCGTATTCAGCTCGGGTAGGGACCTCACCGTATAACAAGACAAAACAAACTTCTAAATAGTCTGCGTTATTGGCTAATTGATCAATCGGGAAACCTCTGTGAAGCAAGATTCCTTCTTCGCCATCAATGTATGTAATTTGAGATTCACACGAGGCTGTTGCTAGAAAACCTGGGTCAAATGTAAAAAAGCCGTTTGCACCAAGTTTACGCACATCAATTACATCTTGGCCCTCAGAGCCCCCGATAATCGGCAGTTCGATAGGTGCTTTCCCTTCAACATGAAGAGTAGCTTTCTTATCTGCCATAACAATCTCCTTTGCTATTTTTATAATCCTAATCCGATGCGGATGTGCATTTGTTGTACCGTCAGGCGCAACTTTTGTCAATTATTGTGCTTCTTTGTGTGCGCTTGTTAATAACTTTAAATCAAAAAGTATTAATTTATGAGAATCGTGTTTGACATCATGTAACTGGAATTGTTTTTGAATGTTACGGGGCGTATAGTGAGGCAAGGTCTCTGGTTATACTACCCGCCAGGATTTTACAAACATGTGTCATTTATTTTTAAGAGTTAGGTAATGACGTTTACAACGTCTGCTCAACATAATAATAACCTAATATTGAATTTTTGTTGCACTTGTTTGTTGGCTTGTACGTATATCTCAGAGAATTTAATAAAAAAATAAATTGCTTCAATGGAGCTGAGTGGGCAAACCGTGAAAGTAAAAAAGCCAAGACCTGTCAATCTCGACCTACAAACGATTCGCTTTCCGCTTACTGCGATAGCGTCAATCCTACACCGCGTTTCAGGTGTGATTACATTCGTATCCCTTGCCATCTTGCTGTGGCTGCTAAACCTATCTTTATCTTCTCCTGAAGGTTTTACATCCGCTGTTAGTGTTACTGATAGCTTTTTTGTGAAATTTATCCTGTGGGGAGTATTGACCGCATTGTTTTATCACATTGTTTTAGGTGTCCGTCATTTGTTGATGGATTTAGGTTATTTCGAAGAAATGGACACAGGCATTGCAAGTACCAAAGTTAGTTTTGCAATTGTCGCTGTACTAGCAGTATTTGCAGGAGGCTTAGTATGGTAAATAACGTATCTTCCGTCGGCCGTAATGGTATACACGATTTTATTCTGATCCGCGCTACAGCGATCATTTTGACCCTTTACACCGTATATATGGTTGGTTTCTTTGCGTTTGGCCCTGAGCTAACGTTTGAAACTTGGAGTGCATTCTTCAATCAAATCAGTACCAAAGTTTTTACTATGTTGGCTTTGGTTTCCATTCTTGTACATGCTTGGATTGGTTTGTGGCAAGTGTTAACAGACTACATTAAACCTGCCGTTTTAAGAGTGGGATTGCAGTTTGTTGTTGTAGCAATTCTTTTTGTTTACCTATTTGCGGGTTTCTTTATTGTGTGGGGTGTGTAAGTGAGCATTGCAGTTCGTGAGTTTGATGCCGTTGTTATCGGTGCTGGTGGTGCGGGTATGCGTGCCGCATTACAAATTTCAGAGCAAGGACTAAAATGTGCCTTGCTATCAAAAGTGTTCCCTACGCGCTCTCATACTGTATCTGCGCAGGGCGGTATTACTGTTGCGCTGGGTAATTCACACCCAGATAATTGGCAATGGCATATGTATGACACAGTAAAAGGCTCTGATTACATTGGTGATCAGAATGCTATTGAATACATGTGTCAAAATGGCCCTAAGTCAGTTATTGAATTAGAAAAAATGGGGCTACCGTTTTCGCGTTTTGACAACGGTACTATCTATCAACGCCCATTTGGTGGTCAGTCTAAAGAGTTTGGTGGTGAGCAAGCTGCGCGTACAGCCGCTGCTGCTGACCGTACTGGTCACGCGTTACTTCATACGCTTTATCAGCAAAATATTAAGCATCAAACGACGATTTTTTCTGAGTGGTATGCGTTAGATTTAGTAAAAAACCAAGATGGTGCAATTTTAGGTTGTACTGCTTTGTGTATGGAAACTGGCGAGATTTGTTACTTCAAATCTAAAGCTACTATCCTTGCAACAGGTGGCGCTGGTCGTATTTACGCTTCGACAACAAATGCGCACATTAACACTGGTGACGGTGTTGGTATGGCGCTTCGTGCTGGCGTGCCAATGCAAGATATGGAAATGTGGCAATTCCATCCAACGGGTATTGCTGGCGCGGGTGTACTGGTAACGGAAGGTTGTCGTGGTGAAGGTGGTTATCTTTTAAATAAAGATGGTGAACGCTTCATGGAGCGTTATGCACCTAATGCTAAAGATTTGGCTGGTCGTGATGTGGTTGCACGTTCAATGATGGTTGAGATCCGTGAAGGTCGTGGTTGCGATGGCCCATGGGGACCTCACATTAAATTGAAACTTGATCATTTAGGTAAAGATGTTCTTGAATCGCGTCTACCGGGTATTTGTGAATTATCGCGTACCTTTGCCCATATTGATCCTGTTAAAGAGCCGATTCCAGTTATTCCTACTTGTCATTACATGATGGGTGGGGTACCGACTCAGGTATCAGGCCAAGCCCTTAAACAAACAGCATCTGGTGTTGATCAAGAAGTACAAGGTCTTTTCGCTTGTGGTGAGATCGCATCTGTATCTGTGCATGGTGCTAACCGTTTAGGTGGTAACTCATTACTTGATCTGGTCGTCTTCGGTCGTGCAACGGGTTTACATCTAGGTGAAACGTTGGCTGCACAAACAGAAGCTCGTCCTGCTACAGATTCTGATATAGAAGCCTCTTTAGCTCGTGTTAACCGTTGGAACACTACGCAAAAAGGTGAAGATCCTGTTCAAATTCGTAAAGATCTTCAAAGTTGTATGCAAAACAACTTCTCGGTTTTCCGTGAAGGTGATGCGATGGCAACGGGTCTTACAGAGCTAAAAGAAATTCGTGAACGTTTAAAGCATGCGCGTTTAGATGACACTTCTTCTGAGTTTAATACACAACGTATTGAATGCTTAGAGCTTGAAAACTTAATGGAAACAGCAATGGCAACGGCAGTCGCGGCTAACTACCGTACTGAAAGTCGTGGTGCTCATGCTCGTTTCGACTTCCCTGAACGTGATGATGCTAATTGGTTATGCCACTCTATTTACAACCCTGAGACAGAAGCTATGTCTAAGCGTGATGTAAACATGTCGCCAGTTCATCGTGAAGCTTTCCCGCCGAAAGCACGTACTTACTAAGGGAGGATAGATAAGATGAAACTCAACTTCTCAATATATCGCTATAACCCTGATGTGGATAATGCACCACACATGAAAGGGTATACCTTAGAAGTGCCAGAAGGCTCAGATATGATGGTGCTTGATGCACTTATTCTGTTAAAAGAGCAAGATTCTACGCTGTCTTTCCGTCGTTCATGTCGTGAGGGTGTGTGTGGTTCTGATGGCATTAATATGAACGGTAAAAATGGTTTAGCGTGTATTACACCATTATCAGCTTTAATGGATAAGAGCACGATTGTTATCCGCCCTTTACCGGGATTACCAGTTGTTCGTGATCTGATTATCGACATGGAACAGTTCTACACCAATTATGCAAAAGTAAAACCTTTCTTAATTGATGATGGAGCAGTTCCACCGGCTCGTGAAAACCTCCAAGCGCCTGAAGATCGCGCGCAGTTAGATGGTTTGTACGAATGTATTATGTGTGCATGTTGCTCGACATCATGCCCATCATTTTGGTGGAATCCTGATAAATTTATTGGACCTGCAGGCTTATTGGCAGCATATCGATGGTTAATTGATAGCCGTGATACAGCAACAGATGAACGATTATCAAATCTTGATGATGCATTTAGTGTTTTTCGTTGCCATGGCATAATGAACTGTGTAAATGTTTGTCCTAAAGGACTAAATCCAACAAAAGCGATTGGTCACATTAAATCAATGCTGCTTAAACGAGCAGTATAAAAAAAATAATATCGATATGCCGGTGACGTTAATTCAATGAATGAGTAATTGATCCGGCCTTAATGCTCTGATTAAACAATCGGTGTAAACGGCGATAACTAGTGGTTAAGGGAAAATAATGCAGAACGGCGTTATGAAGGCATGGCTTGAGTCTTCACATTTAGCTGGCGCCAATGCGACTTACGTAGAAGATCTCTACGAGTTGTATCTTAGCGACCCAGAATTAGTTGACGAGCAATGGCGTGATATTTTTGTTGAATTACCGGTAGTCAATGAGACTGCTGTAGAACAACCTCACTCACGTGTTCGTGATTATTTCCGACGTTTAGCGAAAGAAACCAACTTTTTAAGTGCTACCGTCAGTGATCCAGATGTAGATGCGAAACAAGTAAAGGTATTGCAACTTATTAATGCGTACCGCTTCCGTGGGCATCAAAATGCAAAACTTGATCCATTAGGATTATGGCAGCGTGATTTAGTTCCAGATCTTGATCCAGCATTCCATAATCTTACTGATGAAGATTTTAATGAAACATTTAACGTAGGCTCGTTTGCTGTTGGTCAAGAGACCATGAAGCTTTCTGAAATTTATGCTGCGTTAAAGAAAACATACTGTGGCTCTATTGGTGCAGAATACATGCACATTACAGATACTGAGGAAAAGCGTTGGATCCAACAACGTCTTGAATCGGTAATGGGGCACGGTTCCTTCTCACAAGAAGAGCAACTTTCATTTCTTGATGAATTGACCGCAGCTGAAGGTCTTGAGCGTTATTTAGGCGCGAAATTCCCTGGTGCTAAGCGATTCTCATTAGAAGGCGGTGATGCGCTTATTCCAATGATGAAAGAGCTGATCCGTCACGCTGGTTCTCAAGGTGTACGCGAAGTTGTTATTGGCATGGCCCACCGTGGTCGCCTAAACATGTTAGTTAATGTATTAGGTAAAAAGCCACAAGACTTATTTGATGAGTTTGCAGGAAAGCACGGCGAAAGCTGGGGTACGGGTGATGTAAAATATCACCAAGGCTTTTCTGCAGATTTTGCCACACCAGGTGGCGATGTTCACCTTGCTCTTGCCTTTAACCCATCTCACCTTGAAATTGTAAACCCAGTTGTTGTGGGTTCTGTCCGCGCTCGTCAAGATCGCTTAGGTGATGATACGGGTTCTAAAGTATTACCTATTACACTCCATGGTGATTCAGCGATTGCTGGACAGGGTGTTGTTGCTGAGACGTTCAATATGTCTCAAGCACGTGGTTATGGTGTTGGCGGTACTATTCGTATTGTCGTCAATAACCAAGTTGGTTTTACGACCTCTAATCCAAATGATACCCGCTCGACAGAATACTGTACTGATATCGCTAAGATGGTGCAGTCACCTATTTTCCACGTTAATGCTGATGATCCTGAAGCGGTTGCTTTTGTAACTCGACTTGCGTTTGATTTCCGTAATGAATTTAAGCGTGATGTTGTTATTGATTTGGTTTGTTACCGTCGTCATGGTCACAATGAAGCGGATGAGCCGAATGCAACTCAGCCTCTTATGTACCAAAAGATCAAAAAGCATCCTACGCCTCGTAAGATTTATGCCGATTATCTAACCGACACTGGCGTGTTTGGTTTAGATACGGCAACAAGCTTAGTCAATGAATATCGCGATGCGTTAGATCGTGGCGAGTGTGTGGTAAAAGAATGGCGTCCAATGCATCTTCATACGGTTGATTGGTCACCGTACTTAGGCCATGACTGGACAGTTGATTGGAATAACAAAGTGCCTGTTGAGCGTTTAAAAGAGTTAGGTGCTCGCCTTTGCCAATATCCAGATAGTCATGTTTTACAGAGCCGTGTTCAAAAGCTATATAACGATCGCGTCGCTATGATTGCGGGTGAAAAAGCGTTTGATTGGGGTATGGCTGAAACATTGGCTTATGCCACATTAGTTGACGAAGGTAATCGTATTCGTATTACAGGCCAAGATTCTGGTCGTGGTACCTTCTTCCATCGTCATGCTGTACTGCATAACCAAGAAGATGCTAGTACTTATGTGCCGTTAGCTAATCTTCACAATGGACAAGGTCCGTTTGAAGTGATCGACTCAGTGTTATCTGAAGAAGCGGTATTAGCCTTTGAATATGGTTACGCAACGGCTGAGCCTAGTGGTTTGACGGTATGGGAAGCGCAATTTGGTGATTTTGCTAATGGTGCTCAAGTTGTGATTGACCAATTCATCAGTTCTGGTGAGCAAAAATGGGGGCGTATGTGTGGTTTAACCATGCTGCTACCACATGGTTATGAAGGTCAAGGCCCAGAGCACTCATCGGCACGTTTAGAGCGTTACTTACAATTGTGTGCAGAGCAAAATATGCAAGTTGTTGTTCCATCAACACCTGCACAGGTTTACCACATGATCCGTCGTCAAGTGGTTCGTCCAATGCGTCGACCATTAATTGTAATGTCGCCAAAATCATTGCTGCGCCATCCGTTATGTACATCTACGTTAGACGATTTAGCTAACGGTACTTTCTTACCTGCGATTGCTGAAGTTGATGATTTAGCACCAAATAAAGTGAAACGTGTGGTTTTCTGTTCAGGTAAAGTTTATTACGATTTACTGGAGCAACGCCGCAAGAATGAACAAGAGGATGTGGCGATTGTTCGTATCGAGCAACTGTACCCATTCCCGAAAGAAGACGTTGAAGCTGCAATTGCTGAATATAAGCACGTAACTGATTTTGTTTGGTGTCAAGAAGAGCCGCAAAACCAAGGCGCGTGGTATTCAAGTCAACATAACTTCTATTCTGCGTTACCAGCAGGTGCGCGTTTAAGTTATGCCGGACGTCCAGCATCAGCCTCACCGGCGGTAGGTTACATGTCGGTGCATTTGAAACAACAAAAAGCACTTATAGAAGACGCTTTAACAATTGCTCCTCAAGAGCAAAATAATAATTAGAACTGGAACAAAAAGGACAAAACCGATATGACAATCGAAATTCTGGTTCCCGACCTCCCGGAATCTGTGGCTGACGCAACCGTTGCCACTTGGCACAAACAACCTGGCGATGCCGTATCTCGTGATGAGGTATTGGTTGATATTGAAACAGATAAAGTAGTACTTGAAGTTCCAGCTCCTGAAGATGGCGTGTTAGAAGCTATTTTTGAAGGTGAAGGTACGACTGTTCTTACTAAACAGTTGATTGGTAAAATCAAAGTTGGCGCAGTTGCTGGTGAACCAACAAAAGATGTACCAACAGAAGCTGAAGCGTCACCGAATAAGCGTAACACCGCCTCTTTAACAGAAGAAACAAGTGAAGCATTAAGCCCAGCCGTTCGTCGTTTGTTAAGTGAGCATGGTATTGATGCAGGTGCTGTTAAAGGCTCTGGTGTTGGTGGTCGCATTACTCGAGAAGATGTAGAAGCATACTTAAAGAATCAATCAGCATCAGCTGTGACAAAAGCACCTGTTGTTGATACGCCACTAGCGCACCGCAGCGAAAAACGTGTGCCTATGACACGTTTACGTAAGCGTGTAGCTGAGCGCCTGCTTGAAGCTAAAAATAGTACGGCGATGTTAACAACGTTTAACGAAGTGAACATGAAACCAATCATGGATCTTCGTAAGCAATACAAAGATATCTTCGAAGAGCGTCATGGTATTCGTCTTGGCTTTATGTCTTTCTATGTAAAAGCTGTGGTTGAAGCACTAAAGCGTTACCCAGAAGTAAATGCATCTATTGATGGTGATGATATTGTTTATCACAACTTCTTTGATGTAAGCATTGCAGTATCAACACCTCGTGGTCTGGTAACACCTGTTCTACGTGATTGCGATAAGCTAAGCCTTGCTGAAATTGAGAAGGGTATTCGTGAACTTGCAATTAAAGGTCGTGACGGCAAGTTAACCGTTGAAGATTTAACAGGTGGTAACTTTACGATCACTAATGGTGGTGTGTTTGGCTCATTGATGTCGACGCCGATCATTAATCCACCACAAGCTGCGATTTTAGGTATGCATAAAATCCAAGATCGCCCTATGGCGGTGAATGGACAAGTTGAAATCTTGCCTATGATGTACCTTGCGTTATCTTACGATCACCGTTTAGTTGATGGTCGTGAATCAGTGGGTTACTTAGTAACGATTAAAGAGTTACTTGAAGATCCAACACGTCTACTACTAGACGTATAATTTGGTAAATAGGCTGGATAAATGCTCATTATTCAGCCTATTAATGACAGTTAGTCAAATTGCCAAATCTAATCACGAAGAGGTTCCCAAGAGTACCTCGTATGGATATAACAAGTCCCAAAGGGATAATAAAACGGATAGAACATCATGAATTTGCACGAATATCAGGCAAAACAGCTATTCGCTGAATATGGTTTACCTGTACCAGAAGGTTACGCTTGCGATACGCCACAACAGGCGGCAGAAGCGGCAGGTAAAATTGGTGGTAGTAAGTGGGTAGTTAAATGTCAGGTTCACGCTGGTGGTCGCGGTAAAGCGGGCGGTGTGGAATTACATGAAACCAAAGATGGTATTAAACAGTTTGCTCAAAACTGGCTAGGTAAAAATCTAGTAACTTACCAAACAGATGCTAATGGTCAGCCAGTAACCAAAATATTAGTTGAAGAAGCATCTAATATTGCCAATGAGCTGTACTTAGGTGCAGTGGTTGATCGTGGCTCTCGCCGTATCGTTTTCATGGCATCAACTGAAGGTGGTGTGGAAATTGAAAAAGTAGCAGAAGAGACACCTGAACTTATTCATAAAGCAGCAATTGATCCATTGGTTGGGCCTCAGCCATACCAAGGACGTGAGCTTGCATTCAAACTGGGTCTTAAAGGTGATCAGATTAAACAATTTACTAAGATCTTTATGGGCTTAGCAAATATGTTCGCTGAATATGATCTTGCACTGCTTGAAATTAACCCACTAGTTATCACGGGTGATAATAACCTATTGTGCCTAGACGGTAAGATTAATATCGATTCTAACGCAATGTATCGCCAGCCTAAACTCCGTGAAATGCATGATCCATCGCAAGAAGATGAGCGTGAAGCACATGCTGCACAGTGGGAATTAAATTACGTTGCACTCGACGGAAACATTGGCTGTATGGTTAATGGTGCAGGCCTTGCAATGGGTACGATGGATATCGTTAACCTGCACGGTGGACAGCCGGCTAACTTCCTTGATGTAGGTGGCGGTGCAACCAAAGAGCGTGTTACTGAAGCATTTAAAATTATCCTCTCTGATAGCAACGTAAAAGCCGTATTGGTTAATATCTTCGGTGGTATTGTACGTTGTGATTTGATTGCTGATGGCATTATCGGCGCTATTGCAGAAGTTGGCGTTAAAGTACCAGTTGTTGTTCGCCTTGAAGGTAACAACGCAGAAGTAGGTGCGGCGAAACTTGCAGATAGTGGTCTTAATATTATTGCTGCGACTTCGTTAACAGAAGCGGCGGAAAAAGTTGTTGCTGCAGCGGAGGGTAAATAATGTCAGTTTTAATTAATAAAGATACCAAAGTAATTTGTCAGGGCTTTACTGGCGGACAAGGTACATTCCACTCAGAGCAAGCGATTGAGTACGGAACACAAATGGTGGGTGGTGTTTCTCCTGGTAAAGGCGGAACAACGCACTTAGGTCTACCTGTATTTAATACGGTACGTGAAGCAGTTGAAGTGACTGGTGCAACAGCGACAGTTATCTATGTACCCGCGCCGTTTTGTAAAGATGCAATCTTAGAAGCAATTGATGCTGGTATCGAGCTTATCGTAACGATTACAGAAGGCATTCCAACACTGGATATGCTAGATGTTAAAGTTCGCCTTGATGAAGCTGGCGTTCGTATGATTGGTCCTAACTGTCCGGGTGTTATTACACCAGATGAGTGTAAGATTGGTATCATGCCGGGTCATATCCATAAGGCTGGTAAAGTAGGTATCGTATCGCGTTCAGGTACATTGACTTACGAAGCGGTTAAGCAAACAACAGATGAAGGCTTTGGTCAATCTACATGTGTAGGTATCGGTGGTGATCCAATTCCAGGTTCAAACTTCATTGATATCCTTGAAATGTTTGAAAAAGATCCAGCGACAGAAGCGATTGTAATGATTGGTGAAATCGGTGGTACTGCTGAAGAAGAAGCAGCAGCTTACATTAAAGAGAACGTGACAAAACCTGTTGTTTCTTACATTGCGGGTGTTACCGCACCTCCTGGTAAGCGTATGGGTCACGCAGGTGCTATTATTTCTGGCGGTAAAGGTACGGCTGAAGATAAATTTGCTGCACTTGAAGAAGCTGGTGTTAAGACAGTAAAAAGTTTAGCAGATATCGGTAAAGCGTTACGTGAAGTAACTAACTGGTAATCTCTACCTACCCATTGAAAATGAAAGCCCTGCATTTGCAGGGCTTTTTTATTGATTAGTCATGCAGAGCGTTAAACACCAATCTCACCACCATCTTCACGGCGAATAACGACCGTTGATGAACGTGGTCGAACTTCTGTACCGCTAGGTGCTGCTTCGGCGGCATTATCACTATATGGCCAATTGCCCGGATGTTGAATATTAACAAATAGAGATTTGTAGTCAGGGCTAATGGTGAAACCTGTGACCTCACAACCATTTGGACCAACAAAGAAGCGTTTTAGCTCCGCCTGATTTGAGCTAGCAATAACTGTTTGACTATCATCTTCATTCAGTAGCTGAGATGGCACTACCGCAAGCATCTGATCATTGGTGTACTCTTCAACTTCATCAGCACCATTATCGGTTTGAATCCACATAATACCTCGTTGATCAAACGCTAATCCATCAGGGCTAGCAAACTGATTTAGATCTGTTAAACCTGAGCGGTTTGTCTCTTCATCACCATTACTTGGTGAGCCGAAAACGAAAATATCCCAGTTAAACTCTGTTGGATTTTCACCTTCATCCCAGCGAATGATATGACCAAATTTATTATTTAGGCGAGGGTTGGCAGGGTTAGTGCTGTCTTTACGTTTAGTGTTATTGGTTAGGGTGAGGTAAACAGAACCTGTAAATGGATCCACTGCTGCCCATTCAGGACGATCCATTGGTGTTGCTCCAACTAAATCAGCGGCACCTGCAGTATTAATGATGATCTCAGCCAATGAGTTAAAGTGTGAAGCCAGTGTATCACCTGAAGTTGTGAGGCTATCAAGGGTTAACGGCAGCCAAGTTCCGGTGCTGTCTTCATTAAATCGAGCAACATATAGTGTGCCTTCATCCATATACTTATCACCGGTTAATAAGCGGTTTGAAGGTGAAGCATCAGCGGGATCCCATAATGCTGCTGACTCAAATTTATACAGGTACTCAAAGCGTGAATCATGACCTGAATAAAACACAACAGGTTTGCCTTCTTCTAGCTTGCCAAAGGTACAACCTTCGTGGCGGAAACGTCCTAACGCGGTACGTTTTTTAGCTCGAGAGTTTTTTGTATATGGATCAATTTCAACAATGTAGCCATGACCATTGGCTTCATTTCGGTAATCGTCAAGTGATGAAGTACCTGTTGGTGCTAAATTAAAGCGAGCAAATTCATCAAGACGTTCTTCATTATGGCCAGCTAACGTTTCCCACTTATAGCGACCTTGTAAATACTTACCTGTGCCCGAAATACCAATACGATCTTGCTCTTTAGTGCGTGTACCAGTATTAGTAAAATAGCCCGGCCAGTTTTCTTCACAGGTGAGGTAAGTTCCCCACGGAGTATAGCCGTTACCACAGTTGTTGAGTGTTCCCCGTGCTTGACTACCGTCAGGTGAGAAGCGAGTGACGGTTAACTCAGAATGTGCGAGAGGGCCGGATAAATCCATTACAGTTGCACCGGTGTAGCGACGGTTAAGTGGGTCGCTGTCGATTAACTTCCATTGGTTATTTTCAAGTTGGATACGAACAACAGAAATACCATGAGCGTTTATCTCTTTGCGGATTTCGTCTATATCAGTACGTACTTCTTTTGCTCTTTCGGCATCTTTGTCCCAGTTTGAGTGCAGTGCTTGCTGATCAATGTACTCGTGGTTAATACAAAGTAATCCATCAGTAGATTGTTCGTTTAATGGGAAAAAGTGCATACCGTCATGGTGCATACCTAATGCATTTAACTGATCAGTACTGTTATTTGTACCATCATTTTTCCATGCATTTGCAGTCGCATTTAATGGTGTACCCCAAGGGACTAATACTTGTGCGGTGTAACCAGAAGGAATAGAAACGGCATCAGTTAACGAACCAGGGATAGAATCGAAATTTAAAACAGCTTGAGAACGATCTGCTACCTTAGACGTTGCTTCAGTTGAACCTGAAGAGTTACAACCAGCAAGACCTAATGCACCAAGAGCTGACATTGCACTCATACCTAAGCCACCCTTGAGGATGCTTCGGCGTTGCAAGTTAGCTTGAAGTACATCTTCAAATGCTTTGTTATTACTGGTGTTATAGCGGGTAGGATCGAACGTTTCCTTACTCATTGCTTTGCTTTCCTGTGTTTATTATTTATTTAATAAGTTGAACAGGAAAGATAGTAAGAATGGGTAGTGACAGAATTTGTCTATTATTGTGACATTTATATTTAATAATATTGTCAGCTACCCAAGTAATGAAGATAAGGTTAACGCGCAGTGCGTTTTAGTTGGCTAAGCATAAACATTGCAGCGGCAGATACAACAACAGAAGGGCCTGCTGGCGTGTCGTAATGCCATGACATTGCAAGACCAAGAACCACAGCTATCGCGCCAATAATTGACGCAAATACTGCCATTGATTCTGGACTGTGTGAAAAACGTCGAGCGGTCGCGGCAGGAATGATAAGTAATGATGTAATGATCAATGCCCCAACAAATTTCATCGCAACAGCGATTACCATACCCACCATTAACATCAGTAATAGGCGCATTAAATCGACATTCACGCCTTCTACTTGAGCCATTTCTTCACTAATAGTCATCGAAAGTAGTGGTCGCCATAGATAAATCAATAAAGCTAAAACGACAGCACCACCGCAATATATCCATAATAGATCGTTAGTGGTTACAGCCAATAAATCACCAAATAGATATGACATTAAATCGATACGAACATTGTCGAGGAAGCTCACTGCAACCAGACCTAGCGATAAAGCGCTATGGGCTAAGATACCCAGTAAAGTATCTGTGGCTACATAACGTTGTTTTTGTAGCGTAACAAGTACAACGGCAAGCACTAAACAACAGATAACTAACGCCAGATTTAAGTTGATATTAAAAAGAAAACCTAGCGCAATACCGAGTAGAGAGGCATGAGATAATGTATCGCCGAAATAAGCCATTTTTCGCCAAACAACAAATGAGCCCAGTGGACCGGCGAGTATTGCAATACCAATACCAGCGATCAAGGCCGGCAGAAGAAACTCAATCATGCTTTTGATTCCTCATGGTTATTACAGCATTTATGAGTTTTATTTGAATCGTCATGCTGGTGGTTATGTTTATGTTCATAGACAGCAAGCTGCTCTGTCGATGTTTGGCCGAATAATGCAATGTATTTAGGGTGGCTCGTCACAGTTAGTGGACTACCAGAGCAACAGATGTGATGTTGCAAACAAATCACATTATCAGTTTTCGCCATGACAAGGTGTAAGTCGTGAGAAACCATCAAGATGGCACAGTTAAGTAAATCACGTAATTGTTGGATCAGGCGATAAAGTTCTAATTGGCCGTTTACATCAACCCCCTGTACTGGCTCATCAAGTACTAGTAAATCGGGTTTTTGCAATAAGGCGCGCGCAAGTAAGACACGTTGCATCTCACCGCCAGATAGCCCATGCATATCACTGTTAAGTAGGTGGCTACCATTAACCATGTTTAAAGCTTCGATACGTTGTTCTTGATTATAACGTCCAGCAAGACGCATAAAACGATCGACAGAAAGAGGCAGGGTATTATTTAGGCGTAGCTTTTGAGGTACATAACCAATACGAATTCCTTTTTTACGAACCACTTTTCCTTTTGTGGCTTTGCTCAGTCCTGTTATGACTTTTACTAAGGTTGATTTACCTGCACCATTAGGACCGATTAAGGTGGTAATTTCACCGCGTTCAAGCTTAAGCGTAATATTATCCAAAACATCACGTTCACCAAATGAGACAGTGACTGATTGTAGTTCGATTAGGGTTGACATAAAGGAAGTTGTCTTAATAGGCTTTAGAAATAAAAGGTAATGTTATAATATAACATTACTGATGTGTTATATTGTAACATTATCATGTTCGTTAGGGAATATATTGCTCATCATATAAATAATTAGCAGTATAAAAGTGCAACACTTATTTTTTAGGATAATAAAATAATGCAGCGTATATCATCATTGTTTTGTGCAGCAGCTCTGGCTTTATCAGGTTCAGCAATGGCAGATGACTTTAAAGTTGTTACAACCATTAAACCATTAAACCTGATTGTTAGTGAGTTAGTTCAAGGTGCAGCAACGTCAGATGCAATCTTACCACCAGGAGCTTCTCCACATGATTATGCATTACGTCCATCAGATGTAAAAAAATTGAATGATGCAGATCTGGTAATTTGGGTTGGGCCTCAACTAGAAACTTTTTTAACAAAACTTATGGCTACAAACCCAAATAGCTTCGCTTTGACAAAACAAGCTGGTATCGATTTTCTAAATTATGGTGCTAAACCGAGTGATGACCATGCCGGTCACGACGATCACGATGACCATGGCGATCATGCCGGCCACGACGCTCACGATGGCCATGGCGATCATGCCGGCCACGATGATCACAATGACCATGGCGATCATGAAGGTCACGATGCTCATGATGACCATGGTGATCATGCAGGTCATCACCACTCTGGGCTTAATCCGCATTTCTGGATGGGACCAAAACAGACAATTGAAGCCGCAAATGTGATCACGGAAGCATTGATTAAACATGATCCATTGCATAAAACTGTTTATCTCGATAATCTTTCAACGTTTACCACTGAAGTTAATCAAGCTGTAAGTGAACTTAATGCGGAATTAAAACCTGTTTCAAATAATGGCTATTTTGTTTTTCATGATGGCTATGGGTATTTCGAACATCAGTTTGGTCTGAATAACTTAGGGCACTTTACTGTTGAGCCTGATCGTAAGCCTGGTGCTAAAACTCTAATCGCAATTCGTGAATCATTAAAAGATAAGCAAGCTTATTGTGTATTCAGTGAGCCGCAGTTTTCACCAGCAGTTGTTGATAGTGTAACTAAAGGCACAGGGGTAAACATAGGAACCCTTGATCCAATGGCGACAAATGTCGAAGTGGGCAAGGGAGGATACGTCCGTTTTATTAAGGAACTCGGACAGAGCTTTACCAAGTGTTTAAAATAGAAAATGAAATTATATCAAGCGGCAGCAACTTCTATTAAAGAGCTGCCGCGTCAGCACAAAATTGCGTTAGTTTCCACCTCTGTGCTTATGATGGCTGCCATAATGTGGCAGCCATCAAAACCACAAGTAACTTTTCCATCATCAAGCGTAAATAAGCGTATTGATGTCACATTGCCATCTAAATTAGATTTATTATCTGAACAAGATAGTGAGCCATTAGGTGTGTCTCTTGATCAAAATGATCCTGAATTCCAAGCACCAAAAGATGAAATAGAGCAACAACTTGATGATGCTAAAGTTGAAGTTGAGCATAAACATCGAGTGGCATCGGGTGAAACGTTAGGGATTATCTTTTCACAGTATGGTTTGCCTATTTCAGATATGTACCGCTTAATTGATGCAAATAAGTCAGTACAGAATTTGCGTGTTGGACAAACACTTGAGTGGGAAGTCAATGATGATGGGAAATTAACAGAACTTAAAATTATCCGCAGTAAAAAAGAGACGGATGCCTTTACACTATCGAAAAAAGGTTATGTATATAAAAAGATAGTTAAAAAAGGTGAGATGAAACCCGTTACTATCATCGGACGTGTAAATGGCAGTTTTTATAATTCAGCTCGAGCAGCAGGCCTAACACCGACTCAGATCCAAACATTAGTAAAAGCCTTACAATGGAAATTTAACCTTGGACGCGAAGCGCATAAAGGGGATCGTTTTGCTGTAGGTATTGATCGAGAATTTATTGATGGTAAGGCGGTGGGTAAAGGTGAGGTTAATGCTTTTTACTACAAATCAGCGAATGGTAAGGATTCAACCTTTATTATTAGAGGTGATGATGATCAGTTCTATGATAGTAGTGGACACAGTTTAAACCGAGCATTTAGACGTATTCCCACATCGAAACGTTATCGTATCAGCTCATCTTTTAATCCAAATCGTCTCCACCCTGTCACTGGACGCCGATCACCACATAATGGTACCGATTTTGCGGTTCCGATTGGTACATCTGTTTTGGCTGCTGGTGATGGCGTCGTTGTAAAATCACGTTACCACCCATTAGCAGGTAACTATATTGTCGTTAAGCATGGCCGAGAATATATGACACGTTATTTACACCTAAGTAAACGTGAGGTGAAGGTGGGCGATAAAGTGAAAATGGGACAACGTATTGCTAAAAGTGGTAATACTGGGCGCTCAACAGGCCCACACTTACATTTTGAGTTGATAAAAAATGGTCGTCCTGTTGACGCAATGAAAGTATCTTTGCCACAAGCCGATCCACTCTATGGTAAAGAACGCAAAAATTTAATGAAACAAGTTAGCTTTTATAAGGATAAGTTTAACGATGTAATATCGAGCTAAGTTGTTTAATCGTAAAAAAGCGCACATATTGTGCGCTTTTTTTATGGTTTTTATCACTGAATTTAACTAATCAAAGACGTTTTTTAAATTAACCCTACACTTATCACTTATATCTATAGGGAATTAAGTATTTGTATTTCTGTTCCTTTTTGGTGATTCCATGTCGTTTTTAAGCAATGTAAGGGCAAAAAAACAAATGTTTTTTTGATTTATGACAAGACATGAAATGTATCAATATGTAAAATTCAAACCAGAAATGCTAATAATTCTTATTAAGGTAACGATTTACTATGAAGTTGTCAGAGATGTCATGCGGAAACTGTGGGACCGTCATTAATATGTCTGCGTTACCCTCAGCGACGCGAAAAAAGTTGATGGTTATGGGGTTACTACCTCGTACAGAAATTACCGTTGTTCGTGTGGCGCCGTTAGGTGATCCGCTTCAAGTTCGTGTACGTGGTGTTGATATCGCTTTACGTAAGCAAATTGCAGAAAACATCGAGGTTGAGGCACTGTAATGCAATATAATATTCTTACTGTTGGTAACCCGAACAGTGGTAAAACAACGTTGTTTAATGGCTTAACTGGCGCTAAGCAGCAAGTCGGTAACTGGGCTGGTGTAACGGTTGAGAAAAAAACAGGTCGCTACCAACACAATGGTGATGATTTTTCGCTGACAGATCTACCTGGTATTTATAACCTTGATAGTGCAAACGATGCGAATAGCCTTGATGAAGCAATCGCGTCACGTGCAATTTTAACAACGCCTGCTGACGTGATAATCAACGTTGTTGATGCATCGAGCTTAGAGCGTAGTTTATACATGACGCTACAGCTGCGTGAGCTAGGCCGCCCGATGGTGGTTGTGCTCAACAAGATGGATGTATTGAAGCGCCAGCGTCAGGTATTGGATATTAAAGCGTTAGAAAAAGCATTAGGGTGTCCTGTATTAGCGTTATCTGCTAATAATATGGAGCGTATTGCTGAATTTAAAACCAAGTTACACAAGATGTTAACACAAGGTGTTGTCGTTAACGAGTTTGAGCTTGATTATGGTCAAGATTTCGAGCGAGCAGTGAGTCAATTAGCACCGTTATTCAAACATAACGATAAGCTAAATGCTCGTGCACAAGGTATCCGTGTATTAGAAAACGATACTTTAGTGATCAACACGCTATCTGATGAAGATAAAACAACAGCATGTGGTTTACGTGCAGATTTATTAAGTACGGTTGATCCTGATATTCAAGTCGCTGATGTGCGTTACACCTTCTTGCATCAGCTGTGTCAAAAAGTCCGTCGTCAAGAAGGCCGTTTAAGTAACAGCCTAACAGATAAAATAGATCGTGTATTACTGAACCGCTTTTTTGGTATCCCATTTTTCTTCTTAGTAATGTACGTGATGTTTATGTTTGCGATAAACATTGGTAGTGCATTTATCGATTTCTTTGATATTAGCTTTGGCGCACTATTAGTCGATGGTGGTCATCATCTTTTAGATGATCACTTGCCAGTATGGTTAGTAACAATTATTGCGAACGGCATCGGTGGTGGTATTCAAACGGTTGCAACCTTTATTCCAGTGATTGCGTGTTTGTACTTGTTCCTTGCGGTATTAGAAAGCTCGGGCTATATGGCACGCGCCGCATTTGTTCTTGATAAAGTGATGCAAAAAGTAGGTTTACCGGGTAAAGCATTTGTTCCTCTAGTGCTTGGCTTTGGTTGTAATGTACCTGCGATCATGGCAACTCGTACTCTTGAACAAGAACGTGAGCGTAAACTCGCAGCCGCAATGGCACCCTTTATGTCATGTGGCGCGCGTTTACCGGTATATGCACTGTTTGCAGCAGCTTTTTTCCCTGAAAATGGTCAGAACGTGGTATTTGCACTGTACCTATTAGGTATTGTGGCAGCTGTGATGACGGGGCTTATTTTACGTTCAACGCTTTACCCTGGCTCTAGTGATAGCTTTATCATGGAAATGCCAAACTACGAATTACCAACTATTCGCAATGTGGTGATAAAAACATGGCAAAAGCTAAAGCGCTTTGTATTTGGTGCGGGTAAAACCATCGTTGTCGTTGTGGCAGTATTAAGCTTCTTTAACTCATTAGGTACTGATGGTTCATTCGGTAACGAAGATACGTCTAAATCTGTGTTATCTAAAGCATCACAGGTGGTGACGCCGGTGCTTGAGCCTATTGGTGTGAAAGCCGATAACTGGCCTGCAACCGTCGGTATCATTACGGGTATTTTCGCAAAAGAAGCCGTTGTGGGTACGCTAAACAGCTTATACGCACCAGCAACAGATGATAGCAATGAAGAATACAACCTTGTTGCTAGCTTAAAAGAAGCAGTTGAATCAGTTGGTGATAACCTAGCAGCATTAAGCTTTAGTGATCCACTGGGTATCGAAGTGGGTGATTTAGAAAACAAACAAGCCGTTGCTGAAGAGCAGGGTGTTAACGAATCTGTATACGGTAACATTCAAGCGCACTTCGTAAGTGGTGCAGCTGCAATGGCGTACTTGATTTTCATTCTGTTGTACACACCATGTGCGGCTGCAATGGGTGCTTACGTACGTGAGTTTGGTCAGAAGTTTGCTCTGTTTATTGCAGGTTGGACGATGTTAATGGCTTACTCGTTTGCCACTTGGTTCTACCAAATTGCTCACTTTGTTGATCATCCTGTAACGAGTGCATTCTGGATTAGCTTCTTCGTATTGATTAATGGCGGTATCTTCTTGTTATTGAAACGAGAAGGGAAAAAACAAACTAACCTTGAAGGCTTGTTAGTAGAATGATCCTACAGCAGCTAAAACAATATATTGAACAGCATGGACGTGTCAGTCGCAAGCAACTCTCTGATCACTTCGGAATGTCGGAAGACGGGGTTGAAGCAATGCTTGATGTATGGATACGTAAAGGTTCGATTGGAAAAGAATTGGTTGGCTGTGAAAGTTCAGACTGCTGCCAACCTGCGAAAGAGATTTGGTATCGTTGTTTATCCGTTAACGAATTATCGATAACGGTAATGCGATAGAAGGTAGTAAAAGCAAAAGGCAGCTTAATTAAGCTGCCTTTTTTAATGCTAATGAGAGATAGCTGTAAAGCCTTTAACCTGACTTAACTCTTCGCGAAGCTCATCAGCCAGTGCTGCTTGTAGCGCTTCACTGCGTTGAGTACCATCTGTATTTCCCCAAATTGGTCCAGGCCATGCTATGTCATGACTAAAGCGTGCAATGTGGTGTAAATGAAGTTGTGGTACAAGGTTACCTAATGCACCAACGTTAATCTTTTCTGCTTGATAGTCGTTTTCTAATAATGTGGCTACGGCACTTGATTCACGCATTAGTTGGTATTGGTCTTGTTCAGGTAGGTGGTGGATCTCACGTAACTCGTCAATACGAGGGACTAAGATAATCCATGGTCCCAGCGCTTCTTTAGATAATAAAACACGAGAAAGCGGAAAATCACCGAGTACAGTGGTATCAGATTGTAGGCGAGGATGAAGAGTGAAACGCATGTAATTATTCCTTCACAGTACATTATGGCTCACAAGCCAGAGCATTATTTATCATAGTATGCCTAATTTAAAACGATTGGTATTATCCTTAACGTATTCTCTAACATTTGGTTAAGAGTTCTAATTATTGTGAGGCAACTTATGGCAAGCGAATATCAGTTTATACTCGATTATTGGTTTGGCGAGTTAGAGGGTGAAGTAACCAAAGAAAATAAACATGCGCTTTGGTTTCTAGGTGGTGAAGAAATTGATGCTTACATTAAAACCCATTTTCAATCTTGGGTGAGTAAGGCTGGCAAAGGGGAGTTAAATCACTGGTGTGAAACGGCCCAAGGTCGCTTGGCCCTGATAATTTTACTCGATCAATTTAGCCGCAACATCTACCGTGGATTAAGTGCGGCATTTCGTTATGACTCATTAGCCTTAGCATTGTGTAAACGTGGTTTAGCATTGAATCAAGATGTAGATTTATCGCCAATTGAACGCGTATTTTTCTATTTACCTTTAGAACATGCAGAAGATTTGGAAGATCAAGAAGAGAGTGTGTTTC
This sequence comes from Photobacterium sp. GB-1, assembly GCF_003026165.1. Classification (NCBI taxonomy): domain Bacteria; kingdom Pseudomonadati; phylum Pseudomonadota; class Gammaproteobacteria; order Vibrionales; family Vibrionaceae; genus Photobacterium; species Photobacterium sp. GB-1. Next base: position 349,012 of record NZ_PYOB01000001.1, on the reverse strand, counting down.
GCTTTCAACACTTAAGAGAATCAACTTCCTTGAATAATCGTGAACTATTTGATGGCTTTTATAATTATGCGAGAAGCCATTATGATGTGATTAAGCAATTTGGACGTTTTCCATATCGTAATGCGGTGCTGGGGCGACTTTCTACGCAAGGTGAATTGATGTGGTTGAACCAAGGTGGTCAGCGATTTGGTCAATAAAGGGATCTAACTATTGAATCTTTGGTTATGTTTTTATTTACAGAGCCTAATTTATAAACATATTTCAGAGTGCGATAAACAGAAAATAAAAAGCCTTCCAAATGGAAGGCTTTTTAATATTAAGGGGGATGTAGATTACATACGCTCTAGTGTTTCGATACCAAGTAGGTCTAGACCTTGCTTGATAGTTTTTGATGTTAGCAATGCAAGCTTCAAGCGGCTTTGCTTAACATCTTCTTCAGCATTAAGAATTGGACATGCTTCGTAGAAGCTAGAGAACATACCTGCAAGTTCGAATAGGTAAGTACACATTAAGTGTGGTTGACCTTCACGTGCTACAGATTGTACCGCTTCTTCAAATTGAAGAAGTTTAGATAGCAGTACTTGCTCTTTTTCGTCAGTGATAACGATTGGGTGAGTAAGATCTGCAAGCTCAACATTCGCGCGCTTAAAGATAGATGCTACACGTGTGTATGCGTACTGCATGTATGGTGCAGTGTTACCTTCGAATGCTAGCATGTTGTCCCAGTCGAAGATGTAATCTGTCGTACGATGCTTAGAAAGATCAGAGTACTTAACCGCAGCCATTGCAACAGTTTGTGCAATGTTTGCTTTTTCTTCAGCACTTAGTTCTGGGTTCTTTTCTTCAATTAGCTTGTTAGCACGCTCAACAGCCTCATCCAGAAGATCAGCAAGACGAACAGTACCGCCAGCACGAGTCTTAAATGGACGACCATCTTTACCTAGCATCATACCAAATGCGTGGTGCTCAAGAGATACACTCTCTGGCACATAACCCGCTTTACGTACGATTTCCCAAGCCATCATTAGGTGTTGGTGCTGACGTGAGTCGATGAAGTAAAGTACGCGATCAGCATGAAGTTGCTCGTAACGGTATTTAGCACAAGCGATATCAGTGGTTGTGTATAGGTAACCGCCATCACGCTTCTGGATGATCACACCCATAGGCTCGCCGTCTTTGTTTTTGTATTCGTCTAGGTAAACAACAATTGCGCCATCACTTTCTACAGCTAGACCTTTTTCTTTAAGATCTGCAACAACGCCAGGTAGCATGTCGTTGTACATAGATTCGCCCATTACGTTGTCATCAGTCAGTGACACGCTTAGACGATCGTAGTTGCGTTGATTTTGCTTAAGTGTAATAGCAACAAGTTGCTTCCATTTCTCAAGGCAGTACTCATCACCGCTTTGTAGACGAACAACAAAGTTACGTGCTGTTTTACCGAATTCTTCGTCTTCATCATAAAGTACTTTAGATTCACGGTAGAAACCTTCAAGATCGCTGATGTCCATAGAAACATCAGTACCTTCTTGCTCTTTACGCTGCATGTTAGCGATAAGCATACCGAATTGTGTACCCCAGTCACCAAGGTGGTTAGCTCGGATAACATTGTGGCCTAAAAATTCAAGAGTACGTACAACTGCATCACCGATGATAGTTGAACGTAAGTGACCTACGTGCATTTCTTTTGCAACGTTTGGTGCAGAGTAGTCAACAACAATGTTTTGTGCTGTTTCAGTATTAACGGCTAGACGCTCATCTTTTAGTGCTTCTTCACCACGCTCAGCTAACCATGCTTTGTTTAAGAAAATGTTAATAAAGCCTGGGCCGGCAATTTCAACTTTCTCAGCAATACCATCTAGTTCTAAGCAGTCGATAACTTTTTGTGCGAATTCGCGTGGATTAGTACCTAGCTTCTTTGCTACGCCCATAACACCGTTCGCTTGGTAATCACCAAACTGCGCTTTAGCTGATTGGCGAACTGCGGCAGGGCTGCCTGCAGGTGCGCCAGCGGCTTCTAAAGCCTGAGATACTTTATCATTAATAAGTGCTTGAATGTTCACACGCTGATCCTTAAATCATTTGTAACGCCAATTACTAATAAGAGGCAAAAATGTCTACGTATTACAAGATCACCGTCAAAAATAATCACGAAATAAAACAAAATGATAACATAAATAAATCAAGTGTTTAACGTGAGTATTTTTGACGGGGTCGCGAATATCTAAATATGCACCGAAGTCTTGAATACGCAGTAGGTATTGTCCTAATAATACCCACAGATGGAGGTACTTTGGCAACCGGAAAAACCTATTGTTTACGTTTTTTTTTAACTTTTTTTGTTATGAGTAAATAATGTGTAACACGCTATTGTATTGAAAAGAGAGTGCGTTAAATTCATGTTTCATTAAATCACGAAAAATGGATAATTATTCACTTCGTCTCATTATAGTAATAGCTGTCAATAATAGGATAAATTTATGCACAAGCTTGAACAATATAATCTTCATCCAACGCAGATGCTTGCGCAGTTACCGGAGTTTATGAAAGCGATTAATGCATTGATTGATGATTTAGGGATTTCACTGGCTGATTACCAAGCCGATCACATTGCATTACGTGTCAATGATCAAGATGTGGCGCAACAGTTACATCAAGCCTGGCTGAGTTATGGCCAAGAATGGTCTAACAATATGATCAATGGTCGTCCCATTGTGATCATTGGGTTTGAACAGTCATTAGCCGTAGATGGATGGACAATCGAAGCGTTAGAGTTGCCTTATCCGAGTGATAAAGTTTATCTGAAGCAAGGGTGGGAACATATTGAGTTTGTGGTGCCATCTAGTGCACAAACGATTGAAGAATTAAAAGCAGATTTACTAGAACAATTACCACAATTAGATTGGGATGGGTTAGATGCGAAGGGGATCAAAGTAAAAGCCAGTTTACCATCCGGTGAAGATGAGCGTTTAGCTAATCCTACTTTTGCGTTTAAACGTGATGGGGTATGTATTAAATTACACGGACACTCGTTAAAAGCAGTATTAGAAAGTGAACAAGCCTAGTTGCTGTAAATACGAATAATAAAAAGCGTAGTAATCCCCAAAGATTACTACGCTCGCTTGGTCAATATTGTCTTTTTCTGATTATAAAATAACCGTCCGGTTACCATAGACAAAAATACGATCGTCTACCGCAAGGCCTAATGCTTTACTGAGCACAGATTTTTCTACATCACGACCAGACTTTGCCATTTCAACTGCACTGAAACTATGATCAACAGGGATGACGTTTTGGGTTATGATTGGCCCTTCATCAAGATCGTTAGTTACAAAGTGTGCGGTTGCACCAATGATTTTTACACCACGTTCAAATGCTTGTTGGTAAGGCTTAGCGCCAATAAATGCAGGTAAGAAACTGTGATGAATATTAATGATTTTATTAGGGAATTGTGCAACAAAATTAGGCGTTAAAATACGCATATATTTCGCCAGTACCACGTAATTTGGTTGATACTGTTGTACCGCTTCTAATAGTTTTTGTTCGTGCTCTTCACGGCTTAATCCTTCATGGCAAACATGATGGAATGGAATATCAAACTTTTCCGTTAGCCCTTGTAGGGTGTCGTAATTACCAACAACCGCAGCAATATCGATATCTAATGAACCATCGAAGGCTTTAACAAGAATATCACCTAGGCAGTGCGCTTCTTTTGTCACCATGATGACGATTTTTTTGCGATCAGAACTGATTAAACGGCGTTTGCTGCCTTTGGGTAAAGCATGATCAATATCTGCGAGGAAGGTTGTATCATTAAAATAGCCTTCAAGCTCAGTACGCATGAAAAATTGATTATGGGTGTTATCAACATATTCCTTATTGTTGATAATATTTAGTTGGTGCTTATGACAAATGTTGGTAATTTTGGCGATTAGTCCCATTTCATCTGGGCATTCCGTGAGGAGTGTTTTCTTTTCCATGTCGTTTCCTGACTGCGATTCACGCATATAATACATTGCGTGTTACAAAGATCTTAATTAACTATTACCTAGATTTAACCTTATGGTCAAAGTATTTATTTGTTAGGTGATGTTATTAATAAGAAAGTGATGTCGTTAATTTTTGTAATCGATGGATAGAAGACTAGTCGAGTAGTTGGATAATTGGCATAATGAATACTGTATATATAACCAATAGTGCGAAGTAAATGATAACGAAGTTTTTTGCCTCTGGTGGCGCATTAGATAAAGCCATCCCTGGTTTTCAGGCTCGCCAACCTCAAATTGATATGGCGAATGCTGTGGCTGATGCGATCAAGAGTGAATCTCAGCTGGTGGTTGAAGCGGGAACGGGGACAGGTAAAACCTTTGCTTATGTGATCCCCGCTTTGCTTAGTGGTAAGAAAACTATTATCAGTACAGGCTCTAAAAACCTTCAAGAGCAATTATTTCACCGTGATTTGCCATTAATGGCTGATGCGATTGGCTTTACGGGGCGTGTCGCGTTATTAAAAGGGCGAGCAAATTATCTGTGTGTAGATCGTTTAAATCGCCAAGTGATAGAAAGCCATGATGTGGAATCTGATCCTACGTTATTAACACAGTTGGTTAAAATTCGACAATGGTCTTCATCATCGAAAAGCGGCGATTTTGGTGAATGTGAAGATGTTGCAGAAGATAGCCCAGTCATTCCATTGATTACTTCGACCAATGATAACTGTTTAGGCCGTGAATGCCCCTCGTATGATGATTGTTTTGTCGTTAAAGCACGTCGCAAAGCAATGGAAGCCGATGTAGTTGTTGTTAATCACCATTTATTCTTAGCCGATTTAGCCATTAAAGAAACAGGCTTTGGTGAATTAATTCCTGAAGCTGAAGTATTTATCTTTGATGAAGCCCACCAAATGCCTGATATTGCCAGTCAGTACTTTGGCCAGAGCCTAACCAGTCGCCAATTAATTGAACTCGCGAAAGATATTGATATTGGTTATCGCACAGAAGCGCGTGATATGCGCCAACTGCAAAAAACGGCAGATAGGTTACAGCAAGCTGCGTTTGAAATGCGGATAATTTTAGGTGATCCCGGGTTTAGGGGAAATTGGCGAGAAGCATCACAAACCCCTGCTGTTCAACGGGAATTGACTCGACTGTCAGATGCATTAGATCTTACCTACGATGTACTTAAGCTGGCGTTAGGTCGAAGCCAGTTACTAGATACTGCCTTTGAACGTGCAGCAACGCTAAAAGCCAAACTAAAACGAGTATCAGATACTGCAATTACAGGCTATTCCTATTGGTATGAATGTACACCTCGCCAGTTTAGTTTAAATATCACGCCGCTCTCTGTTGCGGATAAATTTAAAGAGCAAATGGCTGAGCAAAAAGGGGCATGGATCTTCACTTCAGCAACCTTAGCCGTTGATGAGAATTTCACCCACTTTAGTCATCGCTTAGGGTTAGAGCCAAAGCAACAATTCTCGCTTGAAAGTCCGTTTGATTACAACGAGCAGGCGTTATTATGTGTACCTCGCCATTTACCTGAGCCTAATAGTTATGGTCTCGCTAATAAATTGGTTGAGATGTTAGCGCCTGTGATTGAAGCGAATAATGGTCGTTGTTTTTTCTTGTGTACTTCTCATCAAATGGTACGCGATCTTGCAGAAGGGTTTCGTGAGAAGCTGAGTTTACCCGTGTTAGCGCAAGGTGAAACAACGAAACAAAAGCTACTTAATGAGTATTTGGCTCATGGTAATGCATTATTAGTGGCAACGGGGGCGTTCTGGGAAGGGATTGATGTTAGAGGGCAAGCCCTTAGCTGTGTTATCATTGATAAATTACCGTTTACAGCACCAGATGATCCATTATTAAAAGCACGTATTGAAGATTGTCGTATGCGTGGTGGTGATCCTTTTGCCGATGTCCAAGTACCTGATGCGGTGATCACCTTAAAGCAGGGTGTTGGGCGTTTGATCCGTGATACTAAAGACAAAGGCGCATTGATCATTTGTGATAACCGATTAGTAACAAGGCATTATGGCGCTGTATTTTTACGAAGTTTACCACCGATCCCTCGTACACGTAGTGTTGAAGGGGTTAGTGACTTTTTGTCTACTATTAATAACAATAACGTTATTGAAGATGACAACCAACATTCAGAGGCTTGAATGAGAACCAAAATTTTGGCAGTTGATACTGCAACTGAAAATTGTTCTGTTGCCCTATTAATGGGTGATGAAGTTATCTCTCGTTGTGAATATGCGCCACGTGAGCACACAACAAAAATTTTGCCTATGGTAGATACTGTTCTGGCTGAAGCTGGTATCAAGCTAAACCAACTCGATGCATTGGCTTACGGCCAAGGCCCTGGTAGCTTTACTGGTGTTCGTATCGGCATTGGTATTGCGCAAGGTTTAGCGTTTGGTGCCGATTTACCTATGGTGGGCGTGTCAACATTAGCTGCAATGGCGCAAGGTACTTACCGTGTCCATCAAGCTGACAATGTATTATCTGCTATTGATGCTCGTATGGGCGAAATCTATTGGGGTCAGTATCAGCGTAAAATAGATGGTGACTGGCAAATTATCGGTGCAGAGCAGGTGATTGTACCTGATGCTTTAGTTGAATCTGTTCAGACCGAAACGGGTATTTGGTTAACAGCGGGTACAGCGTGGGAAGTGTATGCTGATACTCTAGCTAAGTTACCTTTTGAAATGCAGCAGGGCTCGGTGTTATATCCTGATTCACAAGACATGGTTCACCTAGCGAAGTTTGCTTTTGCTCGTGGTGAAAGTGTTAGCGCAGAAGTGGCTAGTCCTGTGTATTTACGTGATACTGTGACATGGAAAAAACTGCCAGGTCGCGAATAATTAAATAAAGAGTAGTGGCGGGTGCTGCTACTTTTTCTTTATCCTAATTTTTTAAATGGATGATGAGAGGAGATTATGGTTACTATCAATCATGGTGTTATATCATTACCATCAAAACCATTTAGTTCAACCTCACAGACCTCTAGTACGAAAGCGAGCACTTCAAGTGATACGGTTTCATCAACGTCTGTTTTATCATCGTTATCGACAACACAACACGCAGAGTGGGCGAGTCAAGAATATCGTCAATTACAGTATGATCGCCCTGATGGTAAACATCAGAAAGCATTATCTATGTATATGGATGTCATGCTGCATGATAGAAAAGAACAACTTTCCGATCTGATCGGTATCAATATGGTTGTTTAAACCAACGAATACTTTCCTTATTATTCTCATCGTTATCACGTTAATTTAACGTGTCCGTAGACTATGCCTAAATAATTACTTTTGCTGTAATATTGAACAGTTATGTTGAGGTTTTATATGTTTCGCACGCTATTTCTTGGGCTGATATTAATCTTTATGGTAGGCTGCGCCAGTGTTCCAGCCAGCTTGCAGACCAAAACGAAAAATCCTATCACGGATTTACGCGTTATCACCGAGCATCCTACTGTAATGCAACATCAGGAAGTAAGGTTAGGTGGCATTATTGCTTCAATTAAAAATGAAGCAAAGCAAACACGCGTTGAAATAGTCGCATTGCCGTTAACCTCTGACGGTAGACCAATATTGAACAGTAAACCCCAAGGTAGATTTATTGCGAATGTACCTGGCTTTCTTGATCCTATCGAGTATGCCAAAGGACGTTTACTGACAGTTGTCGGGCAATATACTGAAATGCAAAAAGGTAAAGTTGGAGAGTACGATTATACTTTTCCTGTGGTAAATGCTTCAGGTGAGCAAATTTGGCAAGTACAGCAGCAAATTCAAATGGAAACACCAATGCGATTTAATCGTTGTATTGGCATTAACTGTGGATTTTGGGGCGATGATTACTTTATGCCACCGTTTGGCATTCAAGGGCGCGTGGTTGATAGAGTGATAATGTAAGTCATGGAAGTAACAACATTTAAGCTGGCTGAATTAGAATTAGCGGGACTGACCAATTTCTCATTATCGTCGCCGTTAGAGAATAACAAACCCGTGTTGTTATTTATTCATGGTTGGCAAGATAATGCTGCGACGTTTTCATCACTTTGGTCACGACTAGAGGACGATTTTAATCTTGTTGCCATTGATTTGCCTGGACATGGTTTATCACAATCTCGAAGTGGGGATAACTATTATCACTTTTTCGATTATATTGATGATTTACACCAAGTCATTACACAGCTCCCCACCACTCGCGTGTGTCTTGTTGGCCACTCATTAGGGGCGATTATTGCCAGTTGTTATAGCGCAGCTTATCCTCAATCAATAGATAAGTTGGTATTAATTGAAGGCTTATCGCCATTAGTGGAAGAGGCCGAACAAACGGTTGAGCGGTTAAAGTGTGGGATTAAAAGTCGACAGCAATACCGTAAAAGTAGTGAACGTCGTAAAGCAAGAGCAATGAGCTCTTTTACTGAAGCTTTACAATTACGTGCCAACGTTAATGATTTACCCATGGCATGTTTAGAGCCTGTTGTGAAGCGGGCAACGGTTAAGCGTAATGGGCTGTGGTACTGGCGACATGACCATCGCCTGCGTTGTGAATCACTCTACCGGATGACACAACAACAAGCACAAGCAATTATGTCGTCAATAGAAGCACCCATTTATTCGATTGTCGGAAGTCATGGATTTCCTCAACTGCGTGATGATCCGCAGGATAAATACAAGCTTCAACAGTTTTCACAGGTAGTGATTGACGGGGGGCATCATTGCCATTTAGAACAGCCAGATACAGTATCGAATTGTATTAGGGCTTTTATTTCCCTCGAGAGAGATTAATCTTCGCTTTTCAATGAGTAGCTTCAAAGTTTCTACTCAGTTAATTTGGCAAGATGTTAATTATAAGTTAAGTATACTGTACTTGAATGTAAACGCATGTTTGATTTATACGTACAGTATTTACCTGTATTCCTGTATAGGTATTAAAGCAGTCTAATAATAAGGAGAATGCGAGTGGATAAGGTTTGGCTTAGCCGCTATCCGAATGATGTACCGGCAGAAATTAATCCGGATGCATATTCATCATTAGTTGATATGTTTGAACAATCAGTACGTAAATATGCTGATCAAACTGCTTTCATTAACATGGGACAAGTTATGACCTTCCGTAAATTGGAAGAGCGTAGCCGTGCCTTTGCAGCTTACCTTCAAAATGAATTGAAGCTACAAAAAGGTGACCGTGTTGCTGTAATGATGCCAAACTTACTGCAATATCCTATCGCGCTATTCGGTATTTTACGTGCAGGTTGTGTTGTGGTTAACGTCAACCCGTTATACACCCCACGTGAGTTAGAGCACCAATTAAATGACTCTGGTGCAAAAGCCATTGTTATCGTGTCTAACTTTGCTCATACCCTTGAAGCTGTTGTTAAAAATACAGGTGTTAAAAATGTAATTTTAACCAGCCTTGGCGACCAATTGTCTCGTCCAAAAGGTACTTTGGTTAACTTTGTTGTTAAGTACATTAAGAAAATGGTGCCTAAGTACCATTTGCCGCATGCGACTTCAATGCGTATCGCACTGCGTAAAGGCCGTCGTATGCAGTATGTTAAGCCATTTATTACTGGCGATGACATGGCATTTCTTCAATATACAGGTGGTACAACAGGCGTCGCTAAGGGGGCAATATTAACGCATCATAATATGGTGTCTAATGTCATGCAGGCGAAAGGTGCATATGGTCCTGTGCTAACAGAGGGGCGTGAGCTCATTGTTACCGCTTTACCGCTTTATCATGTATTTGCATTGACAGTAAACTGCTTATTATTAATGGAAATGGGCGGTCAGAACTTACTGATCACGAATCCACGTGATATTCCCACTTTTGTCAAAGAGCTTCAACGTTATCAATTTACAGCAATTACAGGTGTGAACACCTTATTTAATGCGCTGATCAACAATGAAGATTTCCAAGAGCTCGATTTTAGTAATCTACGTCTTTCTGTTGGCGGCGGTATGGCGGTGCAACGTGCTGTTGCTGAAAAGTGGCAGAAAATCACCGGTAATTACTTATTAGAAGGGTACGGTTTAACCGAGTGTTCACCACTGGTTGCAGCATACCCTTATGATTTGACGCAATATAACGGTTCAATTGGCCTGCCTGTCCCTTCAACTGAAGTGCGTATGGTTGATGATGAAGGTAATATTGTGGGTATCGACGAAGTCGGTGAATTACAAGTTCGTGGTCCTCAAGTCATGAAAGGTTACTGGCAGCGTCCTGAAGCCACTAAAGAAGTATTAACAGAAGATGGTTGGCTATCGACGGGTGATATCGTTAAATTTGATGATGAAGGCTTTTTGCATATTGTCGATCGTAAGAAAGATATGATCTTAGTGTCAGGTTTTAACGTTTATCCTAATGAAATCGAAGATGTTGTAGCGCTACATGACAAAGTGCTTGAAGTCGCAGCGATCGGCCAGGCTCATGAAGTGTCTGGAGAAGTGGTTAAGATATGTGTGGTGAAACGCGATCAGAGCCTCACAAAAGATGAATTGATAGCGCATTGTCGTCAACATTTAACAGGTTATAAGATACCTAAAATTGTTGAATTTATGGATGACTTGCCAAAAACCAATGTAGGTAAGATTCTACGTCGCGTATTGCGTGAAGAGTCTGATAAAAAAGCACAACAATAAGTGTTTGCGATAATAAATATGTAAAAAAGCCCATCAGTTTTTGCTGAAAAGTGTTATTACATACTATTGCGCGATATTATAGATGCCGACATTACGTCGGCATTTTTCTTAATATAATTTACAAAAAGGTTAATGATTTAGCCCCGCACCGAAAAGGTATCATGTGAACTTCGAGATAATTACAACAACCGAGCAATTACAACAGCGTTGTGACTCAGCCAGAACGCACACTGCCGTTATGCTTGATACGGAATTTGTCCGTACTCGTACGCTATACCCGCGTTTAGGTTTGATTCAATTATTCGATGGTGAGCAGTTATCGTTAATTGATCCATTAGAAGTGGAAGACATGGAGCCATTGTGGGCATTGTTACGTGATCAATCGGTGATGAAAGTGCTTCACGCCTGTGGTGAAGATCTAGAAGTATTTCAGCATCATGCCGGTTGTTTACCAACACCAATGTTTGATACTCAGTTAATGGCAGCTTTCCTTGGACAAGGTATTTCAACGGGCTTTGGTGCATTAGTGAAAGAATACGTTGGTGTTGAGCTTGATAAAGGCGAAGCGCGTACCAATTGGCTTGCACGTCCATTAACGGCAAAACAACTCGATTATGCCGCTGCCGATGTTTATTACTTAAAACCGTTGTTTGAAAGTTTATTAGCTAAGGTTGAAGAACGGGGCTATATGGAAGCATTACAGCAAGAATGCCTATCTGTAATACACCGCCGTATTAAGCCCGTTGATCCAGAAAAAGCGTATCTTGATATTAAAAACGCATGGCAGTTAAACCCACAGCAACTTGCTGTTTTGCAAAAAGTTGCAGCTTGGCGAGTACGTGAAGCGCAGAAACGGGATATCGCATTAAACTTCATTGTCAAAGAATTACATTTATGGAAATTAGCGCGTTTTAATATTAAATCACGAGCTGAGCTTGAGAAAGCAGATTTTGAGCCAATGGAGATCCAACGTCACGGTAACCGTTTATTGAAAATGGTGCATGATTGCGATCGTATTGCAGCGCAAGATTATCCCGCGAAAATAGAGCGTTTGGTTGATTTCCCACATTATAAGCAGATGGTAAAATCCATCAAAGACGTAGTAACAGATGTTGAAAAAGAGACCGGTTTAGCGCCTGAGTTCTTAGCTTCTAAAAAGCAGATCCACCAAGTATTATCTTGGGCATGGAAGTATCAGCGTCAAGATGAAAAACGTCCTGAAATGTTGAAAAACTGGCGTCGTGATTTATTTGAGCAACGTGTATTAAAGTTATTAGACGAAAAAGCCTAATTGATTACTACGTCCTAAAAGAAAAAACCCGCCATCTGCGGGTTTTTCTGTATTAACGTTCTTCGTCAGGTAACGTCACGTTAAGTTCGAGTACGGATAAATCTTCCTCTTTATGATCAAGGTTCACAGACACTTGATTTGGGTCGATTTGAACGTACTTACTGATCACATCTAAAATATCTTGTTTTAGCTGGGGTAGGTAGGCTGGAGCCGGTTGTCCAGCACTACGACGTTCAGCGACAATAATCTGTAACCTTTCCTTTGCTACATTCGCTGTTTTCGTCTTTTTCGGGCGGAAAAACTCGAGCAGTGCCATATAAAGTTAGCCTCCAAATAAGCGTTTTAGGAAGCCTTTCTTCTCTTCCTCTAAGAATTTAAATGGGCGTTCCTCACCCAATAAGCGTGCTACTGTATCTTCATAAGCAATGCCAGCATCAGATTCTTTATCGAAAATAACGGGCTCACCCTTGTTAGATGCGTTTAGCACAGCTTGGCTTTCAGGAATAACACCTAAAAGAGGGATGTGTAAAATTTCTTCAACATCTTGAACGCTTAGCATTTCACCTTGCGTTACACGTGTCGGGTTATAGCGTGTTAGTAGTAAGTGTTGTTTAACTGCGTCTTTACCATCTTCTGCTCGGCGAGACTTAGAATCTAGAATACCTAAAATACGATCAGAGTCGCGAACAGAAGAGACTTCAGGATTCGTTGTTACAATCGCTTCATCAGCAAAGTAAAGTGCCATTAAAGCACCAGTTTCAATACCTGCTGGAGAATCACAGATAATGAAATCAAAATTCATTTTATCCAAGTCATTTAAAACACGCTCAACGCCTTCACGAGAGAGTGCGTCTTTATCACGAGTCTGAGATGCAGGTAAAACAAAAAGGTTATCAACACGCTTATCTTTAATTAATGCTTGGTTCAGATTTGCTTCGCCGTTGATAACGTTTACAAAGTCATAAACGACACGTCGCTCACAACCCATAATGAGATCAAGGTTACGTAGACCAATATCAAAATCGATAACCGCCGTTTTTTTACCGCATAATGCTAGACCAGATGCAATGGCTGCGCTTGAGGTTGTTTTACCAACGCCGCCTTTACCTGAAGTAACAACGATAATTCGTGCCATTTACTAAATTCCTTATTAAAACTTTTATAAAGCAAGGTGCTCGATGCTAAGCGTATTATCAGTAATTGAAATTACAACACCCTTGCCCCAGAACTCATCCTGAATGTTATCACTTAGCCAGTAGTTTCCTGCAACTGAAATTAGTTCAGATTGCAAGTTCTGACAGAAAATTGTCGCTTCTAGGTCTCCGTTGGCTCCAGCTAATGCTCGACCACGTAACGTACCGTAAATATGAATGCAACCATCAGCAATAATTTCAGCGCCCGCACTCACATGGTTGAGAATGACAAGGTCACGATTTTTAGCATAAATCTGTTGACCAGAACGAACAGGAGTGCGAATGATAAGTGCAGACTCTCGGCCTTGAACTGGCTGAGAAGATGGCTCAGCTTCAGTAGATTCTACTGTTGTTTTTTCTTTCACCGTGCGTGCGGCATTCATAATAGCAAATCCAGCAGATTTTGCTTGATTTTGTAACGCTTGTTCTTTACAACCGCTGATACCTACAGGGATCATGCCCGCGTCGACAATTGCTCGTTTTAATTGCTCAAAATTAATATCTTTGCCTGCATTAGAGATATCGATAACAACGGGAGCTGATGCAAAGAAATTAGGTGCGAGTTCAATTTTTTCTTTTAGGTGATCGGTCGCTTTTTTGATATCACCATCAATTAAATGAAGCGCAGAGAGCGTAAATGAGCTCCCTTTAAGTTCAGTCGTCTTGGTCATGGTATTTATTATGGTTAATGTTTAAATTAACCATTCTTGTTGATTATCACAAAGGTACTAGCATGGTATATTCCCGAGCAGTTAGGGGCAAGTTATCCTTGCTTTGACATGGGAAATTCAGACAAAAGTCTCATCCTGTAGGGGGAAAAATAAACCAACGGGGAATGATACGTTAAAATAGCTGTCTGAAAGAATAAGCTTTAACAAATAGGTGAATTGAAATGTTGTGTGCAATCTATAAAAGCTTAAAAAAAGATAACACATATTTATATGTAAATAAGAAAGATGATTTCTCCGATGTGCCTGAAGTATTAATGAATACATTTGGTAAACCGCAATTTGTTATGGTGATAAAGTTAGAAGGGAGAAAGTTAGCCTTGGCCGATGTTGAAAAAGTAAAAGAAGCATTAAAGACCGTTGGTTTCTATCTTCAAGTTCCACCGCCAGTAACAAATTTATTGGATCAATATAAAGCCGAGAAAGCCGGCAGAGCTAATTAAGGTTATTATGCATAAGCGTTTTATATCGGCCGTTGTGGCCTTAGGACTAGGGATTTCCTCAACAGCTTTTGCTGCTGATGAAGGGTTTAACGCATATATTAATAAATTAAAAGCAGAAGCGCGTAGTAATGGTATTTCTGAGCCTATTCTCGATTCAGCTTTTAAAGGCATTACATTTACTCATCGTGCAGTAAAGGCAGATAAAAACCAACCTGAGAAAAAGTTAACATTAGATCAATATATTCCACGCGCTGTACCTGACTGGAAAGTAAAACAAGCACGTCGTTTATATCAAGAGAATAAAACAACATTAGATCGGATAGGTAAAGAATACGGCGTACAGCCACGTTTTATTGTTGCGTTGTGGGGGGTTGAAAGTAACTTTGGTAAATTACAAGGTAATTACCATGTTGTTGAAGCATTAACCACGTTGGCTTATGAAGGTCGTCGTGAAGCTTTATTTCGTAAACAAGTGATGGCGGCATTACAAATCCTTCAAGAGGGACATATTACGATTGATGAGATGAAAGGATCATGGGCAGGGGCGATGGGTCAATGCCAATTCATGCCGACATCTTATTTAACCTTTGCTGTTGATGGTAATAATGATGGTAAAGCTGATATTTGGAATACTAAAGCGGATGTTTTTGCATCTGCAGCGAATTACCTAAAAAAATCAGGTTGGAATGATAAATATACTTGGGGACGTCAAGTTAAGATCCCATCATCATTATCGGCCGATTTAAAAGGTACGGGTGTAGAAAAAACCAAAACACTAGCACAATGGCAAACACTCGGTGTTCGTACTATGAGTGGTGGGAATTTACCCAAAGAAGACATTGATGCATGGTTAATTCAACCTGATGACGAACATGGGCGTGCTTACCTTGTTTATGGTAATTACCAAACATTAATGAAATGGAATCGTTCTCATTATTTTGCTTTAGCTGTCAGCCATCTTGCTGATCGTATCTAATAGCTATAACCAATAATAAAAGGTTATCTGTATTGAAAGTCAGGCACTACTGCCTGGCTTTTTATTTTGATATGTGTTTTCTATATTTAAAAGCGAATAAATATTTGCCTAGACATATCTTTAAGCAATTCGAAAACAGCGTTGTTTAGATTGATGTCTATAATTCTTGGTTCATGACAGTATAAAAAAAAGCCCAACTAAGTTGAGCTTTCTAAATATATGGTAGGAAATGAAATTAGATTTCAAATTCTTCTAAAGATTTACCATTTTCAAGTGCTTGCTTAAGCGCGCTTGGTGTACGGCCTTGGCCTGTCCACGTTTTTTCTTCACCGTTTTCATCGATGAATTTATATTTAGCTGGACGTGCAGCACGTTTTGCTTTTGGTGCTTTTGAAAGGCTTGCTAACAATTCTTCAGGGTCGATACCATCAGCTAATAGCATTTCACGGTATTGAGCTAGTTTTTCATTACGCTCATTTTCTTTTGCTTGTTCTTCTTCTTCAGCTTCAGCACGTTCTTGAACAACGGTAGTTAATTTCTCTAAAGCTTCTTCTAGTTGCTCTAAAGTATATTCACGAGAAAGTGCACGAAGACTACGAAGGTTTAAAAGTGCTTTCATTGCATCAGACATTTTTATATTTCCTGTTATTTTTAACTAACTGTAAATAATAATAGCAGTGTCGAATCATTTATTACAATAGTAATGCTTTTATTCATTATGTCAAAACACTTTAAACATTCTTTATTGTTAATTGTTAATAATAGCGATATTCGTATTTTTATAAAAATACGAATATCGGATTTATGCTTAATAGATGTTTAAATGGTTACAAAATGAAACATATCTGCTCGTAGGTTCATACTATTTAATGAGTGAAGCTATACTTAGATAAGATTATATTTATAAAGCAATGTTATTTGTTCTGTTGTTAAATGTTTCATGTGATGTTGTTGCAAATAATGAAACATTACGTAGAATAATCGCAACCTTGATGTAAGGTAGAGGCGCGTTATCTAATAGTAATTAACAAGAGGGTGAAACCAATGACGGTTAATGAAAGGAGCTAATGCCGAAGTAAGAGTGACGTCAAATCCTTTTTCTGGGGTTGTATTGAATAAGTGCAACACTGCCATAGTATATAATCATATTCACTATGGAGCGCTACTGTGAATAGAGAAGAGCCAAGACGTTCTTCAAATATGGTTAACCGCCATGTTATCCAGTAGATCTCCAACCTAATTCGGTTGTCTTTGAGATCATGAATTTAGTAGATTACTCCCATTCATTAGTATCCATTATTCCTCCTATTGTTGCGTTAGGGTTAGCGATACTTTCTCGGCGTGTGTTAGTTTCTCTTGGTGCGGGTATCGTATTAGGAGCACTTTACTTAAATGACTTTTCATTTAACCATTCAGCTTCTTATTTAGGAGGCACTATACAAAACTTATTCATATCTGATGGTGGTATTAATACCTGGAATATGAGTATTGTTTTATTCCTCATTATATTAGGCATGACGACAGCATTGTTAACATTGTCTGGTGGTACTCGTGCATTTGCTGCATGGGCACAAACAAAAATTAAAACGAAAAGGGGCGCGAAACTGCTTGCTGCCTTTTTAGGCGTGTTTATTTTTGTTGATGATTACTTTAATAGTTTAGCGGTGGGTTCTATCGCTCGTCCTGTAACGGATCGCTATTATGTATCTCGTTCTAAATTGGCTTATATATTGGATTCAACAGCCGCTCCAATGTGCGTTCTAATGCCGGCATCGAGTTGGGGTGCGTATATAATTACGTTAATTGGCGGTATTTTAGTTACGCATGGAGTAACAGAATATACACCTTTAAGTGCCTTTTTAACGCTAGCGCCAATGAACTTCTATGCTATTTTTGCTTTAGCTATGGTTTTTGTTGTGTCTTGGTTCCAATGGGATATTGGACCAATGAAAAAACATGAGATGGCAGCAATGCATGGCCGTGGTTTTGATGAAGGCGGTGATGTTGATGAACAAGCAAAAGATTTAACTGACGAATTAGAAATTGTTGAAAGTACGAAAGGTAAAGTTGGCGATTTAATTTGGCCGATTGTTATTTTAATATTTGCCACGTTCTTTTTTATGATTTTTACAGGCTATCAAGCATTAGCAGCAGATGGTAAATCTTTTGCTCTGCTAGGTGCGTTTGAAAATACTGATGTCGGTAAGTCACTTTGTCTTGGTGGTTTATTTGGCTTAGTTGCTGCGATTATTCCAGTCATTCGCCAGCGTATTGCATTTAATGAAGTTATTCGCACATTATGGATTGGTGCTAAATCCATGTTTGGTGCGATTTTAATTTTATTATTCGCGTGGAGTATTGGTAGCGTTATTGGTGATATGAAAACGGGTCAATATTTATCAACCCTTGTACAAGGGAATATTAACCCTATGTTATTACCGATGATCTTATTTTTATTATCAGGCGTGATGGCATTTTCTACAGGTACGTCGTGGGGCACGTTTGGCATTATGTTACCTATAGCTGGTGATTTAGCTGGGGCAACCGATATTACCTTGATGTTACCAATGCTAGCGGGAGTATTAGCAGGCTCTGTATTTGGTGATCACTGTTCACCGATTTCAGATACTACAATATTGTCTTCAACGGGGGCACGTTGCCATCATATTGATCATGTCGCAACGCAACTTCCTTACGCAGTTTCTGTCGCCTTTGTTTCTACTATTGGCTTCCTTGTGCTAGGTATGACTGACTCATTACCCGTAGCCTTCATCGCGGCTATAATTACTTTTATTATGGTTTGTGTGTTGTTTGCTTGGTTATCACGACGTACTTATGTCCCAACAGTAAAAAGCTGATTTTATCTCTGTTCTTTTAAGCCCATACACTTTTCATGAAAAAGAGTATGGGCTTTTTTGTAACTAATGTGTACTTGTTAAGTCTATCACTTTTCATTGTGAGTGAATTTCTGTAGCATCGGCGCAGTTTTTTTAAACCAATCGTATTACTAGGGAATCCTCATGGCCCAAATGTATTTCTATTACTCTGCAATGAATGCAGGGAAATCGACCACATTATTGCAATCCTCGTTTAATTATCGCGAAAGAGGAATGACCCCCGTTATTTTTACTGCTGCGATTGATGATCGCTTTGGTGTGGGTAAAGTCAGCTCTCGTATTGGTTTAGAAGAAGAGGCTGAGTTATTTAATGCAGAAGATGATTTATTCGAACGATTAAAAGCGTTATCAGATAAAGGTAAAATTGATTGCGTATTAATTGATGAATGCCAGTTCTTATCTAAAGCGCAGGTGTATCAATTAACGGAAGTGGTCGATAAACTCGATATTCCGGTTTTATGTTACGGCTTACGTACAGACTTCT
Organism: Photobacterium sp. GB-1; assembly: GCF_003026165.1. Lineage (NCBI taxonomy): Bacteria > Pseudomonadati > Pseudomonadota > Gammaproteobacteria > Vibrionales > Vibrionaceae > Photobacterium > Photobacterium sp. GB-1. The sequence goes on along the minus strand of NZ_PYOB01000001.1, from coordinate 330,343 downwards.
TAGGTGAACTTTTTGAAGGGAGTCGTTACTTATTATCGTGGGCGGATAAGTTAGTTGAATTAAAAACAATTTGTCACTGTGGTCGCAAAGCAAACATGGTGATCCGTCAAGATGAAACCGGTCGTGCTATTGCTGATGGTGAACAAGTTGAAATTGGTGGCAACGCACGTTACGTATCGGTATGTCGATTACATTATAAAGAGGCATTAGGTCGTTAATTATTTAATGATAATAGGGATAGTCCTTTTTATCTTATCCAGTAATACGTAATTATTGCGAAACAAAAAGCCAGCTTATTTGGCTGGCTTTTTCATCGTAACTGACGATTGAATTATTTCTTATTATGACGCTCTTGCAGTTTATTCGTCACATCTGACAGTGATAAACCTTGATCTTGAAGTAGTACAAGCAGGTGATAGATCAAATCCGCTGATTCACATACTAATTCCGCTTTGTCACCCGACGTTGCCGCAAGCGCGACTTCAACACCTTCTTCGCCCACTTTTTGCGATATACGCTTGGTGCCACGGGCGTAGAGGCTAGCTGTGTAGGAAGACTCAGGATCTGCACCTTTACGACTCGCCAAGAGCTGCTCAAGTTGATGAAGGAAAACCAGTGACGGTGGCTGAGCATCACTTTCATCAGAATCAAAACAGGTGGTCGTGTTTAAGTGGCACGTTGGACCAATTGGATCGACGTGTACTAATAAGGTGTCTTGGTCACAATCAAGCTGAATACTTTTAAGTTGCAGTACATTGCCTGATGTTTCACCTTTCGTCCACAGGCGCTCTTTGGTGCGAGACCAGAAAGTGACTTGTTTAGTATCAAGTGTCTTTTGAAGCGCATCTTCGTTCATGTAGCCAAGCATTAGCACTTGACCACTGGCATTATCTTGAACAATAGCAGGGATCAGTCCGGCTACTTTTTCCCAATTGATTTTGGTTAATAAACTCATAGTCGGATCTCCACATTTTGCGTTTTCAGAAATTGCTTTAACTCACCAATGTTGATGATTTGTTTATGGAAAACAGAGGCAGCTAAGGCGCCGTCTACATTCGCAAGCTTAAAGGCATCGCTAAAGTGCTGCATTTCACCCGCACCACCAGAAGCAATTAAAGGCACGTCACATACACTGCGTACCATGTTGAGTTGCTCTAAGTCGTAACCATTACGTACGCCATCTTGGTTCATCATGTTCAGTACGATTTCACCCGCGCCACGACGTTGAACTTCTTCAACCCAATCACGTGTTTGCCATTGGGTTGCTTTGGTACGCTTTTCATCACCAGTAAATTGGTATACCTGATATTGACCTGTTTCAGCGTCAAAATAGGAATCAATACCGACAACGATACATTGCACACCGAACTTATCCGCCAATGTGGTGATTAATGTTGGATCTGCCAGCGCTGGTGAATTGATAGAGACTTTATCTGCACCAAATTGAAGAATACGGCTCGCATCGTCAGCAGATTTAATCCCACCTGCGACACAGAATGGAATATCAATCACTTCTGCAACGCGAGATACCCAGCTTTTATCAACAACACGACCGTCACTTGATGCGGTAATATCGTAGAAAACCAATTCATCTGCGCCTTCTTCAGCGTAACGTTTTGCCAGTGGTACAATGTCGCCAATGATTTCGTGGTTACGAAATTGGACACCTTTTACAACCTGACCATCACGTACGTCTAAACAAGGAATAATACGTTTAGCTAACATTGTGGTCTCCTTAATTGTTCCAGCATGTAAAGGCTTGCTCGGCAGTAAACTTACCATCAAGTAGGGCGCGACCGACAATAACGCCAGCCACACCTGAGCCTTTTAATGCTGCAATATCATCAAGCGAGCCAATGCCACCAGATGATTGAAATTGTACTTGCGGGTACTGGCGACAAAGATCGACATACAGTTCGACATTTGAACCAGCCAATGTGCCATCGCGAGAAATGTCAGTACACAGCACGTGCTTTAAACCCACTTTTAAGAAATCTTCTAATAGCGCCTCAATAGTAACGCCTGAATCTTCTTGCCAACCAGAGACAGCGACAATGCGGTTACCGTTGTCATCAATGTTGATATCCAGAGCCAATACGATGTGTTCAGCACCGTATTTTTCCATCCAACCTTTTACCATTTCTGGTTGTTTAACGGCGGTAGAACCAATTACCACACGTTTAGCACCAGCGTTTAACAGATCTGCGACGTCTTGCTCGGTGCGTACGCCACCACCAATTTGTACATTGGCTGGTGTGCTTTTGAGTAGTTTTTCAATTAAAGATAACTGACGCGCTTGCGTATCTTTTGCGCCCGTTAAATCAACCAAATGTAGCCAGTTAGCGCCAGCTTGGTGGTAAAGATTAAATTGCTCTGCGGGATCGACTTTGTATTCTGTCACTTGACCATAGTCGCCTTGGAATAGACGAACGACTTGGCCTTCAATCAGATCTAATGCTGGAATAATCATAACAAGTCCTTTTGTTATCGTTATAGTTCGAGGAAGTTTTGAATGAGTTTCGCGCCAGCTTTACTTGAACGCTCTGGGTGAAATTGCACCCCGTAGTAATTGCCATTTTGCACAGCTGCGGTAAAGCTTTGACCATATTGCGCGCTGGCGATGGTTTTGCCACCTTGCTGCGCGGTATGATCAAATACAGGCATGGCGTAACTATGGACGAAATAAAAATAGCTTCCCGCAGGAATACCTTTAAATAATGGGTGATTATCTTCCGGTGTAATGGTGTTCCAGCCCATATGTGGCAGCGGTAACCCCTCTGCTTGGATTTTCTCTACAGAAGCATTACACAAATCTAAGCAGGGAATAATTTCACTGCCATTTTGCCCGTGCTCTTGCGACGCTTTACCCAGTAATTGCATACCTAAACAGATACCTAATAATGGCTTAGTCACTTGCTTGACTAAGCCAACTAAATCACGCTGTTGTAGGTTCTGCATTGCTTCACTGGCGGTACCGACACCCGGAAGAAAAAGTTTATCGGCAGCAAGTACAACTTCTGGATCTTTGCTGACTTCTACTTGATAGCCAAGACGTTCAATAGCAAAGCGAACAGAAGAGACATTGGCACAGCCAGTATCAATAATGACGACGCGCTGCTGAGTATTGGTTGTTGTCATTACAACACTCCTTTACTGCTTGGTAGCTCGTTACCTTCTACTTTAATCGCTTGGCGTAATGTGCGCCCGAAAGCTTTAAATAGGCTTTCAACAATGTGGTGGTCGTTATTACCTGATGATGACAAGTGCAGAGTACAAGCGAGCGTATCAGTTAAAGATCGGAAGAAGTGCGGCACCATTTCCGTTGATAAATCACCTACTTGATCACGACTAAATTGTGCTTCAAATTTTAAATACGGACGACCAGAGAGATCTAACGCGCATTGTGCTAAACACTCATCCATCGGTAGGCTAAAGCCAAAGCGGCCAATTCCACGTTTATCACCTAAGGCTTTTTTCAACGCTTCGCCTAACGCAAGTGCAGCATCTTCAACACTGTGGTGATCATCGATGTGTAAATCACCATCAACGGTTAAGGTCATTTGAAAACCGCCGTGCGTGGCGATTTGATCTAACATGTGATCAAAAAAGCCAAGGCCAGTTGAAATCGTATTACCGCCCGTTTGATCTAAATTCACTTTAACGCGAATGTCAGTTTCTTTGGTGGTTCGTACTACTTCAGCAATGCGAGGTTGGGTGGTTAAATCCGTTAATATCTGCATCCAATTCATGGTTTCAGGGTTGTACTGTATACCACGAATTGCCATATTTTCAGCAAGCTGTAGATCGGTAATCCGATCACCAATGACTGCAGAGGTTTCAAAGTCGACGCGACCTTGTTGAAGGTACTCTTTGACCAGTCCAAGTTTAGGCTTACGGCAGCTACAACCTTCGTTATCAAAGTGAGGACAGATCAGCACATCGCTAAATACTACACCTTGTGATTCGAAGATTTCCATCATCATGTTATGTGGCGCATCAAAATCTGCCTGTGGGTAGCTATCTGTACCTAAACCATCTTGGTTTGTCACCATCACTAGTTTGTAGCCTGCGTTTTGCAAAGCAAGTAGGGCAGGAATCACATTCGGTTCAAATTTAAGTTTGTCTAAACGGTCTACTTGAAAGTCTACTGGCGGCTCAACAATTAAGGTGCCGTCACGGTCAATAAATAAAATCTTTTCCTTGCTCACAATCAATGTCCTTATTGTTGTTCTAATTGGCTACGAATAAAGGCGAGAGTTTTCTCACACTCATCGCGGTTACCTACACTGATTCGAATACAGTTTTCAATCGGAGAGCGGCGTAAAATAATGCCGTTATCCCATAATGCTTTAAAGAGTTGATCTGCATTAGGGAATTCAACCAGTAGGTAATTACCGTAGCCATCAAATACGGTTACGCCATCTAACATGCTTAAACCCGCTTGTAAGTAAGCGCGGTTAGCACTGATATCAAGCACTTGGAATTTTGTTCGTGCTCGACCTGCTTCCGATAGGGCTTGGACTGCAATTTCAGTGACAGGTACAGGTACGGGGTAGGGGGCAATCACTTTAAGCAAAACATCGATAATATCGCTGTTAGCAATGGTAAAGCCACAGCGCAAACCCGCTAGTGCAAACGCTTTTGATAACGTACGAAGAATGACTAAATTAGGGTAGCTTGACAGTAAATCGCTGGCGCTTTCTTCTAAGCAGAAATCGATATAGGCTTCATCAACAACGACTAGGGCTGAGTTTGCTGTCATATCGAGCAGGGCTTCAATGTCTTTACGTGCTAACAAGTTACCTGTCGGGTTATTCGGGCTACAGACGAAAACTATTTTTACGCCATCAAGGTTTTGTGAAATGGCCTCTAAATCTAATTGCCACTTGCTTGTAAGCGGAACAACTTTCGCATTTACATCGTAAGTTTCAGCGCTGATCGCATACATGCCATATGTCGGAGGACAATATAAAATACTGTCTTGGTTTGGCTCACAAAAAGCGCGGATCAGAAGTTCGATACCTTCATCGGCACCACGTGAGGTTAACACTTGCTCGGGTTTTACATTGGCATAGTCTGCGTAGGCATTGATTAATGCTGGTGGCTGACATTCGCTGTAACGGTTTAATCGAGCAAGACTAATGCTGTACTCGTTATCAAACGGCGATTCGTTGGCGTTTAACCAAATATCTCCGTTGCCGCCTAATCGACGGGCTGATTGGTAAGGGGTTAATTCACGTACTGTTTTACGTGCTAGTCTTGCCATCGTCATGATTTATCCCTCACGCTTAGCCGTTAATTTTTCAACACGGATTGTTACTGCACGTTTGTGGGCATCAAGACCTTCAGCATCGGCAATCGTGGTTACTGTTTTTGCTAACCCCAGTAGGCCATCCGCAGACAGCTCTTGTACTGTCATACGCTTAGAAAAGTCAGCCAAGCCTAAACTTGAATAAGTCCGTGTATAACCATAGGTTGGTAATACGTGGTTAGTACCAGATGCATAATCACCAACAGATTCAGGTGACCAGTTACCTAAGAAAATAGAGCCAGCATTGTCAAGTAATGGCACTAAATCACGTGGTGTACGGGTTTGAACAATTAAGTGCTCAGGCCCATAGTTGTTAGAAATTGCAATACACTGCGGTAATGTTTCAGCGACAATTAATAGGCTTGATCCTAATGCTTCTTTCGCAATATCTGCACGTGATAATTGAGCTAGTTGACGTTGAATAGCATCAGCGGTTTTATCAGCAATCACTGGATCAGGCGTAACCAAAATGACTTGAGAATCAGGGCCATGCTCTGCTTGGCTAAGTAAATCAGCAGCGATAAAGTCAGGATCTGCGCTGCTATCAGCAATCACTAATACTTCAGAAGGGCCTGCTGGCATATCAATAGCAGCACCGCGAAAATCATTACTTACTTGGCGTTTAGCTTCTGTTACAAAGGCATTGCCTGGGCCAAAAATCTTATCGACTTTAGTGACGGTTTCGCTGCCGTAGGCCATCGCTGCAACCGCTTGTGAACCACCGACGTTGTAAACATCATCGATGCCACATAATTTGGCAACGTATAAGATTTCATCAGCAATAGGCGGTGGAGAGCACAGCACCACTTTTTGGCAACCTGCTATTTTAGCGGGCACGCCGAGCATTAATACGGTTGATGGTAGTGGTGCACTGCCTCCTGGAATATACAAACCGACTGAATTAACAGGGCGTGTCATTTGCTCACAGATGATACCTGGCTGTGTTTCTACACGCAGTGTCGGTTGCTTCTGTGCTTTATGGAAGGTACTGATATTGTTAAAAGCTTGCTGTAGCGCTTCTTTCATCTCTGTACTTAATCGAGCACATGCATCGTCGATTTCTGTGTCACTGACTTTGATGGATGCTGGACGAATACCATCAAATTTTTCTGTCAGTTCCAGTAAAGCTTCATCACCACGTTCACGGACATCGCTAATAATGCCAGAAACAATAGCGCTAATATTAGCGCCATTATTTACGGCTGGTCGAGCAAGAAGATTTTCTCGCTGACTTTCACTTAAGGATTGCCATACAACTGTCTTCATCGATTACTCCATCATTTTCTCGATTGGCAATACTAGAATAGAGCTTGCGCCTAATTCTTTTAGTTGTTCCATTGTTTCCCAGAATAGGTTTTCAGAACTCACTAAATGGATAGCAACACGAGATTTGTCTTCAGCAAGAGGAAGTACCGTTGGATCTTCAGCGCCAGGTAGTAGCAGTTTAATTTGCTCTAGACGATCAGTTGGCGCATGTAGCATGATGTATTTTGATTCTTTTGCTTGGATCACACCTTGCATACGGGTCAGTAAGCGTTCAATTAATGCTTGTTTTTCTGCATCGAGTGTCTGCGTTGATTGGATCAGTACCGCTTTTGAACGCAGGATCACTTCTGCTTCTTTAAGACCATTCGCTTCAAGTGTCGCACCAGTCGAAACTAAATCACAGATGGCGTCAGCAAGCCCAGCTCGTGGAGCAACTTCAACAGAGCCGTTTAGCATACAAGTGCTAAATTTAACGCCCAGTTCATCCATATAGCGTTTAACTAATTGCGGATAAGTCGTTGCAATACGTTTGCCGTTTAAATCTTGAGGACCGTTGTACTTAGCATCTTTATCAATTGCGATAGAAAGGCGGCAACCACCAAAATCTAGGCGGCGTAGTTTTATATAATCTGATGGTTCACCGCGAGCAGCACGTTCAAGGCCAACTTCTTCAAGTTCATTTTCACCAATCACACCTAAATCAACTACACCATCCATGATCAGACCAGGAATGTCGTCATCACGAACAAGTAGCAAGTCTATAGGCATGTTTTCAGCGTGAACAACAAGACGTTCGCCTACCATGTTAAATTTCACACCACAGCGTTTAAGCAGTGTTTGACACTCTTTACTTAGACGGCCTTTTTTCTGAATCGCAATGCGTAATCGTTGTGTTTGCATAGTCATTTCCCTGTCCTAATTCACTTAATTCAAAATCTGGTATTAAAAAACCCTCGGAAGCTTGTATCTTCCGAGGGTCTGAATTTGATTATTCCTTGTGACCACTGGAAGAGTATGTTGTCTTCCAGGGTGAGGCGTATCCTCCCGAAAGACTAGTCAGGATGGTGATGAATATGATTGTTAGTCATTTGGATACGCATAATAAATCTCGTTAATAAATAATAGTGTTACTTTCTTGTTACCCACACTAACTAAGAGTGTTAGATAATGCAACATTATTTTTAACCTTTTATCTTATTTATTTTTCTTTTCGAAAATAGTTTCGGCGTTGTCGCAATTGAAAGAATAAGTTTCCTAACTTATTGAGTTTTAGGTGGTTAAATTAATTATGTCGAAAGAAGTAAGAGCAAGGTAAGTTATTGGTTCAGTACATAGTTTTGTGTGAATAGCATACTTAAATAAGAAAACCGACGCTAAGATCGGTTTCAGTGAGAGGAATGTTAACGCTGTATTAACCACAACATTTTTTATATTTCTTACCGCTTCCGCATAAGCAAGGGTCGTTACGACCGACAGTTTTCTCACTTTTAACGGGAGCTGGTGGAACTGTTTGCTCTACTGGTGGTGGTTCTGGGTATTCACCATCAATGTAAAACCAACATAACTTGTTATCTTTTTCTTGTTGTAAAAAACGTGAACGTTCTAGCAGGATATATTCATTGCCTGCTTCTTTGTACATGGCTTTAAATTCAACAAAACCTTCGCCACTTTCAGCGATTTCACTGTTTAGAACATCTAACCCTAACCATGTTAAGTGTACTGATTCTGCAATGGCATTGCGGTGCTGTTCTGCTTCACAACTAGAGTGATAAGTTTGAACGACAAAATCAACTAACCCAAGCACATGAGCACTGTAACGTGCACGCATCAGTTGTTCTGGGTGTTTTGCTTTTGAATGATCAAGATGGATAGGTTTACAGCACTCAATAAGGGGCTTATTACTTCCACAAGGACACATTGATGTGTGTTTAGACATGTTTATTTAGCCGAGGATTGCTCATATTCAGTAGACCATTTTACTGATTCTAAATAGTAGTCTGCAATGCTTGATTCATTGATTTTCAATGCCGCGCTGTATTTTTTAACTAGTGGCCAATTTGCCTGATCGTAAGCATCTGTTAAGTTTAGTATTGCGCCTAAAGGACCGGCACGTTTAGTTAACGCTAACTTAACTTGCTCGCTTAAAGGGAGGAGTTCTATCAACTCTTCTAATGGTTGATCAAGCAAAGAGTCTAATAAGGAAAATAACCCAGTAAGAAAGGCTTGGTTACCATTATCTTTGGGTACTCGGGTCCGATATAACTGCTCACAAAAATGTGCACGTTGGAGTGATAAGTTATAAAGAGATTGAGGTTTATTTTCAACCGCATGCGAGGTTGCGACAAATGTGACAAAACGTCGTAGTTGATCTTCACCAAGAAAAATTAACGCTTGTTTAAAAGAGGTCACTGGCTTTGAGCGCGTTGATGTTAGCGCATTGACGTGACGAAGTAATTTGTACGATAAGGTTAAATCAGTAGCAATAATTTCTTCAATTTTGTCAAAATCAACATCAGTAACACAAATTTCTTTAAACAAACGTAATGTTGTTAAAGATGAGGGTTTTAATGACTTTCGTTGGATCATTTCTGGCTTGCTGAAAAAGAAGCCTTGGAAAAGATCAAAGCCCGCATCATAAGCTTGTTGGTATTCTTCTTGGGTTTCTACTTTTTCGGCTAAGAAACGTAGTTTTGTTTTTTCTTTATAGAATTGAATAAATCGTGCGGCTTTTTCAATACTGATAAGACGAATATCGAATTTAATAATATGGATATAGGGAAAAAAGCGAGTCCATTGTTTATTAGGGATAAAATCATCAAGTGCGAGTGTGTAGCCTTTTTGATGAAGTTTCTTTATAGCTTCAAAAAGCTCGTCAGTTGGTTCACAGTTTTCAAGAATTTCGATGATGAAACTTTGTTTTGGGAAAAGAAGAGGTGTACCTGATATTATTGAACTATAAGGGAAATTAACAAATGCGCGTTTGCCTGATGTTAATTGCGCTTCTCCAGCAGAACTGAAAAAGTTATCGTTAAGCAGACGGTTTGTAGCTTGCTCATCACCAATATTTGGAAAGCAGTTATCTGGGCCATCCCTAAATAAAAGTTCGTAGCCAATAGTTTGCTTATTTCTGTTTAAAATGGGTTGTCGAGCAATATATGAGAACATTGAAATCTACAGAAAAGTCCAAAAAAATAAAATCGTTTTAGTATTGTTGTTATTAGTTAGATCATATCAAATTTATATATTTCACAAAGTGATGTTTTTAACACTATTTAAATAAAATATTGAAGCGACAAGCACATCACGTTTACAGATGGTTAAAATAATCACATCTTATAAATATATTAGCACATAAAACCATTATAAATAATGAAAATGGTGTAAGATCCGTTTTGAGTTCATAATATTAGTGTTTAAGCATTCACTCTTGTCGTGAATTGTTTGATCTACCTTTTAAATTTTCTATCAAATCGTATTTGTACTAGTTATGTCTATATTTGCCTTGATACAAGCGGGATTGCTTGTTGGTGGTAGTGTTTTTATTGTGATGCTTATTAGAGCTTGGCGAAGAAACCGAAAGCAGGAAGCAAATACACGTATTATTCCCGTCGCCTTGATTGGTGGTTTTGCAAACTTCTGTGACACTCTTGGTGTTGGAAGTTTCGCTATTATGACAGCAGGTTATAAACAATTTAAGCTTATTGATGATCAAGTTCTTCCCGGAACATTGAATTGCCAAGCGGTGTTAGCCACGGTCGTACAAGCACTTATTTTTCTTACTGCGGTGAATGTGGATGCAGTTACCTTATTAAGTCTTGTTGTTTCAGCGTGTTTAGGGGCAACCGTCGGTGCGCGTTTAGTTTCTAATTGGGATCGCCAACTTATACGTATTGTGATGAGTGGTGCTTTGTTGGTGGTGGCGGGCTTAATGCTTGCGGGTCAGTTAAAGCTATTTCCACTAGGTGGTACGAGTTTAGGGTTAAGTGGTTGGAAATTGGCGATTGGTATTGCCGGTAACTTTTTATTTGGTGCCCTGATGACTGTTGGTATTGGTTTATACGCACCATGTATGACGATGATCTACATGCTAGGTATGAATCCGCTTGCTGCGTTCCCTGTGATGATGTGCTCATGTGGATTTTTAGGCTTCTTTTCTGCTGGTGGTTTCTTACGTCGAGACAAAATTAATAGTCGAGCGTCAGTGGCGGTTGCAATAACAGGGCCTATCGGTGTGGTGATTGCAGCCTATTTAGTGAAATCGCTAGATATGAAGGTATTGGCTTGGCTTGTTTGTGGGGTTGTCTTCTATACCTCTTTGACGATGTATCGTTCTTGGGCAGCTGATCGAAAACAGCTCAAGCAAGTCAATGTTGAAGAAAAGATCGCATAAAAAGAAAGGTACGCAGTGCGTACCTTTTTTATTGCTGCTGATTAGTATCAAAATTACGGGTTTCTAGCTGATAACCATCAGGCGTAACGACTAATACCGAACCATGTTCATACCAATCACCGAGGACAATACGTGAGGCTGGCTTATTATCAATAGTGAGTGAATGAATATCTGGTCGATGGGTGTGACCATGGATCATTTGATCAACATGGAAAGCTTGCATCAATCGCACCACTTCACTTTGTGTGACGTCCATGATGGATTGGCTCTTCATCTGATTATTTTTACTACTATTACTTCTAAACTTCTCACCAATTTTAATACGACGAGAAAGAGGAATGCGGAAGAATAACCATTGAATAAACTTGTTATGCACTTTTTTACGGTAACGTTGATACGCTTCGTCTTCTATGCATAAAGTGTCACCATGGAGGATTAAGGTTGGTTTTCCGTACAGCTCAACAATGCAATGTTCAGGAAGTAACTGAACCCCCGTTTGTTGGCTAAAACGTTTACCAATTAAAAAGTCGCGATTACCATGGATAAAATAGCAAGGAATCCCCGAGTCAGTGAGGGCTTTAAAGGCCTGTTTGATTTGTTGTAAAAAAGGTGAGTCTTCATCATCACCAATCCACATTTCAAACAAATCCCCGAGCACGTATAAGGCGTCAATATCTTTTGTGTCTTCTGCCATAAATCGCAAAAAACATGCTGTCATATCGGGACGCTCAGCACTTAAGTGCAGATCTGAAATAAATAGTGTTGTCATAATAGAAAAAGGGCGGCTAATGCCACCCTTAATATCAATGAAGACTTATTCTTCGATAGTTACGCTTTCGATAACAACATCTTCAACGGGTACATCAGAGTGGTAACCGTGACGGCCTGTTTTCACAGCCTTAATCTTGTTAACTACATCCATACCTTCAACCACTGCAGCAAATACACAGTAGCCCCAACCGCTCATATTTTCACCAGTAAAATCAAGGAAGTTGTTGTCTTTTACGTTAATGAAGAACTGAGAGCTAGCAGAGTGAGGAGCGTTAGTACGCGCCATTGCAAGTGTGCCTGTCTTGTTGCTTAGGCCATTGTTTGCTTCGTTTTGAATTGGAGCGCGAGTTTCTTTCTCTTCCATACCAGGAAGCATGCCGCCACCTTGAACCATGAAACCATCAATAACACGGTGGAAAATAGTACCGTTGTAGAAACCATCACGGCAGTATTGAAGGAAGTTTGCACACGTTTGAGGTGCTTTGTCTTCGAATAGGTTAATTTTGATGTCACCAAAATTTGTGTGAAGGGTAATCATGATCTTTTCCTTTAATGGAGTATTTTTCTTTAAGTCTTGAATATTAACTTACCATAGCCTGCTCAGACAAACATTACCCGATTAATCGGTGGCTAATGGTTAAAATAGCATTCATTAAAGGATTTTCCTTGCCAACAAAAGGCATAAAAGGTGTAATTACCCTTCGAATTTGTAATCCTACTACTATGAGTAATGAAGAGACATGTTAAAGATCTATAACTCGCTCACACGACAGAAAGAGGCATTCACCCCAATCCAGCCTGGTAAAGTAGGCATGTACGTCTGTGGAGTAACGATCTACGATTTGTGTCACATCGGACACGGTCGTACGTTTGTATCTTTTGACGTGGTTTCTCGTTACCTGCGCTATTCTGGTTATGATTTAACATTTGTTCGTAATATCACTGATATCGACGATAAAATCATTAAGCGTGCCGCTGAAAATGGCGAAAGTTGTGATTCATTAACTGAGCGTTTGATCGGTGAAATGCATGCGGATTTTGATGCGTTAGGTATGAAACGTCCAGACGTTGAACCACGTGCGACACAGTTTATCGCAGAAATTATCGCGCTTTGTGAGCGATTAATTGAACGTGGTTTTGCTTATGTTGCTTCTAATGGCGATGTCATGTTTGAAGTGAGCAAGTATGAAGATTACGGTCGTTTATCTAAGCAAGATCTTGACCAACTTCAAGCAGGTGCGCGTGTTGATATCGATATGGCAAAACGTAGCCCGCTAGATTTCGTTTTATGGAAAATGTCTAAACCAGGTGAACCTACGTGGGAATCGCCATGGGGCCCAGGTCGTCCAGGTTGGCACATTGAATGTTCAGCAATGAACTCTGCAATCTTAGGCGATCACTTTGATATTCACGGTGGTGGTTCAGATCTTCAGTTCCCACACCATGAAAACGAAATCGCGCAATCTTGCTGTGCACATGATACCCAGTATGTAAATACTTGGATGCACAGTGGCATGGTAATGGTTGACCGCGAGAAGATGTCTAAGTCATTAGGTAACTTCTTCACGATTCGTGATGTATTAAACCACTACGATCCTGAAACGGTACGTTACTTTCTAATGTCTGGTCACTACCGTAGCCAGCTAAACTACAGCGAAGAGAACTTGAAACAAGCGCGTTCTGCACTTGAGCGTCTATACACATCGCTTCGTGGTTTAGACACATCTGTTGAAGCGGCTGGCGGTGAAGAGTTCGTTACTCGTTTTAAAGAAGCGATGGACGATGACTTTAATACACCTGAAGCTTATTCAGTATTGTTTGATATGGCGCGTGAAATTAACCGTTTGAAAACAGATGATGTTGCTACAGCTTCTGCATTAGGTGCACGTATGCGTGAGCTTGCTGATGTACTTGGTCTTCTATCTCAAGAGCCTGAAGCTTTCCTACAAGGTGGTGCTGGTGAAGATGATAATGTGGCTGAAATTGAAGCATTGATTCAACAACGTCTCGATGCGCGTGCAGCAAAAGATTGGGCTGCAGCAGATGACGCTCGTGATAAGTTATTAGCAATGGGCATTATCTTAGAAGATGGTGCACAAGGCACAACATGGCGTCGTAAGTAATTACATCCCCATAAGAAAAAAACCGAGCTAAGTGCTCGGTTTTTTTATATCAGTAATATAAATACGAATTAAGCATCGGTACTTTTGAGTGCGATTGCTGGTGGCCTAATGCCGTTACGTGCAAATTCTTCCATTACACGCAGTGTAATATCAGTTTCAAATAACTTTTCATATTTGGTATCAACCACATAAGCTTTACAAGTCAACATGATAGCTAGGTAGTTATCGGTGATCGTTTGCTTTACTAAAACTGTTACAGGTTTTGGTAGGTGAATATAACGGCTTGATGACGCAGCTTCTTGGATTAAATCGCGGGCTAAACGGATATCTTGATCCATACTAATATAAAAGGGGATCACCACTTGCATATCCAGCGCACCATAGTTACCACTGACGGTGACTTCACTTAAGAATTTGTTGTTTGGTATGGTGATAATATCGTCATTTAAGGTGCGCATACGTACAGAGCGTAAACCGATAGTAATAATGTCACCATAATTACCTTCAAATGTTACCCGATCGCCAACTTGGAAAGGCCTATCAATCATCACGGTTAAGCCTGCAATGAACGAGGCTGCCAAGTCTTTAAGGGCAAAACCAACAGATACCGCAATAGTGCCGCCAATCAAAGCTAAGATACGATCATCAACACGGAAACTCATCATAAAGACGGCAATACCCGTCGACATATAAATGAAGAATTGGAAGAAAGATTGCAGCTTTTGCAGCAACATTCGACGTTGAGCAAATTGGCTACTGATACCATCAACAATCGATTGAATAAATCGCAGTAATATCCAAGCGGCACAAACCGTTAATGCAGAAAAGAGCACGCCACTCCAACGAATAAGGTTAGCAAATTGCTGGAAGTCCTCAATGTTTGGCATGTCATCAGCAAAAACAGCTGGTGAAAAACTTAGAAGTACTAGGCTAAGTAGACAGAATAAACGCTTCATTTATTTCACCAATAAGTGCTGACGGTGGAGAACATTAGTGATATGACGGAACCAGTGATCGGAGATTTTCGCTTTATCATCTGACCATTCAATAAAACCACGACTTTGGAAGTAACGTAACGTACCAATAACTTCATCAAGGCTGAGCTGAGTACATTCAGAGAGCTCTTGCGGGGATGCGACCTCTAACTGCACAATAGAACGTAGCACTGCTAACATCGGCTTTGGCATTTGTTCTAAATCTTCAGATTGTGGTGCTTTAAATAAACGTACCAGTACTTTATCTGTGTCTTTATCTCGCTGCAGAGAGAAACGGAAGAAACGTACAGCAACCGTAGGGTTACCATCAGAGTAATCCCACAAAATACGATAAAAGCCTCGTTGAGCTCTTTCTTCTTCTGTTATGTCATCTTCATCCCACTGGCGAGGCAGCACTAGGCCTTCAAAACTAATGGCAAATTCTCCTTCGGAAGAGGTACGGGTTTTTAATAAGTCGCCAATTTGCTGTTCGCTCCAACGTGGCATAAAGGTGACTAAATCAAACAGTAAACGCTCACCACGAGCACGATCAACAAAACGCCAACATGATTTTTCAACCGCAATAATCGCACGATGACTTTTCCGTGTTTTACGCAATAAATTAGTGATACTCATTAGATCTTTTAGTCCACCGACTTTAGGTGTCACCAATCGTTGAGCGTTATCGATGGCAATTAAATAGGTTGTTTCACTATTGCGTAAGTATTCAAGAATATCATCTTCAGAGCTGTCACTAGCAAGCCCAAGAGCGGTAGAGAACTGTTGTAGCAATTCTGCGTAGCCATCATAAGGACAGTTAATGTATATCGGTGTTGCATTTTTAACTTTGTGTAACAAGCGTCGAAGAAGTGTCGTTGTCCCAATGCCACGCTCACCAGAAACAACACAAACTGCGGGTTTATCAGTTAATAAGTAGCCTGAAAGCTGTTTAATTTCTTCTAACGCATAGTCTTCAATGATTGGGCTATCCTCACTACCTGGCTTTACATATTCATAAGTAGCGGCACCTTTGATACGAACCATATTGAGTTGTTCGCGAGAGGTTTCTGTTTGTTTAGCAACTTCAATACGGAATAGATAGGCGAGTGCATGACGAAAGAAAATGTACTTTGATAAGTTAGCAACCAGTGTATGTTGAAAGCGACGTAAGGTAAGCCATGCTGCACCTAGTGCTGTTGCTGGAATTGAAAGTAATAATTTATCTTTATGATTGAGCGCCCATTTAATAGAAAGGGGCAGATGTGTCGCGCCTTCTAAGCGCTTAAAGACGATATGTCGCCAACGACGAAGCGTCATTAAGGTTAATAAGATAAAACCAAAGAAGATAATTGACCAAATCCACGCATAGATGGTGCCTTGCCCCAGTGTGCGCGCTGAAATTTGTAGAATTACGCCTGCGGCAATAAATCCCCATACGTATTGGCGAATAGTTGAAAGACGTAATGCGACAACTTCAGCATCGCTATTATTGATGCTATTACGACGCGCAAACTCAAGTATAAATCGCACTGCAATTGAGCCACCAAGGATCCACCATGTGAAGATTTCCAAGTAGATCAAGTGGTGCAAGCTTGGTAATTGAGAAACAATACGGAGTGAAAGCGTGATTGCAATTAACCAACCAATTGGACGGTGCGCTCGACTAATATACCAAATCGCACGAAACAAAAGATTGGGATGCGGGTTATGTTCGAGTTGTGTTTCTCTAAAATGTTCGATCAAACGTGCGCTATTACGCTGCCACCAAGAAAGTAAAAATAAAATAGCGAAAACTTTTAAGGCAACCACAAGAATGGGGACTGGCGAAATCAGCATATCTTTTAGCAAATCATGGAAACTGCGTAATTGATATAAGACCATGTACTGTAAGTTAAGTGCTGTGATTGATAGCTCTAACTTAAATTGTTGAACGCCAAAAGGTCCAAATCCTGTCACCTTATCTTGGATAGCTGATGAACTTAAATTGAGAAGGCGCTCTTTATCTTGGCTAATACTCAGTAGTGAATTGTAAACCGACGACAGTTTTTCCCATGCTTGTTCTTTATCATCACTTTTCTGGTATTTATTCAGTGCTGTCGCCAGTAACTTTTGATGCTTCTTCTGTTGTGAGAGGGTCTTAGACAGTAAGGAATTAACTTCTTTAACATCGTTATGAGTGAACAAATGCTGATCAGGTAGCTGATTAATGGCAGTATTTATGCTCGTTGCTGCTTGGGTTAATTCAGGCTGCTCTGATTCAAAAAGGGTTAGCGTAGCAGATGCTGAAGTACTGAATATCAGAATGAAACTACAGAGTAATGAGTATATCGTTAATCGCATTAATTTTTCATATTTCCTGAATGATGAAGACAAAGGTAGACCAAATAAGACGAGAATAATTGTTATCTTGTAAAAGTAAGAATTAGATCACGTCTTAAAGATCAAGTGGTTAATCATTAAAATTAATGGTTTTCTTTAATGATAATTAGATATTTTCAGGGAGTTGTGTTCCACACTTTTTGCAGTAATCAGCATCCACTTCATGACCACTGGTTGCACAATTAGGGCATCGTCTTAGGTTTCGGTGTGTTTTCATTTCTTGATTGAGTTCTGCGGTCAAAATACCGGTCGGAACGGCAAGAATTGAGTAACCGAGTAACATGGTCAATGAAGCTAACGCCTTACCCATTACGGTTTGCGGCACAATATCGCCATAACCAACAGTTGTAATAGTCACGACTGCCCAGTAAATACTTTTAGGGATACTGGTAAAGCCATTTTCAGGGCCTTCAATCAAGAACATTAATGAACCAAATACGGTAACTAGAATTAATACAGAACTAAAGAAAACAAAAATTTTACGTTGGGCATGGCGAAGTGATCGTAAAAGAATATTGGAGTCTTGTAAGAATCTAGCCAGTTTTAGAACACGGAAAATACGTAAAACACGGATTAAACGTACGATCAGTAAATAGTTTGAACCTGGCACAAAGAAAGAAATGTAAGCAGGCACAATGGCAATTAAATCAATGATGCCATAAAAACTTCGCGCGTAAGCGAGAGGGCGCGGCGAACAATACAAGCGCAGAATATACTCTATGGTAAATAAGATCGTGAATAGCCACTCAGCACCTAACAGCGCTGTAGAGAATTTTGATTCAATACTGGCAACAGATGAAATGATTAGGATCAGTTCAGAGCTAACAATAGCGATTATTAAGCCAATATCGAATAGCTGTCCAGCGCGTGTAGAGGTACCAAAAATAATTTGGTAAAGACGTTGTCTTAGAGTCAGTTTAATCATAATTAAGTGTTAGTTAGCCGTAAGCTTACGCAGAAGTAGGTTATTATTTTGTATGGCATATCAATCAGCAGACTAGTATACCAAAAATAGTATTAGGTAAGTGCGTAAATGATGAGCGTAGATAATTGATAATAAAAAGTCCCGAAAAAATCGAGACTTTATATTTAATTATTATCTTTTATTAGCGAGGTGTTTATGTTGTGACGCTTAAACTAGGCCTGGTAGCATTACTTTTAATCCATTAATAATAAATTCGATACCAAGTGCGGCAAGGATCAAACCCATGATACGAGTAATAACGTTAATTCCTGTTTGACCTAGGAAGCGAACAATTAATGGTGCAGAGCGAAACAGTAACCAACAGCCAAAAGCAAATACAACGATGGTAATGGCAATGCCAATCGTTGATGTCATTGTTGGATACTTGGAACCATAAACAATGGTTGAACTGATAGCACCTGGTCCTGCCATTAAAGGCATTGCAAGTGGCACCACACCGACTTGTTCACGTATGGCTGACTCTGATTTCTCTTCTTTATTTTGTTTCACCTCGCCAATCTTACCGCTCATCATTGAAAAAGCGATACTCAGCAACAGTAAGCCGCCGGCGACTCGGAATGAATCAATAGAGATACTAAAGAGATCCAGTAAGTGTTGGCCAGCAACAAGAGCCACTACCAGTATGATAACAACAGCTGTATTGGTTGTTAACGCAGTTTTATTACGCTCTTCAGGTGTCATTGAACCAGTTAATGACACGAAAACAGGCATAATACCAACAGGGTTTACCGTTGCAAAAAGCCCGACAAAAAAGTGTAAAAATATTCCTATTTCAATGGCTTGCATGATTTTCTCAGTTAGATTTCACTAGGTGTAAGTCATGAGAATAGTATTAATCAATACAGTTGATCTCAGAGTAAAAAAGCCTCGTATATAAGGCGTAGTTATTAACTTAACAATTAGGTTATGCACGCTAATTTTTTGACAGGTAAAACCAATGTTAATTAATCACTCGATGATATTTTAATCTTAAATTATTAGCCTAACCACAAAAAAAAGCCTGCTTTTAAAATTCTAGTGAAAGATTTCTCCATTATTTTTAAATAAACTTTTATTGTTGAAAACATGAACTACTATGGTGAAACGAAATGCTTATTAATAGTAATGACTCAACATTGACCAATTGGTATATGAAAAGGTGATAATTGTCACAAGTAGACAAATGTAGGGCTAGTAAATGTATTTTTATTACGTAATATTTCTCCTTGTGAAATAAGTGGTTATTGTCGCTAAGATGTGAAATATTAGTAAAAAGATTGATTCTATAGAGTATGTGTTTGTTTTTTACTCATTTTTATGATTTTTAGGTATAAATTAATCATCAGAGCTAACACTGATCTAAATCAAATCTTTTTAGAATGTGAATAAATATAATCAATTTTGAAAGTAATTTACTAAGTGTGTGATTTTCTTAGTTCGAGAATTAAGAATGAAGCCGTATCCTTACTAAAAAGTTTTCAATCTTAAGGTAGGAGTCTACTATGCCTGTTACAAATATCACTGAACTAGATGCAATGGTTGCTCGCGTTAAAGCGGCACAAAAAGAATTTGCAACTTTCTCTCAAGAGCAAGTGGATAAAATTTTCCGCGCTGCTTCTCTTGCTGCAAACAACGCACGTATTCCTCTCGCTCAGCAAGCTGTTGCTGAATCTGGCATGGGTATCATCGAAGACAAGGTTATTAAAAACCACTTCGCTTCTGAATTTATCTACAACAAATACAAAGACGAAAAGACATGCGGTATCTTGGAAGAGAACGATGAGTTCGGCACCATGACTATTGCTGAGCCTGTAGGTATTATTTGTGGTATTGTTCCAACGACTAACCCGACATCTACAGCTATCTTCAAATCGTTAATCTCTCTTAAAACACGTAACGCAATTATTTTCTCGCCACACCCGCGTGCTAAAAACTCAACTAACGCTGCTGCTAAATTAGTATTAGATGCCGCTGTTGCCGCAGGTGCACCTAAAGATATTATTGGCTGGATTGATCAACCATCAGTTGAACTATCTAACGCACTAATGAAGCACGATGATATCAACCTTATCCTTGCGACTGGTGGTCCAGGCATGGTTAAAGCAGCTTACTCTTCAGGTAAACCTGCTATCGGTGTTGGTGCGGGTAACGTGCCTGTTGTTATCGATGAAACAGCTGATATTAAGCGTGCTGTTGCATCAGTACTTATGTCAAAAACGTTTGATAACGGTGTTGTTTGTGCCTCAGAGCAAGCTGTAATCGTTATGGACGAAGTCTATGATGAAGTGAAAGAGCGTTTTGCTTCTCACAATGGCTACGTTTTATCAAAAGATGAGGCAGAGAAAGTACGTAAAGTTCTGCTTATCAACGGTAACCTTAATGCAGATATCGTAGGTCAGCCAGCAACGAAGATCGCAGAAATGGCGGGTGTTACTGTTCCTGCTAATACTAAGATCCTTATTGGTGAAGGTGAGCAAGTTTCTTTCGACGATGAGTTCGCACACGAGAAACTATCTCCTACATTAGGTATGTTCCGCGCGTCTTCATTTGAAAATGCAGTAGATCAAGCAGTAACAATGGTAGAGATTGGTGGTATCGGTCATACATCTGGCTTATACACGAATCAAGACACTAACGCTGACCGTATTAAGTACTTCGGCGACAAAATGAAAACAGCACGTATTCTTGTGAATATCCCAACAACTCATGGTGGTATCGGTGATCTTTACAACTTTAACGTTGCGCCTTCGTTAACTCTAGGTTGTGGTTCATGGGGTGGTAACTCTATCTCTGAGAACGTAGGTCCTAAGCACCTTATCAACAAGAAGACAGTAGCGAAGCGAGCTGAAAATATGTTGTGGCATAAACTACCTAAATCAATTTACTTCCGTCGTGGTAGCCTTCCAATTGCACTTAGCGATTTAGAAGGTAAGAAGCGTGCGTTCTTAGTAACAGACCGTTTCCTATTTAATAACGGTTACGCAGATGAAATCGTATCTTTGCTTAAAGCACAAGGTATCGAAGTTCAAACATTCTTTGATGTAGAAGCGGATCCAACACTGTCTGTTGTTGAGAAAGGCGCTGAAGCAATGAAGAGCTTCCAACCTGATGTGATTATTGCACTCGGTGGTGGTTCGCCAATGGATGCTGCGAAGATCATGTGGGTAATGTATGAGCACCCAGAAACGCACTTCGAAGAACTAGCAATGCGCTTCATGGACATCCGTAAACGTATTTACAAGTTCCCTAAAATGGGTAAGAAAGCTGAACTAGTATGTATCACTACTACATCTGGTACAGGTTCTGAAGTAACACCATTTGCGGTTGTAACTGACGATAAAACAGGTGCTAAGTACCCACTAGCTGACTACGAACTAACGCCTAACATGGCAATCGTTGATGCTAACCTTGTAATGAACATGCCTAAGTCTCTAACAGCGTTTGGTGGTTACGATGCCGTCACTCACGCACTAGAAGCTTACGTATCAGTTCTTGCTAACGAATACTCTGATGGTCAAGCACTTCAAGCACTAAGAATGCTAAAAGAATACTTACCATCAAGCTATGCAAATGGTGCTAATGACCCAATCGCACGTGAGAAAGTACACAATGCGGCAACTATCGCGGGTATCGCATTTGCGAACGCATTCCTAGGTGTATGTCACTCAATGGCGCACAAACTAGGTGCCGAGTTCCACGTACCACACGGTCTTGCTAACGCATTGTTGATTTCTAACGTTGTTCGTTACAACGCGAATGATAATCCAACAAAGCAAACAGCATTCTCACAGTACGCAAGCCCACAAGCGCGTCGTCGTTATGCTGAAGTTGCTGATCACTTAGGTCTATCACATGCGGGTGACCGTACTGCACAGAAAATTGAGCGTCTACTAACTTGGTTAGACGAATTGAAAGTGAATCTTCAGATTCCAATGTCAATCCAAGAAGCAGGCGTTTCAGAAGCTGATTTCCTTGCGAAAGTTGATGAGTTAGCGGTAGAAGCGTTTGATGACCAGTGTACTGGTGCAAACCCTCGTTATCCTCTAATCTCTGAGCTTAAAGATGTACTAATGGCATCTTACTACGGTAAGCCTTTCATTGAAGGTGAAGCGTTTGAAGGCACAACAGTGATTAAAAAATCAGAGCCAGTGAAAACCACTAAAGGTAAAAAAGCAAAAGCTTAATACCTAGCGTTGATTGAAAAAAAGCCCGCTAACTTAGCGGGCTTTTTTATATCTTATAGATGGTTATATCAAACACTCTGCTTCAAGTATCCTGCCATTGAAGGAATCATTAGTAATAATGTATTCCGTGCAACTGACTATTTCTACTTGTAATCGTGTATGGAGCATTGTCTGATTATCTGAAGTAATTGGAATAATGGCACCCACTCGGATATTCAAAGAAGATAATTCTTTAGACCAGCCAAAAGTTAAGCCTTGTATTACTGATTTACTAGTATCGGAAAGGTGAGCGTGATGGTGAGATGGTTGTAAGGCTAAATTAATAATAACAGCAGGTTGTTTGTTGTCTTGCATCATTGTTGCTGCTATTTGTCCAACGCTAAAAAAAGTGGTTGCGTTGTTACACATTACATCATTGAATTTATTAATTGCATTGGGCTCAAGAATACTTGGTGTATTCGTACATTTTGGCCATGTATTGAGTAAGACATTAAATGTACCTAGTTGGCGCTGAATATTGGTAAAGACTTGTTTAATTGAATGCGGTTGGGTGTTTTTTAAATGAAAGATGTTGATATGACGAGAGAATTGAGAACAAGCATCCTGTGTTGCCTCTAAATTTTGGATGTCATTATCAACGAGCGCAAGTTTTGCCCCTAATGATGCAAAATGAAGAGCTATGGCTTTACCGATGAGAGTACCTGCAGCAGTGATGACTATTACAGATTGATCAATAAGCATAGTAGTATCATCCCAAAATTATCATGTTAATATGGCATTAACTGATCAGACCAAAAGTAGTTAAGAACCATATTAGTTAGCGCTTTCACAATAGAATAATTGGATGTGACAATGTTTGATTGCGCTCACAAAGATACCTATTGGGTATCATTGCTGGGTTGGCAGATAGTTATATGAATATTAAGCGGCGTGATAAAGCTCAGAAGTTCGCTTTGCATGAATAAGCGAAGCATATAAGGTTTTTGGTGATGCCGAGATAGGACGAGGCTCTTCTGGTGGAAGCTTGCGACGTTCGTGTACTGAAAGGTTGTGAAAGATATCTTCAGGTAATCCTTTAGTGTTCTCTGCTGGGAACGTTAACGCTGTGGGTTGCAGGCCGTGTA
The DNA here is from genome assembly GCF_003026165.1 of Photobacterium sp. GB-1. Taxonomy (NCBI): domain Bacteria; kingdom Pseudomonadati; phylum Pseudomonadota; class Gammaproteobacteria; order Vibrionales; family Vibrionaceae; genus Photobacterium; species Photobacterium sp. GB-1. Next base: position 306,857 of record NZ_PYOB01000001.1, on the reverse strand, counting down.
GTAAACGGGTACTCGCAATACCTGATTCATGGAAAGCTTTTGCCTGATCCGCAGAGCGTTGGTAACAATGTTTTGATGTGGTCAGCGGTTGAGGAAAAGGTAGCTCAAAATAAGCACGTAGTTGTTGCTCTGTTTGAATCTGCTCAGGCTCGTTATCTTGCGGTGTGTTTTCCATTAATTCAGAAGATAGCAATGCAAGCATTAATGAGAAATCAGCACGACGACCAGATTCAACCGCTTGGTTGAGTCCTGTACCGAGCTGGATCTCATTGATCAGCATATTATCTAAAGAAATGTGTTGCATGGAAAAGTAAGCCTTAATCATAGTGATAGTCTTTATATCGACATCAATGCCAAGAGCTTTAATTTTTTATATTATTAATAAAAATAAAAAAGCCCTGTCGTGATAACACGACAGGGCTTTCAAAAGGTATTAACCGAGAAGATTAAAACTTAGGTTTGACACCGAACTGGTGAGCAGCATAAGCGACACGCTCTTCAGGTGTTGGCGTATGTGCAGAAGTACCGATATTTTCAATATGGCGAAGGCGAGGGAGTAAACCACAACCATTTGCAATTTGAATGGCCAATCCTGGTCGAGCATTGAGCTCTAGCACCATAGGGCCTTTCACTTTGTCTAACACCATATCTGTACCCATGTAGCCTAAGCCTGTCATTTCCCAAGCACTCGCAGCAAGCGTTAGTAGCTTGTTCCAATTAGGTACTTGAAGCTCGCTGAGTAAACGATCAGTATCTGGGTGGTGTTCAATTGGCTGATTAAATTGAACTGCTCGTACCGCTTTACCTGACGCGATATCAATCCCGACACCGACAGCACCTTGGTGCAAGTTTGCTTTGCCATCGGACGCAGAGGTCGAACAACGCATCATCGCCATCACAGGATAGCCTTTAAATACGATGACACGAACATCAGGTACACCTTCAAAACTAAAGCCATCAAAAACATTATCAAATTGGATCAAGTTTTCGACCATGGCGACATCATTTTTACCACCCAACGAGAATAGTCCCGCGAGGGTATTGGTAATATGACGTTCAACATCTTGTTTATTGATTTCTGCACCAGACGGTTTTACATAAATACCGTCTTTGTGCTTAACAATAACTAAAATGCCTTTACCGCCCGAGCCTTGTGCGGGCTTAATCACAAATCCAGGCCAATCTTTTACCATATCGTGGATTTTTTTTACTGAGCCTTGGCTATCGATAACACCGATCAAATCAGGAACGGTTGCACCGGCTTGTTGGGCGATAAATTTTGTTTTTAATTTATCATCAACAAGAGGATAAAGGCTGCGATCATTATAGCGACCAATGTAGCTATGATTACGCTTGTTCATCCCCATGATGCCACGTTCTTTCAGCTTGTTTGGTGAAGTAAAACGTGCAAGTAAATTCATCGATTAATCCTCAGTTAGCGGCTTAAAACGACGAAGTTCACTTAAACGATAACCTGTGTAGTTACCTAGCATTAGGATGGCAGCTAGAATGATGAACTGCACACCAATGAAGTTAAATGTTAGGTGACGGATCATAGGGTTCGTCATTGCAAGGTACACAAGGATCGCAGTGAGTAGTGAACCACCACCTTGTACGAAGACTTCTTTCGCCCCTTCTTCTTCCCATAGAATCGACATACGTTCGATAGTCCATGACAAGATGATCATTGGGAAGAAGGTAATTGTTAGACCTTCAATAAGACCAATCTTAAAGGCAACAACCGTGAATATTGAAATGATCAATATTACGGTAATAATTACCGCGGATATTCGTGAGACTAAGAGCAAGTTCAATTTCGATAAATAACTTCGAATAATTAAACCTGTACCAACAATCAATAAGAAACCAACAATACCCGTTAATAATTGTGTTTGGACAAACGCAACCGCGATTAACACTGGCATGAAAGTACCAGAGGTTTTCAAGCCAATAATCACGCGAAGGAATACCACAATCAGGGCACCAATAGGAACAAGCATAATGGTTTTAAACATTGCTTGTTCTTCGAGTGGTAATGAGTGGATTGAGAAGTTTAATAAGTCTTCGGCTTTAATCTTCTCTTGCGTAGCACGCTGTGGTGTGATGTCTTGAGCAATGATAGAAAAACTAATATTAGAATTTCGACCACCAACAACATCTAGCATCGCACTGCCTTGTTGGTTCCAAATCATTACATCCGAAGGTTTGCCTTCTTCGCCAGTAGTCAGATTAAAGAGCTTCCAACTATTGTTATCCCACACTTCAACCATCGGCATCACTGTTTGGCGACGACGACCATCTTCAAGTTTTAAACCGCTAACAATACGCGAATGGATACCTTCAAGTGAAAGTAAATTCGTAATGGCTTCTTGCGGACTCATAGAATCAAGTAACACAGATGCGTTTTGGTTTTGTTTATCTTGTAATTGGCGAATAAGCTCACGGGCAAACGTGGTGTTGTTCGCAGATAAATTACGCGCCTGTGTTAACAGTGCTGTTGCTGCTGTTTGTTGTGGGTTACTTAAACTAACCGCTGCAGGTTCACCTTTAGGTGGGATCTCTTTGTACTGCGCTTGATCATCAACAAGAAGCTGAGTTTTGTAGTAAAGCACTTGCTTACCCATAGCGGTACGCGTAGCCCAGTCAGCTTGGTGACCTTCTTTCGTATTATGGATAAGTACAGAGTAGCCAGGAGGTGACGACGTACTTTCATCAATTAAGGTAAAGCCTTCCTGTGTTTCAGGCGTGGCCATTTTAACTTGTACAGGATCACCAACAGCATCGAATTGAACACGTGCTTCAACTTCCCATACTGCACGCTCTTCGCCTGGTGTCCACGGCACACCGTAGACATCATGGCGATACATGCTCAGTCCTAAACCTGCAATAATAAGCAGCGAAATAAGGATATAAAAGGGTACTCTAGACGTCATGACATCCTCATCATTTATTTATTAGCACTAACTGGCTCTGGTTTTGGCTCAGTTTTTCCTTGAACAAATTCTTTACCCACATCAACCAGTGCAATGTCTTTAAAGAACTCACGACCTAATAAGACAGGGAAATCCATCTTCGTTCGATCTGCAAGCGTGAATTGCGCTTTTTCATGTAAATTACCAAGCGTGATCCAAGCTTCAATGACAGGGCGACGCACTGCTTCTTCTGACGTTGACTGGCGGATACGAACCCAGCGCAGAATGGGTGCTTCGATAGTTTCAGGTTTTGCTTTATCGTTTTGTGCTTTTTCTGCTGGAGTATCTTCTGCTGAATCATGGCTCAGGTTAAAACGTACCCATTCTTTACCATCTCGTTCAAAAGTTTGTACATCAACAGCATTTAAAGATGAGGTGGTTGCACCTGTATCGACACGTGCTTTAAAGAATGATTTAACTGAATCAATCCAAACCCACTCTTCCTGACCAAGGATAGCTTTACCATTGGCTTGGGTTGGGTTCGCTTCAATTTTAGGCTCAACAGGCACTCGAACAATTTGTTTTTCAACAATAACTTTAGGCTTTTCTAGGCTTTTTTGCTTAATAAACTTTAGATCTTTAGAGATAGACGCTAATTTACTTTCTAGCTCGGTAATATATTGCTGTTGTGAATCCATTCGGGTAGAAACAGTATCGAATTGAGAATTAATATTCTGTTCTACGTTGCTGATCGCTGCCAAGGTTTCTTGATGATCTTGAGGCTGCGTGGTTGAACACCCTGTCAGTATTGCAATTGTGATTAATGGTACGCTGAAGCGAAGCATCATATCTCCTATGTGCGTCTATTTTCTAATGTCGACCGTAGTTTACCTTACAAAAAGGGATGCGAACAGCATCCCAGTGTCAGTTACTAGTCAGGATTGCGGGCTATTAAAACCGCACGTTTTGGTGCTGGATATCCTTCGATAGTTTTTGACGGATTTTTTGAATCTAAGTATTCCGGAAGGGAATTATTCGTCATCCAATCTGTCGTTCTTTGCTCATCTGTTGTTGTTATATTCTCATCAACAATACGGACATCAACAAAGCCACATTTTTCCATCCACACTTTTAATGCTTTTGCTGATGGGAAGAAATAAACATTGTGCATTTGGGCGTAGCGGTGAGTTGGAACCAATACCGCATTTTCATCACCATCAATCACCAATGTTTCTAGAATGACTTCACCGCCTTTACGCAGTTGATTCTTTAACTGAATAATGTGATCGAGCGGTGAACGACGGTGGTACAGGACTCCCATACTAAATACCGTATCAAATGCTTTTAATTCGGGCAGATCTTCAATACCTAATGGTAATAAGAATGCGCGATCATCGTTGCCCATTAATCGCTTAATGGCTTCAAATTGAATTAAAAATAAGCTTGATGGGTCGATACCGACGGTAAGCTTTGCACCTTCACCCAGCATGCGCCACATATGATAGCCATTACCACAGCCTACATCTAATACGCTACGGCCTTTTAGTGGTGTAATGTGAGGCAGTACACGATCCCATTTCCAATCTGAGCGCCATTCGGTATCGATATGAATATCATGCATGGTGAATGGGCCTTTACGCCAAGGGTGAAGCAAACGTAATAGACTTTCTAAACGTTTTTTCTCACCATCGGCAATCGGAACTTCATTACGAACACTGACTTCATTTTTTAAATCAATAATATCGGGTTTATCGGTTGGGAACTTTTGCAATGCGCGAACCCAACGAGCCATATCCCCGTGCTCTCTATTTTCCCAATCACTTAATTGTTTAGGTAGAGTATTTAGCCATGGACGTAATGTTTCATGCTGGGCAAGAAGCTGATAAAAATCAGAAAAACTAAACATATGGAACAAAAAACCTTATTTAATCGCAAACATTGAGCCGAAATTGAAGCACTGGAACCATACTTCAGAACTAGAAAAGCCTATTTTCTTGAAACGTGTTTTGTGGGTTTCAATACTGTCAGGGCGCATCACATTTTCTATTGCGCTCCGTTTTTGGCTGATCTCTAGCTCGCTATAACCATTTGCTCGTTTAAAATCGTGGTGTAAATCAATCAATAATTCATTGGCACGTTCGTCATCGAAAATATATTTCTCCGACAAAATTAAAATACCGCCAGGGCGTAAGCCAGCATAGATTTTTTCTAATAATGCTTGGCGATCTTCAGGTACAAGGAATTGGAGAGTGAAATTTAACACCACAACTGAAGCGTCATGAATATCAACATCACGGATATCAGCTTCAATGACTTGCACTGGTGTGTCAGAGCGATATGCGTCCACTAATAATCGGCATCGTTCAACCATAGCAGCAGAATTATCAATTGCTAAAATTTCGCAACCTTCTTGCTGAATATGGCGACGCATAGAAAGAGTAGCTGCTCCTAAAGAACAACCAAGATCAAAGATTTTAGAATGAGGCTTGGCAAAGCGCTCAGCTAACATGCCAATTGCTGAGATGATATTACTGTAACCCGGCACAGAGCGTTGGATCATATCAGGGAAGACTTCAGCAACACGCTCATCGAACGTAAAATCACCGAGTTTTTCAATTGGCGCAGCAAAAATATTGTCGTGGCCTGCCATTTCTCACGAACCTCATAATATATAAAGAACAGGGATCCATTGTACGTATTGAGCATCAAACCTTGATGATACTCAGGCGATCCATCACCTTTGAAAGGTCGCGTATTGTAGAGAAAATAGCAGCATTTGTCTTTAATGATTTCTGATTTGTTCTTTGATTGATTATTTGCGTTTATAGCAAAGAGATTTGTGGCGTACTTATTTCAGCAGCACTGGGCATAGCAAGTTCGGGGAGTGGCGAAAGAGTGTGGTTTTCGCTGATAAGGTTATCGCGTAACACATTATAAAGCCGACGGGCTGATTCAGGCGCAGCATTATTGTCTGGGGTATGAATAAAGAGATAGGGCGTTTTACCTTCTTTGATCCATAAAGGCAGTCGTTGTAGCCAGTTTTTAAAAAAAGGATCGTTACACGCATCATCAGGATGACCAATAAAGCGGATCACAGGGTTATCAGCGGTTGCGATTGCATGAACTGGCACGCGAGGTTTCTTCTTTTGTGCATCAATCACCGCTTCTGTATTCGCTATGGCTGAAAATACAGGACGGCTATCCATAATAATGCGGTTACTGCCTTTTTCTAACAGCATTCGATTAAGTGCTTTTTCCTCTTCGCCTTTGGCAAAGAACGCAGGATGGCGAACTTCGACACCGGTAGTAAAGTGGCGTGGAAACTGATCTAAAAAGGCATCGAGTAAGGGTAAATCGTGAGGACTAAACCTCGCAGGTAGCTGAATCATCCATACGCCCGTTTTTTCCTCAACCGGCGACATGGTATTGAGAAAATCCACCAAGCTTTGATTACTATGACGAAGCTGCTGCTGATGTGTGATGGTTTGGGGAATTTTAAAGGTAAATTTAAATCCACTGTCAGGTGTCGCACCGTTCCAATTTTTTACCGTCGTCATGCTCGGAATAGCGTAAAAGGTGGTATTTCCCTCGACAGTATGAAATACCTCTGCATAGCGAGCTAAACGGTCACCATTTTTACAGCCTTTACCGTATATGCTTTGCTGCCAATGATTGTGTGACCATTGAGATAACCCAAGATATAACGGTAAAGATAAATCAGAAGGTGAAGACATAATAAGACTTGGGTTTATTAAGTTGAGAGTGATGGTTTATCTTACGTGATTTTGTTTGTAAAAGTCTAAATCGCCGTAGATATTTGGTCATAATAAGACTTTAAAGTCGTCATAACGAATTGGTGATGAATTACCGTCGGATCACTTCGCTTATTGAGGCTGTTTGGGTATAATGCCTCGTTATTTTTGCCTCTTGGCCTTCTTGCTATCCAATTTAGACGATAAATTAGACAGCAAGCGGTCGGGATTGAATTCGCCTGACGTTTAGCGTTATCGACACTAAACGCAGGAATGTAAAGTATATAGATTGGGAATTTCTTATGCGCACCCATTATTGTGGACACCTGAACAAGTCCCTTGCAGGACAAACAGTCGATTTATGCGGCTGGGTAAACCGTCGTCGTGATTTAGGCGGCCTTATCTTTATTGATATGCGTGATCGCGAAGGTGTGGTTCAGGTTGTTATTGATCCTGATATGACTGAGATCTTCACACTAGCAAACCAATTACGTAACGAGTTTTGTATTCGTCTAACGGGTGAAGTGCGTGAGCGTCCTGAAAGCCAATGTAATAAAGACATGGCAACAGGTGAAGTTGAGGTTTATGCAACTGGCCTTGAAATCATTAACCGTTCTGACGCGTTACCGCTTGATTTCAACCAAAAGAACTCTGAAGAGCAGCGTCTAAAGTACCGTTACTTAGATCTTCGTCGCCCAGAAATGAGCGATCGTATTAAGCTACGTGCAAAAGCATCAAGCTTCGTTCGTCGTTTCTTAGATGACAATGCATTCCTTGATATTGAAACACCAGTACTAACAAAAGCAACGCCAGAAGGCGCGCGTGATTACTTAGTACCAAGTCGTGTTCACAAAGGTAACTTCTACGCATTACCACAATCACCACAGCTATTTAAGCAGCTGCTAATGATGTCTGGTTTTGATCGTTACTACCAAATCGTTAAGTGTTTCCGTGATGAAGACTTACGTGCTGACCGTCAACCTGAATTTACTCAGATCGATATCGAAACATCTTTCATGACAGCTGAAGAAGTGCGTGCTGTAACTGAAAAGATGATCACTGAAATGTGGAAAGAGCTACTAAACGTAGACCTAGGCACATTCCCAATCATGTCTTTCGAAGAAGCCGCGCGTCGTTTCGGTTCTGATAAGCCAGATCTACGTAACCCACTTGAGCTAGTTGATGTTGCAGACATCGTTAAAGATGTTGATTTCAAAGTATTCTCAGGCCCAGCTAACGACGAAAAAGGTCGTGTAGCGGTTATCCGTGTACCAGGTGGTGCTGAGCTAAGCCGTAAGCAAATCGACGAATACACTAAGTTCGTGGGTATCTATGGCGCGAAAGGCCTAGCATGGATGAAAGTTAACGATCGCGCTGCAGGTTTTGAAGGTGTTCAATCTCCTGTTGCTAAGTTCCTTAACGAAGAAGTGGTTGCTAATCTTCTTGAGCGCACTCAAGCAGAATCTGGCGACATCATTCTATTCGGTGCAGACAGCAAACGTGTTGTAACAGAAGCGATGGGCGCACTTCGTCTGAAACTAGGTGAAGATCTAGGTCTAACAGACAAGTCAGCATGGAAACCACTTTGGGTTGTTGATTTCCCAATGTTCGAAGAGAACGAAGATGGTTCACTATCTGCAATGCACCACCCATTCACATCACCATTAAACCTAACACCAGAAGAGCTAGCGGCTAACCCTGCAGCAGCGCTATCAAATGCGTACGATATGGTAATCAATGGTTATGAAGTGGGCGGTGGTTCAGTACGTATCCATAACTCTGCTATGCAATCAACAGTATTTGATATCTTAGGTATCTCTGCTGATGAGCAACGTTTGAAGTTTGGTTTCCTACTTGACGCTCTGAAATTCGGTACGCCACCACACGCAGGTCTTGCGTTTGGTCTTGACCGTCTTGTAATGCTTCTTTGTGGTACAGATAATATCCGTGATGTTATCGCGTTCCCTAAAACAACGGCAGCAGCATGTCTATTAACTGACGCGCCAAGCCTAGCAAACCCAGCAGCACTAGAAGAATTATCTATTGCCGTTAAAATTGCTAAGAAAGACGAAGAAGCAAAAGACGCAGAGTGATCTGATTAATTTGCTGTAATAAAAGCCGATGACTTATTTGCCACTTTTTAGTGAACGCCTATAAGACATCGGCTTTTTTGTCTTTTGTTGATTCCTTTCTGCTGTCCATCTTATTTGGTAAAAGTGTTTTGTTCGCTTTAACCTCTTATTTGGTTTATGTTTTCATGCAAGCAAAAAAATTAACATTGCCGGATTGGAGATAACATGGCTGGACACAGTAAATTTGCCAATATAAAACATCGTAAAGCAGCTCAAGATGCTAAACGCGGTAAAATTTTTACTAAGTTAATTCGTGAGATTACTGTAGCCGCTAAAGAAGGTGGCAGTGAGCCTGAGAATAATCCTCGATTACGTGCTGCCATTGATAAAGCACTATCAAATAACATGACTCGAGATACTATCAACCGTGCAGTAACACGTGGTGCTGGTGGTGAAGGTGACGAAGGCGTAGAAACTGTCATTTATGAAGGTTACGGTCCTGCGGGTACAGCGGTAATGGTTGAGTGTTTAACGGATAACCGTAATCGAACAGTATCTGGCGTACGTCATGCTTTCTCTAAAGCGGGGGGGAATCTTGGCACGGATGGCAGCGTAGGTTACCTTTTTGATAAAAAAGGCGTGATTTCTTATGCGGCGGGGTTAGATGAAGATGCTGTTATGGAAGTCGCGTTAGAGTCTGGCGCTGACGATATTGAAACTAATGACGATGGTTCAATCGATGTTTACACGACACCTGCCGATTTCGGTAGCGTGAAAGATGCATTAGATGCCGCAGGTTTTACAGCAGAAAATGCAGAAGTAACCTTAGTGCCATCAACGAAGGCTGAGTTAGATGCAACAACAGCACCTAAACTATTACGCTTAATTGATGCATTAGAAGATTTGGATGACATTCAAGAAGTCTACCATAACGGTGACATGTCAGATGAAGTAGCAGCTACGCTTGAATAATTGCTACTAATAGTAGTGAAAAATGTCGATAATTTTAGGTATAGACCCCGGCTCTCGTATTACGGGGTACGGGGTAATTCGTCAGGTTGGACGTAATTTAGAGTATTTAGGAAGCGGCTGTATTCGCACCTCAGAGCCTGGTATTCCTGGACGATTAAAGCAAATCTATGCAGGCGTGTCTGAAGTGATCACGCAATTTCAGCCTGATTTTTTTGCCATTGAAGAAGTGTTCATGGGCAAAAATGCCAGCTCTGCGATTAAATTAGGTCAGGCGCGAGGCAGTGCAATTGTTGCAGCGGTAAATGCAGATTTGCCAGTCAGTGAATATGCCGCGCGATTGATCAAACAGGCGGTAGTCGGAAACGGTGGGGCAGATAAAGCGCAAGTACAACATATGGTTTGTTCCGTATTAAAGCTAGCAGGTAAGCCTCAAGCTGATGCTGCTGATGCTTTAGCTGTTGCGATTTGTCACGCGCATACCTATAAAACCTTAGTGGCAATGGCAGGGAAAGCGACGGGAGCACGAAAGGGGCGTTATCGTTAATAAGCTTACTATTATTAAAGATGAGACACTTAAGGCATATATTTATTAAGATATTTGTTATAGAAATGTTAACAATCTATAGTGGTCAGAGGTCTAACGATAATAAGCAAGGAAGTGATCATGAACCCTGCCACTTTATGGCGCAGTATATTTATGCCGCGCCAACCTCAATGGACAACAGCACAACAACGCCAAGCCGATATCCTTTCCTTATTTACTTTTATCGCTTTTCTCGTTGGTATCTATAGTTTGATTAAATGGTCAAACCATGGTCATGATAATCTTGTTTTTACTTCTGTCATATTGATTGTATTAGAACTCCTTGCTATTTCGAGCCTGCGTTGGCTTCAGCAGCCTTTAATATCTTTAAATTTAGGTTTTATTGGTATGGCAATCCACGCGCTGAATATTATTTATCAAAGTGGTGGTGTGGTTGATTCAACGCAGACTTATTGGGTGCCTTTGTTAGTTGTCTCTTTCTTCCTCTCGGCAACGCGCGCGATGGCTATTCTTTGGAGTAGCTTGATCATTTGTGTTTCGGCTTACATAACATACCAACATATGCAGGGTGTTTCATTTCCACAGCTTTCTTTATCTCATACAGCACAGCAAATTGAGGTTTGGTCTGGAACCGTATTGCCATTGATTGTCATTGGTATTGCATTAGCTTTTACGGCGAAACAACGTGATATAGCAATTAATCGTGCCGAGAAAGCTAAGCTAAAAAGTGAATCAGAGGCCAGTAAAGCAACTGAAGGAGAATTACGTCTATCTGATGTATTACTTCAAGCGAATAATAATTCTGAACAATTAAAGCAAGTATCTTATAGCTTAGCGAATCAATCGTCTCAGCTAGATAGCCAAGTCAATGAACTGAATATTAATAGTGAATCACAAGCCAGCGCTGCTGAACAAATGAGCCATCAAGTACACCAAATGGTCCTTGGAGTTGAGAGCTCAAGTCAGTTTGTTGAGGAATTACGTGAAAAAAGCGACGTGGTTTATGAGCTGGCGCAAAAAAGTTCGGCGCACTTAGAAGATTCAACGCAAGCGATCAGCCAAATTATTAATAGTCATGATGAGATTATGAAAGTGGCGGACTTAATCACCTCTGTTGCTGAACAAACCAATTTGCTTGCGCTAAATGCTTCGATAGAAGCGGCTCGTGCTGGAGATCAGGGAAGGGGATTTGCGGTTGTAGCAGATCAAGTACGGGAGCTTTCGGCGAAAAGTAGTCAATCTGCCGTTGAGATCCGCCATCTATTGGATCGTAGTGAGCAGGAAGTACGGCACGGTCAAGGTGTGATTAACGCCAGTACTGAACGGATGAATAATATCATTCAGCAAGTCACAACGATTTCGCAAGATGTACAAGGGTTATCGGGTTTGATGGCAGCTCAATCAACCGCATTAAAAGAGCTGGATGAAGCGAGCAGTGAAGTTGCTAATAGTGTGGTAAATACACAAAGTGTGGCTGCAATAGTTGCACAACATGGTACAGAATTAAATCAGCAAGTGGTTGCTGTTCGTCATTTAACACAACAACTTGATCAAGTTGTTTCTCACTCTTCGTAAAATCGATAAAGAACTGGATGTCTATCCAGTTCTTTACTATTCTAGTGCCAGTTTAAATTCACTATAGAGATGATGTTTTGATTGGTCGACTACGCGGAATTGTAATTGAAAAGCAGCCACCTGAAGTATTACTTGAAGTTGGTGGGATTGGTTATGAAGTGCAGATGCCAATGAGCTGTTTTTATGAGTTACCACAGATCGGCCAAGAAGCCATTATCTTTACTCACTTTGTGGTACGAGAAGATGCGCAACTACTGTATGGCTTTAATAATAAAAATGAACGTGAGTTATTCCGTGAAGTAATTAAAGCGAACGGTGTTGGGCCTAAATTAGGCTTAGCAATTTTATCAGCTATGACTGCAAGTCAATTTGTTCGTAGCGTTGAATTAGAAGATGTGACTACGCTAGTTAAAATCCCCGGAGTCGGCAAGAAAACAGCAGAACGTTTAGTTGTTGAAATGAAAGATCGCTTAAAAGGGTGGGGTGAAGGTGACTTATTTACGCCAGCACTTGATACAGCGGCATCCAATGCTCCGATCCAAGATCCATCGAATCAAGCTCGCGCTGAAGATGAAGCGGTGAGTGCATTGGTTGCACTGGGTTATAAACCACAAATTGCCGCGAAAGTGGTTTCTCAAGTCACACAACCAGAGATGAGTAGTGAAGCGATTATTCGTGATGCACTCCGCTCAATGGTATAACCCTGTAAGTTGGGTATAGGCATTAAAATATGATTGAAGCTGATCGACTGGTTTCTGGTAATTTCGAAACAACCCGTGAAGACGATATAATTGATCGCGCAATACGACCTAAATTACTTGATGATTATCAAGGACAGGATCATGTTCGTGATCAAATGGAAATATTTATTAAAGCGGCAAAGATGCGTGATGAAGCCTTAGATCATTTATTGATCTTTGGTCCTCCAGGATTGGGTAAAACAACGCTTGCAAATATAGTAGCGAATGAAATGGGGGTAAGTATTCGTACAACCTCAGGCCCTGTACTTGAAAAAGCCGGTGATTTGGCTGCGCTACTTACAAACCTTGAAGAAAACGATGTGTTGTTTATTGATGAAATACATCGTCTAAGTCCTCAGGTTGAAGAAGTACTTTATCCTGCAATGGAAGATTACCAATTAGATATTATGATAGGTGAAGGCCCAGCCGCACGCTCAATTAAAATTGATTTGCCACCCTTTACTTTAATAGGTGCAACGACACGAGCGGGCTCATTAACGTCACCTCTACGTGATCGTTTTGGTATTACACAACGCCTTGAGTATTACAAAGTAGAAGATCTCAAAGACATTGTAGGCCGAAGTGCTAAATGTTTAGGACTATCAATGGAAGAAGGCGGCGCGATGGAAATGGCCATGCGTGCTCGTGGCACGCCACGTATCGCTAATCGTTTGTTACGGCGTGTGCGAGATTACGCTGAAGTAAAAGGTAACGGACATATTTGTCCTGATATCGCTAATAAAGCATTAGACATGCTCGATGTTGATAGCAGCGGTTTTGATTATATGGACCGTAAACTTCTATTAGCTATTATTGAAAAATTTATGGGTGGCCCTGTCGGTTTAGATAACTTAGCAGCAGCTATTGGTGAAGAGAAAGATACAATTGAAGATGTACTTGAACCGTATTTGATTCAGCAAGGTTATTTACAACGGACACCAAGAGGACGAATTGCGACACATCGTGCATATCTCCATTTTGGTTTAGATCTTCCTGAAAATACGAAGTAAAATAAAAAATCAGAAAAATTAAGCGTGGCGATTAAAGTCACGCTTTGTTGTTTAATAATTTTATTATATTGTGAATTTATTGTTATTTTGATTTGATGTTTATTTATCACGTTAGTTATTTAAATATCAATTTTACTATTTACTCATGATTCAAGTAATATTTATCTGTTTTTTATTATCAAAAATATGATTATGGTTTTCATTTTTATTAGGTGAAAGCTAATGAGAAATATAAAACAAGACAATATCACAAAAGCAGAACGTTTTATTTTTATTGTATCGATGGTTTAATTTCATGCATTAACGGGCTGATATTTAGTAAAAAATAAAAAACGTTATGTTTAATTTAGATATCTATACATTCGTAAGTTTAGATATTTGAGTGGTGTTTACGATACCTTACAAGACAACGAATGACAGTCTAGAAGATGGTTTGATGATCTTTCTAGATTATTCATAAATTTTATTAAGTTATAACAAAAGTAAAGCAAAAAATGATTCACTTCATTTAACTATCATGATTAAATAAGAATAGGAAAAGGAATATTATTTCAGAATACGATCAAATATAATTCATTGTTTACTCATTCCAAATTCATTCTTCCTATCAAAATATTCTGTAAATTGATCTAAATCAAAAATATCTGCGTACAGGCTATCAAGCTCATTTTTTCTTGATATTTGTCAAAGCAAAACGCGTAATAAACTCTTTGAAGATTGCATTTAATATCTGTAATATTACCGACGACTAAATTAGCTATAGAATTACGTATATTTAAATTTATTTAAACAATATTGCAACACAACATGGATGCTTGCAACTATAAGCAAGTGATCAGGAAGGTCGGCAAAATTGCAATAAGTTCTCTATACAAAGCTAAACCCAATAATCGGTACATATTAGTACTGTCACCAGTCAGCTGGTGAATAAAGGAGTTATCAATGTTAACTGATGTCGTCGAACTATCGCGGTTACAGTTCGCTCTAACAGCGATGTATCACTTTTTGTTCGTTCCATTGACTCTAGGTATGGCTTTTTTACTAGCCATTATGGAGTCAGTTTATGTAATGACCGGAAAGCAAATCTACAAGGACATGACTAAGTTCTGGGGTAAGCTTTTCGCGATTAACTTTGCTCTTGGTGTGGCTACCGGCCTATCTATGGAGTTCCAGTTTGGTACAAACTGGGCATACTACTCTCACTACGTTGGTGATATCTTCGGTGCGCCATTGGCAATCGAAGCACTAATGGCATTCTTCTTAGAATCAACGCTAGTCGGCATGTTCTTCTTTGGTTGGGATCGCCTATCTAAGCGCCAGCACCTTGCTGTCACTTGGCTAGTCGCTCTTGGTTCAAACTTCTCCGCACTATGGATTCTTATTGCTAACGGTTGGATGCAAAATCCAGTCGGCGCTGATTTCAACTTTGAAACAATGCGTATGGAAATGGTGAGCTTTGCAGACGTAGTACTTAACCCAGTAGCACAGGTGAAGTTTGTTCACACTGTAGCATCTGGCTACGTATGTGGTGCAATGTTCATTCTAGGTGTTAGTGCATACTACATGCTGAAAGGTCGTGATATTGCGTTTGCGCGTCGTTCATTTGCAATCGCAGCAGCGTTCGGTATGGCATCTATCGTTTCTGTAATGATCCTTGGTGATGAGTCAGGTTACGAGCTAGGCGACGTTCAGAAAACTAAATTAGCAGCAATTGAAGCGGAATGGCACACAGAGCCAGCACCTGCGGCATTTACTGTGTTTGGTTTCCCTAATCAAGAAACCATGGAAACCGATTATGCAATTAAGATCCCGTACCTAATGGGTATCATTGCAACACGTTCTTTTGATACACAAGTAACGGGTATCCGTGATCTTAAGAAAGAGCACGAAGTACGTATTCGTAACGGTATGGTTGCATACGGCCTTCTAGAGAAATTACGTGCGGGTGATAAGACACCTGAAAATATTGCAGCTTTCGACGAAGTGAAGAAAGACTTAGGTTACGGTTTACTACTTAAGCCTTACACCGACAAAGTTGTTGATGCGACACCTGAACAAATTCAAAAAGCAGTAGATGACTCAATCCCTCAAGTATGGCCGCTATTCTTTAGCTTCCGTATCATGGTGGGTGCTGGTTTCTTAATGTTCGCCATTATTGGTGCTGCATTTATCCAGTCTTGTCGTCATAAGATCACTGGTAACAAGCTTGTTCTTAAAGCTGCACTATTTGGTATTCCACTACCTTGGATTGCGATTGAAGCAGGTTGGTTCGTTGCAGAATACGGCCGTCAACCATGGGCAGTAGGTGAAATTTTACCGGTTCATATGGCAGCATCTAACCTTGAACCGTCACAACTATGGTTCTCGTTAGCGGCAATTCTAGCGCTATACACAGCATTCTTAGTTGCTGAAGTTTACCTAATGGTTAAATTCGCTCGTCTTGGTCCAAGTAGCTTGAAAACAGGTCGCTACCATTTCGAACAAAATGACACAAAACAAGATGTGGTTTCACGTCAGGTTGAAGCGTAAGCAGGGAGAAACAAATAATGTTTGATTATGAAAGCTTGCGACTAATTTGGTGGTTACTAATTGGTGTGCTATGCATCGGTTTTGCAATCACGGATGGTTTCGATATGGGGGTAGGTATCCTATCTCATATCATTGGTAAAACGGATAACGAACGCCGTGTAATGATCAACTCAATTGCACCTCACTGGGATGGTAACCAAGTATGGTTGATCACCGCTGGTGGTGCATTGTTTGCAGCATGGCCGCTAGTTTACGCAACAGTATTCTCTGGTTTTTACGTTGCAATGATTCTGACGTTAGCTGCACTTTGGCTTCGTCCTCTTGGTTTCGATTACCGTTCAAAGCTGACAGATCCAAAATGGCGTAGCCTTTGGGATAAAGCTATCTTCGTCGGTAGTTTTGTACCACCAGTGATCTTCGGTGTGGCATTCGGTAACTTAATGCAGGGTGTACCATTTGAACTGAATGAGTTCATGATCCCAACCTACAAGGGTTCATTCTTCGGTCTGCTAAATCCATTCGCACTATTGTGTGGTGTGGTGAGCTTACTGATGATCGTGACTCAAGGTGCAACATTCCTACAAATGAAAACAACAGATGCTATTCATGAGCGTTCTCGTAAGGTTGCTGCAGGCTCTGCAATCCTAATGGCTGTTGTGTTTGTTATTGCAGGTTTTGTATCTCAAAGCATCAATGGTTACGTAATTACATCTGAAATCATTAAAAATGCACCTTCAGATCCAACAACGAAAGAAGTAATGCGTCAGACAGGTGCATTGTTCATTAACTATGCGAACTACCCAGCACTATGGATTGCACCAATCCTTGCGGTAGTGATGCCGTTACTGACAGCGCTGTGTTCACGTGCTAACCGTGCAGGTTTTGCTTTCTTATTCTCAAGCCTAACTATGGTAGGTGTGGTATTAACGTTTGGTTTTGCAACATTCCCATTCATTATGCCTTCAAGCCTAGATCCACACATCAGCTTGACTATTTGGGATGCAACATCCTCTGAGTTAACATTGAAGATCATGACTGTAGTTGCCTTTATTATGGTTCCAGTGATCTTGGCTTACACCTCATGGTGTTACTACAAAATGTTTGGTCGTCTAGATACTAAATATATCGAAGACAACAAAACTTCACTGTACTAAGGAGTAGACGAACAATGTGGTATTTTGCTTGGATTTTAGGTGTTCTACTGGCTTGTTCTTTTGGTATCGTCAATGCGTTATGGCTTGAAACGACCGAAAACATGGATAACGACAGTGAGTAATATGGAACGTGCGATAAAAGCAATACATGCACCATTGATGATGTTGCCACTAAAATTATTAGCGATTGCAATGGCAGTGACTGTTGCAGGGTTAGTGATGTGGGAACCACACCAGTTTGCTGATGCAATTGGTGGCTTTGGTCCTGTAATTGCGCCGTTGATGATTTGGGCAACATGCAGTGCCATGGTTTTTGGTATGAGTTTTGTGCCTCATCGCTGGTATTGGCAGTTATTTTTCTCGCCAATCATCGCACTTCCGATATTAATTTATGTTCTTAAATTGTACTTTTTTTAATAGAAGGCGATTTGTAGAATAATCAAACGGCTTACTACTGTGGTAGTAAGCCGTTTTTTTATAAATATTAGGTAGGAATTGCATTCATTTCGCTTGTTACGCATGGTATGTGAACAGAAATGTGATTTGATTGTCAGAATGGATACGTAAGCGTTAATTTTATATAAAATAACGACTTGAAAGCATCACTCAGTAACAACGTTATATTAAGTTGATGTATAGTAGCAGCAATGTATTTTTGCATATATGAATGATAGCCACGACTCAATGGTAATAAAATGACACAACTTAATGTTTTTAAGTGGCCAGTAACCATTTACTATGAAGATACCGATGTTGGTGGGGTGGTATACCACGCTAACTATTTGAAGTTTTTTGAGCGAGCACGAACAGAATACTTGAGAAAAATTGGGCTAAATCAGCAACAGTTATTTTCGTTAAATATGAGTTTTGTTGTGCGCAGCCTAACGATTGATTTTCTTCGTGGTGCAAAACTTGATGATCAGTTAATGGTCCATACAGTGGTGCAAAATATACGACGAGCTTCAATCGAATTTAGCCAAGAATTAGTAAACAATAACAACGAAGTGCTGTGTAAGGTATTGGTGAAAATTGCTTGTGTCGATCCGACACAGATGAAGCCTATTGCACTTCCTGAACAATTAAAGCTGGAGATAAATTAAGTGAACTCAGAGTTGACGGTTTTAGACATTATTCTAAATTCAGGTGCGCTTGAAATTATGGTGATGCTTATTTTATTAGGCATGTCGATTGCATCATGGACAATGATTATCAAGCGATCTCAAGTATTGTCAGAGGCTAGCCGTAAAGCCGCACAATTTGAAGATCGTTTTTGGTCAGGTATTGATTTATCTCAGTTGTATAAAGAAGTACAAGCACGTAAAGATGACCTAACGGGGTCTGAGCAAATTTTCTATTCAGGTTTCAAAGAGTTTGCACGTTTACACCGCAGCAACGATAAAGTGCCAGAAGCGGTGATGGAAGGTACAAGTCGAGCAATGCGCGTATCACTTTCAAAAGAAGTTGATGAATTAGAAACCAATCTTCCGTTTTTAGCGACGGTGGGTTCAATTAGTCCATATATTGGTTTATTTGGTACTGTACTGGGTATTATGACTGCATTTATCGCTCTTGGTGCGATGAAACAGCCAACATTAGCAACCGTTGCACCTGGTATCGCAGGAGCGTTGATTGCAACGGCGATGGGCTTATTTGCTGCGATTCCTGCTGTAATGTTCTACAACCGTTTAACCAATAAAGTATCAAAGCTAGAACATACGTACGCAACGTTTATGGAAGAATTTTCAAGTATTTTACACCGTCAAGCATTTGCCGCTAATCAGGAGAAGTAAGCAATGGCTTATCAACCGAAAAAGCGCAAAATGACAGCGGAAATTAACGTTGTTCCCTATATCGACGTTATGTTGGTATTGCTTATTATCTTTATGGTAACAGCGCCGTTCGTTAGCCAAGGTGTGGATGTGGATCTGCCACAAACCACCACGGCAGAAACGGTTGCAGAGATGAATAAAGATAGCGATATTCCGCCAATTATTGTGGAAGTCGATAAAGATGGCCACCTTGGTGTCAGTATCGACAATGCTGACATGCAACGGGGCTTATCGTTGCAAGAAGTGCTTGCACGTGTAAAAGCGCAAATGGCAGCGCAGCCTAAAACGTTAGTGATGGTAGGTGGTGATGGTCGTACACCTTATGCACATATTATCGAAACATTGGACGCCTTAAACCAAGCCGGTGTCGGCTCTGTTGGCTTAATGACTGAGCCTCTTGAGCAATAAGGTTAAAGAATGAAAAATAACAATTACACAGGTTCCACCGTTATATCGTTATTTATTCATGCGCTGTTGATTGGATTATTGTTCTGGGGCGCTGATTTTACGATGAAAAAATCAGATGTGGGCGGCAATACCATTCAAGCTGTGGTTGTCGATCCTGCAATGATTCATCAACAAGCGACGCAAATTCGAGAGCAACGGGAAGCGGCTAAACGTGCTGAACAAGAGCGTAAAAAAAGGCTGGAAGAGCAGACGGAAGCGCTTGAAAAGCAGAGAAAAGATGAAGCTGAACGTGTTAGACAGTTAAAAGCCGACAAGCTAAAAGCTGAGAAAGAAGCACGAGAAGCAGAGAAACAACGCAAGTTAGTCGCAGAGCAACAAAAGCAAGCGGCTGAAGAAAAACGTAAAGCTGATGAAGCGGCAAAAGTAGCGAAAGCACAAGCAGCAAAAGCAGAAGCTGAGCGTAAAGCGAAACAAGAGGCAGCAGAAAAAGCGGAGCAAGTTCGTCAACAAAAACTTGAAGAACAACGTAAAGCGGAAGAAGCAAGTCGACAAGCTGAACTTGAGCGTCAAAAGCAAGTAGCAGCAAAGAAAAAAGCACAAGAAGAAGCAGCTCAAGCGGAAGCGAAACGTAAAGAAGCAGAAGCAAAACGTATTGAGGCTGAGCGTAAGGCAGCAGAAGCTAAGAAAAAAGCCGAAGCAGAAGCGAAACGCAAAGCAGCTGAAGCGAAGAAACTCCAGCAGCAAAAAGAAGCAGCATTGAATGATATGTTTGCAGGTCTTGAAGCGGAAAGTGAGCAGCGCGGTGGTGCGAAAGGGCAACATATTGCTGATGAAGTGGCACGTTATGGCGCAATATATAAACAAATGATTCAACAAAATTTATTGGTTGATCAAAGTTTTAAAGGCCAAGAATGTAATTTGACTATGCGTTTGTCTGCTGATGGTTTAGTACTGGATGTCACTCAATCTGGTGGTGATGGTGCATTATGTCGCGCGGCAAAATCTGCGGTAGTCAAAGTTAGCCAATTCCCAATGCCTGATGATCCAGAAATTGCGAAAAAATTAAGAGATATCAAACTTACAGTCACGCCACAGTAAATGATTTGTGGTGCAATATAAAATAGGAGCGATGGATGAAACGTTGGATAATGGGCTTATGTTTAGCTCTATTAAGCGTTAGCCAATTTGCACATGCTGAACTTGAATTAGTGATCACTGATGGTGTGGATTCTGCACGCCCAATTGGTGTTGTTCCTTTCAAATGGGAAGGTGAAGGTAAACTACCCACTGATATTTCTGCAGTAATTGCATCAGATTTACAACGAAGTGGTAAGTTCAGCCCAGTGCCGACAAATAAATTGCCACAGTTACCTCATAATGAAAGCCAAATTGATTACTCAGCATGGAGTAAGATGGGCGTTGATGCGGTTGTAACAGGTACAATTGTTAAGAATCAAGATGGCAATTACACCGTTAATTATCAGTTAGTCGACATTGTTAAAGGTAAACTAGCAGCAGGCACTGAAGGGGCGGCAAAAGGCGATTATTTACTATTGAATAATCAAGCGTCAGTAAAGCCTAACCGCATGCGTCAATATGCTCACCGTATTTCTGATTTAATTTACCAGAAGCTAACGGGTGAACGTGGTGCATTCTTAACGCGTATTGCATACGTTGATAATAATCGTTCATCGAAGTTTCCATATCAATTACGTGTTGCTGATTACGATGGTTACAACGAACGTGTGGTATTGAAGTCCAAACAACCGCTAATGTCTCCTGCATGGTCGCCAGATGGTAGCAAACTGGCGTATGTAAGCTTTGAAAGCGGTAAAGCACAGATCTTCGTGTTAGATATCTACACAGGTAAGCGTGAAGTAGTGGCGGATTACCCTCGCCATAATGGTTCACCACAGTTTTCACCTGATGGTACTAAATTAGCGATGGTACTTTCTAAAACAGGTAGCTTGCAGATCTATATTAAAGATCTGAAAACCAATCAATTACGCCAAATTACTCACGGCCGTGCTAATAATACGGAAGCGGTATGGGCACCCGATGGTCAATCTCTTTACTTCACCTCTGATCGTGGCGGTCGTCCACAGGTTTACCATTTAGATTTAGCAACCGGTGATACGCAACGTGTAACTTGGCAAGGTTCTCAGAACATGGGACCACAAATTACACCTGATGGGCGTTATCTTGTCGTCGTAAACCGTTCAGATAGTGGTTACAACATTGCTAAACAAGATCTTAAAACAGGTGCAATGCAAATTTTAACAAAAGCACGCCTTGCCGAGTCACCAAGTATTGCTCCTAATGGAAGTATGATTATTTATAGCTCAGCGCAAAATAATGGTACTTACGAACTTTCTTTGGTATCCATCGATGGTCGATTCCAAGCACG
This sequence comes from Photobacterium sp. GB-1, assembly GCF_003026165.1. Lineage (NCBI taxonomy): Bacteria > Pseudomonadati > Pseudomonadota > Gammaproteobacteria > Vibrionales > Vibrionaceae > Photobacterium > Photobacterium sp. GB-1. The sequence continues at coordinate 284,953 of NZ_PYOB01000001.1, read as the reverse complement.
CTTACCATCAACAAGTAAACGTGTACGAGCACCATCTTGGGGCCCATTTTTATAATTTGAGTTAATTCTCATTTGCCTTTTGAGGCACGATTGAGTTTAAAAAGGAAATCTAGATGCAACTGAACAAAGTTTTGAAAAGTTTAGCCATTGCGCTACCAATGATGACATTGGCAGCATGTAGTTCAACAGATAGTGCAGACAGCTCTGCTGCGAACCAAAACGGTACTAATGGCGGCAGCACTTCGCCTGATCAAACAATTGTGACTCCGGTTGATCCATCAGGAAGCATGAGTGAAGAACAATTGCTTGAGCAACAATTGCAGCAGTTACGTCAAGAACAAACCGTTTTCTTTAAGTTTGATAACGCAGAGATTCAACCTGAGTACCAAGCAATTTTAGAAGCACATGCTGCGTACTTACGTGACCACCCAAGTATTAAAGTCATCGTTGAAGGTCATGCTGATGAGCGTGGTACGCCAGAATACAACATTGCGTTAGGTGAGCGTCGTGCCAATGCAGTAGCACAGTACCTGCAAGCATTAGGTGTACCTGCATCTCAACTTTCTATTGTGAGCTACGGTGAAGAAAAACCATTAGTATTAGGTCACACTGATGCTGATTATGCGAAAAACCGTCGCGCGGTTTTAGTTTACTAATCTAATGTAGGTAAACCCAATATGAGCAGTAACAAAGTAATGCGAAAACTTGCATTAGTGTTGCTGATGAGCGCGGCGACCCAAGTGGTCGCCGCGCCTGTATCGGCAGCGAATTTAGATAGCTTAGAGCGTATGCTTGAAGCGCAAGGTCAGGTGCAGTTACAAATGCAGCGCCGCTTAGAGCAGATGTCATCAGATATTGATGAGCTTCGTGGCAACGTTGAACGTAATAGTTATGAAATTAAAAAAGTGGTAGATCGTCAACGCGACATCTATCGAGAAGTTGATAACTTGAGCCGCCAACCAGCGAAAGCCGAGCCTACGGACGCTAAAAAAGAAGCGGCATCAAGTGAAGCTTTTTCAAGTAATACCGATGAAAATACGGCCTATGAAAAAGCGGTTAATCTGATCTTAAAAGAGAAAGATTATAAAGGCGCAACAAAAGCGTTCCAAAGCTTCTTAACGACTTACCCTAATTCGGTTTATAAGCCGAATGCTAGTTATTGGTTAGGGCAATTATTCTTTGCTCAGAATCAGCTAGCAGATGCTACAACGAATTTTAAAGTGGTTGCAGATACCAAAGACTCAAGTAAGCGCGCTGATGCGTTGCTGAAACTTGGTGTGATTGCAGAACGTGGTAATGATATTGCGACGGCAAAAACATATTATCAAGAAGTGATCAAAGCATACCCGAATTCAACGTCTGCTAATCAAGCTAAAACAGCGCTTACGAAGTTAAAATAAACGCAGTTACGGTTTGATTTTAAAAGCCCACAAAGAAATGGTTATTTCTGTTGTGGGCTTTTTTGTTACTACGAAGTCGAAGCAGTGTTGGTTAAAGGTGAAATTTGGAAAATCCAGCGTATAATGTTCGGACACTAAAGGAATGCTAATGAGCAAGTGAAAAATGAGTATTACATTTGATCCATCAGAGATGGTATATCCGTTTCCACCAAAACCTGCCCGACTAACTGATACTGAAAAACAACAATATATTCAGCAAATCAAACAATTGCTAAAGGATAAAGATGCAGTATTAGTGGCGCATTATTATACCGATCCTGAAATACAGGCATTGGCTGAAGAAACTGGCGGTTTTGTTGGTGATTCACTAGAAATGGCTCGTTTTGGTAATCAACATCCAGCCACCACCTTAATTATTTGTGGTGTACGCTTTATGGGTGAATCTGCCAAGATTCTTACACCAGAAAAGCATGTATTGATGCCAACCTTAGAGGCTGAATGTTCGCTTGATTTAGGTTGTCCTATTGATGCATTTAGCGAGTTTTGCGATGCTCACCCTGATCATACTGTTGTTGTCTATGCCAATACCTCTGCTGCAGTAAAAGCACGTGCTGATTGGGTTGTAACATCAAGTATTGCACTGGAGATTGTTGAGCATTTAGATAGCGAAGACAAGAAAATCATTTGGGGACCGGATCGTCACTTAGGTTCTTATATTCAGAAGAAAACAGGTGCAGAGATGCTGTTGTGGCAGGGTGAATGTATTGTTCACGACGAGTTTTCTGCTAAAGCCCTACGCGACATGAAGCACCTATATCCTGATGCTGCTATTCTTGTTCACCCTGAATCACCTGCGAGTGTTGTCGCATTAGCTGATGCTGTGGGTTCAACAAGCCAGCTTATTAAAGCCGCGAAAGAGCTACCGAATCAGAAGCTTATTGTAGCAACGGATAAAGGCATTTTCTTTAAGATGCAGCAAATGGTGCCAGAGAAAGAATTAGTAGAGGCTCCAACAGCGGGGGCTGGGGCAACATGTCGTAGCTGCGCACATTGTCCGTGGATGGCAATGAATGGTTTGAAAGCGATTTACACCGCATTAAATGATGGTGGTGAGCAGCATGAAATTTTTGTTGATGAATCGCTACGTGAAAAATCACTGATCCCGTTAAACCGAATGCTAGATTTTGCGGCTGAATTGCAGTTAAAAGTAAAAGGTAATGCTTAAGCTTTTTGTTAAATCAGCGGCAATGAATAACAAACGAGCATAAAAAAGAAGGCGAACATCTCTGTTCGCCTTCTTTGTTTTAGGGAAATGTGTGGATTATTAGTCTTGAACTAACATTGCGCCACGTTGTGTTAAGCCACAGAGCATTACAGGAATGGCATTAAAGATCTCTTCAAATTGCGCTAAGGCATCAGCATCTTGTTCTTTTAATGCTTCAAGTGCTGTTTCAGGATCAAACAGTAGGCTGAAAGAAAGCAATACGCCACCCAGTAGGGCATTATCTTCACTTTCTGGTGGCATAATGGTTTCCCAATCATCACGCGCAAGTTGCCAACCCTGAAGCATACCTTCACAGAAGTTACTGGTTGCTTCGGTGACAATTTGGCTATCGTCTAGTGCACAGCCTTCAGGCCATTGCCATGTGTTGTCATAGAGAGTTGTACGTGCTTCATTTAAAATATCAATGATTGCATTGGCATAGTTTTCTAATTCTTCATGGGTACTAAAAGGAGAGGTTTCTTCTCCACCCCATAAAAAAGCTAGCCATTCTGTTGGGGCAATAATATTAGGTGCTGCAGCCATTGCAGTGACAAAGCCACGTGTTTGCGCTTCGTTGAGCAGTAGTTCGGCAAGCTGTTGATCTTGCAAAATGACGCTAAGTTTTGAAGACATATAAAAGAGTCTCTATTTAATCATTGTTAGGATATTCCTTGACCTATTAAACGATCAACGAAAGAGTAATCAAGTATTAGTTACTTATTGTAACAGCCTCGTTAGGTCAAAATAGAGACACGATGAGATATTTTCGTATAAGTATCAGATTTGTTTTAAAAGTAGACACTTAATGCGATGCTTTCAGTTTTATCTTGACCTAATACCTTTAGCACAATATAGTAGCCGTCCGTTAAGAAGCAGTGCCTATTAACGCAATGTGGTGAGGTGTCCGAGTGGCTGAAGGAGCACGCCTGGAAAGTGTGTATACGGCAACGTATCGAGGGTTCGAATCCCTCCCTCACCGCCATCTCTTATTTTTTTAAGAGATAACAATTTAGGAGAGATGGCTGAGTGGTTGAAAGCACCGGTCTTGAAAACCGGCATACGTTTATAGCGTATCTAGGGTTCAAATCCCTATCTCTCCGCCATATTAAAGAAAGCCGCTAGCGAAAGTTAGCGGCTTTTTTACGTTTGAAAAATGACTGCTACCTATTGTGATACAGAGATTGGTATTTGAAGCGTTCAAATCCTCTAATACCCAGAGCTGCTCCGTCATATTAAAGAAGCCGCTAGCGAAAGTTAGCGGCTTTTTTGTATTTTTATTATATATACCTAATATATAAGTATTTTCTATTATGATCTAGACGTTACTTTATTCGTATATCTTTATTACTGTAAGAGTCATTATTAACTTTTAGTTATAGGCTGTATGTCTATTAATCACTATTTCAATTTAATATATGTTATCTATTAAGTTTAAAATAAATAATATAGTTTAACTTTTAAGAATATATGGAATCATTTTTAAATTATTATCAAAGGTGTTTATTATTAAGAGTGAATATAAATATTGAATTTCGATGGTAAAAATCATGCAAAAAATGGTCTTTTATATTGTACTTTTATTTTTATCTGCGCAATCTTTTTCCCAGCCTGTTAAAAAAGTGCTTAATGGCTCTGACGTCGATCTTTTTGATTCTTTTCTACTACCATGGAATGCCGCTCTTATAAGTAAAAATAACGATTCCATTATTTGTGGTGCGGTTGTCATCGCAGAGCATTGGTTGCTAACTGTTGCTCACTGTAATAATGATAATTTAGGTAATGTAGCTATTGTTGGTGCTCATAGTGTTGATGTGGACAATCTTGTTCTTTTACATGATAGATATAAGTTTAATATTGTCGATAAAATATCACATCCAGATTATGACCCGCTAACATTCTTAAATGATATCGCTTTATTAAGGGTAGACCGCTCACTTTTTGAGGTGTCTCAAGCGATTAAGATCGCTACAGTTAATGAGCAATATATTGTAGATGAGCAATTTAGAAATTCTTGGGCAACAAATATTGATTCATCATCAACGACAATTGCGTCAGGTTGGGGAGATACTGTTAGCAAAGGCTATCCATCAATCTTGCAGGTAGTCACCTTAGCTGGGGTTCCTGACGAACAATGCATAGGTTTAACTGATAATCATGATTATATTGTATGCGCTGATTCAAATATTAACGGACTCATTAAAGATGTTTGTAATGGTGACTCGGGTAATCCTCTTATTTGGCAGAATGAACAGACTATGTCAGATAGTGATAAGGGAGTAAGGCTAATTGGACTGGCTAGTAATGGGGCGATATGTATAAATCGAAATAACTTTCCTGAAAATCAATATAACCAACTTACTGGTCAATATACGCAGGTTTCATCTTACAAACTCTGGATAGAAGATTGTGTAACGAAACACCATGGTTATCAGGATTTTACACTCAACGATAATAACTTAAAACCAACTATAGATATTGACCCATTTGTATCAATACCAGATTACCCTCAAGAAAGAACTTCACCAGAACCTGAACCTGAGAAAGAAATCGTCACGACGGATAGCAGCGGTGGTTTAGTTTCTTGGTATTTCATTTTGATTATTTTGGTTGTTACTTGGATCGATAAGTTGATATTACTTAAAAATTAATAGCGAGAAATAAACCCCTATACAGCTTAAGTTTATGTCTTACCAGACAAGTTGCTCGTTTTAATTCTTAAAAATAATACGAATAGCAGAGAGATTAATTTTTTATATTTACTATAGTACTTATATGTTCATATAAACCTTAAATAAGTTAAACATATTGAGTTAGGTATAACTATGATAAAATATTGGTATGTTATTATTTTAGGAGGGCTTTTATTAAGTGGTTGCTCATCGCACTTATTCAGTTTGTCTGATAATGATCCAACATCAAAGTCTTTTGTATGTTGTCGATCGTTTGAATATATAAATTGGCAAGTGATAAATGGTGAAGAAAAGAAACTTTATATCAATGAAAAATCAAATATTGGCTACTTTTCTGGTGAAAAAAGTTTATATAAAGCTTATAAATTAGCTGATGGTATTGAGGATATTACATTCTCTATTGAAAGCAAAATTACAAGTAATAATGTATTTTCACCTAATGTTATGATCTTCGATGATAAACTTTCACTTTTTAAATCAGTTAATTTTTTTGATTTTGAAAATAATGGAAAAGACGAAAGCTATAGTATTAAAAATATAAGGTTAAGTAGAAAAATACCTTATATGATTATATTCACACCTCAAAGTCATGAAGGTACTAAGATTATATTCGATACCCCTAGTGGACAAGAGCTTGTCAATTTGTATACCAAGGGGAGTTTATCTTTTGATGATGTGTCTATAACAAAGAGAATAACAGAAATGGTAGATGTTGAGCTAATACCATTAAATATCAAGAAAAATGTAATACCATCGCCATCACCAGTAGTTGCTGCAGCTCCTTTGGTTGTACCTTTGAAAAAAGTGCCTTCAACACCTTTAAAAGAAAATATAAATATTATTGATGATTCTCAAACTTATAAAGCATATCAAGAGATAGCAAAAAAAGCAGAATATCCATCTAAATTTCAAACAGTTGATAATAATAAAAATTCATGGTCAAACAATTCAACCGATGAGTTGCCTGTTAAATTAATTGAACAAGAAACTTCAACGAAAAGTGAACGTATGCTTGTAGAAACGGAAAGAATTTATAATCAATTAATCACTCAGTCTTTAAATAAAGGGGATTTTGCTAAAGCACTAAAATTATTATTAGAGGCGAATCGTGTAGGATCGCCAACAGCCGAAACCGTTTTTTTAGAGCAGGTTAAAAAGAAGTTTGAAGGTAAAAATAATTCTAACTCCTTATTTTAAAGTGTTAAATCCACTATATATCCGCGTAAAAGTGGTAAACCAGCATGCTGACGCAAAAATATAGGCAATGACTGCGAAGTGTTGAGGGAACAAACAAAAGAGGATGAAACAAGCGATTGTTTCTGTGCCTTCTGTCAATCCACTCATGTAATACAATGATTTATTACGATATACGGGGTTTTCAATACCTCGCTTACTGGCCATAACAGCAAAAGCAAGAAAACTACTGCCCGTTCCAATAAAGGCATAGATTAAAAATGCGCCAGCAATGGCATTTTGCTCTGGATTGGCGAGTACAAAGCCGAAAGGTATTAAGGAATAGAATAAAAAATCCAAACTAATATCCAGAAAGCCACCCGCATCAGTAAGACCTTGAATACGTGCAAGTGCCCCGTCAACACCATCACAAATACGATTGAGCAAGATAAAAAGCAGGGCAATGAAATAGTGCTCTGTCATTAAAGCTGGAAACGCTAAGCAACCGATAAGAAAGCCTGTAAAGGTGACTTGATTTGCAGTAATACCATAGGGATGTAGACGGGCTGCAATAATATTCAGCGGGGCTTTAATAAGCTTAATACTTACATTATCGAGCATAATGGCTCTCCGTTTGCCAATTGATCACACGGCTATTGTTTGGGATGTCTTGTTTATCATGCGTCACCATTAAAGTGGGTATTTGTGCTTGCTGAATTTGGTTAAAAACCCAATCTCTAAATTGTGCACGGCGGCCACTGTCTAATTTACTGAATGGCTCATCCAATAAGATTAATTGAGGCTGGGCTAATAACAGTCGAGTAAGGCTAATTCGCGCACGTTGCCCACCTGAAATTTGATGAGGGTAAGCATTTGCTAACGCTGATAGCTGCAACTCTTCAAGGGCATTAAGAGCCAGCTTGTGGCGATCTTTACCTTTAATACGATTGGGTAGTGCAAACGCAAGGTTTTCCCATACTAATAGATGAGGAAAGAGCAAATCATCTTGAAATAGCATGCCTATCTGACGTAAGTGAGCAGGTACTTCGGTGATATCGTTATTATTTAATATAAGGTTACCTTGTGCCTGAAATGCATCACTTAAATGGCCTGCAATGTAATTTAATAAGGTGGATTTTCCACAGCCACTCGCTCCCATTAAGGTCACGATTTCTCCTTTTGCGATTTGTAAGCAAAAAGAAGTCAGTAAAGCATCACCATTAGGCATTGATATTGTGACGTTGTTGATATGTAGACTCATGATTAGTTGACTCTATTTTTAAACGTTTATTGTTTTTCGTCGGTTTATTCGTCGAGCTAAAATAAAAAAGCCGAACGGGAGCAGCGCTTGGCATAAGGCGTAAATAGCGGTAACTCGCCTGTCCGAACCACTTGCAAGGGTTACGGCTTCTGTCGTTAACGTACTTATTCGGCCAGCACCCAGCATTAATGTTGGGAGGTATTGTGCCAAACTGACGCTAATGCCAATAACCCATGCAAAAATAAATGCCGATGATAATTGCGGCAGCTTTATTTTAAGCCATACCTGAAAAGGTGTTTTCCCTAAACTTAATCCAATTTGAGTTAAACGTTGATCATAACTGCGATAAGGGCCATCAAGTGCGAGATAGACATAAGGGAAAACAAAAAAGAGATGTGCCCAACAGACCCATAGTAGATAAGTATTAAGTGAGGAAAATAAAGTTAGTACTTGCAAACCGAAAAGCAACGATAGCTGTGGGATCAGCATCGGAATAGCAATAATGTAGTTAGGAATATGCCATTTATGTTTTATACGATATTCGTGCGCTGCAATGGCAAAACATAATCCAAGCGATGCACTAATCAGTGCGATCACTACACTGATGTTGATTGTACTAAGAATATGACTCCATTCTAGTTGCCAAAAACGCAAGCTATAACGACTTGGAAGTACGTCAGGAAAGCGCCAACGCAGTGCGACTGACCATAGACTTAATATTGGGATAATCAACGCTGTTAATGCCAGCAATAGGGTAAAAAGTGATTTTCCTGGTAACGCAAAGCCATATCTGCCCGACCATTGCCACTGTTTAAAAAACTGGGTGAGTAGCCATTCTATCGCCACCGTAATACCTAATAATATTGTGCCGATAACAAATAGCATGATTGCCCCAGCGGCAGCTCGCGGCATGAGTTGTAGGTTTGGATCTATAAACCATTGCCAGACTAAAACAGCAAAGGTGGGTGGATTGGTTGGCCCTATAATTTGTGCAACATCGACGACAGAGACACCATAAGCCACGATAGCAAATAGAGGAAAACGCATCTTAGGTAACCACTGAGGGAAAATACACTTTAACCATGTTTGAGCACGGTTATAGCCCAGAGATGTTGATACTTTTTGGGTTTGCTCAATATTTAATTGTTGGAGAACCGGAATACTCATTAGCACTAAAAAAGGCGTCTCTTTTAAGGCGAGCATAACGATAAGCCCTAAGCCATATGGATCATTGATCAGTAACGCGGTTTCACTGACAGCATGAGTACTGAGATTGGCTGGAAGTACTGAATACAATAAACGAACGCCCATTCCTGTTGGCGCAAATAAAAAGGCAAAGCCAATCGCGAAAGCAACATGGGGAATAGCGAGAAGAGGGCTTAATGCTGATTCAATTCGCTGCCACAGGCGGGTGCCCCAACAGGTTTGGATGATTGCAAAAGTAAATAAACCAGCAAGAAAACAGCTAGCTGCCGTTGTATAAAATGTTAAGGCAATGGAGTGTTCGACACCTTGCCATTGTAATACTTGGCTAAAGCCGTTGAATGAGAATTGAGTTAGCCCTAATGGTGGCATATACCCTAATGCAGTGATCACTACACCGAGTAGCCCTGGCAATGTCGGTAAAATACACACGGCAATTAAAAGAAAGTAAAACGCAGGTAACATACCGTGTTCTCATGGTTAAAAAAGGTTGCCGTCTTAAGGTATAAGAGACGTAAGACGATGCTGATAGTAATTATAATTATGCAATAAGCAATGCGATTTTAATTATTTAATCAATAAATTACCCGTGACGATAACTATGACCCGTTTTTGCAAACTTTTGTTTCATAACCAATGACTAAAATTATATTTCGTATAATTGCGTTTATATCCTTATTAGTCGGTTACTTGTGTATAACGACCAATTAATGATGTTGGTAGCAGTATTTGAACGTGCTGCTTTACTATTAATGGCACTTTTTTGATTAACACAAACCCCGCACTTTCAGTCGATTGTTAAAAAACAACATTGTCGACCTTTTAAACTATCATTATGTCTCTTTTACTGCTCCTTTTTGCAGTGTTAAATACCTATATGGGAGTGAAAGTTGATGGATGATTGCTGGTATTCACCGTTATTTGATTAATATTTATTGTCCAACATCTGTGGACGTTTGTACTTGGTATTCTGACAGATAAAATCGCACGTACTAAGGTAATAGCGATTGCGTTGACGATCTGTTTAGTGGCTGTATGTGCATTGTTATTTACCTAGGCTTCGGTGTTGGTAGCTTGATTGGTTCAATTGTCGCATCCGTTTTTGGTGGCTTTATTGCAACGTTCTACTTGATGTTCGCATTATTGATTGTCTCTTTTGTGATTGCATTAACCATCCAATTACCTAACGGTGAAAATGAAGCACAGTTAGTCGTCAATCACTAACTGGATAATTTGAGAAAAGAATATCTATAAATCCGAGCACTTATTATGAGTGTTCGGATTTTTTATTATCTGTATGAAGGTGAGAAAGGGCGCAGCATAGTTAATCTCTATATAAATAAATGATTACACTGGCTAGTTTGAATAAAGGCAGTTTAAAACACTATTTTTATATTGAAAGTTAGTTACCAGAATGAAAATAACATTAAAATATGGTGTCTTATTTTAGTTAAACTCTGTTTTAATACGCAAATAAACTGCTTATAAATTTAAAGGCAGTGAAGGTCACTCTAAGCAGTGTTTTAATTAGTTTATTGTTTGGTAAGAGATAGCCATGTCTGTGATTAAGTTTCCTTTAAAGTATAGAAATGCCGCAGCAGATACTTTTGCGATGGTTGTGTTTAGCTTTGCCGCTGGCATGATGATTGAGATCTTTATTTCAGGTATGTCGTTTGAGCAGTCGTTAGCATCACGAACATTATCTATCCCTGTTAATATTGCGATTGCTTGGCCTTATGGCATGTTTAGAGATTACATGATCCGAACAGGTATGCGCTTTTCAACAAAACGTTGGATGAAGGGCTTCTCTGATATGGTGGCTTATGTGTTATTTCAATCACCGATCTATGCTTGCATATTATTAGTTGTAGGGGCGAACTTTGATCAAATTGTCACTGCTGTAACCAGTAATATCGTGGTTTCTGGTGCGTTGGGGATTGTTTATGGTCAGTTTTTAGAAATGTGTCGCCGCATGTTCCGTGTACCGAATGCGGTATGATTAAAAATACGCGATAGTATAAAAAACAGGGGCGTAAAGTTTAACTTTACGCCCCTGTTGCTTTGATAGCGATAGATACCAATTCATGGCTGTTTTAAAACAATTGTTAAATTATTTATAACCGCCCTGAATTTCAGGTTGCTGCTGTTTTAATACGACTTTGTTACGCGTAATTGCCGCTGCTGGTAAATTGATAAAGCCGTTGTCAGTCAGTGTCTGTTGCGCTTCTGGTGTCATTACGTAATTGACAAAGGCTGCTTGCTGCGGCGATAGAGAGCTATTTGTTGGCTCTAAATTCAGATACATGTAATAAACGTTAGCAAGTGGATAGCGGCCTGATAAAATTGTTTCATGATCTAGACCAAAACGCTCACCATTTTTATCAATAATATCAATACGTTTAATATCTTTATCTTGGCTTTGATATACGGTGTAACCAATGGCGTTTTCTTTTGATTCAATAGTATCGATTAAATCTTTACGGCTGTTTAACGATTTAGTTGCCGTTTTTTGGCCATCGTAGCAGGTGATCATCTTGGTGAAATTACGGTGTGCTGATAAATCACCATTGACTGAATAAGCGTGTACTTGTGCCAGTTCAGTATTGTTGGCAAGTACAGGACTTACTGTCTGCCATTGAATTGATTTTAATGATGATTGGCAGCCAAAAATATCAGCCAGTGCATTGATTGAAATAGACTTAATTGGATTATCTTCATTAACCAAAATGGCGATGGCATCGGATGTAAAGTACAGCTCGGTTGGTTTATAACCGTATTTATCTTTAAAAACGGCGACTTCGCTATCTAACCAACGACGAGAGCTAATACCAATTTTTACCCCATCTTCAATCATGACTTTTTGAATATCATTGCTTTGTTCGGTGAGTAAATGATTGTTCAACGTAGCTGTTGAAATTAGCTCGTTGACAACGGTATTGAGTTCATTTTCAACCGCAATGGTTTTACTGCTATCGGCATAAGCAGAAGAAGCAAACAGCGCCAGTGGTAACATGTAAGTTAAAGTTGATTTATTCACGAGTATTCCCTCACTGTGCTGTTGATGCATGTTGCGCTGATTGCTCAGAGCTGTAAATTGTCCATTTTTTTACAGGCTCCATTTGGTTGCTGGTTATAACAGCAATGGTGCGTCGCTCACGTTTCTTTAGGTGCTTGGTTAATTCGGTCACCTGCGTAAACTCTTGCTCTGAGATGCGCTCAGGTGCAATACCATTTTCAATCAATGCATCTTTAATCACACCTGTACGACGTTGCGCTAATGCTTTGTTGTATTCGTTTGTACCTTCAGGGCTAGTATCACCCACAAGGATGACCTTTGCCTGTGGCTTTTGCTTTAATAAATCAAAAAGTTGAGTGAAGGTTTCATTTTGATCTAAGCGAATATGGTCGTCATCAAAGTTAAAGTAAACTGTCTGGATGTCGTATTTTGGCTTCACTTCCCAAGGTGCACAGCCAGTAATATCAACTTGCGTACCAGCAGGTGTATCTGCACACATATCCCGTTGATTGATCACGCCATCTTTATCATGATCGCGAAGATCATCAATCTGATGGCGAGTGACTTGAGTATCAGGCATATCTGCACAGCCAGTTAAAAGCAAAGGCAATAAAATGAGAGAAAGTAGTGATTTTTTCATGATTATTGCTCCTTCGCCTGCCATTGTTCTGGGTATTCAACACGTAACGCATAGGTCAATTTACCCATAGCATTAAGAATGCGATATGCCGCTAAGGTGTGGTCATATTCGGTATTAATGTAGTTCTTGCGGGCAAGGAACACTTCTACTTTTGCATCAAGTACGTCAAGTAAGCTACGACGGCCTAAACGAAATTGTTCTTCATAACCCATTTCAGCGGCTTTTGCTGCATCAACGTTCTGTTTTAACAATTTCTTCTGTTGCTCTAACATGTTGTAGGCATTCCACGCTAGGGTTGTCCCTTCAACCACTTCACGTTCTGCACGCAAACGGATAGTACGTGCTTCTTCATGACGCCATGCAGAGGCTTCTGTATCAGCATTGGTTTTTCCGCCGTTATAGATGTCGTAATTCATGGTTAGCATGACACGGGCATCTTGATCCGGACCCAGTGTGTTCCCCACGTTGTCGTTGGCATTTGCGTGTACTTCTAGCTTAAATTCAGGGAAGTAATTGCCTTTTTCACGGCGAATTTCTTCACGTGCCGCTTTAATATCAGCCATGGCGGCTTGAATTTCAGGATGCTGCTTAATACCTTGTTTAATAGCAATTTCTTTGCTGCTAGGCAGCAGGGCAGTATCGACCACAGGATCGACTAAACCCGTTGCCGGTTTTCCAACTAAACGCATAAATTGGGCATCGAGATCGTAGAGGTTATTTTCGGCGGCAATGAGTGATGAGCGCGCCGTCGCAACACGTGCTGCGATTTGGGCTAAGTCAGAATTACTGCTTAAACCTTTTGAGTTTTTATCCAGAATATCTTGGTAAATCGCTTCATGTTCACGAACGTTACGTTGGGTTAATTCATGAATGGTTTTGGCTTTCAGTACTTCCATGTATAAACGTGTGGTATCTAATGAGATATCTTCTGCATCAGATAACAAGGTTAACCGCTCAGATTCTGCTTCATAGCTCAGACGATCAGTATTGGCTGAGGTTTTAAAGCCATCAAAGATTAACTGCGAGGCTTTTAAACCAATTTCAGTTCGGTTCATGCCGCGATCGTCTTTTGGGATTTTATTGCCACTGTTGTAACGGGTTTCTTCATAACCCGCAGCAGCGTATAGATTTACCTGTGGCAAGTAATCAGCCTGTGCGCCATCGACTTCACGAAGTACTGATTGAAAACGGGCATATTGCCCCGCAATTTGTGGGCTGTAATCAATGGCTGAGGCAACGGACTCTTCTAAAGAGAGCGCGTGCGCAGCACTTGATGAAAATAGCGCAGCTGCTATTAATGATGATAAACGCATTCCTTTTCCTTTATCTCTTATTCTGTATGCCGTTTTGTGTAAAACGGCATGACTAATTAGCTAAATGTTATGGCTCTCTTAATGCACTTGCTTTGGCGCGTAATAACGGCTTTAACCAGTAGCTCAAAACGGTTTTTTCTCCCGTTAAGATATCCACCATGGCTTGCATGCCGGGAATGACTTGCAAACGTGTCTCGGGATCATCATGGAGCTGAATATGGGCGCGGTAATAAGCGGTACCGTCTTCTGTTTGTAGGGCATCAGCACTGACATATGTCACTGTGCCTTTGCGTCCACCGTAAACCACAAAATCATAGGCAGTAAATTTAATGGTGGCTTCTAATCCTGTTTGCACAAAAGCAATATCTTGCGGCGAAATTCGCGCTTCAACGATTAACTTGCTGTCATTGGGCACTAACTCCATGATAGGTTCACCGGGTTTTACAACACCGCCTAATGAGCGCACTAAAATATCTTTAATAGTGCCATCCATTGGGGCGGTGATTTCAGTGCGTTTTAACTGATCGGCTAACCCTTCTTGACTATCTTCTAATTGGGCAAATTGATTGGTCAATTCATTGAGTTGTGCTTGGACTGAGGTTCTAAATTCCAACGCAAGATTGCGGCGCATCACAATAGCTTCACGTAATGCTGCTGACGTTTTTTGTTGTGCAACTTTTGAACTGGCAATTTCGCCGCGTAATTTGACCTGATCGCGACGTGTTTGGATCAATTCTACTTCCGCAACAGCGCCACGTTTTACCGCACCTTCGAGCATTTTGGCTTCTTTATTGACTAAACGAAGACTGCTATAAAGTGTGGATGTATTACTTTTCGCATCACGTAACGCTTCAGTTTGCTGTTCAATCGTAAGCTGTGCTTCTTCAAGTTGTGACTCAATTTGTCCAATACGTTCGTTGTAATTGGCTTTAGCATTAAGCTGGGCACGCTTACTTAAATCATCAAAAGCGATAGTTTGATGGGAAATTGTGATTTGTTTTTTCCAATCTTTTTCCTTGGTATCGACTTTTACGGTGTCTAATTCGGCTTTCAGGCGTTTGATTTGTGCTTGTAAAGTACGGTAATGCTCATCAGATTCTTGGAAAGCGGTACGGAAACGGGTGTCATCTAAAATAATTAAAGGCTGACCTTTCTTTACCTGTTCGCCTGCTTTAACTAAGACTTGTTCAATAATACCGCCTTCTAAACTCTGAATTTTTTGAATGGCGAGGGTCGGTACAACTTTGCCATCACCCACGACCACTTCTTCCAATTTGGAATAAGCAGCCCAAGTGATAATAGAGATAACTAGTAGTGAACAAAGCCAAACGATTTTACGAGAACGATAGGCGTGTTTTTGATTTGCCCATTTTAAATTACTGCTCATTACCGCCTCCTTGAACAATACTGACGGATCGAACACGGCTAACTGGACGTTGTGGTTTTTGTTTAGCAAGAATGGTTTTTGCATCACCATCAGCCACTATTTGCCCACGCTCTAGCATAATAATGCGATCACATTGCGCCAAAATAGACTGGCGGTGAGAGCTAATTACCATGGTGATATCACGCGGTAATTGATGCAGGGCTTGACGAAAACGTTCTTCTGCTTGTTGATCTAAAGCGCTCGTTGGTTCATCCATCAGCAATAGGCTAGGTGAGCGATATAGTGCGCGAGCCAGTGCGACTGCTTGGCGTTGACCGCCTGATAAATTACGGCCATTTTCACCGACTTGGGTTTCTAATCCGTTGGCAAGGCGATCCATAAAGCTATTTAAGCCCGACGTGGTTATGGCATGACTTAGGCGCTTTTCATCGACGTCATCACTGCCAAATAGAATATTTTCATAAATAGTGCCGTAAATAAGAGCTGGCTGCTGTCCAACCCAACCGATGTTGTTACGAAGGGCGGCGGGCGGCCATAACTGGGCATCAATTCCTTCAAAATATAACTGTCCTGAACTCGGGCGGTATTGATAAGAAAGTAGGGCTAACAGAGTGGATTTACCTGAGCCTGCCGCGCCAATAATTCCAACACGCTCACCTTGGCGGATGGCTAATTTTATATGACTAAGGGCGTTGAATTGCTGCTCAGGATAGGCGAAATTCGCATCATCTAACTGAACGTTACCGTTAAACTCACCGCGATCCATAACCTGATGCTCATTACTTTCCTGTGGTAATGCCATCACTTGATCCAGCCCTGTAATAGCAGAGCGGCTTTGCTGATAGCGCAGCATTAACATCGATAACTGGTTGATTGAACTCGCGGCTCGACCGCTCAGCATAACAATAGCAATCAAGCCACCCATGCTAAGCAAGCCTTCTGAAATACGATAAACACCAATGATAATTAAACCTATGGTTACGATTTGCTGACTACTCATTACCGAATGAGAAACAACATTGGTGTATTTTCGTGATTTTATATGCCAATCAGAGAGTGCAGAGACGGTTTGCTCCCAACGGCGTTGGATGATGCCTTCAGCATTGTTTTGTTTGATATCAGACAGATTATATAAGCTATCTAATAGTTGGGTTTGTTTCTGGGTCGATAAGCGAGCTGACTCATCCAATGTTTGACCAATTTTTCCTTTCATAATGGTGCTTAGGAGCAATAGCACCGCCATTACAGCGATAGGAACAAACATCATAGGTCCGCCAAGCCAACCAATTAATGCAAGGAAGAACAAGGTGAAAGGCAAATCAACCAAGGTAACTAAAGTGACTGACGTGAAAAACTCTCTCACACTGTCGAAATCTTGAATTTGACGCGCAAATGCAGCGGCTGATTGGGGGCGATGTTCAAGTTTCATCCCCAAGACTTTTTGCATTAAAATTGCCGATAGTTTGGTATCAATATGATGCCCAGCCATATCGGTGATAGCGCTTCGTGCTTCACGTAATAACCAATCAAATATCAACGCAATTGATACCCCTGCCGCCAACACCCATAAGGTATTAAAGGCTTGGTTGGGTACCACGCGATCGTAGACGTTCATGGTAAACAACGGCACGACAAGAGCGAGTAGGTTGATAAAAATAGAGGCAATAAGCAGATCACGATACCAAGGTTTTACCTCTGAAATCGCTGCAAGTAACCAATGTTTTTTCGGCTTAGGTTTAATATCATCCACGCGCGGGTCAGCAACTTGGATCGGCGAAACTTGCCAGACATCGCCGCTGAGCAGATGTGTTAGCTCATCGCTTGATTGCTGAGATACAACGGGAGTTGGGGTATGATCATCATTAGTTTTAAACTGGACGGTTTTAAATTCACCATTAACGTATTCGCTAATAATGATTGGCTCGCCAGCATCAGTAATCCCTACGGCTGGTAAGCTCGCTGTGATTAGCTTTTTTTTCGGGTGTAAGCCAACGTCCAACTGAGCTTGGTTGGCTGCACGTTCAAACAGAGAATCGTCAAGTTTACCCTCTATTAAGGGTAAACCTGAGGTGACTTTTAGACGATGACAGCGAATGCTGTAATGCTGGCATAGCCACAAAATAGAGGCGAGCCAGATGTCATTATCTAACGGCGGACTTTTACTACTCATACCATCCCTAGCCAGTAATTAGATTATTATCATCTATCATTTTTTGAAGAAGCTCTGCATCCGTTGCAGAACTCGTATCTGCGCCATAAAGCGCATCTTTACTTACATTGTCTAACGTTATCTCTTGTGTAACATCTGTACCATTATCTTTAACATGTAATGTGACGGAACCGTTATTTTCAGTAATATCAATATAGTTATCGGCTGAAATACCATCAGTTAAATTTGATAAAATAGCGCTTAAGTCGATGTTGTCGCTATTAATTGTGGTATCGAAATCTAAAATAGTATCTTGTGCTGGTGCAGAGATTGAACCGAGATCGTCTGATTTAAAGACGAAACTGTCATTGCCCGCATCACCTGACATTATGTCGTTGCCTTTACCGCCGATGATCACATCATCATTGGCTGTACCTACTAGGGTATTATCACCCGATACTGCGACTTTGAAATCGATGGTTTGCGCTGTGCCCGTTGCAGTTTGGTTGCCGATGCTGGCACTTGGCTCAATAGATAAAGTGAAATCTTGTGCGCTGTTGCCTGTCATGGTGAGGCTGGCAATATCAGCAAGTTCGACTTCCCAACCACCAGCGTTGGCTTTACCTGCAGAGAAGGTGTAATCACTTGGGAAACCTGTGATCATAATGCTGCCTTTTTCATTAGGAGCTGGATTTTGCATCATGAGATCAAGATTTAAGGCGATCGCTGAATCTGTTTCAGCAATAATACTGGTGTATTGCGCCGTTAATTCAGGCTCATCAGGTAGCGCATCAATGGTTAATTTGATCTCTTCGGTAGCGATAACACCTTCATGAGTGTACTCAGTGCCTAATACGATATTGGTATCAACAGTATTGGCAGCTAATGTGATCGTCATGTCGCCATAAGCATCACCGGGATAAAGTGTGAATTCATCCAATGTATTGGCATTAACGACGACGGTAGCAAACCAATTATTTCCTTTTTGCCCAAAGGTAACTTCTTGTCCGCCAATAACGATTTTATCTAACCCTTGTAACTGAGCAGGATCATTCGCACTGATCGTTACTGTGAGTCGTAATGCTTCATCACTGTTTGTTTCATAGCTTTCTAGATTCACTGGAATAGTGAAACTATCACCTTCAGTTCCAGCAAGACTTTCTGGGACATCAAAGAACTGAACATCATCGCCAATAGGTTTAACGCCTACGACTAAATCAGTGGTCGAGGTTTTAATATCATTGGTGCCAATTTCGTTGGTGATGGCTTCTAGTTTGAGTTTCATATCGCCACTAAAATCTAGCGGTGGACGTATATAAACCCCATCCATTTGGCTGGCACTGATACTCCATGATTGGCCACTGTTAGGTAACTGGACGAATGTATTTCCGCCATCAGGAGAATAGAACAATACAGCACCATCAGGTAGCTCTGAAATATTCAGTGATAGTGTTTCTGAACCATCGTCATCATATAAAATCGCATCGAGTCCAGTAATGTGAATATAACTATCTTCGTCACCGAGGACTTCGATTTTATCTGGCATTTTTGCAAAATCAGTTACTGGTGCAACATTGATTACCACTGATGCCGTTTTGGTTTGGGTATCGGTTTGGGTTGGGCAATCAGCTTCATCAGTGATGTTGGCTGTAACATTAATGGTTAACTCACCGCTGAAGTTAAGTGGTGGTGTTAGGGTTAATTCACCTAAACGGGTTGGGTCTTTAATCGTCCATGTGTTATCGCCGTTATCTTGTAAAATGGCGGGATCGCCGTTGAGTTTTGCCCCGGCAGGTAAAGTAATTTTCAACCAGTTAATGGTTTCTTTACCTGTGGCTGATTCGCCTTCGCCGCTGATGGTTTGTCCCGCGAAAATATTATCGCCTAAAATTAATTCTAAGTTGATAGCAGATTCGGTGTCTTCCTGAATCGTGGTTTGTCCTGCATTAACAATGATGTCATCGACAACAGGGATAACTTCAATCTTGATATTCTGCGTTGTTTTGGACGACTGGCCGTTACAGGTGGACGTTTGAGTGATCTCAATCGGAATATTAATACAGCCAGCCCAATCTTCATCGAGTCCAACAAAGACCATATTTTCTAAGCCGCTTGGTGTAATGGTATAGCCAAGAATTTCACCAACAGCGTTGTATTCAGGAATAACACCATCGCCTTCAATTTCAACACCTAGAGGTAGATCTTTGATATCAATGAAAAACGATATTTCTATTTCAGGGTTGTCGTCAATGTTGCCATCCAGCAACCCTGATAAATCAATATCTTCACCTTCTTTGGCAATAATGGCATCGTCACCTTGAATGCTATCTGGATCGTCAATTGGAAGACAAGAACCACCGCCGCTGTGACCAGTAATTTGGACTTGAAGAGGAGCTTCAATATAGCGTGAATGTTCGTCATCAATAACGTGGGCTACAACACGTAGATCGATAATGTCAGTATCAAAGCTAGAGCTAATGGTTGCACCTGCCAAGATATCTTTCATCGATTCTTTTACTGTGTCACTGGTTAATCCCGTTGCGGGAATAATCCAGTTACCACTGCCGTCAATGGACGCACCATTTGGGTGTTCAACGATTAAGTTAATACTATTTGGTACGACGATGATGATGTAATCAAGGTACTCTGAGCCATCGAGATCTTCATCAAAAAAGTGAACCGCGTTGGTTAAATCGATAGGGCTTCCATCGGTACTGGTGAGCACTTCTGATGTTGATTCTAAACGGGTGTCGCCTTCAACAATACCATTCACATCAAGTTGAATGGTTGCATTAATGTCTTTTGTCGCCGTTTGTCCTGTAGGTGAGGTGTCAGTGACTTCATAGCTAATTGAAATATTGAATAAACCACTTAAATCTTCATCAGCAAGCACAGTAACACGACCGCTGTTAATGAAGTCAGTCCACGATTCGCCACTGGTTTTGTAGCCAGCAAGATCTAATCCACCAGTAGGTACAGATACGGCAATACCATCAATAAAGAGTGTTAAGCCTGAAGGTAATCCAGTGATCTTATAACCGGTTAAACTTTCACTGTGATCGATATCTTGATTAATCATGGGCTCACTTAAGAAGCTTGCTGATTTATCCTCAAGCGTTGTTGTTTCAAGGATAGCGCCATCTTTTTCATCAACGACAGGAAGCACATCAATTTCTACTTGGTAATTGAATTCGCCGCTGTCACCATCAGGCTCAGTTGAAATCACGTTAACATCAAAATTAAGTTGCCCACTGAAGTCTTTCGGTGTTTTTAAGAAGGTGGTTTTAAGCTGATCGTTGCTGATCTGGTAGATCACGCCATTCGATGCATTTTCACCTACGATTTCTAGTGTGATCGGATCACCGTTACTATCAACAAACATTACCCCGTCAGGAAGGTTGGTGATCATAATAGTGATCTGTTCCGATTTATCATCATCACTGGTGGTGATCATGAAATCTAAAGGCAATGGACTATCTTCGTTAAAGCCGGATGTACCTTTGATTGTGCCTTTAAAGCCCGTGGAATTTCCAGTGCTTGGGCTTTCTGTAACGTACTCCCAATGACCATTACCGCCATCTACAACATCAGGGCGATCAATCACACCTTTTAAATCAATAGTAATGGTTTTGGTATCACTAACCGCAGTGATATTAATGGGATCAAGTCCATCAACGGAGGTTTCGGTCGATACCGCCGTGACTTCAATGGTCAGCGTTTCTGTCCATGAGCTGATATCTTCTTTTGGATAAAGTAGGGCTGTACCGTTTTCAATACCTTCAGCGCTGACAATATAAATACCTGATCCTACTGGTTGCTCAATAGCACCACCGCCTTGAATAGACCAACCATCTTGCACTTTGATTTGATAGCTTAAACTTTCAGAACCATCGGTATCGGTAAGCTTACCGACTAATACTTGGCTTAAGTTAATCGGTTGATCTTCAATACCTTTAATGTTTTTCACCGATAGGGTCGGTGTATCAGCGTCTGGCTTGATGTTAATAATAACTTGGTGTGGTGTTTCTTCGGTTTGATGCTCATTTTTATCAATGAACTGATTACCTTTTTCGGTCGCTATAGCGGTTACGGTAAATTCAAATTTACCTGCAAGGTTTTTATCTGAAACGATAGTGATTTTATTCAGTTGATTTTGATTTAATACATCACCGTCTTTAACGACATTGCCATTGAGTTTTAATGTAATGCCATCTGGAATACCTGAAATTCGATATGTTAATTTTTCGGAATCATCGGTATCGGTAAGATTGGCAGCAAGGTCTAGTTTAATGCTGCCGTTATCATCTTCAACGCCTGTGTATTCAGTTTCAGGGGCGTCCCATACAGGCGCATCAGCATTTGGATATACTTTTATAGGTAACTTCTTATCTAAGGATGTAATGCCTGAATCTTTTGAAATGGTTGCTGTGACTTCAAGGTTCACCATACGTTGCTGA
This sequence comes from Photobacterium sp. GB-1, assembly GCF_003026165.1. Taxonomy (NCBI): domain Bacteria; kingdom Pseudomonadati; phylum Pseudomonadota; class Gammaproteobacteria; order Vibrionales; family Vibrionaceae; genus Photobacterium; species Photobacterium sp. GB-1. The sequence goes on along the minus strand of NZ_PYOB01000001.1, from coordinate 263,000 downwards.
TTAATTGCAACATCAGGGGCTGGTTGATAGGTGAGTTCACCGTTAGGAGAGTAGAAATTACCGTTTTTAATAAAATCGGTAATCGTGATGACGCCGCCGACTGCCGTGAGTAACGTGCCATTCAAATAAAGTTGTCCACCTGCCAATGAGCTTTCACTAATAGTGATACTGGTAAGGGTTTCATTTTGGTCATTATCGCCTGGGAAGACTTTGATTGTTAACGGGGCTGTCAACGTGTCTTCCAATACTTCCATCAGTTCAACGTTGATATGACCTGGGTTATCACCCAATGCCATTGTTGCGGTTCGATTCGCGGTATCACCATCGCCATCTTTAACTGTATATTTTAGTGTATCGAGGATCCGTCCACTAAATTCAGACGTTGAGACAGTTGTTATTTCAACCGTACCGTCAGCATTAACGACCATGGTACCGTACTTTTTCGACGGCGAGATCGTAGTATTGATTAAATCAATCGGATTACCATCAATAGAGTAAGTTGTTCCGTTGTAAATGAAGCTAACAATTTCACCGCCGTCAGCCCCAGTGATCTCATCGGTTAATAGTTGTAAGGTTTGGCTTTGTCCTTCAACTAAAGACAATGTACTGGCAGTACCGGCTTTTGGAACATCATCTAAGACATTCACATCAAAGATAGTGGCAGGCGAGGTGTCGCCATCGCTGTCAGTCAGAATGGCACCAAACTCAAGGTTAAGCGTATCTTGTGATGTGGCATCTGGATGATCAATAGAGGCAAAGAGATCAAACTCCACCGTACCATCAAGGTTAACTTTAATTTGGAATATTTCTTTACCCGCGGCTGTTGCGATATACCAACCATCAGCATTAGGTGCGCCAAGCGTGATGTTATCGCCTGCGCTGGTGTAGTTTTTACCATTAAATAAGGCGGTGTCTAAGGTCACGGATACCACACTATCACTGCCTGTATTAAAGCTCAGTGTTGGTGTTGCTACATCAGAGGCATCACTGTCTACACCATCATCTAATAAATCATTTTCTTGGACATTTAAGCTGCCATTAACGATGATTTCTGGCTTCAAACCATCCCAAATTGTGACCGTTACGTTGGATGTTCCAACACTGCCATCACTATCAGTAGCTTGAACGGGAAGGGTGATATCAAGCTTGGTATCTTTACCATTGAGGTGATCGATAAAGTCATTCAGCACAATGGTAATGGTTGCATCTGCACTGCCACCTGCAGCAATAGTGCCAATGTCGGAAAGGTTGATGGAAAAGATCACCGTACCGTTAGCTAAAACCGCATCATAGGTATTGTTACCATCAAACTGCCACGTCAGTGCTTCACCGTTATGAGTGATCGCATCACCATCACTGGTTTGAACTGCGCCTGTTAGAGCCAGTTGTAAATCAACAATCGGATCTTGCCCTGCGGTAACAGAAATTGTTGAGCTTGCTGTTTCTGTCGTGCCTGCTGGTGGCGCATCGGGTGCGACAGCTATTGGGTTTTCGGTAATTTCTAATGTGGTATTAGTAATGACTGGCGTGTCACCATCGGTAATAGTGACAGTGATATTGGCTTGGTTAACGTCGCCATCGTTATCGCGAATAAAGACTGGAATGGTAATGGTTTCAATGCCATTTGGATCTGTTTGGTCGATAGATTTATACAGGTTGAAAGTGTACTCAACCGTCGAGTTACCTTCAGCATCAGGTTTTTGTGTAATGGCAATATCAAAAACTTTTTCACCATTGACCGATGCTTCAATCATTTGACCTGTACCAGTAACGGTGTAAGTAATGATATCGCCGCCGCTGGTTAATCCTGATGGTAGCTGTGTTTGATCAAAAAATAATGGGCTGAGAGGTGAAAGGCCATTTAAGCCATCACTGCCAACAACAACATCGATAGTGCCTGTTTTGGATATCGGTTGGCTTGAAGAAAGGCTAGCTTCATCAAAGTCGAGTGCTTGGTTGACGATTAATTCAGGATCTGCACCATCTTCTATATACCAATCAAATTGTCCTGTTGGGGTTTTTGTACCATCCAAATCGGTGGCATCAATCAGTAGTGGTAATTTGATCACATCACTGGCATTGGTGTGATTTAACGGACGATGTTGAGCCAAGGTTACTGTACCTGTTACATCATCACTATTGGCAGCACCAGTTAGGGTTAAAGTAAAGATGGTTTCTCCACCAGATGTCGCAGTAATGGTTTTTCCATCATTACTTAATGTGTATTCAAGGTATTTAACGGAAGTACCTGACGTTAGATTTAAAGCACTTAAAGTAGCAATAGTTTGGGCGTTAAAAGTGATGCTATTAGGATCGGGGTTATCTGATCCTGCTTTAATGGTAAAGTCACCCGTAAAGGTATCTGTAGGATTAGAAATCAGTCCTTCAACGTTACTATCATTGTTATTGATGATGGTATTTGCTTCGCCATCTTTAATTGTGATGGTGAGATCCGCACTTCCGTTGTCATTATCTTTATCGCCAGCGATATAGTTAACTACGAGGTCAATATCACCCGCACTATGGTCGAGATTACGATTGGCGGTAAAAATCCAATGACCATTTTCTTTCATGGTCAGTTGACCTTCAGGAAGATCAAACGTTACAGAAGAACCTGTTAGATCTTTGGTTTCACCGTTAATCGTGACACGAACAACAGAGAGGGGGGAATCAAGATCACTATCATTGTTGAGCACATTGCCAGAGGTAATATTGCCTTCAATCACATTGCTATAGTCATCAAGAATCGTAGGTTCTGAATCTCGGATATAAATTAACGCGGGCGCAACAACCGTTTCTGTTGTGCCATCGCTATCGGTTTGGACACCATCAATCAAGATCGCTGATTGAGTGCTATTGAAACCAAATTTAGTATCAATAGGTTCAAATAACGTAATTTTAATGTCTTGAGAGACGGTTTGAATCGTTGCCGTTAAAACGGTGACGCCATTGCTTACCGCAGTGAGTGTGAGCCCATCCGGTGAGATGGTAACCGTAATCGGGTTACCGTTAGAGGTTAACTTTTCTAGTAATGCTTGATTGGCATTAAAAGTAAACTCAGCAAACTCGATATTGATAGAAGCCGTTGCAGTTTCTGAACCTTGATAATCTAATGTCGTCTCATAAAAAACTGAAGAATCAGGATGTCTTAATGTCGGCATATCATCAGTCGCAGTATTACCTGCTATATCGGTAACGGTTGCTGACATTTCCCATGTTTTTTGTACATTGAGTTGGCTAAGATCGAAATCTTCAATACGCCAATTTCCCGCACTATCTACAGTGGTGGTTAAGATAACGGTTTCAGTGCCATCACTGAAAGTGACTTCGATCTTATCACCCGCCTCAGTGCCCGTTGTTGTACCTTCTAAAAACTCGACATAACCAAGCTTGAGTGCGGTGATATTCAATCCGCCCAAATCGTAATTGCTGGTATCAATATCGATAGTTGGTGGCGTGGTATCTTTAATGATTGTATTGCTCGATACCGCTGGGTTACCTGCGATATCCATGGTTTCTGCGGTGATAGTGATTTCGCCATCATTAAAATTACTTAGATCGACATTAGCAATATTCCAGCTGCTATTGGTTACAGTGGTGGTAAACGTTAAATTATTACTGCCTTGTCCTGAAACGGTAATGGTAACGGTTTGACCATTTTCTACGTGATTAACACTACCAAAAAGGTGGGTATTTTTTACTGTTACGTTATTGAGATAATCATTAGCAACGCCATCGTTATCGCTATCAAAGGCTGCGGTGATATCTGCAAGGGTATCTTTGATAATAGTGCTGGTGGCAGAGGCTGGATTACCTGCAATATCGACCGTGTCTGCAACTACTGTGAGTTCACCTTCGGCGAGGGAAGATAGATCTGTATCGTTAATGTTCCAAGTACCATCAGTGTTAGTTGTTTCAAAGGTGATGGTTTTACCTTGGCTATCGGTGACGGTAATCGTAACGGGTTGGTTATTTTCTACAAAGGTGATATCGCCTAATAAATCACTAACAACGATTTCAAATTGGTTGAGATAATTATCACCCTTGCCATCAAATTCAGCGGTAACTTCAGCTAAGGTGTCTTTGATGGTGTTATCTGTGGCGTCAACAAAATTGCCATAGTAATCAGTGACAGAAGCATAAACATCAAGTGGACCTTCAGCGAGTTCACTTAAGTCTTGATCGTTAATAAACCATTTTTGATCTTTAACGACCGCATTTGTTGTGAACACTTTGCCATTAATATCCGTGATAGTCACAACCACAATACGGCCATTTTCAACATCAATAGCGTCACCAAAGAGATCGACCGTCGGCACTTCAAAGCGGTTCTCATAACCATCACCACCGTCAACAATTGTGACTGTTAAAGCGGCAGAGTTACGAAGTGACAAAATGGTATCGCCAATTTCATCTCGTTCGTTTCTCTCTTGGGAAGTTGTTGGACGGGTAGTAAATCCCGCTTCAGGCAAGGTTTCAGCAAGCGTAGGTTTAATACGGGTAATAAAAGAAATACCATCACTTGAACTGATATTAGATTCTGAGGCGTTTTGTGTGTGACGAGGTGCCGTATCAGATTGCGTCAAGTTAACAACATCGTCTTCATTATTTTGAGTTTTTATGATGTCGTTAACTTGTGCTTGCTCTGCAATGAAAGGTACTGAATTATCAATGATCTCCGATGGCGGAACTTGTACCCATTCACCTTCCGTTGTTATTTTCCAGATAACGTTTTCAACAACTACATACATTACTGGCTTCATCCTTGGCCCCTGCGTTTTATTATTTATTGTGGAAAAGTGTGTCGAGTGTTTGTTTCATCCAATGCACAATCTCGCCACGCTAATCAATATTAGAGAGCAAAAGGATTGAAAAACATTATTTTTACAAAACCTACGGTGCAGACATTATTTTTTGTGATGCTGGTTACATATTTGTTAATAGAGATGGGTGCGTTGTGACCAATAAAATTTATTAATAATCAGTGGGGTTTAGATATTTATATCTATAGGAGCTAAAAGATATATTGCAAAAGTTGCGTACTACTATTGGGTGAATAGTAGTACGCAAGATGAGCTAGTATCAAAGTCTTAAATTGATAGAGTTAGACGCCTAAATAGAGTCATTATCCAGCGAGTAAATTATTATCATCTATCATTTTTTGTAATAGTTCAGCATCTGTTGTTGTACTTGCATCGTTACTATAAAGTGTATCTTTGTTTACGTTTTCTAACGTGATCTCTTGGCTAATATCTTCGCCATTTTCTTTAATATGTAATGTTACTGAACCGTTATTCTCCGTGATATCAATAAAGTTATCAGCAGATATCCCATCTGTAACGTTATTTAAAATAGCGCGTAAATCAATGTTGTCACTATTGGCTGTGACATCGAAATCTACAATGGTATCTTGTGCCGGACTAGAGCTGGTTCCTTGATCTTCGGCTTTGAATACAAAGCGATCATTACCGCTACCGCCCGTCATGTTATCGTTATTGGCAGTACCAATGATCACATCATCATTTGCAGTGCCGATAAGCGAATTATCATTTTTATCAGTGATGCTAACGTCGATGGTTTGCGTGACACCTGCAGCCGTTTGTCCATCCAGAGTTGAAATTGGCTCAATAGAAAGAGAGAAATCTTGCTCACTATTAGCAGTCATCGTCAGATCGGCAATATCGTCAAATGCAACTTCCCAACCATTTCCTTTCGCTTGACCTGCTGAGAATGCGAAATCACTAGGGTAACCTGTGATAATAATACTCCCTTGCTCATTAGGCGCAGGATTAAACATTGATAGCTCAAGATTTAGCGCAATCGTCGTTTCGGTTTTAGCTATAACGCTGTTGTACTGAAGATTAAGCTCTGGCGCATCAGGCATAGGTGCAAGAGTTAAACTGATATTCTTCTCAACAGTTTGACCATAATGCGTAATTTCTGTGCCTAAAATAGTATCGGTATCAATACTGCTGGCTTTGAGTGTGATAGTAATGTCGCCAAAAGCATCACCGCTAAATAGGGTTAATTGGTCTAAGGTAGTGCTATTTACTATTGCAGTCGCAATCCATATATCACCACTTTTAATGATACTTATTTCTTGATCACCGATTTGAATTTTATCTAGGCCTGCTAACTGAGTTTGCTCAGCTGCACTAAAGATCACTTCTAAAAATAATGTTTCATTACTATTAGTTTCGGTACTTTCAATATCGACTGGAATCGTGAAGCTTTCACCTTCATCGCCCGATAGGCTCTCTGGTACACCAATAAATTGAATATCATCACCAATAGGATTGACGCCAATAATAACTTCAGAGGTCGATGTTATTATTTCCGTTGTACCAATTTCATTCGTGATCGCATCCAACTTCAATGTGATATCACCACTGAAATCTGTGGGTGGACGAATATAGATACTATCGGCTTGCGCAATATCAAAGCTCCATGATTTTCCAGTATTAGGCAATTGGATAAAGGTCGTGCCACCGTCTGGTGAATAGAACATCACGGCACCATTAGGAACGCCGGATAGATTCAGTGAAATGGTTTCAGAGCCGTCATCATCGTATAAGATTGCGCCTAATCCAACGATATGAATGTAGCCATCTTCATCACCTTGCTCGGTGATGGTATTCGGCATGGTGGCGATATCAGTCACAGGCTCAACGTTAATAATCACAGAAGAGGTTTTGGTCTGAGTATCCGTTTGCGATGATGAATCGGATTTATCGGTGATGTTGGTATCAACAGTAATGGTTAAATCGCCGCTGTAGTTATGAGGCGGCTTTAAAAGCAATTCGTCTAAACGACTTGGATCCAGTACTTGCCAACTACCATCGGGGTTCTGGGCTACTATCGCAGGATCGCCAATCAATTCACCACCAGGTGCTAAGGTGATTGTCATCCAGTTGATGGTTTCTTTACCAGTCGCAGAAGTACCTTCACCCGTGATGGTTTGTCCGTTACTTACACTATCGCCTAACAGCACCGTTAAGTTAATTGCGGTTGCGGTATCTTCTATAATACTGGTGGTATCTGTTGTTGTAATGATGTTATCAACAACCGGAACAACGTCAATTTTGATATGTTGTGTGGTGGTGGATTTTGTACCATTACAGGTAGAGGTTTGAGTGATCGTGATCGGAATATCTAAAGATCCAGCCCAAGCTTCATCTAATCCAATGAATGTCATATTGGAAAGACCATTTTCTGTGATGGTGTAACCAATAATTTCACCCGCATCGTTATATTCGGTAATGATACCGCTAAAGTCGGGAGTATTTTTGTTACTTATAATTTCAACATTGTCAGGTAAGTCATTAACGTCAATAAAAAAGGAGAGGGCGATTTCTGGGTTATTATCAATATCGCCATTTAGTAGACCTGATGAATTAATATCTTCGCCTTCTTTAGCAATAATCATATCACCTTGAATTTTATCTGGCGCTTCGGTCGGAGGACATGAACCTCCACCTCCTGTTTTACCTGTGATCTGGATCTGAACGGGTGCTTCTAAAAAGCGAGAATCGTTGCCGTCAACCACACGAGCTTTAACCACAAGATCAATCACCTGTGTATTAAAGCTAGCGCTTACGGTTGCTCCAGCTAACAGATCTTGCATTGCTTCTTTAATGCTAGCGCTTGTTAAGCCCGTTGCGGGAATAATCCAGTTACCACTACCGTCAATATGGGCACCGTTAGGGTGATCGATGATGAGATTAATGCCATCAGGTACTTCGATCACGATGTAATCTAGATACTCTGAGCCATCCAGATCTTCATCGATAAAGTGAACCGCATTGGTTAAATCAATAGGGATATCACCGGTACTACTTAACAGATCTTCTGTAGATTCTAAGCGCGTATCGGTTTCAACGACCCCTGCAACATCAACTTGGATAATGGCATTGATGTTTTTACTCGCTGTTTGTCCGGAAGTTGACGTATCCGTTACTTCATAATTAATCTTGATATCAAAAATGCCACTGAGATCTTCATCAGCATGAATGGTCACGCGACCACTGTTAATAAATTCAGCCCATGATTGGTTGCCTTTATAGTTAGCAAGATCGAGCCCATTAGCAGGAATAACAACTTCTACACCATCAATAAACAGGGTTAACCCATCTGGTAAATCGGTGATTTTATAACCTGTCAGCGTTTCACTGTTGTCGCTATCTTTTCTGATGGTCGGCTCAACTAAAAATGAGATAGGTTGATCTTCAAAACCTGTGTTTTGCAATATTTGCAATATAGGGCGACCTTCCTTATCTATCTCATTTTTCTCATCAACAGCAGGCAAGACTTCAATATCCACCTTGTAGTTAAATTCACCACTCGCACCGTCGGGCTCGGTAGAAATTACAATAACATCAAATGTTAAGTTGCCACTCATGTCTTCAGGGGTGGACAAATACGTCGATGTTAATTGATCGGATGTGATCCGATAGATCAACCCCGTTGAAGCATCCTTACCGACAATTTCAAGGTTTAAAGGCTTGCCATGAAAATCGATAAACTTCACACCGTCAGGCAAGTTGGTGATTAAGATGGTTATCTCTTCTGATTTATCGTTATCACTGGTGGTAATTAAAAAATCGAGCGGTAATGGCTTATCTTCATCAAAACCATTAATGCCTTTGAGCGTGCCCTTAAAGCCAGTGGTGTTATCTGTGCTACTAGCAATGTATTGCCAATGCCCATTACCGCCGTCTGTAATGTCTGGGCGGTCAATGGTGCCTTTTAAGTTAATAGAAATAGTCTTGGTCGCACCCTCTGTACTGGTAGCAGAGGTGAGTCCGTTAATAGCGGCTTCAGTAGATATAGCCGTTACTTCAATAGTGAGTTTTTCAGTGTGTGAACTGATATCAGCTTTTGGATGAAGCTGTGCTTGACCATTTTCAATATATTCTGCACTCACAATATAGATGCCAGATCCGGCAGGCTCTTCTACCGCATCGCCACCTTGAATTGACCAACCATCTTGCACTTTAATTCGGTAACTTAGGCTTTCAGAACCATCGTTATCAGTTAATTTACCAATAATGGCCTTACTGAGATCAATAGGCTGATCTTCATGGCCTTTAAGGTTTTTAACCGAGAGTTTTGGCGCATCCGCTTCAGGAATAATATTTACTGTGACAAGACGTTGCGATTCTTCTGTTCGATCGGTACTTTTATCAAGGAACTGATTGCCTTTTTCTGTGCTGAGCGCAGTAATGGTGAAGGTAAATGTGCCTGCTGAGTGTTTATCAGAAAATATCTTCACATCATTAATTTGATCAGCGTTAATGATTTTGCCGTCGCTAATGATGGTGTTACCTAGTTTGAGTGTAATGCCGTCTGGGATCCCTGAAATTCGGTATTTAAGGGTTTCTGAACCATCGGTGTCTTGTAGATCCGCCGCAACATTGAGTTGAATGCCATTACTATCATCTTCGACTGCGGTGTACTCGTAATCTTTAGCCTCGTCCCAAATCGCGGCATCAGCATCAGGTAGCACCTTGATAGTGAGATCTTTGGTCAGTGTTTTATCTTGGTTATTGGTTGATATCGTCGCTGTTATTTTAAGCACAACTGTATCTTGTTGATTAACCGCAGTATTTGATGCTGGCTGGTAAGTGAGGGCGCCATTTGGCTTATAAAAATCACCTTCACTAATAAAGTCGCTAAGGGTAATTACGCCATTTGTTGCCGTTAGCAAATTGCCATCTAAATACAGCTGTCCACCCGCTAATGAGCTTTCACTGATTGTGATAGTGCTAAGTGATTCATTCTGGTCAATATCACCAAGGAATACTTGAATCGTGAGTGGGTTACTCATACTGTCTTCAAGTGTCTGCTCTGCATTCACCTCAATACGACCAGGATCATCTGCAAATGATAGTTTCTTGGTTCTTACCGCAGTGTCACCATCGCTGTCTTTAACGGTGTAGCTGAAATCATCACTGATTTCGCCACTACTTTCCTTACTGGCAATCGTCTTAATAATGACAGTGCCATCTGCATTAACAGATATAGTGCCATATTTAGTGTGTGGATTCGTTTGGGTATTTATTAAATCAATTGGATTGCCGTCTGCTGGGTACTCTTTGCCACGATACTTGATACTGACGACCTCACCACCATCAGCACCAGTAACGCCTCTAGATAATAGACGTAGCGTCTTATCAACACCCTCAACAACAGCAAGTTGTTCATCAGGACCTGCAACAGGGATATCGTCAGTCACTGTCACTTCAAAAGGTGTGGTGGCTGACACATCACCATCTACGTCTGTGGCAATGGCGCCAAACTCTAAATTAAGCACACCTTGACTTGATGATGACGGACGGTCAATCGCTTCGAAAAGCTCAAATTGCACGGTACCATCTAGATTGACTTTAATACGGAAAATATCATTACCGTTTGCTGTTGCGTTATACCAACCGTTCGTATCTGCTGCGCTAAGTGTGATGTTTTCACCACCACTGGTATAGTTTTGACTATTAAACTGCGCAGTATCTAGATGCACTGAAGCAAGCTCATCACTACTTTGGTTAAAGCTGAGTGTTGGTGCTGACGTGGTTGATGCATCAACGGCTAAATTATCATCCAGTAAGTCATTTTCGTGCACGTTAAGGTTACTGTTAGCGGTAATGCTAGGCACTAAACCATCTAAAATACTTACCGTTACGTTTGATGTGCTCGAGCTGCCATCACTGTCTTTCGCTTCAACGGGCAGTAATAAATTAAGTTCGGTATCGTTGCCATTGGTATGGTCGATAGACTCATTGAGCGTCACTGTGATTGTTGCATTTGCTGCACTACCCGATGGTACTGCACCAATATCTGATAAATGGACAGAAAAGATCACTGTGCCATCAGGTAATGATGCGTTATAGGTGTTACTGCCATCAAATTGCCAAGTTAATGCTTGTCCTTGGTAGGTGATGTTATTGCCATCACTACTTTTCACCGTACCCGATAAAACAAGATTTAAATCGACGATAGGATCTTGTCCTGCGGTTACTGTGATTGTGGCGTCTGCTTGGTTTGAACTACCTGCTGGTGAAGAAGCACTCATCGGCGTTTCTGATATTTCTATTGACGTTGTATTAATAACAGGGGCATTACCATCAACAATGACAACATCGATAGCCGTTTGGTTAATATCTCCGTCGTTGTCTTTAATAAAGACCGGAATAGAAATAGTTAATTCATCGTTTACGCTGGTTTGATCCAGTGCCTGATGCAGGGTAAAAACATAGTCAACGGTTGAGTTTGCTTCTGCATCTGGGCGAGAAGATAAGCTTATTTCAAAGACTTTACCTGAGCTTGTTCTTGCTTCAATAGTTTGATTATCATTAGAGATCACATAGGAAATCGCTTTTCCACCACTGGTTAAACCGGTTGGTAGTTGGCTTAAAGCAAAATACAGCGGACTTTGCTCTGTGGTGCCATTTAAACCATCACTACCAATGGTGACGGTGATCGTGCCTGTTTGTTGCAATGGTTGATTAGGTTGATTAGGTTGATTTGACGGATTAGATAGATCCGTTTCTTTAAACTCTAATTGCCCAGATGCGGCTAATACTGGATTCGCGCCATCTTCGATAACCCAATCAAATTTCCCTGTTGGAGTTGCAGTACCATCACTGTCAACGGCATCAATAAACAGAGGTAGGGTGATAGCATCAGCTAAACCTTGTTGATTGAGAGGGAAGTGTTGTACCAAGGTGACAGTACCCGTCGCGTTATCGCCTGAGGCGGTTGCCGATAAACTCAAGGTAAAAATAGTGTCGCCACCCGCTTTGGCGGTGATTGTTTTACCATCGGCGCTGACGGTGTAACTAAGCGATGATGGTGAGATACCAGAATACAAATTTAGTGCTTCAAGTGCCGTTATTGTCTGGGAATTAAATGTTAGGCTACTTGGATCAGGATTATCTGCTCCAGCTTGTACAGTAAACTCACCCTTGTAGGTAGCGCTTCCAGCTGAAATCACATTTTCAACCGTCTTTGCATTATCATCGAGTATGACATTGGCAAGACCATCTTTAACTGAAATTGTAAGGCTTGCATTGTTCTCGTATTGATCTTTATCTGAAGCGACGTAATCAATGAAAAGGTTGATATCACCTTGGCTATGATTAAGATTGCGATTGGCGGTAAATGTCCATTCGCCATCACTATTGATGGTGAACTTTCCTTCAGGAAGATCAAAGGAAACCGATGTGTTATTCAGTGCCTTTGTCTCTCCATTAATAGTGATACTTTTAACGAAAAGAGAAGCATCGACATCCACATCATTGGTTAGCACATTACCTGTAACAACGTTGCCTTCAATAACGTCACTCGTATCATCGACAATCTCAGGTGCGGCATCTTGAATATTGATCTCGATTGGCACGATGACAGTTTCACTCGTACCATCATTATCCGTTTGAATACCGTCAATGAAGATCACTGTTTCAGTATTAGGGTTGCCGGGGGAGTGATCAATGGCAGCACTTAATGTTGTTTTTACTGTTTGAGTGCTAGGGTCAATAACCGCAGTGAGTACGGTTGTGGTGGCTGTTTGTACGGTTAGCGTTAAGCCGTCAGCAGAAATAGTAACGGTAACGTCTTTACCATTAGAAGTTAACTGTTCTAAAGCACTCTGCGCTGCGCCGAAAGTAAATTCGGCGAATTCAATATTAATCGTTGAGCTTGATTCAATTGAAGATTCCGTTTCTAGCGCTTTTTCAGCGAAAGTCATATCGCTTGAGCTCGCGAATGTGGGCATATCGTCACTAGCAGTATTACCTGCAGCGTCTGTAACTGTGGCGATCATCTCCCAGGTTTGCTGTGGATCTAATTGAGACAATTCAATGTTATCTATACGCCAATTACCTGAGCTATCTACTGTTGTTGTCAGAGATACAGTATCTACTCCGTCACTAAAGGTAACGGTTATCTTATCGCCAGCTTGGGTACCTGTTGTTGAACCTTGCAAGTAAGGCACTTGACCATTTTTTAATGCCGAGACATTTAAGCCTCCTTGCTGGTAACTGCTTGTATCAATATCAATAGTAAGTACTGACGTATCTTTGATGATGGTATTGCTTGTTTCTTTAGTATTACCTGCGATATCAATCACTTCTGTGGTAACGGTTAACTCGCCTTCAGAAAAAGCTGATAAATCAACATCATCAATTTGCCATGCACCATTGATAACCGAAGTGGACAGGGTGAGAGTTTTACCATTGTTATCAGTTACTTTTACTGTGACTGGTTGATTATCTTCAACAAAATCAACGTCACCAAACAGAGTGGTTTTAGCATCGATTTCAGCTTTATTTAAAAAGCTATCGCCATTAGCTTCAAAGTTCGACGTGATTTCAGCAAGGGTATCTTTGGTAATGGTATCAGTGGCCGAGGTTGTATTACCTGCAATATCGGTCGCTGTGGTCGTAACGGTGAGTTGACCTTCAGCGAGTGTCGTGAGATCGGCGTCATTTACTGTCCACTTTCCGTTATTTACCGTCGTGGTATAAATTTTTTCAGTACCATTGCTATCTGTGATGGTAATAGAAACGGTTTGTCCGTCTTCTATATTTTCAACAGCGCCAAATAAATTGGTTATGGGGGTTTCAACGGCGTTGAGATACGTATCGCCTTTACCATCAACGCTGGTCGTAATATTTGCCGCAGTATCTTTGATGATAGTGTTGGTAGCAGAGGCTGGGTTGCCCGCAATATCAGTAGTTTCAGCGAGAACGGTTATTTCACCGTCTGTTAAATTGGTTAAGTCGGCATTGTTAACTGTCCATTTACCTGCGCTGATAGTGCTTGCAAAGGTTTTCTCTAAGCCTTGGCTGTCAGTGACGGTAATAGTCACGGTTTGTCCATCTTCAATATTGGCGATAGTGCCAAACAGCTCAGTCGTTGAGATTTCGGCTTGATTAAGGAAGCGATCACCGTTGCCTTCAAAATCCGCCGTAATAGTCGCTAAGGTATCTTTGATGATGGTGTCTGTGGCTGATACTTGGTTACCTGCAAGATCAACAGTAGCAGCGATGACAGTGAGCTCACCTTCGCTAAGTCCTGTTAAGTCAGCATTATCAACTGTCCAATTACCATTAATGACGGTGGTGGTATAGATTTTTTCTAATCCGTTACTATCGGTGATGGTAATGGTAATGAACTGTCCATCTTCGACATTTTCGATCTTACCCAATAAATTGGTAACTGGAATTTCAACGCGGTTGAGGTACTCATCGCCTTTACCATCAAAATCGGCGCTAATACCAGTGAATGTGTCTTTGGTAATAGTGTTGGAAGCAGACGATGTGTTACCAGCAAGATCAACTGTTTCAGCATTGACTGTCAGTTCACCTTCAGCGAAATCGGTTAAGTCGGCATCTTCTATTGTCCATTTGCCATCAATCACAGTGGTTTCGAACGACTTTTCTAGGCCGTTACTGTCGGTGACTTTAATTGCAACGGTTTGACCATCTTCAACATTGGATACCGAGCCAAAAAGATCGGTCACAGAGATTTCATCACGATTAAGATACTCATCCCCCTTACCATCAAAGTTAGCCGTAATGGTAGAAAGGGTATCTTTGATAATGGTGTTGGTAGTCGACGCTGGGTTGCCTGCAACATCAATAACTTCAGCAGTAACGGTTAACTCGCCCTCTGCAAGTGCAGATAAATCAACATCATCAATTTGCCATGCACCGCTTATGACTGTAGTGGTCAGGGTGATAGTTTTACTATTGCTATCTGTTACTTTGACTGTGACTGGTTGATTGTCTTCAACAAAATCAACGTCACCAAACAGGGTGGTTTTAGCGTCGATTTCGGCTTTATTTAAAAAGCTATCGCCATTAGCTTCAAAGTTCGCTGTAATTTCAGCAAGGGTATCTTTGATAATGGTGTTAGTGGCCGATGTTGTATTACCTGCAATATCGGTGGCTGTGGTCGTAACGGTGAGTTGACCTTCAGCAAGCGATGTTAGATCTGCGTCATTTACTGTCCATTTACCATTATTAACAGTGGCGGTGTAAATTTTCTCGGCACCGCTGCTATCTGCGATAGCAATAGTCACTGTTTGTCCGTCTTCTATATTTTCAACAGCGCCAAATAAATCGGTTATGGGTGTTTCAACGGCGTTGAGGTACGCATCGCCTTTACCATCAACGCTGGTCGTAATATTTGCCGCAGTATCTTTGATAATAGTGTTGGTAGCAGAGGCTGGGTTACCCGCAATATCGGTAGTTTCAGCGAGAACGGTTAGTTCACCGTCTGCTAAATCGGTTAAGTCGGCCTTACTAACTGTCCATTTCCCTGTGCTAACAGTGCTTTCAAAGGTTTTCTCTAAGCCTTGGCTGTCAGTGACGGTAATAGTAACGGTTTGTCCATCTTCAATATTAGCGATACTACCAAACAGCTCAGTCGTTGAGACTTCGGCTTGATTGAGGAAGCGATCACCGTTGCCGTCAAAATCAGCCGTAATAGTGGCTAAGGTATCTTTGATGATGGTGCTGGTGGCGGAAGCAGGATTTCCCGCAATATCGACGGTTTCTGCTAGAACAGTGAGTTCACCTTCAGCAAGAGAAGAAAGATCAGCATTATTTATTTGCCAAGCAGCCGCATCATCATTGGCGGTTTCAAAGCGTAGTGTTTTACCTTGGCTATCGGTTATGGTGATAAATATTGGTTGATCATTTTCAACAAAATTTATTTCACCGAATAAATCACTATTTGTAATTTCAGATAGGTTTAAGTAATTATCACCTTTACCGTCAATTTTTGCGTTTATTTCAGCAAAGGTATCTTTGATTGTTGTGTCTTTGGCATCAACAACATTGCCGTAGAAGTCAGTAACAGAGGCATAAATAGAAAGCTCACCTTCAGCAAGAGAGCTCAAGTCTTGATGATTAACTATCCATTTTTGATTTTGTACGACTGCACTGGCAGTGAATACTTTGCCGTTAATATCTGTCACAGTAACGATAACTATTCTGCCATCTTCAATATCAATAGCGTCGCCCAGTAGTACCGCAGAAGGTGTTTCAAATCGGCTTTTATAACCATCGTTACCATCAATAATGGAGGCTGATAACGTCGCAGAAGCTTTAAGAGATGGGATAGCATCTGCAACAGATTCATTTTCTGTTTTTTGAATGGATGCTATTGAACGAGTACTAAATCCCGCTTTGGGTAAGGTTTCAGCTAATGTGGCTTTTATCTGAGAAATAAAAGAAGCGCTGTTGCTTGATAATGGCTCTTGGCCAATATTGGTATCAAGAAAAAACTGGGTACGATGCGAAGAGCTCTCGATAACAGGGGCATCATCTTGGTGGGTTTGTGTTTTTAAAATGTCATTGATGTAGGCTCTTTCTTTGATGAAAGGAATCGACTGATCGATAATTTCTGAAGCTGGAATTTGAACCCATTCGCCTGACTCTGTAATTTTCCAGATAATACCTTCAATAACAACATACATCATTGGCTTCATCCTTGACCCCTGTCTTTTTATTCTTCTTGTAAAATCGGTATTTCGATGAAATTTTGTATCATAAAGCTATTGATACAAATATCCATATTAGAGTTAAAAACTTTTTAAAAACATTAAATTAACATAATAGTTTTATCAGTAACTGTTTTTTGTGATCTTAGTTCATGATTTTTCGCTAAAAGGTAATGTGATTGTTATTATGTTGTTCTGTTTTAACAGATATATTAAGAGGGTTCTAAAAGGGAAGTGAAACGAGAGTGGTTCTTAATATACGTACTGCTATCGGTTTAATAGCAGTACGTGAAGATATGATTAAATGTTATTTGCCACTGGCTGGATGAAATTGCTGACCTGTCATTGTTACTTCTAACTGCGGTGATGCAATATCAATATGATTTTTAATGAACTTGTTCTTAATTCGGCAGTGGAGGTCATGAGTTAAGCTTAACCTATGCCCCGTTTCCGCTGCATAAGCACGTAATTCAAATTGTTGGCAATTAGCGGTTAAACCTAAGAAGAACACTTCAGGTGCTGGATTATCGAGTACCAGTTCACATTCCTCTGCCGCTTCAAATAATAATTGTGTTACTAGCTCAGGATCGGCTTTAAATTTCACATTGATTGAAAGATTGACTCGAGTAATTGCATCGGACAACGACCAGTTAATAAATTGCTCAGTAACAAACGCTTTATTAGGCACGATCACTTCTTTTCTATCCCAGTCCACAATCGTAGTTGCGCGGGTTTTTATTTTCGCGACTACGCCTGTGAGATCGCGAATTGTCACTGTATCACCAATACGTATTGGTTTTTCAAACAAGATAATTAAGCCAGAAATGAAGTTGGCAAATATCTCCTGCATACCAAAACCAATACCGACACCAAGGGCCGCGACTAGCCATTGCATCTTGCTCCAGTCAAAACCAATTAATGCCGAGCCAACAATAATCCCGATGAAAATAGCTAAATAGCGAGTAACAGAAGTTATCGCATAACCCGTACCTGGGCTTAAATCAAGATGCTGCAGAATAAGCAGCTCCATCGCACCGGGTAAATCGCGTGCCAAAATAACCGTTAAGCCAAAAGCAAATACTGCCAGTAAAACACTTTGTAACGTAATGGTATGTAGCTCTTCAATGCCGTTGATGGTATTGGTTACATCCCATAGCGTGACACCTTCTAATAGTGATGTGGCTTGATAAAAGTCGGAAAACAACCAACTTAGAATAAACAGATAAATCAGTGATAATAGCGAGCGTAATAAACGCAGTGATTGAGCACTGATTTTATCTAAGTCTACTTTCGGCTCTTCAATGTCAATGCTGAGATCGTTACTAACGTGGTGATCGTCTTTCTCTTCCAACATTTCTGCTTGACGCTGAGCAATGATTTCTTGGCGTTTTGCTTTTGCACGTTCAAATGCTAATCGACGTTTTTGTATTAACATCAATCTTTTTATTAAGAAGTACACCAGTAAGACGACAACACCAATCACGGCACCTTGCTGAATACGTAGCATGATGGTTTGTGATGTGGCTAAGTACCCATTGAGTGCCGCATAGTTGAGTACCTGTGGGGTAATGATGAGTACCCACCAAAAGATATGGTGTCCAATATGGGCTTTTCCTTCAGGCAAATCACCATAGGTCATTGGCATCTTGAGTTTCCACAATCGCCAATGGAAAAAACTGATAGCGATATTAGAAATAATAAAAGCTAATCGTCCAAGGGTAGCCGTTGTATCGAGTTCACTTGTTAGCATAGTGAATTGCTGCAAGATAAGTGCTGGAATAAACACCATCATTAAGCGTCGATAATTATCTAATGCTTTATTCGTAATTTCTTCAGACCAACCAAAGTGACTGATGAAAAGTCCATCTTTGCGGCATAACTCTCGAATGAAAAAGAACACAACCAGTGCATAAGGTAGCGATAGGGCTTGGCCTAAATGGAAAATAAAGGGTAACTGCCAAGCAAGGCTTAAAGTATAACCAACAACAAATATGATCAGAGGGATTGGCCATGCCAGAAGGAAGGCTATCGCAACATTGGTGTAGCTATAACGGAATTTATCTTCAGTGACACGGTTAATTCGTTTGCTGGTTTTTTCTAAATAAAGTACCCAATGCTTTTTGGCAAAATATAGAAATGCAAGCAGTGAAGCAATGACAAATATACTAGCAAACAATGAGTAAGGGCTAATAAAGTGCGGAACTTTAACAAGACCTATCCATTGTGTTGGAGAAAAGAACCATTTGATTTTTTCACCCATTTGCTTGATGACATCAAAGCTGAGTGGGTTAGTATTGGGTGCCCAAAAAAGTAATTTTGCTGATTCATTTTTAATCTTGATCAGCATGCTATTTAGGCGATCGAAAATAACTTTAAGCTTGGCTTGTTGGTAAATTAACGTTTCAGACGCTTTATTAATATCACTATATAGTTTGAGATTATCTTGTATTAGCGCGTGTAAACGATCAATTTGTTGCGGTGATAGATTACTGGTACTGATCTTTTCTTTGTTATTTTTAAGTAAATCAGACTGTTGTTGATAATCATAAAGTCGAATTTGATTACGGGCGACATCACGATTAAGTTTATCAATCGGTGGATTTGACGGTAAACTTTGTAATCGGTTACGAAGATTCTCACTAATAATTGGGCTTATTTTAAGCCAATCAGCCATGACTCTTAATGCATCTGCTGTTTGTGTGGTTTCAGTAATTTGCTCATTGGTTGTACTAATAGACTGCTGTGTTTGTTCAATATTAGACGTCAGCGCTGCTAGCTCAGAAGACAAATGCTTGTTTAATGTTAACTGCTGTTTAATCACTTCTGGCTGGTTTTGAATATCAGCTTGTAGCTCTTCATTTTGCTCATCATTTTCAGAAACGTTAGAGCGTAAAACACGATTAAGTGTATTTTGTAAGTTATTACGATATGCCTGATGAGCTTCAATTTGTAAGTTTTCATATTGCAGATTTAGTTTTGCTAACGCACGACGATTACCTGCACTTAGCTGTTCAGCTTCCAGCATAAATAAATGACTAGTCGTATATTGCTCGGCGATTTGGAGCAGCATGATAGCTTCTGTGTTATTGCCCCGTTGCGCTTGAGATAGCTCTTTAGTGATACTTTGTTTTTGTGTTCTTAACTTATTGGTTTGATATGAGAAATCGTCAATACCATGCTCAATTTCAATTAAAATATTGCGGTATGACTGGCGTGCTATTTCTAGTTGGATCAGCTTGGTATCTTGCTCTGCAATTTCTAATGTTAGCTGGTCGTGATCCCAGTCGTTAGATTCTGGGAATTCTGTCGCGTTAAAATTCGCTATTTGATCTTGAACTCTTGCCTTATCTTCTGGATAGGAGTTCATTAATTTTTCATAACTGCGTGTTGCTTGATTAAAGTTTTTAGTTTTCTCAAGCTGGTTTTCCGCTGTTTGATAGGCAGAAAGCTGTTTGATTATTTCAGGCGTTTTTTGTTGCGCTTCAAGCTGACTGATCTTGTTGGCAATAATGTGTTGGTGTGATGCATTCTCTTCAGCAGATAGTGGGGTGGAAATGAGAAAGAATAAGAAGAGATAAAAAAATGAGAAAAATCGCATAAAAAACCTGTAATTGAGTACTACGGATGCATAAACAGCAAGGTATATCAGCGTTATGTTACAGTAATTGAAATTGATGAAAAACAATAGATTGGTATGAGAATAGACCTAATTGATCTATAAGTCGGCGAATGAATAAGAGAACAGGAAAATACCTTGACCGATATCGCATAAGTGATTACATTAGCCGCCGTTGAAACGCATAGCGATTCAGCAACAATGTGGTGAGGTGTCCGAGTGGCTGAAGGAGCACGCCTGGAAAGTGTGTATACGGCAACGTATCGAGGGTTCGAATCCCTCCCTCACCGCCATTTCTTATTTAATAAGAGATGACAATTTAGGAGAGATGGCTGAGTGGTTGAAAGCACCGGTCTTGAAAACCGGCATACGTTTATAGCGTATCTAGGGTTCAAATCCCTATCTCTCCGCCATATTAAAGAAGGCTGCTGAGTTTGACTCAGCAGCCTTTTTACTTTGGGTCATTTATATAGTTAAAGCAGGGTTCAAATCCTCTAATACCCAGAACTGTTCCGCCATATATAGAAAAAGCCGCTAACGAAAGTTAGCGGCTTTTTTGCATCTGTAAGTATGAATCTTTTCTAAGCTGCCTATACGGCAGTGAAGGGCAGTGGTTTAAAACCTACCAATGAAACATGTTTCTAAGCTGCCTATACGGCAGTGAAGCTCGCTTAGGATAACGGGGCTTACTGCATCTATTTCTAAGCTGCCTATACGGCAGTGAAGTTTCGCTTATTTGCTTGCTTACACGCTCACTATTTCTAAGCTGCCTATACGGCAGTGAAGCTTTTAAGTCGTACAGCTTCGGTATCAATTAATTTCTAAGCTGCCTATACGGCAGTGAAGTTGTTTGCGTTTTTGAATGATTTTAAATTTGAGTTTCTAAGCTGCCTATACGGCAGTGAAGAATGAAATCAATATTGAAGTGGATGAAACAGATTTCTAAGCTGCCTATACGGCAGTGAAGCTTCAGCTTTAGCTTTAGCGATTATGGTTGCCTCACAATTTCTAAGCTGCCTATACGGCAGTGAAGATGTTATATGTATTTACGAAATAATCGAATTATTTCTAAGCTGCCTATACGGCAGTGAAGAAGGTATTTTCTCGCAAATGGTTAGTATGCAATTTCTAAGCTGCCTATACGGCAGTGAAGTTTACTACAACAAAAAATTACTTATGCCAGAATTTCTAAGCTGCCTATACGGCAGTGAAGGCTGATGCTGTAAATGGTGGTAATGGTTGCGTTTTCTAAGCTGCCTATACGGCAGTGAAGTCTAACGCAAGTCCCTTGATTGGTCGCTCTTCTTTCTAAGCTGCCTATACGGCAGTGAAGACAGCGTAACTCAATCAAAGGGAGTCACAACATTTCTAAGCTGCCTATACGGCAGTGAAGTTCCGCAATCTTTGCCCGTTGTCGATTTGTCATTTCTAAGCTGCCTATACGGCAGTGAAGGCAATTTTCTCAAAACCATCTGGGTTTTGTTTTTTCTAAGCTGCCTATACGGCAGTGAAGCATGGCTGGACTAATCGCACGATTGGCGAATGTTTCTAAGCTGCCTATACGGCAGTGAAGTAGCCAGAACGGTGCAGGCCATGAGTTCAGCGTTTCTAAGCTGCCTATACGGCAGTGAAGCATCACGATCAAAAACTAATCTTTCAAATTCATTTCTAAGCTGCCTATACGGCAGTGAAGTATGTCTTAAGGTATTATATGTTTATCAAGTCTTTCTAAGCTGCCTATACGGCAGTGAAGTTGATAGTTGAGTCAGAGTAAATTTGCAAGGTTTTCTAAGCTGCCTATACGGCAGTGAAGAACATTAGGATTACTGACGGTGGCGCAATTAATTTCTAAGCTGCCTATACGGCAGTGAAGTTGTTTTTGACCAGTTATTGTCTTTTGCGGTATTTCTAAGCTGCCTATACGGCAGTGAAGTAATAGATGCAATGATCATCAACATCATATTATTTCTAAGCTGCCTATACGGCAGTGAAGATTAAATGAAAACATTGGTACTCTTGATGCCTTTTCTAAGCTGCCTATACGGCAGTGAAGTTACTTAAGCGACCTTTATCAAACATTTCAGTTTTCTAAGCTGCCTATACGGCAGTGAAGGTATTGTCGCTCTTTCTACTGTTTTTTTGTCATTTCTAAGCTGCCTATACGGCAGTGAAGAGGCTAACTCAGGCGTTTGTCGATGCTGGAAATTTCTAAGCTGCCTATACGGCAGTGAAGGGCCTGTTGCTGATTGGATAATGACGCCATCATTTCTAAGCTGCCTATACGGCAGTGAAGTCGTGAATAAGCAAGCAACCGGGCATGCAACTTTTCTAAGCTGCCTATACGGCAGTGAAGGAGTTTATTATTTTGGCGTGGCGCTCGTACCTTTTCTAAGCTGCCTATACGGCAGTGAAGTACTAAATTTTCCTGATTGCTCCAAATCATCATTTCTAAGCTGCCTATACGGCAGTGAAGGAATGGCGTGCATCTGGTAACAAGATCTATAATTTCTAAGCTGCCTATACGGCAGTGAAGTTGACGGTGTACCTAATGCGGCGTTGTTCGTATTTCTAAGCTGCCTATACGGCAGTGAAGTTAATATCACTGCTAATTCAACTAAATCAAATTTTCTAAGCTGCCTATACGGCAGTGAAGTTAACATTGCTCCTACGGGTTATGTAAATATCTTTCTAAGCTGCCTATACGGCAGTGAAGGGTAAACATTATATGATTTTATCTTATTTTTAAAGAGCTTAACGTATATTGGATTAGAAAACCCTTTTTTCTCTCAGGTAACTTAATTTATTTAAAATCAATAGGTTAAGTTTTTGTTCAAAAAAAGGGTCTAGAAAATTAAAACCAAGGGATTGTCGTAGTACGACTCATTCCATAGCTAGATAATTCACCCTTTACAGGCTCTGATAGAATATTCCCTTGAGCTACATAAATCCGCATCACTTGTTGACTAGATAAGCTCTGTATCTGTATGAAAGGTAATATTAATCGTTCCTGTAATGAGTCTGGAATTTTTGTTAACGCTTCTTGCTCTGTCATACGACCTTTGGCAACTGCACGTTTACGTAAATTATGCGGGCTCTTTTTCTGCACTCGATAAATTGTTCTGTAACCTACTATGTTCGCAGGTACAGGCATAACAGCACTGACGGTAGTGTAATCCCGAAGTCCCTTTAACCAAGGCTGAATCATCAATTGTTCAAGATCTGTTTGAGAACCATGTAAACGCAGCGTATCACCTAATGAGGTATTGTAGAGTGGGAAACTCACAGCTACTTTCCCTGCACAGTATTGATTCATCGCTCTATGAAACTTAGCAAATAAATTATTCAATAACGCAGGCGTGGTGATTTCCATATCTGGCTGCACTTGGATATCTAGATAATAATCCATATCACTCTCCGAATACCCCACCGCGGATCAACATCGCTATCATATAATGTTGTTCACTGAGTGTTGATTGCTTATCTTTTAACATCCACCCATCTAGTAAGGTATAAAAATCGGTTTTCTCTTTTGGTTTACGATATGCAATACCACGATTTGTCACACTACCGTACGGTTCAATAGCAATAGGTCCATATTCTGCAGCTTCAGGATACCAAGTATCTATAGTGCGTAGAGCATTACCAATTTTTTGTGAGTGCATTGCGGCTTGTCCAGAGAGCTGGTACAAATATTTGCTCTTTTTATCTCCAGCATTCATCACCAACTCTTGTGATGGGAATACTGTTTGACCTTTGCCTAATTGAACAAACGCTTCAATGGTGAGTAAGGTCGGCTTTTCACCCATTAAGCCTTGCTCGATAATTTTTGAAAGTGCTTGAATACGCTCATCTTGTTTATCAAAATCACGTAATGAATAGTCTTGTGCGTCAAAATCCCAAGACTGCTCTTGATGGGAGATACAGATTTCAATTTGCTCTGCACCCACTCGGTTTCGCCATAAGAAACGCCCATTTGCAAGGTTTAATGCATAACGTGTTGCTAGTTCACTGAAACCATTTTCTTCAACATATGCTGTGATTTTGTTGGCCAGTGCATGTTGATAAGCAGGTTTATTGCATGTTGATGGTGTACCAAGGTTACCAAGGATACGTAAAGTGAATGTAACTTTTAACGTATCGGTATTGAAATTAAGCGCTGCATTATCAACAGTTTGTAAGTTCGCTTTTTCAACTTCAGCGTCGATTTTACTTGCTTTAGCACCTTTCACTCGATTTGAAATTGTGCCTCGAACTGATTTTTCAGTCACAAGAATAGGTGCCCAATGAGCATCTTCTTTACGGTTATCCCAGTTACCAGCAAACATAATAGCGTCAGAGCAAGCCAGTTTAGCTTCAAATGCTAATACTGAAGGGTTTTCTAATTTACTCATAGTGATTATTCCTTTAAAAATCTTCGTTATATTCAAAATAATGATCAGAGGATGGTGTTAAATCATCATCTGAACTGTGCAGCTGAGAATGGGCTACGTAGAATGGCGTATGATAGTTATAACGCCATAGAATCTGTGACATTGAGGAAATACGACTAGGCGCGCCAACCCATTCCCCAATGCTATGCACGGCTTCTACAAAGGTGACTGGGGTTGTGGTATCACGGACATTGGCAACCATGCCTTCATCATAAGTTGGAGCAATCGCTTTATAGCCAATATGAATTGGAACAACGTATCCTGAAGGCTTTTGAACACGTTGCCACTCGATATGAGATACCTCACTTTCTGGGTCTTCAACGTTTACAGCATGATATTTAATCGCTGAAGCGTTAAGCCATGTTGCTATCGTTTCACTATCTTGTTCGTTTACTGCCATAAGATCTGAGCGATCGATTAACACAAAACCAGGAAGTAGTCCCCGAAGTAGTCTTTTAACTGTTATATCTTCTTTCGCTAATGAACAAGAACGGATATTGGTAATTCGACCGCCAGCTAATTTTTGTTGCTCGGCAAGTTGTTTTATTAATTCACATGCCGCAAGCTTTTCATTTTCGACATTGGTTAAAATGCCGTTGGTTTTGATAATGAGAGAGACTGTCATTGACATACGGCCTTCTTCATTGATAGGGGCGGTTTTGCCTTCTTTTGTGAGAGGATTACGTGTTAGAGCAAAGCTATATGGTTCATAGATAGATTCTCGATAAGCATGAGTTTGATGGTGATGACACACCACAGCCACATCCGATAGCGTAATGTGATTAGGACTTAACTTACGCGATAATGCGTGAACATACCCCAAAAAGTGGGTGATAGCAGGAAAGCCGTAAGTAAATCCCGAGATGGCATTAGCATTGGTCACTTCAATGTGTTTTAAAATCAAATATTGTTCCATTAAGCGATGTCCTTAAGTGCTTGTAAACACTGTTTTTGCCATTGTATAGCTTCGATTTGACCTAACGTAAATTGGTCTTTGCTACCTTTATTTACCTTATCTTTAAGCCATAGTCCGACATTGGCGGCGATAGTATGCTGCCAATCATCATCAAATTTATCCCATTGGGTATTATTGGGATCAAGCCAACGCCGTTGTGCTAATGGAAGATCTGATTTATTACTCCAGCCTGCGGGAAGTTGCTGCCATGGAGAAATGATTAACAAGATCTGATCAATTACTTCATCAACGGTATTAGTAATATAATTGCGAATATGCATATTACTTTCTGTTGAAGCTGCATTGAGTTTGATTAGTAACTGGGTTAGACGATCGATTGGCGCTTTCGTGTGATAATAAATCTCACGATGACGTAAAATAGAATCTAGTCCGATAGGGGCTTTGATTTGAGCCTGCCAATGTGGTGGAGCTGAAGAAAAAAGGTAAGTTTTACCGCCTCGTTTATTATTTAATTGCGAAACATTTTGCGGTTTTGAACCTCCCGCTACAGTCATTGCCAAATTTGGGTAAGCAACAAGAGTATCAGGATGAAAGTCGCTATTACGTTTAGCCTCTCGAATCACTTTCATTTCTTGACTAAAACGACAGTGCTGAACTTCATCAAATAATGCGTGAGCTAATGATGATGAATACAACGGCGCCAATAGATGATACTGATCATCATCTATTGGGAAATAGACTTGTTTACCTAACGTGTGACTGCTTGGAGTCGTATCTCGAAGTGCTTGTTTTAATCCGTCAACCCAATGGGTTAATTCGGCTTCTTTGCTAGATAAAAGAGCAAGAGGACGATAATCTTCTTGTGCTAAATAAAACAATAACGAAGAACCATTTTCATCTGTTAGCTGTAAAAAACGAGCCACATCAAGAGCTGCAGCGTTACCTACTGCATCAATCGCTTTATCTTTTAGTATTTCACTATCCAGATAACGTGAATCGTGACCTAGATCTTGAGCAAGTACGTTACTACCCTTAGCTGAACTATTGGTAAATTTTAAAGCGTGTGTCGCCATGCTAATTTGGTTAGCTCGACGAGCAGCATTCTCTATCCACGCACTAAGTTCAAACTGTTGTTGTAGTTTCACTTTCTCGGCTGAAAATTGACTTTCGACAAGATCAATATCTTCTGCCGTTATCGCTAAAGACTTATCTTTTTCATAAGCTTTCTGCTTTTCTTCGAGCTTAGTTTGATAACGTTCATTAATAAACGTTCTAATATTCTTTGCTAATGTTTCAGGCATTTTTCCTCCAATCCCTCAAACAGAATCATGGTTAAATGGTGTGATATCGCGTCCGCGAAACACACCTAGAATAGGGTTGTAAAACCATGAACTACCGCAGTCTGAATCATTGTTTGCAGGTAAGTTTATGGGAGCAAATCGCTCACAGGTGATTGTTGTTGATAATTGGTCATCATCAGCAAGTCGTTTAATTTCTTCGGTTAAACATTGGCTACCAAAGACTGAAATGCCTTTAGCTAATTTCAGTTCAGAAAATGGAGACAGTAAACCTGAATCAACCCAGCCTTGACTGGCGTTATCCCAAGTTTGTAAAGTGATTTCGACGCTTTCGTCATCCAACATCATGATATAGTTGATTGATGGTCGACTTTGACGAAACGGCGTTTGCTTTTGTACCTCGCCAATGAGATGTGCAGTATTACTATGCCACCAAGGTTGTAAATATTGCTGCATATAAAATAAGGTGGCTTGATGCTCAAGCTCGATAAATCCTTTTACGCGCTGTTGTTTCTCATCGACCAAGGGCTTAGGACAAATGAAACGAGGCTCTGAACTGATTCTTTCCAGTAAACTCAGTGGAAGTTGATGACGTAAGTCATGATTAGATAACTGTAAATAAGGAAAATGTGTTTTTCCTTTATCTCGCGTATATTGTTTATCTGACTCAAATCCTGGGGCGGTATACGCCACAGCACTATGTTTTAGCGCTTTAATATTTTTGTTTAATACCAATATATTTGGTTCTTTAGGCGCTAATTGACGATGACGCTGGACACGCCCTGCAAGCTGAATAATTGATCTCATAGAACTTGGTTCTACAATCGCCCAATCATAATCGTGATCTCGTCCTACTTCAGCGACGGGGGTTGCTAGAACAACAAAGATATGATGCTGCTCCGAATATGTATTTAAGATATGTTCAACGACAGGCTTGCTAATTATATCTTCCAGATCTGTACGATCGCGTTGCAGCAATTGATCCAGTTTATTTTCAATAGCAGAACGCACCGCCAAAGGATGCTGGCTGTGATAAACGCAGTAGTGAATTCGTGTGTTTTCTTTTGCAGGTATGGAAAATAACTTATTGGCGACGGCTACCAAAGGCTCTATGTTTGCCATGCGAATAATGCCAGCTGATACAGTTTTTCCTTTTGAGTGCACCTGCGTGGATTGCGTTTTATGTTCGGTCGCTAATTGATAGATACCCTGATATAAAGTTTGGCTAAAGAGCTCGAGATACGATGTGTTGTTTTGAGAATTTTCATTCATGACGAGCCAATGTCCGACATGCAAAGTTTGTTGGTGTTTCTCTAATGACTTTTTGCGTGCTTGAGTAAACGTTTGATGATGCTGGTTGAACTGCGCAATATCAGCTGCTTTTTCACTTTGCACACCAAATTCATCAAACCAAGCGCAACACACAGGTAAATTTTGTTGTTGACCTGTTACTAAGTTGTATTGTGCTCGACCTGCTTGGTAGCAAGCAAAAAGATGATTTACTAAAGCTGGCGGCAATGTTGCTGAGGATAATAATACCCTAGAGCCTAGTAACCCTGCGAAATAGACTAATCTCCCTAAAGCAGGATCGTCATCTAAAGAAAAATCGTCTGGCTCATCTAGAATTAAATCGCTTGTGAGTAATCGCATCATTGGTGCGATTTGCTGACCACCAGTAATTCCTTCAGAAGCGGGCATTAAGTGATCGATGGTGCTGATAGAGATGGGGGCACTCACTAATTTATGAATCGCGCCTCTCTCTTTTAACCAACGCTGTAGATAATGGTTATCGACTTCACCGTCATAGCGAACATAATTGTGCTCTGAAAATAGTAATTCTGATTCACTCCCTGTAACAACAGTTGCTTCATTTTTATCTTGGGCTGCTTGCTGCGCTTTTTTATCACGAGAGAACAGATCGTAAACTGCTTGGGAACCTATATGAACGGCGACATCATCATTATCTAAATGCAGCCGCTGCTGCAGTGCGTCGCCTGTTTGCAATGTAAGTGTTCTTAATCCCAGTGCAACGCTGAAACGGCATCCTAACTTGGGATTGGATAATCCATACATAATTCGTGCATTGGCGAACGTTTTTCCTTTACCTGTTGATGCCATATTTACGCCAAAAAAACCTTGTTTTTCTGAAGGTTCGGCAATGGCATAAGCGCAATCATATGCTTTATCTTGCCAACGGAATTTGGCATTTTTAGTACGGCGTTTAAATCCTTTGTGCTGTGTTATCGCAGGCATTACAGCTCGAAGGCGAGGGAGTGTATGCGCTAAGATATAGGCATTATGTGCAACACCAATACAGTGCTCATCAAGTTTCTGTTTGATTTCCTTTGTTTTTCTATCGGTATTAGCATTAGCTTTATAAGTGAGATCTTGCCAATTTGCATGAGCAATGTCGGCAGAGTAAGTATGATCTGCCAACATTAATGTCATTCTAGCTAAGTGTAATGGGAACGCTTTTTCTAGTTGAGCGTACTCAGTAAAGTTAGGTAAATTACGTGCTCTTTTTGCGATCTCTTTGGCTTTTTTGCGCCACGTTGAACTTACAAATGGAGTACCTAATGGAAATTTTAGGTTTTGTCTGTGCTCTTTATCTCCAAAAGCTTCAGATTTATGATTAAGAGCATTCCAACTTACATCAATACCAACTTTCCAATTGTCGATGTCTGATAGTACAACCTTACCCAGAAGGTGTTTAGGTAATCGATGGTGTGAAACAATAAGCCACGCCACACATTGCGCAATAGGAGGTAAGTCATCAATAACAAAAGGTTGTGTTGGATTTAACTGACTAATTATAGTTTTATCATCAATTTGAGCATCGTCAGCAAGATCTTCCAACCATTCATTATCTGTACGTTGATTAACAAAAGCGATGAATAACCAAAGTGATAGCCACTCATGACGATAGGGCTCAAATCGTACTTTGGATTTTGGTTTTAGTTTATTCTGAAATAGTTGGTTTGCTTTACCAAAATCATGAAATAAGCCAGCTAATGCCGCCAATAAAGCGACACTTTGGATGGAGTTCATACCATTTTCATCTTGAGTTCGTAAAATATCTCGTTGCGTGATGTTGGTTGGGACAGTTCCTTGTTCATTAAATTTTCGGCGATTACCGACAATCCATAACAATTCGGTTTGGTTTTTTCCTCTGATCCAATAACAAGCAACAGCAGTATTTCTTCTTGCTGTTTTTTTTAACAACATACGCAAAGTTTTAAGACCATCAAACGTAATGGGTGTTTGCCATGTTCGCGTTCCTTTACGCTCGGCAAATTGATCCAATATTCGACGGGTTTCGGATAATGCTTGTTTATTACATTCAGAAACTAACAAAATGTTCATGCTTTATTCCTTGCAAATTGTTCAGCTGTAGCCTGCAAGGTTTCAATCATGACATCTAATGCTTGTGTTTTACGAAATTGAGCTAAGCAGTGCTGTCTAAATTCTTGTTCATCATCACCATTCATTGCAGATATGAAAGCTTGAGGTAAAACAACAGCATCTTTCATTATATCTGCAACATCAAACACTAGTCCGCCTCGTCGTGTTTTTCCATGTAAGATAGCTAAACCATGTGGTAATCCTATAACCCAGCAGGCGGTTGCCGCTAAACCATAAGCTAAGTAATTACCATGATCTAAAAAACGATTAGCAAGGTCAGTGCTGTTACCACGTTCTGAACGGGTAAACTCACCATATTGAACGGCATGGCAAGCTATTTTGTACAAAGCTTTTGTCGTGGTTGCCTCTAGACTCAATAAGTCTTGAGTCGTTTGGCAAGTGTCAATATTATCGGAAAAGCGATTTAATGCCCCATCTAACAATTCTGTGTTATAGGCAAAATCATATTTATTAGTCAATTGCTTCCATTGTTTACGAATTTCTTTTATTCGTTGATGTTGAAAGGCCTTCGCGGCAGATAATCGCGCATTATCATCAAACCAAAAGCTAACCCATTGTTGTAAATATTCTGTTGGTCGATATTCTGATTGTGGAAGAAGCCAAGAAACATCAATTTGAACTTCATTACCAGAAAAAAGAGGTGTACCTCCACCTCCGCAAAAACCAACAAGTACGCCAGCTTTAGCCAATTCCCGCATTGCGGCTTGTGTAATAGAAGTTCCTGTCCCTAGCATGATCGCTGTTGTATTAGCAATAGGTATATTCCAATACAAGCTTTCTTTGCCTTCATCGGTAACATACTCAACTCGGCCACTGTTTACTAACACTCGGCAATGCTGAAGATAATATAGATTCGCTCTTTTGGAATGCAGGATGGTTTTAAGTTCACTAGGCGAAAAGTCTTTTTTCATGATGTTATCGACATATAATATTTTGACGGCAGTATTATATGAACTTCATAATGAAAAAGTGTGTGCTAAGTAGCATATTTAACTACAAAACAATGCATTCAATATTTGTTTTATAAACTTTGGCTGATTTGTGCTCATTTTTCTTAGTTTGTAGAGTACAATATCATTACTTTGACTTTTTTTACGTAACCTGTAGGATGATTTTTAAGCCAATTGGCTTAGACACTTGTATTCGATTTGCATGTGGATGTGTCGAAAAATCTTTTTTAGTCAAGGGTTTGTGAAGAATTTATAGTGTTCGATAGGGTTCAAATACCTATCTCTCCGCCATATTAAAGAAAGCCGCTAGCGAAAGTTAGCGGCTTTTTTGCATCTGATAAGAATGAATAAATTTTTATAATCTGATACTGATATCAGAAGCGTTCAAATCCTCTAATATCCAGAACTGCTCCGTTATATCAGAGAAGGCTGCTGAGTTTGACTCAGCAGCCTTTTTACTTTGGGGCATTTAAGATTTTAAAAGCAGAGTTCAAACCCTTTAAAACGTATTTGTTTGCTGAGACGATAAGTAAATAGATTTATGGCAAAGTATGGAATTAAAGGATCTGTCGGGACTTTTTCGTTAAGCATTTTCAATGCCGATGAATCACTGGCACCTCATAATCTGAGCAAGGTTCTAATCTGATAATTGCACTTTAAATTTAAAGTTATAGCTGGCACTGCGACAAATTGCAGAGCCGTATTCAAGAATATTTCCTTGGTGATCAAAGCTTTTGAGAATGATCATTAATGCGGGTTCACTCATTTTTGTTTCTAGCATATCAGCTTCTTCTTGAGTTAGCTGGTGGGCATTAATTTGATATTCTTGAGTTGAAGGTTTGATGCCTTGTTCACTCCAATACTGGTAGAGCGACCATTCTAGTAATTCTGGTCTTGGTAAATAAACTTGGGGAACGAACATCGTCTCAATAGATACGGGAGTATCGTCTGCTAACCGTACTCGCTTTACTTTCGCTATTTTACTTGGCTGAATTATGCTGAGCTCTTTTCGAATGGACTCTTCACCTTCAATCAGCTCACGACTGATCCAACGGTTCGATAATTGACCTTGACTATGTAATTGCGAAGAAAAACCACCGCCAGACAAGTTGTAGTCCAGTGGGAAGTTTACCGTTGTCCCTTTACCTTGCTTCTTAATGATTAGGCCTGACTGCCTCAATTCTTCAAGGACTTTGACAATCGTCACTCTAGAGACATTTAGTTCTTCAGCCAGTTTTCTTTCTGAAGGTAGTACGGTGCCATTCGGAATAATCCGTTTTCTAATGATTAACTCAAGGCTCTCTTTTAATTGAATATATTTTGGTGCTAGCGAGTTATTGCTGAGATTTTCGTTAATCGCAGTGATGATGTTTTGGCTCGTCATGTTTCAAAATTCAAATAATTAGGACTGCTGATCAGAATAACAAAAAATGTGGAAACTGTCACACCGGACTACTAAAGGACTTTCTTTGGACTTTAACTGGACTTATTCTGGTTGCGAAGAATATATACCGATGGTGATACAAAATGTCTTTTACCCCTACAAATAATAATAATGCAACACTTAAGCGAATTCAGGGCTGTCTATTTGGTCAAGCCTATGGTGATGCTCTAGGAATGCCATCTGAACTATGGCCAAAAAGTCGAGTAGAGAGCTATTTTGGCTGGATTGATGAGTTTCTTGCCGGCCCTGAAGAAAACATTGCTGCCAATGAGTTTGAAAAAGGCCAGTACACGGATGATACCAGTCAAGCAATTGCTTTGATTGAAGCTATCATCGAATCTGATGGTGAAATTGACCCGAATATTGTGGCAAAACACATTATGAAGTGGGCTCACGAGGTGGACGCATTTAACAAAAATATTTTGGGTCCTACATCGAAGAAAACGTTGAATGATATCGCGCAAGGTATTGATGTTGAGCTGATTGAATCGAACGGTGTGACCAATGGTTCTGCGATGCGTGTTTCTCCAGTCGGTTGTTTGCTGCGCTGTGATGACTTAGATCACTTCATTGCGAATGTTCGCCTGTCGTGTATTGCGACCCATAAGTCTGATATAGCGATCGCTGGGGCTACGGCGGTGGCTTGGTGTATTAGCCGAGCCATTGATGGTGTCTCTTGGAGCGTAATAAAAGATGAGCTTTGTGAAATAGTCAATGTAGCTCAAAAGAAACACCAGTCTACTTTCAGTCCACTTTTAGGCTATCGAATTATTTATGCGATGGAATTAATTTCAACAATTAAAAAACAACATGCGATCACGCCTCAAGTTGGGATTGAAACACACGCTTATAAGCAAGACGTCGTGAAAGTGGTTTACGAGCAGGTAGGCTCGGGAATGGACATTATTGAGTCTATCCCTGCTGCGATCGCTCTTGTCGATGCCGCAAATACTGACCCACTGGTATGTGCAGAGCTTGCTGCTAACTTGGGTGGCGATACCGATACGATCGGAGCAATGGCAACGGCAATTTGTGGCGCAATACATGGCATTGACGCATTCCCTACGCAAAGTATTAAACTGATTGAACAAGCGAACAATACCTCGTTCAATCTATACGCTGAAAAGTTGAATGAATACAGACCTAATGGACAAGGTGAGCAAAATGAATTCTGATAACGTGAGTGCGTCAAATAAACATTTAAAAGCGCATGTTGAGTCTTCTTCAGTTAATGAACTGGGTATTGATATTGTTCCGGAAGACCAAAAAATTAAAGCGCCAAGTGAGCTGTTTTTTGTATGGTGTGCAGCCAATATCGGTATTTTAGGTGTTGTTTATGGCGCCATTATTGTGTCTTTTGGTCTGTCTTTTTTTCAATCTGTCCTCGCTGCGATTGTCGGTGTTGCGTCTTTCTCTTTGGTGGGTATCACTAGTATTGCGGGTAAAATTGGTAGTACCACAACACTGACACTTTCACGTGCTGGCTTTGGTAAAAAAGGTAATATTGCACCAACATCATTTTGTTGGATGAACCTAATGGGATGGGAAGCTGTCAATATCATCACGGGTACATTGACGTTATCTGCATTGTTTGTCGCAATAGGTTTTGAAGAATCGGTTTATGTTACTGCGTTTTCATTAGTGCTGTTTGGTGGATTAACAGTCTTTGTGAGCATGCTAGGCCAAAACACCGTACTTAAGATGCAAGAGTGGATTACACGTTCTTTTGGTGTAATGACTTTGATTGTAGTGGGGTACTTATTAAGCACTGCTGATTGGGTCGCTATCTTGGCATTACCGCAAGGAGATTGGTTAACAGGATTTCTACCAGCGGTTTCAATTATTGCCGCAGGAACAGGGATTAGTTGGGCTATAGCGGGCGCGGATTATAGCCGAGATCAATCAAGAAAATCGAGCAATCGTAGTATTTTTACTGCTGTAGTTGGTGGTGCAGCACTGCCTTTATTATTACTGATTACTGCTGGTATATTATTGACAGCGCAGATCCCCGATCTTGCTTCTCATGAGAATCCTATCGCTGCCATCGGAACCTTACTACCATCTTGGATGGCGGTACCTTACTTATTAGCAGCGGTTGCAGGCATTGTGACTATTGCTGTCATCAGCCTGTATTCTGCAAGCTTAAATCTATTAACGATTGGCGTAAAACTGAAACAACGTACTGCAATTGCGATTGATGCCGTATTGGTGCTTGGTGTTGCTATCTATGTGTTATTCGTATCAGGTGATTTTTTAGGGCCATTTATCTCGTTCTTGGTTTTCTGTGGTGTATTTTTAGCTGCGTGGGCTGCGATCTTTATTAATGACTATTATATGCATCGTTCGCATTGTGGCTATCGTGTCGACGAGCTTTATGGTGAAACGGGTGTGAATAAAGTGACGCTAGGTTGTTGGTTAGCTGGTGCAATATCCGGTTTACTTGTGACAAATACTGGCTTTGTCGATGGCCCATTTGCGGTGGGTATCTTTGCTGATTCTAGCTTAGGTCTTTTTGTCTCTTTCTTTGTTAGCTTTATTGCACATCGAATCTTGTCTAAATAACGAGAATGCCATGGTTAACCTAAAAACGTTGAACCAAGTTTTACCTGTAGCGATTATTGGCGCTGCATTTGGCGATATCATTTTAACGATCAAAAAACTGCCAACCAGTGGTGGCGATGAAGTGGCTCGTGAGCAATCTAAACAGATCGGTGGTTGTGCTTTTAATGTAGCACGCAGCCTTGCTCGCTTGGGCATTGACATTATCAATGGCATTCCCGTGGGAAATGGACCCTGGGGTGAGATGACAAAAAGGGCCATGCAACAGGAAGGTCTTGTGCCCCTTCTGCATAATCACCGGGTCGATAATGGTTGGTGTTTAGCGATGGTAGAACCGGATAAAGAGCGTACCTTTATTACGGTTGAAGGATGCGAACAGTATTGGTGTGAAGATCAGCTTAACCAATTGGATATCAGTAATGGATCTCTGGTGTATGTATCTGGTTACGAGTTGGTTGATAAAGAGAGTGAACCTTTGAAAAAATGGTTGCTGAGCTTAGACCCTTCCGTGCGCATCTTTGTCGATTTTGGACCAAGATTTGCTGAGATCGATTCTGTATTTATTACTCAATTATTGGCAAAAAAACCGATTCTTACTATCAACAGAGATGAGTTTAAGATGCTGGTTCGCAATAACGAGGCTTCGATCGACGATGCGAAAAAGTTTTCGGATGCCTCTGGAGTAAGCTTAATTTATCGCTTAGATAAACATGGCGCATGGGTGATCGAACCAATGAGTGAGGCTATCAATATACCAGCACACAACGTTGAGGTCGTTGATACGATCGCAGCAGGTGATAGCCACTGTGGTGGTGTACTAGCCGGGCTATCTTCAGGCTGGTCACTTGCAGATGCGGCACGACTTGGTAATGCGGTAGCGGCAATAGTTGTTTCGACAGAGGGCGCTAATGGTGCTCCGACGATATTGGAGCTAGAAAGCTTTTTACTTAATAAGTCTTAGTCATTTATTTTTGAGCTTTTAACGTTCTTCATGCCCCAAGCGCTCTGCAGGGGCATTTTTTATTTCTATTTTTTGACGATATGACGGCGTAATCTTTTCGCTGTTTTACCTCATCGCCCAACCATTTTCATTATTCATTAATAATTTGTGAGTTTAAGCCTGCTGTCACTCTTTCTTATTTTTTAAGAGATAACAATTTAGGAGAGATGGCTGAGTGGTTGAAAGCACCGGTCTTGAAAACCAGCATACGTTTACCATATATCTGGGTTCAAATCCTCTAATACTCAGAGCCGCTCTACCTTTTAAAACAAAGCCGCTGAGTTAATCCTCAGCGGCTTTTTTGCGTTTAGCGTAAATGATGACTTATAAACGCGAATTTAGCCAATTAGCTGTTATTTCTAGTAGCTCTTTACTTTGATGTGCCTGTGGATCAAAGACATTAAAGATATGATCACCATCTTTTATGACGACAGCTGTAGCGTCTTTACTGCCTGATGCGGTGATCAGTGTATTCGCATTTTCCCACGGTAAAACGGTATCGTTAGTACCTGAAATCGCTAATAGGGAACCTGTAAATTGCTTCATCAATGTGAGTGATTGCTGGGCTTTTAATTGTTCAAACCATGTTAGGTTTACTTTAAATGGTGAACGCCAATCATATTTAATTAATGCGTAGCCGTTCTGTTTTGCCTCGTCATAGTATTGTTCAAAAAAGGCTTTCATTGGTGCAATGCCATTACCAACAGCAGGAGACCAGACAGCAAGTGATTTAATGTTGGGCTCTTCGATGACCAATAATTGTGAAATTAATGCGCCTTGGCTAAAGCCGATAACCCCAATACGATGCTTATCTATTTTGGGGTTAGCTTGAAGGTAGTTAAAAGCAGTCTGTCCATCGAGAACAGCAGAAGATAAAGAGTATGCTAAGTCAGATGTTTTACTGTCACCACTGCCTGCAAAATCGAGACGAATAGATGCAATACCTAATGCTTCTAATTTTTCACTGAGAGATTTATATAAATTACCCACTTCATCTTTTTGTGTCCCTGTTCCATGGAGCATGATCACTGCAGGTATCTGTTCATCTATTTTCTTATCAGGTACCGAGAAGATAGCTGGAATATCATAGCTGCCATTATGTAGAGAGATTTGCTGAGCGTCGGCAAGGGCCATATTAGAAAAACTTAATAGTAACGAAGGGATGATATATTTTTTAAACATGATTAAAGATTAAAAATGAATGGTATATTGGTTATTCTAAATTGATTTAGTTTATCTATCTGACAATAAAGTTAAAAATCAGATGTCTATTACAAATCATGAGTCATAAAAAGCAGAAAGGTCTAGCGCCATCACTAGACCTTTATTGGGTTGAACCCAGTATTGGGCTTATCCCATAAACTTCGTCATAAAGTTGCTGATATTTGAAAGGCTAGCCGCAGCCATTACCACCACAATCAACACACCTGTAACGGTTAGATACATTGGGTGCTTGTAATCACCGACAATGTCTTTGCGGCGAGTCGCTGCAAGTACCATGGCTAATACCACTGGCAGAATAATACTGTTAATAAGACCGGCTAACATCAGTAGTAGAATAGGCATGTTCATGGTCACGGTGCCAAGGCTGGTGATGATAATAAAACCCACACACCATGCTTTTTCATTGCGCGCAACCACAGGGAATAGGGTTTTAATTAGCGAGATTGCCATGTAAGAGTTACCAACCACCGAGGTAATTGAAGCAACAAATAACACCAAACCAAAGATAAAATAACCTATGTCACCTGCACCTTGACGGAACGCATCGGCGGCTGGGTTTGAGGTCTCTAATACCGCACCTGTTGCAATCACGCCAAATACTGCTAAGAACAGCAGAATACGAATAACAACAGCGATGGAAATGCCAGCCCATGCTGCTTTTTCAATTACGCTTACGTTTTCTTTACCTTGCAAGCCAACATCAACTAAGCGCTGCGCCCCTGTGTAGTAACCACCGACAGCACCACCAACAATGGTTAACGTTGGCAGTAATAGGTTACTCATATCTGTTGGTATCACTGCCGCTTTTAGTGTTTCACCCATAGGTGGAAGGCTAGTCATTGCCACATAAGCAATCAGCACAATCATAAACAAGCCAAGGTAGCGCGCCATTTGATCCATGCGTTTTGAGGCATTATGAACGACAAACAGTAAACAACCGACAACACCTGTGAACAATGCGCCCCATGTCGTATCGACACCTGTCAGAACATTGATACCTAATGCTGCACCACTGACGTTACCGAAGTTAAACGCCACTGCACCAAGCGCAAGTAGAATACCAACAACATAGCCCATCCCCGGGGTAACACGATTCGCAATGTCTTGGATACGTAAGCCAGATACACCCACAATGCGCCACAAGTTCATCACAATACCGAAGGTGATAAACATGGATGCAAAAACAGGAAATGCCATGTCGATTTTATAGATGTTTGTAAAAACAGCAGTTTGGGTTAAAAAGCCCGGACCAACAGAGGTCGTAGCCATTAGGAAAGCTACACTTAAAATTGCTTTGTTTTGCCAAGAAGTGTCTTGAGTACTGGTAGGTGCTGCAGAAGTCATCGTTGTCATGTTGATCTCTAAAATGTTGTCTCTCTCTTTATATAGAAAAAAGAAAGACAACTGACCGAGATCAGCTGACTCAAAGAAAAGAAAAAAAACGTAAAAACAGATAGTTACGAAATGTAATCGTTTGCTTCGACGCGGATATTAGTGACATGAGGTAAAGCTGTCAACGAAAAATTAGAATAAAAATTAGATTTTACTTATTTGTGCGATATTTATTTTCGTAAGGAATGTTTAGTGAGAACTTTTCACTAAGTCAGTTAGATTTTGTCGAAATATTGGAAGCGATAAAGAGAAAGTCGCTGAATGATGATCAGCGACGTTGAGTTTGAAGCGTTAAGATTTTAATGCCAGTACAGTACCGAAGGTAACCAGTCCTACGCCACAGAGTTGGTTTAGTCGCTTCTTCATATTCAATAAACGTGTTTGCAGTGCTTTTGATGTAAATAGGATCGCAACAAGGCTAAACCATAAACAGTGCATCGCAATCATGTAACCACCATATAACAAGGCAATGTGGTTATCGCTTGCGTCTGTCGATACTACTTGGCTAAACACGCTTAAGAAAAACAGCATGGTTTTAGGATTTAACGCGTTACAAAGAAAGCCTTGTGCTAGAAAGTGTTGGCTACTTTTACTCGGCTTAGTTGCACCTTGTAGATCGGTTTTGTTGTCAGAAAAAAAGATCCCATTTATCCCTAAATAAATTAGATAGGCAGCACCTGCATAGCGAATGGCATTAAATAGCATTTCATTTTGTGAGATAAGGTAACTGATCCCCAATAATGAGTAAGAAATGTGTATGGTGATCGCAAGGCTAATACCGATTGCAGTCCAGATCCCCGCGGAACGTCCGTGATTGAGGCTGTTTTTTAACACTAATACGAAATCAGCACCGGGACTTATTACAATCAATAATCCCAAGATCGCTAAGCTGATCAGTTCCATTTGTCTCTCCAGCAAGTTTTTTATGGCGATATTGTATGCGTGCGATGGCTATGTTTTAATCGAAAAGAAGTGAAATAACATGTGAGAAAAATTCACAGATGAGACATCTTAAAGCTTTTCATGTATTCGATGTGGCAGCGTCGTGTTCAAGTTTTAGTGAAGCGGCACAGCAATTGAACATTACGCATGGTGCAGTGAGCAAACAGATCAAGACGCTAGAAACGTATTTAGGCGTTGCGCTTTTTTATAAAAAAGGGCGTAACGTCTTTTTAACGCAGGAAGGTGAAAAGTTAAAAGTGTCTACCCGTCAAGTATTTAACGTATTGGAAAACACTGTCAATGCGTTGCGACAGTCAAGGCTTCATACGTTAGAGGTATCATGTGAGCCAACATTAACCATGCGTTGGTTAATGCCTCGATTAAGTGGCTTTTATGAATCGTCAGGTATTGATGTGCGTTTATCGACAGCTGGTGGTGCTGTGCAATTAGGGATAAATGGCTTATCGCTTGCGATACGTCGTGATGATTTTGAGTGTCATCGTGATTACTACAAAACGTCATTAGTTGAAGAATGGGTGGGGCCCGTTTTCTCGCCCGATTATTGGGAAAAAGTGAAGCACGATCTAGGCAGTATCACGACGATTCATAGCGCAACTCGATCTAGCGCATGGAAAAACTGGCAGCAAATGAGCGGTACAGCAACTGATTTTACTCACCACTCGCAGCAGACATTTGGTCATTTTTATTTTTGTATTCAAGCGGCTATTGATGGACTAGGGGCTGCAATGGGGTCATATCCTTTTGTTATGGATGACATCAAACGAGGTGTGTTGGTCGCGCCATTTGGTTTTGTGCCGTCGGGGTGTGATTATATTCTGATGAGTGATAAAGCACATTTAGTCGGTGAAGAAAAACAGTTTGCTGATTGGTTAGTGGATAATTTATCGCAGGCTATACCGAAGTGATAAAATGAATAAAGCCGCTAATTTAAAGCGGCTATGGCAATGGTTTTTTTAGGCTTCACGAGCGATCAGAGTCGATTTCTGATCACCAAGCTGATAGTTATTAATCGCGATAACACGTTTTGTCATACGTGGATGGCTTGATGTAATTTCTTGTAAAAAGCCAAACACGGCAGGCACACTCAGCTCTTGTTGTACAAAACTGTCGTTATTGGTCGCAGTCACCAGTTCGCGGCTTCCAGATGCCAGCGTGATGAGTGCATTAATGCTGGCGGATTTATTATTAATAATTTCAGCAGCAATGCGATCACAGGTCAATTCACACGCACGACTATAAGCTGAACCTAAGAAAGGGATAAACATTGCTGGTTTCATTAATAAGTTAATCCAGAAATTTACATGACCTGCAGCATGGTGAGCAAGTTCATGAGCAATGACAAAACGCAGTTGATCTTGTTTTTTCTCTTCCCATAATAAATCAACTAAATCGCTAAACAGTAGTGTGTATTTACGAGATAGAAATTTCACCGCTAACGCATTGGTTAAACCATGAGAATTTACAATAAACATTTCAGGCTTTTCTTTCATATCTAGCGCAGTGGCTATTTCGTCAGCCATATTATTTAAATTTGCATATTGATTTTTATTAACGTGAACGGCATTACCAAAAATACTAGCTTGAAAGAATTTACTTGATAGCCAAATAAAGAATGCGACTGGAATAAGAAAAATAAGAATACTAAAAAATGTGCCTAGTAATAATCCAACCCAAATTAATCCACCAATAATAATGCATAACATTTTATAAAGATGTTCTTTAGGATGACGTAACGAAGAAACGTTCATTAAATAATTCCTTTTGTCAGTTAATTAAAATCATCAATAGGAAAAATAGTGCAATTAAGAGTAATGACAGGCAAATGTAAGAGTATAAAAGTGCGATGCACATAATGAAAAAATA
Organism: Photobacterium sp. GB-1; assembly: GCF_003026165.1. Classification (NCBI taxonomy): domain Bacteria; kingdom Pseudomonadati; phylum Pseudomonadota; class Gammaproteobacteria; order Vibrionales; family Vibrionaceae; genus Photobacterium; species Photobacterium sp. GB-1. The sequence continues at coordinate 221,418 of NZ_PYOB01000001.1, read as the reverse complement.
ATGTTATTTCTTTTTGGTATTTCATGTTGTAATTAGGTGGCTTAATTGTTCTTTTTGTTACTAAATTAATGCTTTTAAGGCTGTGTCATGATTAATTCGACTTTTCATCGGGATATGTCACATTAATTATAAAGTCTTGCCATTTATTTTTTATCTTGTTTCTATATTGAAAATATAAATTTCATCTAATAGATAATAAAAATCAAATAATGAGATCTTTATCAATTTAAAAATTTATCTTTATTATGATGTGATCTTGTTTGTTTTAGATCAAATAAATAAATCATTAAGTAGGTAAAACAATAGTAAAAAGATATTTGATTATTCTTGTGTTATTTACGAAAGCATTTTTTAACAGAGTGTTTTGGTAATTAATATTATTTAAATTAAGGTAAATATTATGAGCAGTGCATTCTATATTCCTACTGTTAACTTTATGGGCGCAGGCTGTTTAACTCAAGCGGCTGATGCGATTAAATCTCACGGCTTTAAAAAAGCACTCATTGTTACCGATAAAGTATTGAACCAAATTGGTGTGGTTACTCAAGTGGCTGTATTGCTCACTGAGCGTGATATTGACTCTGTGGTATACGATGGCACTCAACCAAACCCAACCATTAAAAACGTTGATGAAGGTTTAGCGTTACTAAAAGAAAACCAATGTGATTTTGTGATTTCATTGGGTGGTGGTTCTCCACACGATTGTGCGAAAGGTATTGCTTTATTGGCTGCTAACGGTGGTCACATTGGTGACTATGAAGGGGTTGACCGTTCTGCAAAAGCGCAGCTACCTGTGGTTGCAATTAACACTACAGCGGGTACTGCATCGGAGATGACCCGTTTCTGTATCATCACTGATGAAGAACGTCATATTAAGATGGCGATTGTCGATAAAAATACGACCCCATTAATATCTGTCAATGATCCTCAGTTAATGTTGGCAAAACCTGCATCATTAACCGCTGCAACAGGGATGGATGCATTAACTCACGCTATTGAAGCGTATGTTTCCATAGCCGCAACCCCCATTACTGATGCAGTGGCGATTAAAGCGATTGAGTTAATTCAACAAAACCTACGTATCGCTGTGAAAGAAGGTCAAAACCTTAATGCTCGTGAGCAAATGGCGTATGCACAGTTCATGGCTGGTATGGCATTTAACAACGCGTCACTCGGTTATGTACATGCGATGGCGCACCAGTTAGGCGGTTACTACAATCTTCCTCATGGTGTATGTAATGCGGTTTTACTGCCACATGTTCAGCGTTATAACGCACAAGTATCAGCTGAGCGTTTACGTGATGTTGCTAAAGCGATGGGCGTTGATGTCGAAGGTATGACTGCAGAGCAGGGGGCTAATGCGGCACTTGAAGCAATTGTCGCGCTATCTAAAGATGTTGGCATTCCACTGGGTTTAAAAGAACTGGGTGTGAAAGAAGAAGATATCGCATTATTGGCTGATAATGCATTGAAAGATGCTTGTGGTTTCACTAACCCTAAACAAGCGACCCATGATGAAATTTCACAGATCTTTATGGCTGCAATGTAATTGCTAAAGGAATGAGATAGTAAAAAGGCAATCGAGTGATTGCCTTTTTTAATGGTTAACTTTTATTTAAGCTTAATTGCGTTAAAGCAGTGGGCTAAACATATAGAAAAAGCGCTCAATAAATTTGTTCTTCATTGAACGTTTGCTCCATTGTTCACGATCGATTTCGTCAGAATCAGCAATATAACGTTGTTGTAATTGGCTGAGCTCTTGGGTGAAAACGATATTATCGACCGCCATCGTCACTTCAAAATTAAGCCATAAGCTTCGCATATCAAGATTTACAGTGCCAATTAGGCAATGGCTATCATCAATAACCACAGATTTTGTGTGTAACAACCCGCCGTGGAAACGATGGATATGTACGCCTGATTCCAGTAAATCACTAAAGAATGAGCGGCTTGCCCATTCCACCATTATTGAATCATTTCTGCGCGGAATAACAATGTGTACTTCAATACCACGATCAGCCGCGCCTTTCATTGCATGCAGTAAATGTTCACTCGGCACGAAATAAGGGGTTGTGATAACGACAGATCTTTGTGCTTGGTAAATACTGAGTAACAACGCTTGATGAATAATATCATCTGGCATACCTGGCCCTGATGGTATGACTTGTACCGTGTCTTTATGCGCCGTATCCAAGGTACAGGAAGGCAGTGGAGGTAAAAAGCGTTTACCTGTTTCTACCTCCCAATCCCATGCTTGAATACAATTTAGCACTGAGACGGTAGGGCCTGAAATTCGCACCATGACATCGACCCATTGACCCACGCCCGCATCAACTTTAAAGAATGCAGGATCGACTAAATTCATAGAGCCTGTGTAAGCAATATGATCATCGACTACGACAATTTTACGGTGTAGACGTAAATCCAGACGACGGAAGAACATCCTAAACGGTGATACCGCTAAGGCTTCAACTAATTCTATCCCAGCACCGCGCATTAACTTAGGCCAATGCGATCGGAAGAAGCGCATACTGCCCGCAGAATCAAGCAACAAACGAACTCTAACACCACGTTTAGCCGCTTGAATTAAAGCAACCCCAACTTCATCAGCAAGTCCACCAGGGTTCCAGATATAAAATTCAAGGTGGATTGAATGTTGTGCATGGTTTATATCGTTAACCAGCGAACGTAAAATTTCTTGTGGTGATGATTGTAAGGCAAGATCATTACCAATAAGCCCGGGTATACCTAATCGATTTTCACATAAATCACTGATCGGCTTAGCAACAAAGCTCATTTGTTGAGGTTGATGCCCCGGACAATCATTGAGTTGTTTAAACCAATTAGCAAAAGGCAAAAACATTTCACGCGCACGCTCAGCTCGCTTGTTACCAAGATTTAATTCACCAAATAATAGATATGCAATTACCCCACCGATAGGTACGATGTAAATGATCATCATCCACGCTAGCGATACTCCTACAACACGACGTTTAAAAACGACGCGAACAGTAACCGATGCGATGAGTAACCAATAGGCGAAAACGCCAATCCACGTTAAGACTTGATAAAATTGTTCCATCAAATGACTTCATTGATTCAATAATACGTTATAGATATATAGTGCATTGAAAAGTAAAAAAAACCTAATATTTAGGGTGTTTATTAACAAAAATGGGGTGAAGAATCAGTTTTAACTGTTTAATTAAATGCATAAATTACATCTAATATTACTTACTGAAATGTATTGAGAAGAAGTATTTAGTAGATAGCGATATACCATTTTTCTCTGGTGTTAATTGCATCCCCCGACTTTTCCTTTGATATTGTGCTGGTATACTCGCTCGCTCTTTTGTTGTAAGGCTGCCTTATGTTTACTCTTGTTTACCAACACCCTGATTTTTTAGTTATTAATAAGCATCCAGGTATCAGTGTTCATAAAGATGACAATGATCAGCCGTTACTCGCTGCTGTTGCTGAACAAACTGGCGACGAAAAGCTCTATTTAATCCACCGTCTCGACAAAATGACATCAGGTTTACTTTTGCTTGGACGCAATAAAGCAGCGGCATCGATCCTGTCTTCAAATTTTTCTGAGCGGGTGGTCGAAAAGTTTTATGTAGCAATAGGCACCAAAAAGCCAAAGAAAAAACAAGGCGTGGTGATTGGTGATATGACTCGTTCCCGTCGTAGTAGCTGGAAATTAGAAAGTACAAAGGAAAATCCAGCCATTACTCAGTTTTTCTCAACAGCTGCAGGTGAAGGACGACGTTTATTTCTCTGTAAGCCGCATACAGGGAAAACGCATCAGATCCGTGTTGCATTGCGTAGTGTTGGTTCTGGTATCACTGGCGATGATATTTATGGTACTGAAGCGTCAGATCGTGGTTACTTACATGCTTATGCACTGTCTTTTCCTTATAAAGGCGAAACACAGCGTTTTATTTGTCCACCAACAGACGGTAAATTATGGCAAGTTGCTGAGACACAACAGGCGTTAAATGATTGGAATCAGCCATGGCAACTAGAGTGGCCGACACTGGCTTATAAAAAGGCGAGTGTATAACGCTTTGAAATCGTTGCTGTGTTTTTCTGCAGTTTATTTAGAACTGTATAAATTCTCAGCAACGAGCATCAGCACATATTCTTGGTGCTATAACTATCAATAAGCTTAACGTATAATGGCTGTCTAGGATCACCTAGCAAGAGAAAAAACATGCGTATTGCCCGTTCAAGAGCTCATAGAAAGCAACGTCATAATCAACGTCAACTTCGTCATTGTCGTTATCGGGCACAGCAGTTCTTTCAATTAAAGTACGCTACGTTTTATTCCCCTTACCTGCCTGAATTGAAACAGACTGACATTGGTATTTTTCCATTATCGTCGCAATTAATTTACCTTAATTATCCGGCTTTTATCCCCCTTTGTTTGCCTAGAGAAATTACAGCTTCAGCATCGCCAACGGCTCTATTATTAGCGGCTTGAGTAATAATATAAGACGTGGAAACTGGTATTCTTGTGGTCAGTGGTTAAAATAGCGCCCTTAATTCACTATATAGTTTGAAATTATGGAAATAAGTGCATTACCCACTTTAGAAGCTCATCTACTCACAGCCTTGTCTTCACCGCCAAATGAAGTTCGCCGACTCTTTCATGGCCGTGGACGTTGCTGGCAAGGGTTAGAGCAAATAACGGTTGATTGGCTACAAGGTCAAGTACTTGTTTCCTTGTTTAAAGAGCCTTCTCCTGATTTCTTAGCTGAACTTACCACTTTGCTGAATAAACTGACTAAAACAGCAGAATGGAAAAACAGTGGTGCGACATCGCTATTGCTTCAACATCGTGATCGCGAAGGATCGCCGATGGAGGTGATTTGGGGTGAAACGTCTGAATATCAAGATGTGATTGAAAGTGGCTTAGTGTACAAGTTGGATCTTGGACGTAAGCAAAATAACGGCTTGTTCCTTGATATGCGATTGGGCCGTGATTGGGTTCGCGAGCAAGCTGCAGGTAAACGTGTATTGAATTTATTCGCTTACACCTGTGGTTTCTCGGTTGCTGCCATTGCTGGTGGCGCAGAGCATGTTGTGAACCTTGATATGGCAAAAGCAGCACTAAGCCGTGGTCGTGATAATCACCATTTAAATAAACATGATTTAAAGAAAGTCAGTTTCTTAGGTCATGAATTATTTAAGTCATGGGGTAAGGTGCGCAAATATGGCCCATACGATCTTATTATTATTGATCCACCATCATTTCAGAAAGGGAGCTTTGCGCTCACGAAAGATTACCAAAAGATCTTACGTCGCTTACCTGAATTGTTAACCGAAAACGGTACAGTGTTAGCGTGCGTGAATGATCCGAGCATTACTTCAGCTTTCTTAATTGAAGGTATGGCAGCAGAAGCACCAGAACTCGTATTTGAAAAACGTCTCGATAATCCACCGGAGTTTAAAGATATTGAGCCAGAAGGTGGTTTAAAGGCATTGGTCTTCCAACGCAACTAATAGAAAATAAATGCAACAACTTTCTTATCCCTTATGTTTTTAATATAAGGGATTTTTTATATCTTATTGCGACCTTACTAGTTAAAAAAATGGGTAAAGACTCACATAGCCATATATTCAACCTTACTAACTTGTTCATAATTAAAGCTAATGTTGCAATTTTATAGCGGCCGACAAATACTTTATAGAGATAATATATATAAAAAAAATACAGTATTTTTAGTTAGTTCGTTTAGGGTAACCACATAACGAAACATAGATTAAGGATAAGTCATTATGTTTAAGTCTTTTTTTCTCGATCGTCGCTGGTTTTTATGGTCGATTTTGGGAAGCGCATTAATACTTTATGGTACTTGGTATAGTGTACAAATTACAGTTGAAGTCAATGAGTGGTATGGCTCTTTTTACAATTTACTGCAAAAGGCAATGACAACGCCAAACTCAGTGAAGTTTGAAGAAATACTTGCGGGAACCTTAGAATTTTTCAACATAGTGTCTTTGTATATCATTATTGCCGCTTGCTTAGAATTTTTTACTAAGCATTTCGTGTTCAGATGGCGAACAGCAATGAATGACTATTACACCTCTCATTGGGATAAGATCCGTCATATAGAAGGGGCATCTCAGCGTGTACAAGAAGACACAATGAGGTTGGCAGCGATCCTTGAAACACTAGGGGTTAGTTTTTTACGTTCAGTCATGTTGCTTGTCGCTTTTTTACCGCTATTGTGGACATTAAGTGAGAATATTAAAGAACTACCTTGGATTGGGCCCGTTGAGCATTCCTTGGTTTATTTAGCCATCATTATTTCTGTTTTTGGAACAGGGCTTCTCGCTGTTGTAGGAATTAAACTTCCGGGGCTTGAGTTTAATAATCAAAAAGTTGAAGCCGCGTATCGTAAAGAGCTTGTACATGGTGAGGATCATCTGGAGCGAGCGCAGCCTGAAACACTTAAAGAACTGTATTCAAACGTGAGGAAAAATTACTTCACATTGTTCAAGCATTATCTGTATTTTGATATTGCTAAGTTTTCTTATCTTCAATATACAATGATTATACCTCTCATTGCGATGGGACCTGCTATTGTTTCCGGTGCACTGACTTTCGGGCTCTTTACACAAATATCTAATGCTTTCAGTAAAGTAGAAGAATCATTTCAATATTTGGTGCATTCTTGGAAGACTATTGTTGAATTGATGTCGATTTATAAACGTTTGAAAGCATTTGAAGTACAAATTAACGAGGCTATTGCGGCTTCAGAAATAACAATAGACGAGCAAATTTAAATATACCTATCAATACTGAAAAGCCCGTGCCAAATGATCATTGGTACGGGCTTTTTATCACTATGAAAATGAATATTAATTCAGTTCATCACAAGAGTCTTTAGATACCGCTTGCTGCGCCATTGTACGACCACTGATATCTTTGATCGTAATTAGGTAATTTACGCCGCTATCAAATAAAGGCTTTATTTCTTTGTTATTACAGTAGTTTCTCGCCGCCGTTTTGGCAGCATTGGATGGCGAAACACGACTTTTTCCACCATAAAGAACATTAATTTTAACGGTATTTCCTGACGCGTAAGCTTGGGTTATTTGATAGGCATCAATTTTGGGATAAGGTGCTTTACTATCAATTGCAGCCGCGCGGCTTTTTGCTAATGCTTCTGCAATTTGTTGCTTTTCATGAGAAGCACAGCCACTAAGCAGTAATAAACCTAATGATGCGGTGATTAGCGCTTTGCTTATAGTTAATTTCACAATCTCGCCCTTAAATAAATTATGGAAGCACTTTTTTGAATGGCTTCACAATCACATTAGCGTATACGCCTGCATCAATATAAGGGTCAGCGTCAGCCCATTGTTGTGCTTGTTCTAAAGATGCAAATTCTGCAATAACAGTCGAGCCTGTAAATCCGGCATCACCTGGATTCTCACTATCAATAGCAGGCATAGGCCCTGCAACTAATAAGCGACCTTGTTCTTGTAAATCTTTTAAACGTGCAAGGTGTTTTTCACGAACACTCATACGGCGCTCTAAGCTATTTTCTACGTCTTGAGAAAAAATGACGTACCACATTATTGTTCTCCCTAATAAAATCAGAAGTGATAGCGCTAAAGTATCGCTGGCTATCTTGTTGTTCTATTTCCCCATAGTAACCAATAAAAAAAGCACTAACTAGGCGTTAGTGCTTTTTTGTCGGTTAATGTTGTACTTGTTAGCGAAATAGTGCCTTGTCTTATTACGCTTTTACAATAGGGCGCGGACGACCTTCACTATTAATTGCAACATAATTAAATGTTGCTTCACATACACGGTATCGATCACCAACAGCTTCTACATCAACCGGTTTTACCCAAACTTCAAGGCCTACGCTCATGGATGTATTGCCAATGCGTTTACACTCACCGTAACAACAAACCACGTCACCAACACTAACAGGGGCTTTAAACTCTATTTTATCAACAGAGACAGTCACAACACGCCCGCCAGAAATTTCTTTGGCAAGGATCGCGCCAGCTAAATCCAATTGGGACATGATCCAACCACCAAATATATCACCGTTGGCGTTGGTGTCGGCTGGCATGGCAAGCGTGCGAAGCAGAAGCTGTCCGCGAGGGATATTATTTTTAGTGTTCATGATTTACAACTTTACTGGTTATTGTCACTTTTCGGTAAGTGGCGATAAATGTAGCCACCGGTGAGGAAGGTAAAGAGCAATGTTAATGCTAATAGCCCAAATACCTTAAAGTCTACCCATATATCTAACGGGAAATTGAATGCAATATAGATGTTTACTATAGCGCAGACAACAAAAAACACACTCCAAGCAAGGTTAATTCGTAACCAAATTGATTCTGGTAAGGTAATTTCTTTACCAAGCATACTTTTGATCAGTGGTTTACCCATAAATTGGCTGATAAGTAATGCCAGAGCAAAGATGGCGTAGATGATGGTGACTTTCCACTTTATGAAGTTTTCATCATGGAGGAAAATGGTTAAGCCACCAAAAATAGCCACCAATACGAAAGTAACCAGTTGCATTTTTTCGACTTTTTTATAGATAAACCAAGTCAAAGCTACCTGAACCGCTGTTGCTGCAATTAAAGCGCCTGTGGCGATAAAAATGCCACTCGTTTTGAATAAAATAAAGAAAATGATAAGGGGGATAAAATCTAATAATTGTTTCATTACAACAACTCATTTCTAATAATTAATAAGAGTATACCCTTTTAGTATGGTGAATGAAAAAGAGCGAAGAAAAAGCGACGCCTATTTTTGTTAGATAGGCGTCGCTAAGAAAAGGATAGTTGTGTTATTACTTAGTCGGTTCTTGAACGATAAGCCTATCAACAATCACCGCACAAGCAGCATCACCAGTGATATTCAGTGCCGTTCTTATCATGTCAAAGATCCGATCAAGGGCAAATAACAGTGGTAGACCTTCAATGGGTATACCTGCTGAAAGCAAAACGGCAACCACAAGGAAAGAGGGGCCCGGGACACCAGCTTGTCCAACCGCACCTAAAGTGGATGTCAAAATGATGGCGACATAGGCGCCTATGGTTAAATCAACTTGGAATATTTGAGCAAAGAAAGTTGCAACTAAACCATAGTAAATGGCATTACCACTCATATTAATTGTTGCCCCTAATGGCAGAACGAATGATGCGGTAGCGTTACTGACCCTTAATTCTTGTTCACACGTTTCCATGTTAACCGGTAATGTTGCCATAGAAGATGCGGTTGAAAGGGCTACTATCTGTGGCTTTTTCATGGCGGATAAAAATTCGAGAGCAGAGGTTTTACTCAATATTTGTACTAGCAGGGGATAGAACACAAAACCGAAGATAGCAATGGCGGCAACGTAAACAATAAACAGTTTAAAGACCACCATCAATGCATCAAAACCAAAGGTGCCGACCGCATCTGCCATTAAACCAAATACGCCCAGTGGCGCTATTTTCATTACAACGTTAATCATCCATACCATAGCATCAACGATGGCATTAATACCGTTGATTAAAGGATCTCGTCGCTCTTTTTCTAGTTTAGAAACAGCGATACCAAAAAATAGACAAAACACTAAGATCTGTAAAATATTAGCTTCGGTTAAAGACTGGAATACGTTAGTCGGGATCATCCCTAATACGGTGTTCCAAAACGTTGGCAGCTCGCCTTTGTCGGCATAGGTTTTAGCAAAGAGGCCTGACACCGCACTAAGATCAATACCGATACCAGGTTTGAAAATATGCCCCATTCCCAAAGCAAGCATGACTGCAATAGCGGAGGTAAATATAAAAAATAACAGAGTGGTAATTCCAACTTTACCAGCAGATTGACTGTTACCTAATCCAGCAGCACCTGAAATGATAGCAACAGCGACCAATGGAATAACTAACATTTTAATTAGGTGAATAAAGATACTGCCCAACGGTGCAAATATTGAAGCCGAATGCCCCATCATCGCGCCAACAAATGCGCCAACAAACATGGCAATAACAACTTGTACGCCAATATTTTTCATTAAACTTCCATTATTTGGCACAGTACTGACCTCTAAAATATTGATATAAAAGTATAGTAAGCATAGTCGTGTTTATTTAGTTTTAATCGTTACGCGAATGTGTATTGGGTGTGCCTTTACATGCAATCATCATTGCTTGCAATTACGAGGATTGAGGTTTTCTGTTGAGCGTTGAAAAAGAGTGGTAGCAATATGCATATATTAGAATAATTGCTTATCGTCTGGTGGTTTTTTATTGCGTGGTTAAGTAAAAGTGAATAATTTCATTTTAGTGTTTAAATTTAAATCCCTCTTTTTCGTTAACGATAGTTAAACGAGGTATAAAAAAGCCCATACATGAACAGCATCAGTAAGCTGAAATGTATGGGCTTATTACATTCGTTAGAATGCGTTATTTACTTGCTGCTTTCATCGATGAAATGAATGCAGATAATTTTTCTAACATTACAGTGTTGTTTTCAAGATTTTGCTCGATAATTTTCACGACTGCTGAGCCTGAGATTGCGCCCGCTGCACCTGCAGTGATCGCTTCTTTAACTTGCTCTGGCGAAGAAATACCAAAGCCTAAAATAGCTGGCGGCGCGTTATGTGCTTTAAGGCTTGAAAGCAAATGTTCAATTGGCATGCCTGCTTTTGTTTCAGCCCCTGTCACACCTGCGCGTGATAACAAGTAAGTGTAACCACCACCGAGTTCAGACACAGCTTGGAGCGTAGTTTCGTCTGCATTTGGTGGGGCGATAAAAATTGGATGAACACCGTATTTATTTGCCGCATCACGAAACTCTTGTGACGCATTAACGGGAACATCAGCAATTAATACTGAATCTACTCCAGCTTTTGCACACTGCTGATAAAAGTTATCGATGCCAGCTGCAAACACAAGGTTGGCGTACATCAATAACCCGACTGGCACGTCTGGGTATTTCTGACGAATTTGTGTCAGTAATTCAAAACACAAGGTTGGTGTGGTGCCTGATTCTAATGCGCGAATAGTTGCGCCTTGAATGGTAGGGCCATCAGCGAGAGGATCTGAAAATGGAATACCTAACTCTAAAGCATCAGCGCCAGATTCAACCAAGGTATCAATGATCTTCATTGATTGTTCTGGTGTTGGATCGCCAATGGTAACAAAAGGCACAAAAGCGCCTTCATTGCGCTCAGCTAATGTGCTGAATAATTGTTGATAACGATCCATTATATTGCTCCTTTTTCCTGCAAAATATCGTGAACAGTAAAGATATCCTTGTCACCACGACCTGATAAGTTAACCACTAGCAATTGTTCTTTTTCTGGCTCAGCATGAATAAGCTTCATGGCGTAAGCTAATGCATGAGCAGACTCGAGCGCGGGAATGATCCCTTCATTACGGGCGAGCAATTGGAATGCATCTAGTGCTTCATCATCAGTCACAGAGCCGTATTCAGCACGACCAGTTGCATTTAAGTGAGCATGTTGTGGACCGACAGATGGAAAATCAAGACCTGCTGATACAGAGTAAGACTCTTCAACTTGACCGTGTTGATCTTGCATCAGTGGTGCTTTCATACCAAAGAAAATACCTAAGGTACCGTGTTTAAGAGGCGCACCATGCATATCGGTATCTAAACCTTTACCGGCAGGCTCTACACCAATCAGTTTCACATCTGTTTCTTCAATGAAATCCGAGAACATACCGATGGCATTTGAACCACCACCGACACAAGCAATAACCGCATCAGGTAGGCGACCTTCTTTCTCTAAGATCTGGGCTTTCGTTTCTTCACCAATAATATGCTGGAATTCTCGTACAATCGTTGGGAATGGGTGAGGGCCCGCCGCTGTACCTAACAAGTAGTGTGCTTTGTCATAACTTGCAGACCAATCGCGCATTGCTTCATTACAAGCATCTTTTAAGGTTGCAGAGCCTGAGTGGACAGGAATGACTTCTGCTCCCATCAACTTCATACGGAATACGTTAGGGCTTTGACGTTCAACATCTTTAGCACCCATATAAACGCGGCATTTAAGGCCGAGTAGTGCACAAGCAAGTGCGGTAGCAACACCGTGTTGACCGGCACCTGTTTCAGCGATGATCTCATTTTTACCCATGCGTTTAGCAAGTAATGCTTGACCTAACACTTGGTTAGTTTTGTGCGCGCCACCGTGTAATAAATCTTCACGTTTCAGGTATAGCTTTGTTTTTGTCCCTTTCGTCAAGTTCTGACATAGCGTTAGGGCAGTTGGACGACCAGCGTATTCTTTAAGTAGTGTAATAAATTCTTGTTGAAAACTTGGATCTTGCTGCGCATCAATAAACGCATCTTCCAATTGGTCTAATGCAGGCACTAAAATTTGTGGTACATACTGACCACCAAATTCGCCAAAAAAGGCATCTAATTTACTCATAATTATTTATCGTCCTTAATATTTTTGATTGCCGCGAATGCCGCACTCAATTTATTCGGGTCTTTTTTACCTGGCGCACTTTCCACACCAGAATTTAAATCAAGGCCATCAAATCCTAATGCTGCCGCTTGTTGTGCGTTGTCTGCATTTAAGCCACCAGCCAGTAATATACCTTTGCGATCGCCGCTTTGGATCAACGACCAATCGAAGCTTGTCCCTGTACCACCTGTTTGATTACCTACTTTACTATCTACAAGGTGTTTATCAACTTGGTATGCTGATAAATCAGGTAAAGCATCTGACACCCCGTGCGCTTTCCAAATTTTACATTGAGCAGGAAGTTGTGCTTTTAACTCATTAATATATTGCTGCGTTTCTGTGCCATGTAGCTGCACAACACTGAGTGCAAGTTGTTTTGCCGTATCGACAATTGTTTCAAGCTCTGCATTTTGGAAAACACCAACATAATCGAGTGGGGCGCCTGTCATCACATGGCGTGCTTGCTCGATATCAACACAGCGAGGAGAGTTAGAAACAAAAATTAAACCACCGTAAACGGCACCATTTTGGTAAGCGATGGTGGCGTCTTTGGCTTCGGTTAATCCGCAGACCTTGTTATCACCAAGTAACACACGGCGTACCGCAAGATCGAGGTTATCTTCAGCCATTAACGAGCTACCAATTAAAAAGCCATTGGCATATTGAGATAACTGGCGAATTTCTTGATTGCTATAAATACCTGATTCTGAAATCACAATCGTGTCTTGCGATAGTTTAGGCGCAAGCTGTTTGGTGCGCTCTAAATCAATGCTTAAGTCACGTAAGTTACGGTTGTTAATACCAACAACTTTCGCTTTTAAGTTAATCGCACGTTCAAGTTCTTCTTCGTTACTGACTTCAGTTAAAATGCCAAGATTCAACTCATTAGCAACATCAGCAAGGGTTTGGTATTCCTCGTCATTAAGGACCGACAACATAAGTAAAATAGCATCAGCTTGATAGTGACGAGCTAGATAGACCTGGTAGGTATCAACCATGAAGTCTTTACATAGTACGGGTTGGCGTACTTGATTACGGACTTGAGGGAGAAACTCAAAGTTACCTTGGAAGTACTTTTCATCGGTTAGGACTGAAATCGCACTCGCATAGTTGTTGTACACACTTGCAATGTAATCAAGATTAAAATCGTCTCGGATCAAACCTTTTGATGGTGAGGCTTTTTTACATTCAAGAATGAATGCAGGGCGCTCTACACCGTTATCAGTATTGGATGATAAGGCTTGGTAGAAGTCGCGATCACTTGGGACGAGATCATCAATAAATGAATCAAGTGGTTGTGATGCTTTACGTGCTTCTACCCAAATTCTTTTGTCAGCAACAATTTTTGCTAATACTGTTTCCATGATTATCCTCGTGCTGCCAATTTTTCCACTAATTCAAAAGCTTTGCCTGATTGCATGACTTCAATGGCTTGTTGCGTATTTTGTTTAAGATCTTCTTGACCGAATAAACGTAATAGTAGGGCTACATTGACGGCCACCGCACCAACTTGGGCTGGCGTACCTTTACCGGTTAAAATGTTAGTGATAATGGCACGGTTCTCTTCAGGTTCGCCGCCTTTAATTGCCTCTAACGGGTAGGTGTCCAAACCAAAATCAGCAGGAGTGAGAGTGTATTCTGTGATTTCGCCATTAATGATTTCCGCAACATGGGTTTCACCATGAATAGCCACTTCATCTAAACCACTACCGTGAACCACAGCCGCACGTTTCATGCCCATGGTAGCCATGGTTTCTGCAATCGGACGAACGAGGCTATTGTCGTAAACCCCCATAAGTTCAATGTTAGGTTTTGCTGGATTAATTAAAGGCCCCAGTACATTGAAGATGGTGCGGGTTTTCAATGTTTGACGTACAGGCATAGCGTGGCGTACACCACCGTGATATTCAGGCGCAAATAGGAAACACACGCCAAGTTCATCTAATGCGCCACGTGCGTTTTCTGGTGTCATCGCAAGGTTGATCCCAAATTTATCAAGTAGATCGGATGAGCCAGATTTGCTTGAAACGCCTCGGTTGCCGTGTTTCGCCACTTTAATTCCACACGCAGCTGCAACAAATGCCGCAGTGGTTGAAATATTAATGGTATTGGCACCATCGCCACCGGTGCCTACGATATCGGCAAAGTCATAATCTGGGCTTGGGAAGGCGTTGGCATTAGCGACTAAAGCACTTGCGGCTCCAGCAATTTCTTGTGGCGTTTCACCTTTAATTTTCAACGAGGTTAAAACGGCCGACAGAATAATGGGATCGACCTCACCCTTGATAATGGCATCAAATAGGGTGTGACTCTCTTGTTGGCTCAGAGATTTTTGATCGTAGAGTTTATTGGCAATATCGTAAATTTTGTTATCCATAATCATCGTCCTTAATGCTTTGAATTATTCTTTCCGTTAGATGTTGTTACCCAATTTAAGGTCTGTGTTAAAAGCTCCGCCCCTTGTGTCGTTAGGATTGACTCCGGATGGAATTGAAAGCCACATACCTTATCTTCTTCGTTCAGTACAGCCATGACTAAGCCATTAACATCGGCGATAGTCTCTAGGCTATCAGGCACTTCTGTTGCGACTAAAGAATGGTAACGTGCAATAGAGAGAGGATTCGGTAAATTGCCAAACACTGCATGTTGGTTGTGGCTCATCATTGCAGCTTTCCCATGGACAATTTCACCTGCGCCTGAAACTTTACCGCCGTAAGCTTCAACAATCGCTTGTTGTCCTAGGCAAATACCAATCATTGGTACTTTACCTTTCACGCGTTGGATCAGTTCGGGCATACATCCCGCATCAGCTGGTACACCAGGACCGGGGGATAACACTAAAACGGGATTGCTTTTAGCACTAAGTGCATTTTCTACTTGCTCTGCCGTTAAGTTATTACGGTAAATGGTGACTGGGTGACCGAGAGAACGAAATTGATCAACAAGGTTGTAAGTAAACGAATCAAAGTTGTCGAGTAGCACAATATGGGCTGGGGTTGCATTTGTCATTGTGGTTCTCCTTAACCTTGATGTGCTGTGCGAATAGCGTTAATGACCGCTTGCGCTTTGCCACGCGTTTCATCGGCTTCTGCTTGTGGAATGGAGTCGTAAACCACGCCAGCACCAGCTTGAACACTTGCAATACCATTTTCAACGTAAGCTGAGCGGATCACGATACAAGTATCCATATCACCGTGACCAGTAAGGTAACCGACAGCACCGCCATAACTGCCACGGCGACGTTGTTCAACATCACGGATAAGCTGCATAGCTCGGATTTTCGGTGCCCCTGTTAATGTGCCCATGTTCATACACGCTTGATATGCATGAAGGGCATCAAGATCGCCTCGCAATTGGCCTACTACACGAGAAACTAAGTGCATGACATGGCTGTAGCGATCAACTTTCAGTAAATCTGCCACATAGCGGCTACCTGCTTCACTGATCCTTGCAACATCATTACGTGCTAGATCCACTAGCATCATGTGTTCAGCATTCTCTTTTTTATCGCAACGTAGCTCTAATTCAATACGACCATCTAAATCAAGGTTAATTGATCCGTCGCTGTTTTTGCCTCGTGGTCGAGTACCAGCAATCGGGTATATCTCTACTTGGTTTGAATCTGAACAATATTTCAGTGCACTTTCAGGAGAGGCGCCAAACAGGGTAAATTCTGAGTCTTGTAAAAAGAACATGTAAGGGCTTGGATTACCAATTTTCAATGCTTTATATGCTGCGAGCGTTGAAGGGCATGGCAAAGTAAATTGGCGTGACGGCACGACTTGGAACACATCGCCATTGATAACGTATTGTTTAAGATCGTTAACGGTTTGGCAGAAATCTTCATCGCTAATAGACGCCTCTGGCTCACATTTGTCTAATACTTGTGCAGGTGGCACAGGCTGAGGGTTTAAACAGATCTCTTTAATCGTTTGCAGGCGACGACTCAAATCATGATAGCTATTGGTGTAGTGCTCGCCACCAAATAAAGTTGCTTGCAGCGTGCCTTTACGACGTTGGTGATCGATAATCAACAAGGTTTCGGCAATATAGAAAATATAGTCAGGACAGTTATTGTCTTGCTTCACTTCTGGTAGCGGCTCAAAATCAGCGACTAAGTCATACGCAAATAGACCACCTAAGAATAAGGCTTCTTTTGGGTGGTGCTTGGTATCAAAGGCATGTTGGATCAAACGTAGAGCATCGAATGATGAAGTTTGGCGTAAGCGGCTATCCTCATCAATATCATGAGCGTGGGATGGAAATACCAAGGTTAATGTTTTTCCATCTAGTGCTGCATGAATATCGTTAGGCAGTTGGCTTTGTAAATGCGTAATGACATTCACACCATTACTGGTGAGTGCTTCCAACGTGACTTCTTTACCGCGGCAAACAATACGTACTGCTGCATCAACAAGCATTAAGCTCTTTAAATCTTGCTTAGAATCAACTTCTGCTGATTCTAATAAAAGGTTGTGCGGGCGATCGCCACAAACTGAAAAGTACAGTTCAGTGGGATCGGCAACATAAGGTACATCAAGGCTGAGAAGATTGATCTCATTAGCCGCTAATGTATTTTGCCCTAGTGGATGATTTCCTATTGAGTGAGTATTCACAGCGTTCTCCCTGCCGCTTCCACAAACGGTTTTAATTCCTGCATTAATTGTTCAAACATTGGTGCGGTTAATGCTTGATGACCATCAGATAAGGCTTCACATGGATTTAAATGTGATTCGACAATGATGCCATCAGCGCCAACAGCAGCTGCTGCGCGTGAGAGTGGGATCACTAACTCACGGATACCTGTTCCATGGCTTGGGTCGACCAGCACGGGCAAATGGGTATGTTGCTTTAAATAAGCGACAGCATTGAGATCCAATGTATTTCTGGTTGCTGTCTCAAACGTTCTAATACCACGTTCACACAAAATGATATTTGGGTTACCGGCATCATATATATATTCAGCAGCGAGCAGCAATTCCTCGATAGTGGCTGAAAGTCCGCGTTTGAGCAAGATCGGTTTTTTACTTTCACCGATAATTTTTAACAAGCCATAGTTTTGCATATTTCTCGCACCAATTTGAAAACAATCAATATATTGAGTCATTTTTTCAACTTGGCTCACATCCATGACTTCAGATACGGTAGGTATACCGAGCATGTCATTGGCTTTTTTTAACAATTTTAACCCTTCAATACCTAATCCTTGGAAATCATAAGGGCTGGTGCGAGGTTTATATGCTCCACCTCGCAGTGCCATAGCACCATGAGACTTCACCATTTCAGCCACAGACAATAATTGTTGCTCTGATTCGACAGAGCAAGGGCCTGCAATAACAGCAAAACGATCGCCACCGACCGCAGCAGAGCCAAAACGTACCACTGTGTTGTGGGCTTGGACTTCTCGGCTAACTAATTTGTATTTAGTTAAAATGGGTTTTACCGTTTCAACTAAAGGGTTCGCTTCGATATTTAAGCGTTGTAAAACACGTTCATCACCTAATGCACCTAAAACAATGCGTTCACTGCCAGGCATATATAGCGGTTTTAATCCGACACTGTCGATTTGAGCTAGTAGGCTTTTGGCATCAGCTTCTGTTGCTTGCGGTTTTAAGACAATAATCATGAGGTCATCCTTGTTAATGGTCGCAGTGAAGGCTAGGTGCAGTGCTCGTTTTATTTTTTATTTAGTTAAATTCGGCGTTATAAAAAAGCCCGCATTGATGGCGGGCTCGTTGCTATTTTGCTGAGTTACAGCAATTCACACCGCCCGTAAGTAGGAGTGCCACCACCAATTATTGAAGAAAACGCATTGTTGATTTTGAATTTGCTGTAACATGTAAGAGTCCTATTAGGTATTAGTTACATTTTTTCTATCAGCTAAATGTACGTGATGCCTTTCAAGTAAGTATTGGATACTTGGTATCTGCGTACTAGTAAACTAGTTCACGATTATAAAGTCAAGAATAAAACTTATGTTGTTTGATTTACATAGCCATACTACAGCGTCTGACGGTCGCTTAACGCCGCAAGAATTAGTTCGACGAGCCGTAGATATGCGGGTCGACATCCTGGCAATTACTGATCACGATACGGTTGCTGGCCTACATGAAGCGCATACTGTGATAGAGCAAGAAGCTTTGCCTATTACGTTAATCAACGGTATTGAAATCTCTACCGTGTGGCAAAACTTTGATATTCATATTGTTGGGCTTAATATAGACCCACAAAATCCAACGTTAGTGACGTTTATTGAACAGCAAGTAGAGCGTCGACTTGAACGTGCTAAAGAAATTGGTGCGCGACTTGAAAAAAACAGAATGCCAGGGGCATTTGAAGGCGCGGCTAAACTTGCGGGTGATGCATCGATCACTCGTGCACATTTCGCCCGTTGGATTGTTGAACAAGGTTATGCGAAAACCATGCAGGCGGTGTTTAAGAAATTCTTAACACGCGGAAATCCGGGTTACGTACCACCAAACTGGTGCACTATCGCCGATGCTATTGATGTGATTCATGCCGCTGGTGGTAAAGCGGTTATTGCCCATCCAGGCCGTTATAATATGACGGCAAAATGGCTTAAGCGATTAATCCAGCATTTCATTGAAGCTGGTGGTGACGGTATGGAAGTATCACAGCCTCAGCAAGGGCCGCAAGAACGACGTACCTTAGGGGATTACGCCATACAATTTAATTTACTTGCTTCACAAGGGTCCGATTTTCATTACCAATCACCTTGGACGGAATTAGGACGTAATTTGTGGCTCCCTAAAGATGTTCCAGCGATTTGGCATGATTGGGAAGTTGAGAAAAAGCGAGTAGAGGTAGAAATTCAGGCTGAGCCTGCTGCCTCAAAGGAGGAATAATGAGTCAATTTTTTTATGTTCACCCAGAAACACCCCAAACGCGTTTGATTAAACAAGCGGTAGAAATTATTAAAAATGGCGGCGTTGTCGTTTATCCAACAGATTCTGGTTATGCCCTTGGTTGTCAGTTAGAAAACAAACAAGCATTAGAGCGTATTTGTCAGATCCGTCGTTTAAACGAAAAGCACAACTTTACTTTGTTATGCCGCGATTTATCTGAGCTATCTTTGTACACCCGTGTTGATAATATCGCTTTCCGTCTTTTACGTAATAACACCCCTGGCGCATACACCTTTATATTTAAAGGAACAAAAGAAGTACCTCGCCGTTTAATGAATGCTAAGCGTAAAACGATTGGTATTCGTGTACCTGATAATGCGATAGCACTGGCGTTACTTGAAGCGCTAGGTGAGCCACTGATGTCAACCAGTCTTATTTTACCGGGTAATGAAACAACAGAAGCGGATCCCGATGAAATTCGCGATAAGTTAGAACATGCTGTTGATTTGATTATGCATGGTGGTTACTTAGGTGAGCAGCCAACAACAGTGATTGATTTCAGTGAAGGTGAAATTAATATTGTGCGAGTTGGTGCAGGTGATGTGACACCGTTTGAATGATCTAGAACGTTTTAAACCTAGGTAAATCTAATAAAAGCAAATAGTTAGTTTCTAGCTGTTTGCTTTTTTGTTTTTATTCCTATTTTATTGGTTTGATTTTCCTGTAACTAACCTCGCAATCGACTATCTTTTTATAGCTAACTTTGCCGTTTTTTGGCATAATGCGCGCCCACATTCTGATAAAAAGTGAGTTGCTAATGCCTCACACAGAATCCAAATTAATGCTATTCGCATAAATGGTTTTGGTTAAGTAACAGTCTGATTTTAAATTGGAAAATATTATCCGGAATCTTTTGATGAGTATTTCGACGCCTGTGAAGGCGACAAAGGTTTGTCTATAATGAGTGAAAAATTACAGAAGGTATTGGCACGAGCTGGCCAAGGATCACGTCGTGAAATCGAATTAATGATCCAAAACGGTCGAGTCAGTGTTGATGGTGTCGTTGCTAAACTTGGCGATCGTCTTGAAGATTTATCAGTAAGTGTTCGTATTGATGGTCATAACATTGAGCTGATCTCTTCTGATGAAGAAATTTGCCGTATTCTTGCTTACAACAAGCCAGAAGGTGAGCTATGTACTCGTCACGACCCTGAAGGCCGCCGTACTGTATTTGATCGTCTTCCTCGCTTAAACACAGGTCGCTGGGTATCAGTAGGCCGTCTTGATGCGAACACCTCAGGTTTATTGTTGTTCACAACAGACGGTGAACTTGCTAACCGCTTAATGCACCCAAGCCGCACGGTTGAACGTGAATACATGGTTCGTGTATTTGGTGAAGTGACTGAGCAAATGGTAAAGAACGTTGTTAAAGGTGTTGAACTAGAAGATGGTTTAGCACGTTTTGAAGATGTTGTTTACGCTGGTGGTGAAGGTATGAACCATACCTTCTACGTAGTGATCACTGAAGGTCGTAACCGTGAGGTTCGTCGTTTATGGGATTCGCAAGGTGTTACTGTTAGCCGTCTTAAGCGTGTTCGTTACGGTGATGTTTACCTAACGAAAGATATGCCTCGTGGTGGTTGGAGTGAGCTTGAACTAAAAGAAGTGAATGAACTTCGTGCAACAGTTGAGCTTCCGCCTGAGACTGAAACAGCATTAACTGTTGAAGGTCAAAAGCGTAAAAAAGGCATTCGTCAGATCCGTCGTGCTGTTCGTCGTCACGAAGAGCGTGTAGAAACGGGCGGTGCTCGCGGTCGTCGTGGTCGTGGTAACGATCGTCGTAACCCTGGCTCTAGTCGTAATGCTGAAGTTGAAGCTCAATCAAACGAGCATCGTGGTAATGGTCGTTCACAACCAGCAAAAGGTCGTGATAATCGTGACAGTCGCGATAACGGTAAGCCACAATCAGCAGGTCGCCCACAAACATCAGGTAAGCGTAAGCCTTCAGGAAATGCAGCAAATCGCCGTAATCCTTTAGCCAATAAGCCTGCTAAGCCACGTACTCGTAAGTAATTGGTTTAGACTAAATGAATAATTAAAAGCCGACCTAGTGTCGGTTTTTTTGTATCCGGTAAATGACGTGGTATAACTCAAAGAGCAACGGAGTAAAAAGTGTGAATATTGCTGTGGTGCACTTTTCTGTGAAGGGATGCTAAACATATAACGAATAGCCAGTGAGTATAGCAATGTTAGATGCATTGAAAGAGCAACAACGGGGACGATTGATCACGGTCTTTGGCGTGATGGTATTAAGTTTTGATACGCTACTTGTGCGTTTAATTGATAGTAATGAATGGACATTAATTTTCTGGCGTGGCTTCTTACCTGCTGCCATGTTGTTTATTGTGCAGTGGTTTTCAGATAAAAAACTGATCACGCAACATTTACTGCGTCCATCGCTTTTAACTTTAATTACTGCTGGACTATTTAGCGCATCGACCATTTGTTTTGTGTTGTCACTGAATAATACCCAAGTGGCCAGTACGTTAGTTATTACCAATACAGCACCTTTATTTACGGCTGTGATTGGTTTCTTCTTCTTAAAAGAGAAGTTAGATAAGGCAACGATCTTTGCGATCATTATTGCTGTGGGTGGGATAGGGTTAGTGTTCGGCTATCATCCCACCGTTGACGAGTTGAGAGGCGATTCGCTTGCTTTGGTTTCTGCTGTTGCGATAGCTGTCTATCTTGTAGCACTTCGTAAGACCCAAGGGCAATTAGGCTCGATTTATATAATTCTGGCTGGTGTATTTACATCGATTATTTCGCTTTCTGTTGGCGCTAAACCGTTCGCACTGGATATGCAACATGCTATTTATATGTTCTTACTCGGTGGTGTTGTGATCCCATTGTCTTTCTATTTGATTGCACATGGGCCACGTTATTTACCCGCAGCTGAAACCAGTTTGATCTTGTTACTGGAAGTGCTTTTTGGTCCGTTGTTGGTATGGTTGATCATTGGTGAAACACCGACAGACAATGTGTTATTAGGCTCAGCGGTTGTGGTACTGACCTTGTCTTGTTTATTTGCTTGGCAGTGGCGAAAACAACTTAAAATACAAAGTCACTAACACTAGATTTAGCTGTAAAAAAGCCGACAATTGCGTCGGCTTTTTTGTTTATATCATCAATGAGCAGATTTATTCTTCTTCACAATGACTGTAAGACGATGTTCGCTTAGGCTGAGCATCGATACATTTACCAGAAACATGGTGGCTTTCTGGGCCCATTAGATATACATATAGCGGTATGATATCTTTTGGTGTTTTAAGCTGCTTTGCATCTTCTGCTGGGAAGGCTTTGGCTCGCATTCCTGTTCTTGTTCCGCCAGGATTAATCGCATTTACCTTTACATTGGTGTTGCTTAATTCATCAGCAAGGACTTGCATCATGCCCTCGGTTGCAAA
Organism: Photobacterium sp. GB-1; assembly: GCF_003026165.1. Lineage (NCBI taxonomy): Bacteria > Pseudomonadati > Pseudomonadota > Gammaproteobacteria > Vibrionales > Vibrionaceae > Photobacterium > Photobacterium sp. GB-1. The sequence goes on along the minus strand of NZ_PYOB01000001.1, from coordinate 198,621 downwards.
TTTTGAAATAGCATAACTTCCCCAAAATGCACGACCACTATGACCAACGGTTGATGTTGTGAAAATAATTCTGCCATCGGACGATTTCTTGATAAGCGGAATAACAGCTTGAGTTAATAAAAACTGGGCTTTCACATTGACTTGCATGACATCATCAAAGGTCGATTCTTCAATTTGTTCTAGTGGGCTAAGTACGCCCAAGATCCCTGCGTTATGTAATACACCATCTAGGCGACCAAATTGTTGCTCGATGGTATCCACCATATCGAGATAGTGTTGTTTAGTCGCACCCATTAAATCTAAAGGGATAATCGCTGGCTTTGTGTAGCCCAGAGTTTCAATTTCATCATAAACAGCTTCAAGTTTTGCGACTGTTCTACCGAGTAAAATAACCGTTGCACCATGGGCTGCATATTGAATAGCGGCTTCGCGTCCAATGCCATCACCGGCACCTGTTACTAAAATGACACGATCTTTAAGAGAATCAGCAGCATTATGGTATTCCACGTTAGCATCCTTCTAATGTTGATTTTTCTTATTTTTTGGCTGATTATTCGCCGAAGAACCCCACCAAGTATTGAGCTTGGTAACAATATAGATTACTACTAAACAAAACATATCAGAATTTACTCGCTGATTAAATTTCCTTTCATCTTAAGACGTGATCTATAAACCGATTCATTACATTTTTCTGAAAGAGAAGATAGCGATAAACGTGATAACACAGTTACAATAACGGTTGGCACTTTTTACTGCCAACAAAGAGGATTGGATATTGGAATTTTTATTTGATTATGGACTATTTTTCGCCAAAATCGCGACAGTGGTTGTAGCGATTGTTGGTGTATTGGTACTAGTAAAAGCATTGAATGGTCGTCATGGTTCGCAGAAAGGTGAACTGGAAGTGAGCGATCTGACAGAACAATACAAAGACACTGTAAACCAACTTGAATCTCACTTATTTGATAAAGCGTTATTAAAAGCTCGCGATAAAGCGGATAAGAAATCAGAGAAAGAAAAAGATAAAGCACGCCAACAAGAAGTGAAACAAGCGGCTAAAAATGGCAGCTTAGAAACATCACGTGATCCTCGTTTATTTGTTATTGATTTCCACGGTAGTATTGATGCGCGTGAAGTATCGTCATTACGTGAAGAGATCACGGCAATTCTGGCGGTTGCTATCGAAGGTGATGAAGTGCTATTACGCTTAGAAACGGGCGGCGGTATGGTACATGGTTATGGTTTAGCATCATCTCAACTTGATCGTTTAAAAGCGGCAGGTATTAAGCTGACTATTGCAGTTGATAAAGTAGCAGCAAGTGGTGGTTATATGATGGCATGTGTTGCTGATAAAATTGTTTCAGCACCGTTTGCAATTGTTGGCTCAATTGGCGTGATCGCTCAATTACCTAACTTTAATAAGGTATTGAAAAAGAACGATATTGACTACGAGCAAATCACAGCTGGTGAGTTTAAACGTACATTAACTATGTTTGGTGAGAATACTGATAAAGCACGTGAGAAATTCCAGATGGAAATCGAAGAAACTCATGGCTTATTTAAGAATTTTATTGCCGCTCACCGCCCAGATCTCGATCTTGAAAAAGTGGCAACGGGCGAGCATTGGTTCGGCCAACAAGCATTTGAATTAGGCTTGGTTGATCAGATCTCAACCAGTGATGATTTGATCACTGAAGCATGTAAAGACCGTGAAGTACTTAAAGTAAAATACGTACGTCGTAAGAAGCTTACCGAGAAACTAGCAGGCGCATCAAGCGAAGCTGCGGATAGTTTACTGATGAAGTGGGTTGCGCGTGGTCAGCGTCCATTTATGTAAGTATTTATACTCGTAGATTAAAAACCCGCTTGATGCGGGTTTTTTTATTCTCATCCGTTTTAGCTTGCTAGCGTAAACTGAGGAGAGAGTTTGTGTGCGAGCATTTTGAACATATTGAAAACAACAGTGGTGTTTGGTGTTGGTAATCCTTCATTATCAAGGAAATATTCACCTTTGAAAATTAATACACCATCGCGCTCTTCTACAGAAGTTGCACGCATCCCGTCAATATAAGACTCTTGATCTTGAATGATTTGGTTAGCAATCATTAGTAAATCAGTTGATGAAATTGGTTTTTTATCACTCATAGTAAAGTCTCAAACAATCGAATAGCCTGCATAGTCTATTTAACTTAATTGAATAAAACAAATAAACAAAAGTGTAGAGTGTTTATTATTTAATCAATATTAAGGTTTGTTTTGTTTTAATGTCTTTAATTGTGTGACCAAAGACATAAAAAATTTTTTTACGCTAGTCAGTGATATTAGATAAATGGTAATGATCTGCGTAAATTCATACCCAATTTATTTTGTGGTAGCGAATTGCTTTTGTAAAACAACATTATTATTCGACTATATCGTTTTAAATCAAACTGTTATTTGATAGTTTGTTACATTGCATTTACGTTACACATTTTGTTAACAATTGGGGAAGGTGCAACCAAACAGACAGATTTCGTTAAAAAGCAGTTGACCTTCTTGTATTCTAGCCCAATATGTAAATAGAATTTTACGTAGCGGCAATGAAATTTTTCATTGCAAAAATGTTTGATTACGAAAAAGATCATAGGCAATCATATTAATTCACTGCTCCTATCTTTTTATGATTAGTGACTTAATGAGATTGGTTGAATGTTGCTGAATTACTCCGTAATACAGTAGCAATTTTTTATTTTTATATTTAGCGAGCACGAGGACGTAATAGAGTCATTATGGGTAAATCTCTCGTTATCGTGGAGTCCCCCGCCAAGGCTAAAACGATTAATAAGTACTTGGGTAAGGATTTCATTGTTAAGTCAAGTGTTGGTCACGTTCGTGATTTACCAACAGGTGCACGTAGTAATGGCAAGAAAGCCGCGGCAACATCGACCAAAGGGTTGAGTGTTGAAGAAAAAGCACGCATCAAGCAAAAGAAAGACCGTAAAGCGCTGATCAGTAAAATGGGGGTTGATCCTTATGATGATTGGAACGCGCATTACGAAGTGCTTCCGGGTAAAGAAAAAGTCGTTAGTGAATTACAAAAACTAGCAGCAGATGCTGACTATGTTTATCTCGCAACCGATTTGGACCGCGAAGGAGAAGCCATTGCGTGGCACCTTCGTGAGATCATCGGTGGCGATGATGCACGCTATAAGCGCGTTGTGTTCAACGAAATTACGAAGAATGCAATTCAGCAGGCCTTTGAAGAGCCTGGTGAACTTAATATTGATGGTGTAAACGCACAGCAAGCACGTCGTTTCTTAGACCGTGTTGTTGGCTTTATGGTTTCACCATTATTGTGGAAAAAAGTCGCTCGTGGTTTATCTGCAGGTCGTGTTCAGTCTGTAGCGGTGAAATTAATCGTTGAACGTGAACGCGAAATTAATGCTTTTGATCCTGAAGAGTTTTGGGATATCCACGCTGACACACTAACAGTTGGTAAAGATGCGTTACGTTTAATGGTGGCTCAACAGGCGGGTAAAACATTCCGTCCTGTTAATGAAAAAGACACCATGGCTGCAAAAGCGTTACTTGAAAAAGCAGCGTACGAAGTGATTGATCGTGAAGATCGTCCAACTAGCAGTAAACCATCAGCGCCATACATTACCTCAACACTGCAACAAGCGGCGAGTACGCGCTTAGGTTATGGTGTTAAGCGTACAATGGGCTTAGCGCAACGTTTATATGAAGCGGGTCACATTACCTACATGCGTACCGACTCAACCAACCTTTCTAAAGAAGCGGTTGAATCAGCACGTGAGTTTATTGGTAGTGAGTATGGCGATGAATATTTGCCAAAAGCGGCCAATGTTTATGGCAGTAAGAAAAATGCCCAAGAAGCGCACGAAGCGATTCGTCCTTCTCATGTAGAAATGAAAGCTGAAAACCTTGAAGGTATGGAAGCTGATGCGGTTAAGTTATACGACTTAATTTGGCGTCAATTCGTATCATGTCAGATGGTGCCAGCGAAATACGATTCGAGCACGATTACGGTAAAAGCGGGTGACTTTAGCTTAAAAGCGAAAGGTCGTACGTTACGTTTTGCAGGTTGGACACTAGTACAGCGTCCATCGGGTAAAAATGAAGACACTACGCTGCCTATGGTTAACGTGGGCGACGTATTGAAACTAGAACAACTCGAGCCTAAGCAACACTTTACTAAGCCGCCAGCGCGCTTTACAGAAGCAGCATTGGTTAAAGAGCTAGAAAAGCGTGGCATTGGTCGACCATCAACTTACGCATCTATTATTTCAACGATTCAAGATCGTGGTTATGTGCGTGTTGATCAGCGTCGTTTTTATGCTGAGAAGATGGGTGAGATTGTTTCTGATCGCTTAGATGGTAGTTTCCCTGATTTGATGGATTTCGATTTTACTGCCCGTATGGAAGGTAATCTCGATAAAATCGCTGAAGGTGAGAAAAACTGGAAGAAAGTGCTTGATGAGTTCTTCTCTGATTTCACCACTGAGCTTGAAAAAGCTGAGCTTGATGAATCAGAAGGCGGCATGAAGCCTAACAATATCGTATTAACCGATATTGAATGTCCAACGTGTTCTCGCCCAATGGGTATTCGTACCGCATCAACGGGTGTATTCCTTGGTTGTTCAGGTTATGCGCTACCACCTAAAGAGCGTTGTAAAACAACGATCAATTTAGGTAACGAAGACGGCATTGTTAACGTTCTTGAAGAAGACGTTGAAACAGCGGCATTACGTGCCAAAAAACGTTGTCCGATTTGTAGTACCGCAATGGACGCCTACCTGATCGACAAAGATCGTAAACTACACGTTTGTGGTAATAACCCAAGCTGTGAAGGTTACATTGTTGAAAAAGGTGAGTTCAAGCTTAAAGGCTATGAAGGTCCTGTTATCGAATGTGACAAGTGTGGTTCTGATATGGAACTGAAAAACGGTCGCTTCGGTAAATACATGGGCTGTACTAACGAAAGCTGTAAGAATACGCGTAAGATCCTGAAAAATGGTGAAGTTGCGCCACCGAAAGAAGATCCAGTACATCTTCCAGAAATACCTTGCACGCAAGATACTGATGCTTACTTTGTACTTCGTGACGGTGCGTCTGGTTTGTTTATGGCAGCAAGTACGTTCCCTAAATCACGTGAAACACGTGCGCCGTTAGTGGAAGAGCTAGTACGCTTTAAAGATCGTCTATCGCCTAAGTTTACTTACCTAACTGAAGCGCCAGTGGCCGATCCAGATGGTCTACCAACTGTGGTTCGTTTTGCTCGTAAGAGTAAAGAAAACTACGTGCGTTCTGAGATTGACGGTAAGCCTTCAGGTTGGACTGCACTTTACGTCGATGGTAAGTGGGAAATCACGGACAAGCGTAAAAAGCCAAAGAAAGAGAAAGCAGAAAAAGAGACAAAGTAATCTTTATTTCTCGCTAATAAAAACGCCATCAGTGAAAGCTGATGGCGTTTTTGTTTTTAGCGAACAAAACATCAAATAGTGGTGATGAGTGTAAATATAAGCTTATTCAGGTACGCCACTATGGAAACGGAAAGTGTTATCAGGCGCTTGAATGAGCTCTGCTTCTTTTGCGCCAATCGCATTGACACGCTCACTTATATCTTGACCCGCAATTTTTTCAGCAAGCGTTAAATAATCTTGATAATGGCGAGCTTCTGAGCGCAATAACGAGATATAAAACTTTTTGAGCTCAGGGTCTAAATAAGGCGCTAACTTGGCAAAACGTTCACAAGATCGCGCTTCAATGTAAGCACCAACGATGAGCTTATCTATTAATGTTGCCGGCTCATGGGTACGTACTGCTTTCATTAAACCTTTGGCGTAACGCCCCGCATGCAAGTTAGAGTAGGGAATATCACGTTTTTCCATGATCTCTAACACTTGCTCAAAATGGTGAAATTCTTCTTTAATTAACCGCACCATTTTTTCAATCAGTTCTTCACCATAAGGAAAGTCAGGACGCGCGATCAATGGTGCAGACAAGCCATTTTTTTTGCTATGAAATAGTGCAGTAGAGCGATTTACACCGCCGTAAACGAAATCTTCATAAGGCTTTGCCCATGCAAGTAGCGCTTCACCACTGGCTTTATCAACTGCGTATTTACGTACCATGAACATCGCCGTTTGGCTGGCTTTTAGTTCACAGTTACAGTGATCGACTAACAATGCCGTTAGGTTTTCTGGTTTACGTGCCTCTTCAATCCAGCTATCAGGCGTTTCACATTGAAGAAATTGTTTAATGGGCGTTAGTAGCTCATTGATCATCTGTTGTGTGTTATCCATAAGGCGTATCTTTTTATTGTTATAAGACGTAAAAAAGGCCGCTACTGCGACCTTGGTAGATGAAGCTATTTTAAGCCAAAGTAAATCAAATCACCATTTACGCTTTGGCTGGAATAAGACATCGAGATCGTCTTGGTCTTTATCGAGCTGTTGTTGACGTTCTTGCTCATAGTTCATTGATTGCTTGTTATCAATTTCATCAAGCATCAGCTGCAGTTTTTCTCGTGCTTGGTTAGCATAGTTGTCATTTTTAGCTGAAAGTACATCAATGCCTTTTTTAAGTAATTGCTTTGCTGTACCAATTTGTCCTTTAATTCGTGCTTCATTCGCGCGCTTAACGACATTTTCAATATTAATACGCAGTTGAATCGACTCTAAACGGGCATTCTCATTAACAAATGCCTGAGTACCCATACGTCCCTTACTGTGCTCACTTTTGATCACTGTCTTCAAACGTTTGACAAGCTGTAGCATACCAATCGCTTGTTTGTCCGTATTCGGCACTTTAAAAGGGGTAATGTCGGCATTACTGTAGTTAGCTTCTAAATGGGTAATTTGCTCACTGACATTTTTTATACGGTGAGTCAAAGAGCGATCATTAGGTGATGCTTCAGACATTTGTTGTAAAGCATCAACAATACGTTGGTTTAAGCAGACCAATAATTCTTTGCTGTAAGGCAGATGATGCGCATTACCGATTAACTCTTCAGTCGCATCAATAATCGCAATATGCTTAGCCAATTCTTGTTGCTTGATCGACTCTAAACGCTGGCGATATTGAATAATAACGTTGTAGCCAACAATAAGCGCAAGTAACAGACCAACAAGGCCTATAACTAAAGGAATACTCATAAGATATATCTATCTTCCATGCATTAATCTTGAATATTGCAGGATACACTATCTCTAAAAAACAGCCTAGTGAGATGATTATTAAATAGGAGCTTTGTTCAAATCGATATGTAATTTGTGCTGTGCGGCAAATTTAGGCGTAACAAAATTTCCCGAAAGTTGCTTATTATGTGTGCTTGTTGAAATGTTGAGATATTTTACCAGCCTTGATTTATTGTCAAAACATTGAGTTAGGTAACTAAAAAACAAACAAATGCTATGAAATTAACTGGTTTCAATATATAAAATGTTAATTACATGGTTGCATTCTTATACCTGTCTCATTAAATACCATAAGGGCTTGATGGATGTGGTGTGAAAGGTAACGGATTATTGAGTAGGCAGGCGGTACCATGAAATTACAACAGCTACGCTATATTGTTGAGGTGGTTAATCACAACCTTAACGTTTCATCGACGGCTGAGAGTTTATATACTTCTCAGCCCGGTATTAGTAAACAAGTTCGATTGCTCGAAGATGAACTTGGCATTCAGATTTTCGAACGAAGTGGTAAGCATTTAACCCAAGTAACACCTGCTGGTGAAGAAATTGTTCGTATTTCACGTGATATTCTATCAAGAGTGGAAAGTATCAAAGCGGTAGCCGGTGAACATACTCACCCTGAAATGGGAACGCTAAACATCGCGACAACCCATACCCAAGCACGTTATGCTTTGCCATCGGTGATTCAAGGTTTTACAGCACGATACCCGAAAGTATCATTACATATGCATCAAGGAACGCCATCTCAAATTGCTGATGCCGTTGGTAAAGGTCGTTCAGATTTTGCGATTGCGACAGAAGCGCTGCATTTATATCAAGATATGATCATGTTGCCATGTTATCACTGGAATCGTTCAATCGTGGTTCGTAGTGATCATCCATTAGCAACCAAAACAAATATTACTATTCACGATTTAGCCGCTTATTCTCTTGTGACGTATGTTTTTGGTTTTACTGGACGCTCAGAGCTTGATAGTGCGTTTAATCGTTCAGGCTTGACGCCTAAGATTGTATTTACGGCAACAGATGCGGATGTCATTAAAACTTACGTACGTTTAGGCATTGGTGTTGGTGTCATCGCCAGCATGGCAATGGACCCTGAAACAGATAAAGATTTAGTTGCCATTGATGCCAGTCATATTTTTGAAGCGAGTACGACCAAGATAGGCTTTAAGAAAGGTACATTCTTGCGTACCTATATGTATGACTTTATGGAACGTTTTGCACCTCACTTGACACGTAATGTGGTTGATCAAGCAATAGCATTAAAGACTAATGGTGAAATTGAAGCAATGTTTGCTTCTTTTGACTTACCAGTAAGATAACTTTTTTGTTATCTATCTTTAAAACCGCCACTCTTGGCGGTTTTGTTGTTTATGGGAAGGCGTATTTAGGTATACACTAACGCCCCTTGTTTTTATGTACCTTGAAGTTGTTACTTTATGACTTGCTATGCCAACACTTTTCACCAATTAGATACGTTATTGACGAAAAATAGACAATATTGGCAGTTTGTTCCTTTTGCTGATGAGGGGTTTACATGGCAACAGCAACACCCTGAATTTTGTCAATGGTTACAGTTTATTGATGATCAAAGTTTGCAGCAGTTAAATCAAGATCATGACGCACTATTAGCAGCGTTTGACCCCTGGATCCCTGATGCCAAAATTTTAGCGGATTTAGCGAAAACGCCGTCGTTACTAAAAACAGAATATGCGTACCCTAAAAATTTTGATACAGGTATTCCTGGGCGTAAATGGCAACAAATCACCGCATTTAATCATGTATTGCCACGCCTGAATGTACCATGGCTTGAATGGTGCGCGGGAAAAGGCTTTCTAGGGCGCGTATTATCAATTACCCACCAACAGCCTGTCACTAGTTTAGAATGGCAACCGCAATTATGTGTAGATGGTGAAGCTGCGGCGAAACAATTGGGCTTAGATATCCATTTTGTTCAAGGCGATGCGTTTGATGTAAGCAGCCAGCAATATATTAAAGAGCAGCAACATGCTGTTGCACTGCATGCATGTGGTGACTTGCATGTGTCGCTCATAAAACAAGTTGTGGCAAAAAAAGGAAAGGCGGTGAGCCTATCTCCGTGTTGCTATCACTTGATCCAAGATTCACATTATCAGCCGTTATCAACGGTTGCAAAATCGAGCCAGCTACAGTTATCTAAGCATGACTTACGTTTACCGTTGCAAGAGACAGTAACGGCTGGAAATCGCGTTAAGCAACTTCGGTTTGTTGAGGTTAGTTTTCGGTTAGGGTTTGATTTATTACAGCGAAAAATTAATCAATCTAGTACTTACTTACCTGTCCCTAATGTACAAAAAGCGTTATTAGGTGAAGGTTTTAAATCTTTTTGTTGTTGGGCTGCAGATCAGAAAGGGATTGTATTACCCGCTAACATTGACTTCGATTATTGGCAGCAACAGGGCGAACAACGTTTTGCGATAACAGAGCGGATGGAGCTAGTCCGTCAATTGTTTCGTCGACCATTAGAATTATGGTTAGTGCTTGATCGTGTTTGCTATCTTGAAGAATTTGGCTATGACGTATCGTTAGGGACATTCTGCGAAAAACAAATGACACCAAGAAATTTATTGATTCACGCAGAACGTTGCTAATGTTTTATGGGCAATATAATACCACCGTGAAATCACGGTGGTATTACTGATATTAGTGAGGCTGAGTTTGTTTTTTCGTCAGTAGAGTCGAAAGAATTCCCTTCTCTAATTCGCTAACAGAGAGGGGCTTATTAAAGTAATAGCCTTGGCAATAATTGAAATTACAGCTTTGGATATATTCTAGCTGCTCTTTCGTTTCAACCCCTTCAGCGACCACTTTAAGATTGAGCTTATTACAAATGGCTTTTGTTGCTTCAACGATTGCTTTCCCACTGTCGTGCTCATTTTGAACAAAACTTTGATCTAGTTTAACAGTACTGATTGGAAGGTTTTGCAATTGTGATAACGATGAGTACCCAGTTCCAAAATCATCAAGATAAAGCTCAAAGCCCAGTGCAGCAATAGCCTCTAAACACGACATAGCCTCACTGAATTCTTGCAGCATGGCAGATTCGGTTATTTCTAAAGCTACTTGAGCTGGGTCTATATTATACTCTTCAATAATTAACTTTAGCTCATCTAAAAGAGACATTTTTAGTTGTGCACGAGATAAATTAATACTCATGATTAACTTGGTATCGTATTGTTGATTCCACTCTTCCAATTGTTTACAAGCGCTTCTCAGCACCCAAGAGCCAATAGGGATAATTTGCCCAGTTTCTTCTGCCAATGGAATAAATTCAGCAGGAGAGACATGGCCTAAAGAGTCGTCATGCCAGCGAATAAGCGCTTCAAAACCTTTTAACAACATTGTATTAAGATCAATGATAGGTTGGTAATACAATTCAAAGTCTTTAATTTCAAGTGCTTGAGATAAGTGATGGCGTAGTGCATTTTTACGATACAGCGTTTCTGCCAAATGCGGCTGGAAATGATAGCTACAGTTGCGACCATGCTTTTTAGCACAATGCATTGCCATATCAGCTTGAGTAATTAAGGTTTCAAAACTATTGGCATCTTTAGGGTATTGCGCAGTACCGATACTGCATCCAATCGATATTTCACCAATATTTTTGATATAGAAAGGGCTGTTTAGTGCCGAAATTATCTCTTGGGTTAGTTGAACTAAATTAGGGATATATCGATCTTCAACTTGGATTATAAATTCATCACCACCAAAACGGGCGACAAGCCCTCGTCCTCTTATTGTATCTAATAACCTAATTGCAACTGCTCTTAATAACTTATCACCAATAGCGTGACCATAAGTATCGTTAATCAGTTTAAAGCTATCGAGATCAAGAAATAATAAATGGTACGGAAATGAAGAATGATGGCTAGCTTTTAGTGCCGTAGAAATACCGCGTCGATTCATCAGCCCAGTTAAAAAATCGTGCTCAGCATTATAACGTTCGCGCTGTAAATTCTCTTTTTCTTTTGAAATATTAACAACTTGAAGTAGGAGTTGAGATTTATCAGATAGCCATTTAGTTTCAATGTTAAACCAAATATGACTTTTTCCTGTCCAACATAATCGGCTATGTTTAAGGTTTAGGTTATTTTTTGCGTCAGATATCCATTGTTGGGCAATATCAATGTCGCCAACAAAGGATGCTAAGTTACTGAGATCTGAACCATAGTTTTTGGTAAACACGGTATTGGCACTCACCAAATTACCTTGCTCATTAAATAGTAGCGCTAGATTAGAGTAATCAGAAAAAGCAAGTTCACGTCGAATACTTGATTCATCACCAACCACTTCCACAAGCATTGCAATACGTTTATCAGGCAAATTGATACCAGAGAAAATGCAAAGCAAGTTTTTGCCTACCTTTCTTGGATCTAAATGCCACCAGGTTTTGATTGTTTTATTTTGTTTAAATGTTTCGCGGTACTCTTCTAATGTTGCTTCTACTGCGGCTGACATATCTTTGCCAAGATCGCGCGATCGAAGTTCGTCGTGAGAGGAAGACTCCCATAAAGGAAGTGCTTTGTCGTTAGCCCAAATGATTTGTTTGTGGTCAAAATCAAAAATCCAAATAGGACTTTGAAGATGATTAAAAGGCGAGTAAATATCCATCACCAATATCTTTTTAATTATTATGTGAGGTGATTTTAACTGACATACAAACAACAGAATATAAAATTTTCTATAAATACGTGATATTACTCCACAAAATTATGCTTTGCATGCAAACTTTTGTATAACAAATAAGTCGCTTTTAGGCGGATTTAACTTATTGTAATAAAATGTTTTTACTGTTTAATTATATTCTTTAAATGAAAAGGAATAAGAAAGTAACAACATTACTTTCTTATTATCCAAGTTCATTTAGCGATTATCCAACAGCTGGAATTAAGCCGACCATTTGTAAGGCCTGCGCAGATATAATTAAAACACCCGCCATTGTCACAATAATTAAGCCAAAATTACCACCCTTCACTTTATAAGGTGAAATTTCATTAGATATATTATGCTTTTTTCTCTGAGATCTAACCATTGCGACAGGTAAAAATATCGCCAAAATAACTAAAGCAATGGCTGCGTATCCTAGCGCCATAATAAAGCCTTGTGGGTAAAAGATAGCAAAAGCAAGGGGAGGTAAGAAGGTGATCATGCCCGTTTGCATACGACCACTGGCACTACTTGAACGTTTCAAGCTATCAGCCATAAAGTCAAATAACCCTAAACTCACACCTAAAAAAGATGTTGCTAGTGCAAGATCTGCGAAAATAGAGACAGATTGGCTCACCATAGGGTTATGGAGTAAATCGCTTAAGCTCGCAATAAAACTGCCCAATGTTGTGCTTGCCATTAACTCTGGTTGGCTCATTACACCTTGACTTGCTAATTGCCATAAAACGTAGATAAAAAGAGGCAGTGCTGAGCCAATAATCATGACTTTCTTTAACGTTTTTATATCAATGCCTATGTAACGCACGATCGATGGAATACTGCCGTGGAAACCAAAAGAGGTAAAAACAACAGGTAATGCTGATAAAATTAAGCCTTTTTGTACTGGCATTTCAACAAGGTGTTGTCCTTCAACATGCGGAACTAATAACCCCAGCATGACAGCTAGCGCAATAATTTTTGCAGCAAAAAGTAAGCGGTTTACTAAATCAACAGTATGAGTGCCAACAGAAACTATCGCGGCAATTAAAAGTGTAAATAATAATGCGCCTAATTGTGGCGGAATGGATGTATTAAACCAGCCACTTAACTTCTCACTTAACTGACCACCACCACCTGCAATGTAGGCTGCACATAAAGAATAAAGCAGAAAGATCATGGAAAAATTAGCAATAATTTGTCCTTTGCGACCAAGAAGTTGTTGAGCCAAAGTATTTAATGTCGCATTGGTATCTGAATGTTGATGAACTTCAATCATCAATAAAGCGGTGTAAGTCATTAGTGCCCACATGCCGAACATGGCAACTAATGCGGTGGTAAACCCAAGTCCAGCAGAAGCGAGAGGAAGGGCTAACATGCCTGCACCAATAGTTGTACCAGCAATAATAAGCATACTGCCGAGTGTTTTATTTAAAGCCATTTGTGTTGCTCCCAGAGGTAAATAATTAGATCGGGAGGTGGTCGTTATTGATCACCTATCGTTGCTCCCTATGAAAATAGAGGCCACAGAGGCGTATCGAGATGAGTGTAAAGTTTTTATTACATCTTGATAATAGCCACTGTGGCTATCGATAGGTATGTGCTGTCGAGGTATACTTCATTAAATTTGCTCTAACTGTTCTTTACTAGTGGATGTGTTGATTTTAATAGCGTATTTCACTACAAGGTCACATTAACGATAGATATCTCTTCTGTCAACATTAGTTTAATGAATGTAAATTAATATTTACACTGATTGGTGTGGAGATTAATTGTGTGATTGATGAAAGGAAGGCTGTATAACAAATGATCTAAAGCATAGACTAATAACAGTCAATATTCGGTGGATGATGCAGAGGGATAGGATGCTTGAAATTACAATGATAAGTACCGGTGAAGAGGTCTTACTGGGTGATATAACAGATACTAATGCAACGTGGTTATCTCGTCTTTTTTTTCAACATGGCTTTCCAATGACACGTCGAATAACTGTTGGTGATCATTGTGAGCGAATAGCAAAAGAAATTGAGTCATGCAGTTTTAATAGCGATATTGTTATTGTTAATGGTGGACTAGGGCCTACAAGTGATGATTTAAGTGCTGCCGCGGCGGCAATGGCTGCTGATGTTGGCTTGGAGCAATCTGAGCATTGGGTTTCGGAGATGAAAGCAAAATATAAAAAGCTAAATCGAGAAATGCCTGTGGCTAATTTGAAGCAAGCAATGCTACCTGAAGGGGCTGAATTAATCGATAACCCTGTTGGCACTGCCTGTGGCTTTTCGATTAAATTAAATCGTGCTTGGATATGTTTTACTCCAGGCGTTCCCAGTGAATTTAAGTTTATGGTTAAAGAGAAAATACTGCCATATTTACAATTACACTATCCTCAGATCCAATCGTTGCAATGTCATCGATTATTTACCTATGGTTTGTCAGAGTCCGGAATAAGTGACACCTTGAAGCATATCGTTTTACCGCACGGTTATGAATTGGGGTACCGTTCTTCATTACCCTTTATTGAGGTGAAACTATTCGCACCATCAAATGATCGCTATGCACTAGAACTATTAAATAAAATGGAACGATTGCTAGGCGATAACATTGTGGGAAAAAATTTGAGCTTACTTGATAACCTTGAATATCTCATTGAAAAAAAGCAGAAAAAAATGGGTTTGTCGGAGTGTTCAACAGGCGGCTTTGTAGTCAATTGGCTTAATCAAAAATGTAAGTTAAGCGAATACATTGTATCTGCCACCGTCAACCATAATGCTATGAAAGAAGAGAACAGTTTAGAAACGTTAGTGAGTGAAATAGACAAGCAATTGTCTCTCATTTATAGCCACTCAAAGGTTGATATTGGCTTATATTCTGGCGCTATAGTAGAAGATTGTTTTACTGTTGGGATAATCACTTTGGAAGGTCGGTGGATCCAACAATTACAGTTTAAGCGTGAATACACATATAACGATCAACGCGCGATTATTGCCACAGTGCTTCTTGATATGCTTCGTCGTCAACTGGAAGGGATTAACGTTTTTGGTCACTATGAATCGTTAAATAGAAGATTGAAAAAACATAGTCTATAACTGCTAGGTTAACCTATATTACAGTTTATGAATCATAGCGTTGACAAGTAAAATGCAAGCATAATATTGGCATAGATTATAAAGATTGCGCCTTATTTTGAATGCTGTATTATTAGGTTATATTAAGAGAAAATAATTGCAAATCAGTATCCTATCTTTCTGATAGTGAAGTTAACTGAGTAACATATTTCGTTGCTATGGTTATGATTTGAAAATCGCAAAGGATAGAAGATAAATGACTTTTAAATTAAAAAAGCTAGCGTTAGCCACTTCAGTTGTACTTTCTGCATTCATGCTACAAGCTTGTAATGATGCTGACACTGCGGCAAATCACAACCAGCAGCAAACAGAATCAACGGCTAAAACAGAGAAAGCTGAGATGAAATCATTAGATGTTAATGTTATTTACCTTGATCGCCGTATGCTACCACCAGGTGCTGTGTTAAAAGTTGCATTAGAAGATGTGTCTCTTGCTGATGCGCCCTCAACGACAATTACAAGTGAATCAATGGACGTTGCCGGTGCGCCGCCATACCCTGTAGCACTTCAATATGACGCTGCGAAAATTCAAAATAATCATCGCTATAGCTTACGTGCAACCATTAAGGTTGGTGATAAGCTAGTCATGACTTCAACAACAAGCATTGACCCATTTGCAGCAGACGTAAAACAGCCTATAGAGATTAAATTAGACCGTGTTGCTCATCAGCCAAATGAAACAACAGAGAATACTCCGTTAGTTGGTCATAAATGGGATTTAGTGACGCTTGAAGGTGAAACTGTAAAACCTGGTGCTGGTGGTAATGTGGCATTTATCCAATTTGATATGGATAATAAATCGGCTCATGGTTTTTCTGGCTGTAATAACTTCCAAGGCTCATTTGAAACATCTAATGGCACACTAACGATGGGGCCTGCAGCTGCAACACGTAAAATGTGTATGGATGGTATGGAGCTAGAAAAGTCATTTTTAGAAACTATGCCTAGTTTTGCAAGCTATGTAATTGTTGATAATGTACTTACAGTGAAAGATAAGCAAGGAAATCAGGTTGCGACCTTTAAAAATGGTAAGTAAGACTTAATATAATAAATATTAAAACTTAATAGATTGATAGAGCGCGTAAATTGTAATTACTAATTACATTTACGCGCTTTTTTATTATGTGATATAAATCACCGTCACATATCCTAAATAAGACTGTAATAAAAACTTATTATTTTTTTTAGGCATTCTAAGAATATACATCTATTCTATTATTATGTTTATTTGTACTACCTTAAATTTACTCATTACTAATTAAAGGATTATATAAATAATTTAAACTTAAATTTTAATATAATTAATAACTTAGAAGGTTGATTATTTTATGAGTTCTACCAGTAACAAAATGGGGTTAATGGGTTTAACAACCATTGTCACCGTTAATATGATGGGATCCGGGATAATATTATTACCATCAAGTCTTGCTGTAACAGGAGGTATAGCCCTATTAGCATGGGTTGTTACAGCATTAGGTGCACTTGCAATTGCTTATGCTTTTGCAAAGTGTGGAATGTATTGTACGGATGATGGCGGGATGTCCGCATATGCTGAAAAAGCACATGGTAAATCCAGTTTTTTTATTGCTTCTTATACTTACTATGTGTGTTTAGTTATTAGTGCGGTTGCGATTGCTGTATCGTGTGTCGGGTATTTAGAGTATTTTATCCCGTGGTTAAAAGAGACTCCAATTCATACTTTTTTTGGAGTTATTGCTATTTTAATTATCACTATGTTTGCCAATGCTAGAGGTGCAAGAATAACAGGGCGAATATCTACAGTTACTGTATGGGGGATCATAATTCCCGTACTTGGTTTGTCACTTATTGGTTGGTTCTGGTTCGACCCGAAAATTTTCTCGGAAGCTTGGAACCCGCATGGTGTCTCGGTCGGTAGTGCTGTTTATTCTGGTATGGCGTTAACGCTGTGGGCTTTCTTAGGAATAGAATCAGCAGGGGCTAACTCAGGTACTGTTGAAAACCCTAAACGTAATGTGCCTCTTGCCTGTATGCTCGCCACCGTTTTTTCTGCAGCAACTTATATTGCGTCTACAACTGTTATTCAAGGTATTATTCCTAACGATATTTTAGCTAAATCAGATTCCCCTTTTGGTCTTGTTTTTGCTCAGATGTTTAACCCATTCGTTGGGGAGATTATTACTGCAATGGCAATTCTGGCCTGTGTTGGTTCACTGCTTGGTTGGCAGTTCACCAATGCCCAAGTCTCGAAAGTTGCTGCTGATATGCGATTATTTCCAAAGATTTTCTCTGATGTAAATAAGCATGATGCGCCGTTTAAAGGCATGATGATTATGCTAGCTTTAGAATTATCGCTGGCTGTGATGACTATTTCCCCAACCTTATTAAAACAATTTAACGTCTTGGTTAATTTAGCCGTGTTTATCAATATGGTGCCATATATTCTATCACTTACAGCTCTTGGTATAATTATGAAGCAGGCTAATGTAAGTCAGAAAGAATATAACACGGGCATATTAGTCGGATCTGTTGCTGTTATTTACAGTATTTATGGTGCGTACTCTACAGGTGAGGAAGCCGTATTCTATGGCGCCGTTATTACATTATTTGGTTATTTCTTCTATGGGTTCATCGCTAGCCGAGATGCAGTTCCTAATAAAACATAAATGTTGGCATTTAATTTAAACACAAATGATCTATCGAAATAAATTTTATTATAACAGGACCAGAATATGCTTAATTACGGAAAACATAAGAGAGTTTTAATTTTTGATAACTCGCAAAAAACTGGGGTTATTGCGAATGCAATTGATCGTTTAGTCGAACAATTTAAAAATGAATCGATTACCGTTCTTAGCGCCTCTTCTTATGATGATTGTTATTCTATTCTAAATGTTAATTTAGCAATTGATTGCTTAATGTTGACCTCGAGTATGACAGGGCAGCAACAAGAAGAAAACGATATGTTCTTTTCGTTGATTGAAAAATTAAATCAACGCCAAGAAGGGGTTCCCGTATTTTTACTGGCAGAAAGAAAAAAAGTGACCTTGACTATTAACCGCGAGTTAATGTCTCAGGTTGATGAGTTTGCGTGGATATTAGAAGATACGGCTGACTTTATTGCTGGTCGTGCCATAGCGGCGATGGAACGTTATCGAGAGCAATTACTGCCGCCACTCGCATCTGCGATGATGAAATATGATGATATTCATGAGTATTCTTGGGCCGCACCTGGACACCAAGGTGGTGTCGGTTTCCGTAAAACACCGGCGGGTCAACGATTCTATAACTATTATGGGGAAGGTCTATTCCGCTCTGATATGGGGATCGAGCGAGGTTCTTTAGGCTCGTTATTGGATCATACGGGAGCGTTTGGTGAGAGTGAAGAATACGCGGCAAAAGTTTTTGGTGCAGATAAATCCTATTCTTTAGTCACTGGTACATCAGGTGCAAACCGTACCATTATGCAAATTTGTATGCGTGAAAATACTCTCGCTATCTGTGATCGAAACTGTCATAAATCTATTGAGCAGGGATTAATGCTTACTGGTGCATTACCGGTTTACATGGTACCAACTCGAAATCGTTACGGTATTATTGGTCCTATTTATCCAGATCAAATGTCGCCAGAAGGTTTAAAGAAATCAGCAGAAAGTAGCGAACTCACGAAAGCTAAAGCCGGAACACAAGCAACTTATGCAGTGGTGACAAACTGTACTTATGATGGTTTGTGTTATAACGCTAAGCGTGCGCAAGATATATTAGCAGAAAGTAGTAATCGTATTCACTTTGATGAAGCCTGGTATGGCTATGCGCGTTTTAATCCTATTTATACCGATCACTTTGCGATGCGTGGTGAGCCAATAGAAGATCCTGATGCACCAACAGTGTTCGCGACACACTCAACGCATAAATTATTAAACGCATTGTCACAGGCGTCATGGATCCATGTACGCTATGGTAAAGATCATATTAATTTTGAGCGTTTTAATCAGTCTTACATGATGCATGCAACAACATCACCGTTATATGCAATTAGTGCATCTAACGATATCGCTGTATCACAAATGGATGGTCCTCGAGGTCAATCTTTAACTCATGAAGTAATTAAAGAAGCGATTGATTATCGTCAGGCGATGGGGCGTTTACATAAAGAATTTGCTGCTGATGGTGAGTGGTTCTTCAAACCATGGAATGCAGAAACGATCACTGATCCTGATACGGGTAAAGTCTATGATTTTGAAGATGCGCCGGCAGAGCTTTTAGCAACGCATCAAGATTTCTGGGTGATGAAGCCTGGTGATAAATGGCATGGGTTTGAAGATATGCCTGCTGATTGGTGTATGCTCGATCCAATTAAAGTCAGCATCTTAGCACCTGGTATGGGAGATGATGGCAAGTTATTGGATACAGGTGTACCTGCAGCGTTGGTTACACAATACCTTACTCGATTTGGCATAGTGCCAACTCGAACGACAGACTTCCAAGTTATGTTCTTATTCTCAATGGGGATCACTAAAGGTAAGTGGGCAACGCTTGTTAATACCTTATTGAGCTTTAAAACACACTACGATAATAATACGCCACTGAAAAATGCTTTACCGGATCTTGTTGCTGCTCATCCTGATGTGTATGGGCATTTAGGCTTAAAAGATCTTGGTGATAAGATGTTTGGCTATTTGAAACAACATACGCCATCGGAAATGCTAAATGCGGCTTATTCAACCTTACCTAAGGCTGATATTACGCCACGCGCTGCGTTTGAAGCGATAGTTGATGATAATGTTGAAATGGTACCTTCTGATAAGCTACAAGGTCGTATTGCAGCCAATGCGGTTATCCCATATCCACCGGGTATTCCAATGTTGATGTCAGGTGAGAACTTTGGTGATGATAGTAGCCCGCAGATTGGTTACCTTCATAGCCTTGAAGTATGGGATAAAGAATTCCCAGGCTTTGAGCATGAGACAGAAGGGACAGAAGTTGAAGACGGTGTTTACCACGTAATGTGTGTGAAAAATAAGTAACGTGATTTAGCACTAAAAGAAAAGGTAGCTCTATATTATTGAGCTACCTTTTTTGTTGTTTCTTGCTTTGTTGTAACTTGGTAATCAAATTCTATTTCGACATCTGATTTAGGGACTGACCGACAGGTTAATATTTCATTTGGTGCAATAAAAGCGAGTGCGTCATGTTGATCAACAGCACCTTGTTTTAACTTACAACGGCAAGCACCACACATACCATTTCGACACTGGTATTCAGGTTGAATCCCCGCTTGCTCTAGTTGCTTGAGTAAAGGCTCATGGGTATTTCCATGAACCTTCACACCATTAACCTTAATGGTTAATTGACTCATAGTTCGAAGTCACCAAGATCATCAGCACTTACATCGTTGTCAATTTGACCCACAAGGTATGAACTGATCTCAGCTTCTTGTGGTGCAACTTGTACGTTGTCAGAAGATAACCAAGAATTAATCCATGGAATTGGGTTTTGTGTTGCGCCTTCATAGGCTGGGCGTAAACCCACAGCAACCATGCGTAAATTGGTAATATATTCTACATACTGACACAAGATTTGCTTATTTAAGCCTATCATTGAACCATCTTTAAATAGATAGTCCGCCCATTCCTTTTCTTGTTCTGCTGCTGCTTTGAAAAGATCAAAGCAATCTTGCTCACACTCTGCAGCAATTTCGACCATTTCAGGATCGTCATGACCATTACGTAGTAAGTTCAGAATGTGCTGGGTGCCAGTTAGGTGCAACGCCTCATCACGTGCAATTAGCTTGATGATTTTTGCATTACCTTCCATTAGTTCGCGTTCAGCGAAAGCAAATGAACATGCGAAGCTTACGTAGAAACGAATCGCTTCTAGTGCGTTCACAGACATTAGACATAGGTATAGCTTTTTCTTAAGTTCACGAAGGCTAACTGTGAATGGTACACCGTTAGCAGAATGATTACCTTCACCAAAGCGGTGGTAGTCATTCGTAGCAGTAATTAGATCATCATAGTATCTAGAAATATCACCAGCACGTTTAATAATATGCTCATTCTCGACGATATCGTCAAAAACCACAGAAGGGTTGTTAACGATATTGCGGATAATATGCGTATAAGAACGTGAGTGAATTGTTTCAGAGAACGACCAAGTTTCAATCCATGTTTCTAATTCAGGAAGAGAAACAATCGGTAATAGTGCCACGTTAGGACTACGGCCTTGAATCGAATCAAGTAATGTTTGGTATTTTAGATTACTAATGAAAATATGCTTTTCATGATCTGGCAGGTTATTGTAATTAATACGATCGCCAGAAACGTCCACTTCTTCTGGACGCCAGAAAAATGATAATTGTTTTTCGATAAGTTTTTCGAAAATTTCAAATTTTTGTTGATCGTAGCGAGCAACATTCACAGATTGACCAAAGAACATAGGCTCTTTTAATTGATCATTACGTGTTTGACAAAAAGTACTATAAGCCATGATTTCCTCAAATCAAAGGGGAGCCATGAGGCTCCCATTTAATAATTAAATTTTACAACTGGTGCAATCGTCCGCTGCCATATCACCCTGACTATCAGAGGCACCATCACGAGTGTTATGGTAGTAAAGGGTTTTTACACCAAGTTTGTAAGCATTTAGTAGATCCTTAAGTAGCAGCTTCATTGGAACTTTACCGCCAGCTTGCTTACTTGGATCATAATTGGTGTTAGCCGAGATCGCTTGGTCGATAAATTTCTGCATGATACCCACAAGTTGTAGGTAACCATCGTTACTGCCGATATTCCATAGTAGCTCGTAGTTATCTTTGTACTTAGCGTAATCAGGAACAACTTGCTTCAGGATACCATCTTTTGACGCTTTAACTGAAACGAAACCTCGTGGTGGCTCAATACCATTTGTCGCATTAGAAATTTGCGACGATGTTTCTGATGGCATTAATGCCGATAGGGTTGAGTTACGTAGACCGTGTGTTTTGATCTCTTCACGTAATGTTTCCCAATCGTAGCGTAATTCAGCAGAACAAATATTATTGATATCTTTTTTATAGGTATCAATAGGTAGAATGCCTTGTGCATAGGTTGTCTCATTAAAGGCAGGGCAAGCACCTTGCTCTTTAGCCAGACTCACAGATGCTTTCAATAAGTAATATTGAATTGCTTCAAAGGCTTCGTGTGTCAGGTTATTTGCGCTGCCGTCAGAGTAACGCACACCATTTTTCGCTAAGTAGTAAGCAAAGTTAATCACACCCACACCTAATGTACGACGGTTCATCGTTGAACGACGCGCTGCTGGAAGTGGGTAATCTTGGTAATCCAATAACGCATCAAGCGCACGAACAGTTAGCTCTGCTAGCTCTTCTAAATCATCAAGGCTATCAATAGCACCTAAGTTAAATGCAGACAGCGTACACAGTGCAATTTCACCGTTTTCATCTTCAACGTTGTTCAGTGGCTTAGTCGGCAGTGCGATTTCAAGACACAGGTTAGATTGACGAATAGGAGCAACCGCCGGATCAAATGGGCTGTGTGTATTACAGTGGTCAACGTTTTGGATGTAAATACGACCTGTTGACGCACGCTCTTGCATCAGTAGTGAGAACAAATCAATTGCCTTGATTGTTTCACGCTTAATGCTGCTATCTTGCTCATATTTTAGGTATAAACGCTCGAACTCGTCTTGATCAGCAAAGAATGCATCGTACATTCCTGGTACGTCAGAAGGAGAAAACAGAGAAATATTTTCGCCTTTGATCAAACGGGTGTACATCAGTTTGTTGATTTGAACGCCGTAATCCATATGACGAACACGGTTTTCTTCAACACCACGGTTATTTTTAAGCACTAACAGTGATTCAACTTCACGGTGCCAAATAGGGTAGAACAGTGTTGCTGCACCACCACGCACGCCGCCTTGAGAACAGCATTTAACAGCAGTCTGGAAGTATTTGTAAAATGGAATACAGCCTGTATGGAAAGCTTCACCACCACGAATTTCAGAGCCTAGTGCACGAATACGGCCAGCATTAATACCAATACCTGCACGCTGTGATACGTAACGAACAATAGAACTTGCCGTCGCATTGATAGAATCAAGGCTGTCATCACATTCAATCAGTACACAAGAGCTAAATTGACGTGTAGGCGTGCGAACACCAGACATAATTGGTGTTGGTAGTGAAATTTTAAATAGTGATGATGCATCATAGAAACGCTTAATGTAATCAAGACGTGTTTCTTTTGGATACTTATTAAATAAAGCTGCTGCAATCAGGATGTATAGGAATTGGGCACTTTCAAAAATTTCACCTGATACACGGTTTTGAACAAGGTATTTACCTTCAAGCTGTTTAACCGCTGCGTATGAAAAGTTCATATCGCGCCAGTGATCGATAAAAGTATCCATCACTGCGAATTCTTCTGCGGTGTAATCTTCTAACAAGTGGCTGTCGTATTTACCTTTAGCTACAAGGTTTTTAACGTGCTCATATAGCTTTGGTGGCTCAAATTGACCGTACGCTTTTTTACGTAGATGGAAAATCGCCAAGCGTGCAGCAAGGTATTGGTAATCAGGAGTCTCTTCAGAGATTAAATCCGCCGCAGCTTTGATGATTGTTTCATGGATATCATCAGTACGGATACCATCGTAAAACTGGATATGAGACTTTAGTTCTACTTGAGATACAGAAACGTTTTCTAAACCTTCTGCAGCCCATTCAATTACGCGGTGGATTTTATCTAAATCGATATTTTCAGTACGGCCGTCGCGCTTGGTAACTGTTAGTTGTTGAGTCATTTTTAGTTAGTTTCCCAGTTTTCCTTGCATATGAGCTTTTTTTGCAACTTTCTATAAATAGATTAGCAAAGAATGTGATCTTTGATAAAAATTCTTGTAAGACAAAAACACTATATGTTGGGGTGTGCTGTCAAAGTGATTACAAGATAGTGGTGATTTCTTTTTTTTGCAAGATGACATTTTTTGACCAGCTGTGGATAAGATGGGGATTTTTATAAAAAAGTCAGTGCCTACTTACTTAACTCGCTAATGCCATCAATTAGATAGCAAATTGCAATATTGGATGGTGAGATTTTAGTGAGAAAAAAAATATTTTTTTGTTGAAATTTAGTGGTTTTAGGAGTTCAAAAATTGTTGTGAGTGATATCAACAAATACTAAGTAACCCTTGATATGACAAGATATTTTTGAGTGACTATGTACACAGTTTATTGGTCTAATGTTATTGAGATGTTTATTGATAGAAGAGTTGAAATGCATAAGGTGGAATAACAAGAGCGGAGCTTCAACATTGAATACGCAATGTTGAAGCTAAAAGCGTCATTTATGTAGGTTAGCTTTGCTTTTGGGTGTGAACAATATAGTTCACATCAACATTGGAGCCTAAACTATAAGCATTTGTTAGAGGATTATAATGTAAACCGATAATATGACGCTCTTCTAATTCTGTTTTATCAATCATTGCTATTAATTCAGAAGGGCGAATGAACTTATTATGATCATGTGTTCCCTTGGGAACGATACGCATCACATGCTCAGCACCAACAATAGCAAAAAGGTAAGATTTGAGATTACGGTTTAAGGTTGAAAAGAAAACGTGGCCGCCCGGCTTAACCATTCTCGCACAGGCTGCAATTATTGATGCTGGATCAGGAACATGCTCTAGCATTTCCATGCATGTAATAACATCATAATATCCATGACGCTCATCAGCATGCTCTTCTGCTGTTGCTTGAATGTAGTCTAACTTTGTCCCTGTCTCTAATGCATGTAAACGAGCAACAGTTAATGGTTCTTTGCCCATATCGAGACCAGTTACTTCAGCACCTTCAATTGCCATACTTTCAGCTAAGATACCACCGCCACAACCGACATCGAGTACCTTTTTGCCAAAGAGGCCATTAGCGTGATCAATAACGTAATTTAGACGAAGGGGATTAATTTGATGGAGAGGTTTAAATTCACCTTCTAGATCCCACCAGCGAGAGGCCATATCTTCAAATTTACTGATCTCTGCTGGATCAACATTTAGTGGTTTGCTCATTACATTGATGCCATTTTCCTTAATTGATACTGTGCATTATGCGAAATAATTGAATGGTTGCAAAGCGGTAAAATAAAGGGTGATTGATTCAGAAAAGAAATAGCCAAACGAGATGTGTTTGGCTATTTGATTATGTATTGATAGCAAAACTAATCATTAAAGGAGGTTAAGGTGGCAGGAATAAGCTCTGGGCTCACAGAGCCACCAAGAAAAGTGAGTGTCGCGAGTATTGCCATTAATATGTATTTTCCAATGACTATTGATAGTCCAATTATATTTATTGCTGTACCCATCAGCGTATCCTCATACATCCATTAAGTAGGCGTATAATAAGATTTTTGACCTAAAATCTGCCTATCTATTGTATATTGTGTATATTGGCTTAGTAACCACACTATTTTAGTGGGTATTGGGGGCATAAAAGTTGCGACAACTCTCAATCTTATGATTCATTAATCAATTGCAACGCATACAGTAAAAAATTAAGTTATCACTCTAGTTTTTACAAATCGTTACATATTCGGTAAGTTAAAATAGTTACATTATGATTTGAGTTGTTCTTCCAATAGTGTGTAATTTATAAACAGGTGCATATATTCAATTCACAATTGTGACATCGTTTATTTCTGTTTTATTTCATTTCCGCTAAATTACTCACAACATAAGTCGTGAAAGGTGTGCCTATTAGGGCTGTAATATGCTATATTCTTACGCCTTGCACGTATAAAAATACGACAGAAATTACCTGAGGGATATTGGCTCCATGAGCGATCTTGCAAAAGAGATCACGCCCATAAATATTGAAGATGAGCTGAAAAGCTCTTACCTCGACTATGCGATGTCAGTAATCGTTGGTCGTGCTCTTCCTGATGTGCGTGATGGCCTTAAGCCAGTACACCGCCGCGTTTTATTCGCGATGAATGTACTAGGCAATGACTGGAATAAAGCATATAAAAAATCTGCCCGTGTGGTAGGTGATGTTATCGGTAAATATCACCCACATGGTGATAGTGCTGTGTACGATACAATTGTACGTATGGCCCAACCATTCTCGTTGCGTTACATGCTCGTAGATGGTCAGGGTAACTTTGGTTCAATCGACGGCGATTCAGCCGCTGCGATGCGTTATACCGAAGTTCGTATGTCTAAAATCGCACATGAACTACTTGCTGATCTAGATAAAGAAACTGTGGATTATGTACCAAACTACGATGGTACAGAGCAAATCCCTGCAGTATTACCAACAAAGATCCCTAACCTATTGGTGAATGGCTCTTCTGGTATTGCTGTCGGTATGGCAACAAATATTCCGCCGCATAATCTAGGTGAAGTGATCAATGGCTGTTTAGCTTATATCAATGATGAAGACATCACCATTGATCAGCTAATGGAATACATTCCAGGCCCAGATTTCCCGACAGCTGCAATGATCAGCGGTCGTAAAGGAATTATTGACGCTTATCATACTGGCCGCGGTAAAGTTTACATGCGTGCCAAAGCGGAGATTGAAGTTGAGAAGAATGGTAAAGAAACCATTGTTGTTCACGAAATTCCGTACCAAGTTAACAAGGCTCGCTTAATCGAAAAGATTGCAGAGCTTGTTAAAGATAAGAAAGTTGAAGGCATTAGTGCACTACGTGACGAATCTGATAAAGATGGTATGCGTATTGTTATTGAATGTAAGCGTGATGCTGTGGGTGAAGTTGTACTTAACAACCTTTATGCACAAACTCAGCTACAAACCACATTCGGCATCAACATGGTTGCACTGGATAACGGTCAGCCAAAAATCTTTAACTTAAAAGAAATGCTGAAGTGCTTCGTGAATCACCGCCGTGAGGTGGTAACACGTCGTACTATTTACGAATTGCGTAAAGCGCGTGATCGTGCACACATCCTTGAAGGTCTTGCTCTTGCTTTGGCTAACATTGATGAAATTATTGAGCTTATCCGCCGTGCACCAACACCTGCAGAAGCGAAAGCTGGTTTAATTGCACGTGGCTGGGATCTTGGTAATGTAGCAGCAATGCTTGAGCGTGCTGGTACAGATGCTGCACGTCCTGAGTGGCTGGAAGAGCAATTCGGTATTCGTGATAATCAGTACTACTTAACTGAACAGCAAGCACAAGCGATTCTTGATCTTCGTCTGCACAAGCTAACAGGGCTTGAGCACGAGAAGATTTTAGAAGAGTACAAAGCACTGCTTGATGAAATCGCGGAACTAATGTACATCCTGTCAAGCTCTGAGCGCTTGATGGAAGTGATCCGTGAAGAGCTAGAGCTAGTTAAAGAGCAGTTTAACGATGAACGTCGTACTGAGATCACTGCTGCTAGCCACGACATCGATTTAGAAGATTTAATCACTCAAGAAGATGTTGTTGTAACGCTATCTCATGAAGGTTACGTTAAGTATCAAGTTTTAAGCGACTATGAAGCACAGCGTCGTGGTGGTAAAGGTAAAGCTGCAACGCGTATGAAGGAAGAAGACTTCATTGAGCGTCTGTTAGTTGCTAATACTCACGATACGATTTTATGTTTCTCTAGTCGTGGCCGTATGTACTGGCTGAAGGTATATCAATTACCATTAGCAAGCCGTACTGCACGTGGTAAGCCAATTGTGAACATTTTACCTCTTGAAGAAAATGAGCGTATTACCGCGATTCTTCCTGTACGTGAATACACAGAGGACAAGTTTGTCTTCATGGCAACCGCTGATGGTACAGTGAAGAAGACACCATTAACTGACTTTAGTCGTCCTCGTAGTGCCGGTATTATTGCCGTTAATCTACGTGAAGGTGACTCATTGATCGGTGTTGATGTTACTGACGGTGACTGCGATATCATGCTGTTCTCTGCATTTGGTAAAGTTGTTCGCTTCTACGAAAGTCCTGTGATTGATGCTGAAGGCAACGCGAAAGGCGGTGTTCGAGGTATGGGCCGTACTGCCGCAGGTGTTCGTGGTATCAAGCTTGCTGAAGGCGATAAAGTGATTTCACTTATCGTTCCTCATAACGATGGTGATGTACTAACAGTAACTGAAAACGGTTACGGTAAGCGTACAGAACTGGCTGAATACCCAGCGAAGAGCCGTGCAACGCAAGGTGTTGTATCGATTAAAGTCTCTGAGCGTAATGGTAGCGTTGTTGGTGCTATTCAAGCAGAAGACGGCGATGAATTCATGATGATCACTAACGCTGGTACGCTAGTTCGTACTCGTGTTTCTGAAGTAAGTCGTGTTGGTCGTAACACTCAAGGTGTAACGCTTATTCGTACTTCTGAAGGCGAGAAAGTTGTTGGCCTTCAACGTATTGATGAACCAGAAGAAGAATTAATTGAAGATGCGGAATTAGTTGAAGGCGAAGCTGTAGAAAATGCACAGCAGCTGCCAGCAACTGATACCAGCTCTGATGATTCAACTGAACAAGAATAAGTTATCTTAACTTGTTGATGAGATGGCGATTACTCCTAGAGTAGTCGCCATTTTTTTATCTCGTATTTTGCTTTTATTAAGAATGTATCAATATAGTTATTAAAACGCTCAATACGTGAGTTTTTGAATAAATCTACGTTGTCGTATTCGAAATATTTCAGGAAAATTCAATTATTCCAAATATTCATCTGCGCATCATTTTTTTGTTGGTAGGCTTTTTGTACTTTGTTTATTCATCAAGCTAGCAATTTATAATAAAAACTTTTAAGTTGCTTAATAAAGGTGTAAAAACAAAGGATTGACATTTGCTGTCGTGGCAATGTTTTCTCTTATGTTGTTTTATAATGCTAAAAACGTTATGTGTTTGGTGTTATTAGCTTTATGAAGCAATAGGCATTTATTTTATTTCCCCAAGCAGGAGCAAAGTCAAAATTATGGATAAGGTTTATAACTTTTGCGCAGGACCCGCAATGATCCCCGCAGATGTTCTCGCTAAAGCTCAACAAGAATTGATTAACTGGAATGGTTTAGGTACTTCTGTGATGGAAGTCAGCCACCGTAGTAAAGAATTTCTTGCTGTTGCTGCACAATCAGAACAAGATTTACGCGATCTTTTGAATATTCCTGCTAACTACCATGTGCTGTTCTGCCATGGTGGTGCACGTGGACAGTTTGCCGCTGTACCGTTAAATTTATTGGGTGATGCAGAAACCGCTGATTATATGGATGGTGGCTTCTGGGCGCACAGTGCGATTGAAGAAGCAAAGAAATATTGCCAGCCAAATGCGATTGATATTACCTGTGAAAAAGACGGAAAAAAGGCAGTACTACCAGCTTCACAATGGCCACTCTCTGACGATGCGGCATTTGTGCATTTTTGTCCAAATGAAACGATTGATGGCATTGAAATCCGTGATTTACCTCAGACGGATAAACCCATTGTGGCTGATATGTCATCAACAATTTTATCGCGTAAGATTGATGTATCAAAATACGGTGTAATTTACGCCGGTGCGCAAAAGAACATTGGCCCTGCTGGCTTAACGATTGTTATTGTACGTGATGATTTGCTTGGTAAAGCTAAATCTATTCTACCAAGTATTCTTGATTACACGGTTTTGGTAGAAAAAGAGTCAATGTTTAATACACCCCCAACATTTGCATGGTACTTAGCTGCTGAAGTCTTTAAATGGCTAAAAGCTGTTGGTGGGGTAGAAGCGATGGAAGAGCGTAATCTCGCGAAAGCTAAATTACTGTATGACTTTGTTGATCACTCTGACTTTTATATCAACGAAGTACACAGTGATAATCGTTCAATTATGAATGTGCCGTTTCAATTACAAAATGCTGAGTTGGATAACTTATTTTTAGAGCAAGCAGATTTGGCTGGTTTAAAAGCATTGAAAGGACATCGTGCAGTGGGGGGGATGCGTGCATCAATCTACAATGCGATGCCATTAGAAGGTGTTCAAGCATTAGTTGATTTTATGGCTAAATTTGAAAAAGAATACGCGTAAAATCAAATAAAATTAAAGCCATAGTAGTCGATATTATGGCTTTTTTTATTTTGATAATGTTTAAAAATAGTAGTGTAATGATATAAATAGAGACGCTAATTTCTGTTACTATTCTTAACAGTTTTATTATTGATGAAAAGCATTTCATATATATAATCGCGCGATTATCCCCCCTAGAATAGCTTTTATCGTTATGTGGAAAATGGCGTCAATTAAGTCATATTACAACAACTATATTAAAGATATATCGATTGTCTTTTTATTGTTATTGCCATTAACGATTTGTAACGCAATAACCATATTTGTTGGTCACTCCTTAAATATTGCAGGATTAACACAAGCTGCGAGTACGTTTTTCTATTTCTCAGATTTACTAATAGGTATTTATCCTATTACGTTGTGTATTATCACAAGCTATTACATTTCAACGAAACATGGTGTCAATGCTATGGTTGTTGTGCCGTATTCATTGCTTATGTACATTGCGATTTCGGTGCCTAATGATCTTGTTGCGGCAAATACAGGATTACCTAATAATCCTCTGATTGCGTTACTGACGGCTATTATTTCAGCAATCTGTTGCGTGTCGTTTCGTTTATTTCCACTTGATCCGTCTCGTTTAGATTTTGTGAAAACACTTTATATACAAGTGGCTCACTTTTTTGCTTTTCTATTGATGACACTTGCACTCGCAAAGTTAATGGAAAGTTTCCTCGCTTTTAGTACAGGTGCGAGCCAATTTATAACGTTAAATCCATTAACTTTTTTAGGCGGTCTTGCATACCAATTTATCTTGGGGTTATTGGGTGCTGTTGGTATTAATGGGCATAACTTTTTATTTCGCGCAAAGCAGCAACTTTTTGAAAACACACAATTAAACATTGCAGCATGGCAAGCTGGAGATGCACCGTTAAATGTCTTAGGGCAAGGTTTTTATGATGCATTTTTATCAATGGGGGGCTCTGGAAACACGATCAGCCTTTTGCTATGTATTTTATTGTTTTCAAAAGATCGTCGCCACATCACGTTAGCAATATCTGCGATACCATTAGTGATCTTTAATATTAATGAGTTATTACTGTTTGGTTTGCCTATTATATTTAATCCAATATTAATTGTGCCTTTTGTGTGTGTACCGTTAGCTAGTTTTGTTGTGGTTTATAGCGCGATATCATTAGGCTTGGTAAATCATGTTGGTACGATTGTTGACTGGATGACACCGCCATTGTTAAGTGGCTATATTGCGACCCAAAATAGTATTGGTGGCGTTGTTCTACAGTTTGTGGTGATAACACTTGGCGTGATGATTTATCGTCCGTTTTATTTGAATTATGTTGGGCGAAGTCGTCAAAATAACATGACGATGAGCCGACAGTCAGAATTAGAAAGCTCAACATTTAAAACCTTCTTAGGTGATATAAACCAAATGATGGGTAGTTATGTGAGTAAGCATGATATAAGCCGTCGGGTTAATCATATGCTTAATAACGGTGAGTTTTTGATGCATTATCAGCCACAGGTAAACGTAACTAATGCTACGAAATTATCTTTTGAGGCGCTAGTTCGTTATAAAGATAAAACGGGTAAACTAAATCCGCCAATCTTTATTAATGATTTTTATCAGCTTGGTGCAATTAAACAATTGGATCAGATGGTTATCGATCTCGTTTTAAATGATATGCAAAGTATGCCTCTAGCTAATGGCTGTAAAGTATCGGTGAATATTTCAGCTGAGAGTATTGCTGATCCTGCAATTATTCATCTGATCATGGAGCGCTTACGCTTTTATAATATTGACCCAGAAAATTTAGAAGTTGAGATCACAGAAGAAGCTATTATCACTGAAGATAAGCAGATTTCTAAAAATATAGATGCACTGCAAGCATTAGGGATCACTGTTGCTATCGATGACTTTGGCTCGGGTTACGCGTCGTTCCCGCATTTACTTAAATTTAACTTCGATAAGGTAAAACTTGATAGATCGTTGTTATTGAATACGCAAAATGAGCGAGAAAAGAACCTTTACCAATTGTTAGCTAAGATCAGTGAAGTAACGGGCTGTGTTCTGGTTGCAGAAGGCATTGAGACGGAACAAGAAAAACAGTTTGTTGAACAGTGTGGTATCGATATTTGCCAAGGCTATTATTTTGCGAAACCTATGCCATTAGATGAGGCACAGGTTTGGGCTAACAGTAAGATCCGGATTTAACAAAAAGCCACAGCATTATGTGGCTTTTTGTTTATTGTTTTGGATATATCAGCTTATCTGTATCGAAACCTGCTTTTTTAGCAATGTTGATATAACGTTCTAATTGCTGTGGGCTTATTTGCTTGTGACGAGATAATAACCAGAAGTAATCGTGGTTATAACTGCTGATCAGCGCGGTTGAATAGTCTGGCTCTAAATAAAAAATAATATAGCTGCCATAAAAAGGGCCAAAGAAAGAGACTTTAAGGTAGCCAACATTATCATCTTCTACAAATTTGGCTTTACCAATGGCTTCTTTCCATTCTTTTAACTGAGTGTTAAAACCACGATTAACGACTTTTACACTGCCATCTTCATTCATACTGTAAGTTGCAGTGACATAGTCTAAATCACGCTCAAAGCTATGATCCATTCTTGCTATTTCATGCCACGTTCCCAAGTATTTATTAAGCACAAAAGGTGTTACTGCTTCAATATTGTTGGGTTTACCTGTTGTGCATCCAAACATGGTTGCGATTAACATGATAAAACTTAGCGATTTGATATATTTTGCCATTAATTATTCCTTAATTATTTGGCGGTAAAAATATGACGCTAACGGTAAAGCTGACATTGTCATTGGTTATATGGTAAGGCCAATTCATCCTTTCACAGATCCGTTGCACAATAACTAAACCACACCCATAGCCTTGATTATAGATCTCATTACCATCATGACGGTTAGTAATCATTAGCGTATTTTTGTTTAACTTAATAATAATGTCACCAACGCTATAACTAAATGCATTTTTTATTAGATTATTAATAATAATGGTGATGAAACTGAGTGGTGCACTGATCGGGGTGTTACATGAAAGCGTCAGCTGATAATTGGTATCTTGTTTAGCAAATAAAGGTTTCATAACCGTAAGCTGCTTACTTAATTCGTCTTCTATATCACAAACGACAAAATGTTGCGGCTCTATATGCTGCTTTCCTAATAACAAAAAAGTTTCTGTGAGAATTTTCATATCCTCACTGGCTTGGTGTAAACGGTTGATCGCCTTTTTTGCAATCATGGGTTGATTAGGAACCTTATCAAGCAGCTCTGCCGAGCCCTGAATAATCATAATAGGCGTACGTAACTCATGCGATGCAAACCGGCTGAATTCTTGCTCTCGCTGAAAATAGTGTGAGATCTCACGTTTACTATCTAATAACGCTTGTTCAATTGCGCGTGTTTCATTGTATTGGGTATCAATAGTAAACTCAGTATGATCTGGCTGCATTTGACCGATCTTATGTTTAATTTGTTCAAATGGATGCGATAGCGAACGAATAAAATAAAAACTATATCCGCCCATTAATAGTGATAACAATACGCCGAAAATAAAAGTGAAGTAGTGTAAGCTATTTTCAAACTCATCTAAGTAATCATCAGCATCATCTTGGTACACAACATACATCAAGCCTTTTCCTGATGGGTGTTTAAAGACAATAAAGTGTTTATCTTCAGTACCGCGGAGGTGTTCATAAAATCCGGGTCTACGGTATGGTTTAAGCCAATCGGGTAACGAATTTTGGCTCCAATAACTTTTAAATTCACTATTGTTGGGAAGAGGGGCTTTTTCGCCCATTTTCTTATAATCAATTTGGTACTGGGAAGATTCCTTATCTAACCAGTGATGAAGACTAATTACTTCTAATCGATTTTCTGCAATATAAATGACGATCCAAAAGAGCACGAACATACTGAATGCCATGACACTGACGCTAAGTCCAACTTTTTGGTAAAGACTTGGATATTTATGCAGCTTTGATACGGTAGCCTTGTCCATGAATTGTCTCTAATCGTGATTCAGAAAAACCTTTGTCAATGGCGTTGCGTAAACCATAAATATGACTTCGTAATGCATCACTACAGGGCGATTCTTCTCCCCAAATGGTTTCTATTATTTGCTGTCTAGTGACAACATTAGGTGCATGTTGAACCAATAATTTTAATATCTTTAGTTGAGTACGATTTAATTTTATTATGTGGTTTTCTCTACGTACTTCATCTGTTTGGTTGTTTATTTGAATATCTGCATAGCTTAGCAATCCAATATCTTTACGCTGACCACGATTAGCGAGTGCCTTTATTCGAAGAGACAGCTCTTCCATCGCAAATGGCTTTAGAAGGTAATCATCGCCACCGGCTTTAAAGGCTGCGATTTTATCGTCGAGTGTATCTTTCGCCGTAAGGAAAAGAATTGGCGCGCCGCAAAAAAGCTCATTCCGAATTTTAGCAACGGTCGAAATACCATCCAATTTAGGCATCATGATATCCATGATAATCACGTCATAATAATTATCTTTAATTAATTTAAGCGCACTTTCACCGTGGTAAGCACAGTCAACAATATTGCCTTCAAGCTCTAGATAGTCAGAGATTGTTTCAACGATTTGGTCATTATCATCAGCAATGAGTATTTTCACGTTTGGCCTTATGTTTTTCACGAATATTTCACAGAGGTAATATTAATATAGTTTTCAATAAAACAACATTCATAATTATAAAGGTTAGTTGATGAAAAAATTGCTCTTAGCGGTAGTGATTGGTGTTGCTCTTTCTGGTTGCGGCGGCGGTGGTAGTGATGAGAGTAAACCGACTCCACCACCTGTTGTTGATATTAAGCCTACAGCAGCACAAGGTACTATTAAGAGTGTGGACTATGATTACAACACTATTAATGTGAATGGTCATAGTTACAAGGTAGAGCAAGTTAAGTATGGCTCTCAAGTGCTACCTATCACTAGCCTTAAACCTGATATGATGGTTGAAGTTTCAATGTTATCCAGAAGCGGTGCTGTTGTTTCTGTTGAGCCGACAATGGTGGGTGTAGTCACAACAATTAGTGCAGATCGTAAAACATTTGTAGTGAATGGTGTGACGTTATCTTTTGCATTAGATCGCCACATTGAATTACATGATTGGGTTATGGTGTCTTCACTGCCACAAGCCACTGCGGATGGTCTTGGATATAAAGTATTGTCGGTTGTAAAAATCGAACAAGAAGATGTTGCGGGTCAATATGAAATTGAAGGTCGTTTGAGCGGTTTAGATCAAAACACGCAAACCTTTAAACTAGGCGCTACTACAAAAGTTTTCTTTACCCCTTACGTCATCGAAGATAATGCCAAATTGATGAATGGTCAGTGGGTCGAAGTTAAAGGCCAAATGATTAATGATGAGTTTCATGCAAGTGAAGTGGAAGTAGAAACGTATGATGACTTTGATAACGATCATGAAATTGAAGGTATTGTCACTTGGGTAAATAGTGATAAATCTCAATTTGAATTAAATGCGCGTGGGCGCTTTATTGTTAATGCACTAACGCGCTTTGAAGACGGAACTAAAGCACATTTAGCTGCAGGCGAACTGGTTGAAGTTACAGCGTTTAATGGTGTTGCTAAAGAGATTGAATTTGAACGTGGCTTTGGCGGTGAAACAGGCAACTGGCGTGAATTTGATCGTGAAGGCTATGTAACCTCAGTAGGGGATGAGCATTTTAGGATGGCTGGTGAAACATTCTATGTTGATGCTTATACCGAGTTTGAAGACTTTTTAACATTAGAGACGTTACATGGACAATACGTTGAGGTTGAAGGTGTCATTATTAACGGTAAGAAAGTTGCACGTGAAATTGAGCGTGAAGATGACTAATTAGCCATTTTAATAACTAAGAGCACCTAAGGGTGCTTTTAGTTTATTCACTGACACAAAATCGATTTTCTAAATAGCAGCGAATAGCTTGTTCGCTAGCATCAAATTGTGGTGATGGAACATGATGAGGATCGACCCATAACCAATGCTCACATTTATCAGGTTCTTTTAGTTGGACTTCACCTGTAAATGATGTTGCTAACAAAGTAACACTAATATAATGCTTTCCACATTCATCATAAGTTTCTAGGTTGTTAGTTACAGCTATAACCTCGGGATCATAAATCGTTAAATTTGTTTCTTCTTTAACTTCACGAATCGCGCATTGACGAAATGTTTCACCAACCTCCATATGACCGCCTGGAATGGAATAGTAGGGAGCGTGACTGTTTTTTCGTTTTCCTATCAAAATCTGGTTTTGCTCATTTACAATGATGATACCGATCCCGACCATAGGAGTTGTCGTCATTACTACTGTCCTTTAATCCGCTGTTGCATCCTATTGATTTTACCAAATAATAAATCAAATATCGTGATTGTTATAGTGAGCAAGGAACGGGTACTAGCTAACTGATGCAATATTCGTTAATCTTCTTAAAGGTTAAAGAATTAGGATTGGATGAATAATCAAATGGAAAGTATAACGTTACAGCCGATAGCTAAGATCAATGGTGAAGTAAATTTACCGGGCTCAAAGAGTGTTTCGAATCGCGCCCTATTATTGGCAGCGTTAGCAACAGGTACTACACGCCTCACTAATTTATTAGATAGTGATGATATTCGCCATATGCTTAACGGATTAAAGCAGTTAGGTGTGAATTACCAATTATCTGAAGATAAAACAGTTTGTGAAGTTGAAGGCTTGGGCCGCGCATTTTCACCTAATGAGCCCCTTGAATTATATTTAGGCAATGCGGGTACAGCGATGCGTCCGCTTGCAGCTGCATTGTGTTTAGGCGGCGGTGAATTTGTACTAACGGGTGAGCCGCGAATGAAAGAGCGTCCTATTGGTCATCTTGTTGACGCGTTGCGTAGTGCTGGCGCGGACATTACTTATCTCGAAAATGAAAACTATCCACCACTAAAGATTATGGGTACTGGTTTAAAAGGTGGCGAGGTTGAGATTGATGGCTCTATTTCAAGCCAGTTTTTGACCGCTTTCTTAATGGCTGCACCTTTAGCACAAGCAGACACTGTTATACGCATTAAGGGTGATTTGGTATCAAAACCTTACATTGATATTACGCTACATATTATGGCGCAGTTTGGTGTTGAAGTTGAAAACCGTAATTATCAAGAGTTCGTTGTTCGAGGTAATCAAACCTATGTTTCACCTGGTGAATTACTTGTTGAAGGCGATGCATCTTCAGCCTCATATTTCTTAGCGGCTGCTGCGATTAAAGGTGGCGAAGTAAAAGTCACTGGTATTGGTAAAAAGAGTATTCAGGGTGATATTCAATTTGCAGATGCGCTTGCTGCGATGGGGGCGGATATCGAGTGGGGCGATGATTATGTTATTGCTCGTTGTGGAGAATTAAGCGCAGTAGATATGGATTTTAACCATATTCCTGATGCGGCAATGACTATTGCAACAACTGCATTGTTTGCCAAAGGTACAACATCGATTCGTAATGTTTATAACTGGCGTGTAAAAGAGACTGATCGTTTAGCTGCAATGGCGACAGAGCTTCGTAAAGTTGGCGCAGAAGTCGAAGAGGGTGAGGATTATATCACTATCGTGCCACCAACCATCTTACAGCATGCGGCGATTGATACTTATGATGACCATAGAATGGCGATGTGTTTCTCGCTGGTGGCATTGAGCGATACACCAGTGACGATTAATGATCCAAAGTGTACCTCAAAAACATTCCCTGACTATTTTGATAAATTAAAGGGATTGAGTTGTTAAGACTGTAATAAATTTTTCTGATAACTGAGATTACATTTTTACAAGCCTGATCTTCTTGCATCAGGCTTTTTTATTGGCGTAAAAAGAAACATAAGGTTAGGACATTACACTATAAATTGAGATTTTTTTTCCGTATAATGTGCCACCGTTTGAAGGTACAGAGAAACCTTTGGTTCTGTCTTTCATCTGTTACGGAAACTACATCGGAGAAAACCTATGTCTACTCATGCTCCAGTCATCACTGTTGATGGTCCAAGCGGCGCCGGAAAGGGGACGCTATGTATGCTATTAGCAGAAAAACTGGGCTGGAATTTATTAGATTCTGGTGCAATTTACCGTGTTTTAGCATTAGCGGCTATTCATCATGGTGTTGATATCGAATCAGAAGACGCTTTAGTTCCTCTTGCTGCGCACTTAGATGTTCAGTTTATTGCAGAAGGTGAGTTGGTTAAGGTTATTCTTGAAGGTGAAGATGTTTCTGGCACGCTTCGCACTGAAGAAGTAGGTAATACAGCATCAAAAGTGGCTGCTTTACCTCGCGTTCGAGAAGCATTACTACGTCGTCAACGCGCCTTTAATGAGCAACCAGGCCTTGTGGCAGATGGTCGCGATATGGGAACCGTTGTTTTTCAAGGCGCAGAAGTAAAAATCTTTCTTGATGCAAGTGCAGAAGAACGCGCAACTCGACGTATGAATCAGTTGCAAAAAAAAGGCTTAGATGTTAACTTTGCCAGCCTTTTAAGCGAAATTCAGGAACGAGACTACCGCGATCGCAATCGTGCTGTAGCGCCTTTACGTCCTGCTGATGACGCACTAGTACTGGATTCAACCGAATTATCGATTGAACAGGTACTTGAGAAAGTCTTAGCATATGTTGATGCTAAGCTAAAATAACGAATCCATATTTAGTTGTGTGAACAGCTAAATAACGTCAGTGTCATGGATGATAACTGACTTTATTATCAACCCCATGCGGTAGGATACCCATGGTTGTTTATCATATTGAAGATTAATTAAATGACTGAATCTTTTGCTCAACTCTTTGAAGAGTCGCTAAACCAAGTTGAAACTCGCCCAGGTGCAATCGTTAAAGGTACTGTAGTAGCTATCGAAAACGGTTACGTACTAGTTGACGCTGGTCTAAAATCTGAGTCATCTATTCCTGCTGAAGAATTCAAGAACGCTGCTGGCGAACTAGAAATCGAAGTTGGTGCTCAGGTAGACGTTGCTCTTGACGCGATCGAAGACGGTTTCGGTGAAACTAAACTTTCTCGTGAGAAAGCTAAGCGCCACGAAGCTTGGATCCAGCTTGAAAAAGCTTACGAAGATGCTGAAACAGTTGTTGGTATCATCAACGGTAAAGTTAAGGGCGGCTTCACAGTTGAACTTAACGGCATCCGTGCGTTCCTACCAGGTTCACTAGTAGACGTACGTCCAGTTCGTGACACTGCTCACCTAGAAAACAAAGAACTTGAGTTCAAAGTAATCAAGCTAGACCAGAAGCGTAACAACGTTGTTGTTTCTCGTCGCGCAGTTATCGAATCTGAGAACAGCGTTGAGCGTGATGAACTACTTGCTTCTCTACAAGAAGGTATGGAAGTTAAAGGTATCGTTAAGAACCTTACTGACTACGGCGCATTCGTTGATCTTGGCGGTGTTGACGGTCTTCTACACATCACTGACATGGCTTGGAAGCGTGTTAAGCACCCTTCTGAAATCGTTAATGTTGGCGATGAAATCAACGTTAAAGTTCTTAAGTTTGACCGTGAGCGTACTCGCGTATCACTAGGTCTTAAGCAACTTGGCGAAGATCCATGGGTTGCAATCGCTAAGCGTTACCCAGAAAGCACTAAGCTTACTGGCCGCGTAACTAACCTAACTGACTACGGCTGCTTCGTTGAAATCGAAGAAGGCGTTGAAGGTCTAGTACACGTTTCTGAAATGGATTGGACTAACAAAAACATCCACCCATCTAAAGTTGTTAACGTGGGCGACGAAGTTGAAGTTATGGTTCTTGATATCGACGAAGAGCGTCGTCGTATCTCTCTAGGTCTTAAGCAGTGTAAAGCTAACCCATGGCAGTCATTTGCAGAAATGCAAGCTAAGGGCGACAAAGTTACTGGTAAGATCAAGTCTATCACTGATTTCGGTATCTTCATCGGTCTTGAAGGCGGCATCGACGGTCTAGTTCACCTATCTGACATTTCTTGGAATGTTTCTGGTGAAGACGCAGTTCGTGACTTCAAGAAAGGCGACGAAATCTCTGCAGTAGTTCTAGCAGTAGACGCTGAGCGTGAGCGTATCTCTCTAGGTGTTAAGCAAATCGAAGAAGACCCATTCAACTCTTTCGTTGCTGATACTAAGAAAGGTGCTCTAGTAACTGGTAAAGTTACTGCTGTTGACGCTAAAGGCGCAACTGTTGAGCTAGGCGAAGGCATCGAAGGTTACCTACGCGCTTCTGAAGCATCTGTAGACCGTGTTGAAGACGCAACTCTAGTTCTTTCTGTTGGCGATTCTGTTGAAGCTAAATTCACAGGCGTTGATCGTAAGAACCGCGTAATCAACCTATCTGTACGTGCTAAAGACGTTGCTGAAGAGCAAGAAGCAATGGCTACTCTGAACAAGCAAGATGATGCTGCGTTCGGTAATGCTATGGCTGACGCTTTCAAAGCTGCTAAAGGCGAATAATTGAGCATAGAGGGAATAGGCTTAGCTTTTTCCCTCTAAACGGCTATACTATTGAGAAACTTACTAAAACGGAGTGTTTATGACAAAGTCTGAGTTAATTGAAAGACTATGTAGTCAACAAACACATCTTTCAGCTAAACAAGTGGAAGATGCAATCAAGGATATCCTTGAAAATATGGCGAACACGCTTGCTGAAGGCGATCGCATTGAGATCCGTGGCTTTGGTAGCTTCTCATTGCATTACCGTGCTCCTCGCGTAGGTCGTAACCCTAAAACTGGTGATAAAGTTGAGTTGGACGGTAAATACGTTCCTCACTTCAAGCCAGGTAAAGAATTACGTGACCGTGTTAATGCATCAATTGCTGCTTAACCGCGAATAGAACAAAAAAACGGCATACTCTCAGTATGCCGTTTTTTTATGTCTTTTGATCATGGTCTGATGAGTAAAATTACTGCATAATCAATCTATCATATTGTTGATTTAGTGAGAGGATTCACGATGAAAATTTTGGGTATTATTGTTTTAGTTGCTGCATTCTTAATAACACTGGCTCTCGGTGCGCAAAACCAAATTTTAGTAAACTTTGACTATTTAGTTGCTCAAGGCGAATTCCAATTATCAACGCTATTAGGTATTGCATTTGGTTCTGGCTTTATCATTGGCTGGTTAATCTGTGGCACGCTATATCTAAAAGCACGTTTTGCTAAAAACCGCTTAGCGAAGAAAGTGACAAAACAGCAACAAGAACTAGATTCTCTACGCGCACAGCCTGTAAAGGAATAAGTATTAATGCTTGAACTGTTGTTCCTACTATTACCTATTGCGGCAGCTTATGGCTGGTATATGGGTAACAGGAGCGCAAGTAACAATCGACAAGAGCAGTCTCACCGCTTATCTCGTCAATATGTAACAGGTCTTAATTTGCTGTTATCTGATCAATCAGATAAAGCCGTCGATCTGTTTATTGAGCTGCTTCAAGTTGATAGCGAAACTATCGATACTCACCTTGCTTTGGGTAACTTATTCCGAAGCCGAGGGGAGGTCGATCGTGCTATTCGTATTCACCAAAACTTGATTGCTCGTCCTAACTTGACGATAGAGCAACGTAATTTGGCGCTTCAGCAGTTAGCAAAAGATTATATGGTTGCGGGTTTTTTAGATCGTGCTGAACGTATCTTTGAACAATTGTTGGATGAACCTGAATATAAAAAACCTGC
Source organism: Photobacterium sp. GB-1 (assembly GCF_003026165.1). NCBI lineage: Bacteria > Pseudomonadati > Pseudomonadota > Gammaproteobacteria > Vibrionales > Vibrionaceae > Photobacterium > Photobacterium sp. GB-1. The sequence continues at coordinate 156,908 of NZ_PYOB01000001.1, read as the reverse complement.
GCTACAACAGTTATTGTCTATCTATCAGCAAACACGAGAGTGGGAAAATGCGATAGATATGGCTTCTCAACTCGTTAAATTAGGTAAAACAAAATTAAAGCATGATATTGCACACTATTGGTGTGAACTTGCCATGCTTGAAATGAGTGCGCAAAATCAGGATAAAGCGATTCAATGTTTGAAAAAGGCGCTCTCAGCAGATAAGCAGTGTGTCCGAGCCTCGATCACTATGGCTAAGATTCAGATTAAAGATAAAGATTTTAAGCAGGCAGCCAAAACGCTTGAACGTGTTCTAGAGCAAGATGCTGAATTTATTGGTGAAGCTTTACCTTTATTATTAGAATGTTACGATGCATTACATAATGAATCGGGCTGGCTGAAATATCTACAGCAATGTGTAGAAGCCAAAGCGGGGGCATCTGCAGAACTGATGTTAGCAGACGAAATTGCGAAAAATGAAGGGGCTGTGTCTGCTCAAGCATTCATGACTCGTCAGCTACAAAAGAACCCGACTATGAGAGGCTTTTACCAGCTAATGGATTACCATTTAGATGAAGCGGAAGAAGGCCGTGCGAAAGAAAGTTTAACCAGCTTACGTCATCTTGTTGGTGAGCAATTAAAAATTAAACCGCGTTATCGTTGTCGCCAGTGTGGTTTTGCTACCCACTCATTGTATTGGCAATGTCCATCTTGTAAGAATTGGGGACAAGTTAAGCCAATTCGTGGATTAGATGGCGAATAATGCATTAAAAAATAAAGAAACCAGACATTGTGATCTGGTTTTTTTATGCCTAATAAAGCGTGAATTTTATTCGTAAACGTTTGCGTTTGATGTAGAATTTGCGTGCGGCTGGATTGCTGCAGTAGGAAAAAATGAGATATCACAGGAGACTCAATGCTAGACGCTAAAGTAATAGACCCTAAAGTAATCGTAGCCCTTGATTATGATAATCAGAATGAGGCACTCGCTTTCGTCGATCGTATTGAGCCGGGAAGTTGCCGATTAAAAGTCGGTAAAGAGATGTTCACTTTTTTTGGTCCTGATTTCGTGCGTCAACTGCATGATCGGGGTCATTCTGTATTTTTAGACCTTAAATTTCACGATATTCCAAATACCTGTTCAAAGGCGGTAAAAGCGGCAGCAGAACTTGGTGTATGGATGGTTAACGTTCATGCGAGTGGTGGCGAGCGTATGATGACAGCTTCACGTGAAATTTTAGAGCCGTATGGTAAAGACCGCCCGCTATTGATTGGTGTAACGGTGCTAACCAGTATGGAAGCATCAGACTTAGCAGGTATTGGTATTAACTGCGAGCCTCATCAGCAAGTACTTAACCTTGCATCACTGGCAAAGAATAGTGGTTTAGATGGTGTGGTTTGTTCAGCCCATGAAGCTCATACGTTGAAACAAAGTCTAGGTCAGGGTTTTAAGCTAGTAACACCAGGTATTCGCCCTGCGGGGAGTGATGTAGGCGATCAGCGTCGAATCATGACACCCGTAGAGGCAATTTCTGCTGGTTCTGATTATCTCGTTATAGGGCGCCCAATAACACAAGCAGAAGATCCTGCAAGAGTCTTGGCACAGATAAACAAATCGCTTGTGTAGCATCCGCGATATAAATGAAGAAGCCCGCTCTTATGCGGGCTTTTTCATTTTTATATTTTGCGTTATGTACTTATTTTGGGTGTTGAGTTATTAATTCGTGTGCTTTTATCTTTCTTTGGTGAGCTAAAGTGACTATCTAATAATTTTTGCGTTAATGGATGTTTGGGATTGTTAAATACATTCGCGGTACGGCCTTTCTCTACCACTTCACCATCTTGCATCACCATTACTTTGTCACTGAAGTGTTTTATCACCCCCATGTGCTGCGACACATAGATATAGGACAATCCCATTTCTTCTTGCAGTTCTAATAACAGGTTTATCATCTGAGAACGCATGGACATATCAAGCCCGTTTAGTGCTTCATCAGCAACGATAATACAGGGCTGAAGAATGAGAGCACGAGCTAATGAAACACGCTGTTTTTGACCGGTAGCCAGCATTTGTGGATAGAAATAGGCATGTTCAGGAAGTAAGCCAACTCGTTTTAGTGTATCCATAATACGTTTTTCACGCGCTTGGGGCGTCATATTGGTATTACGTTTTAATGGGCCTTCCAGAATACGACCAATTTGAATACGAGGATTAAGCGACGTATTCGGATCTTGGAAAATCATTCGGATCAGCTTACAGCGCGTTTGGTAATCACCGCTTGATAAGGTGTCACCATTTACGCGAATAATGCCACTGGTTGGTTCGACAACACCTGATAGCATTTTTGCTAAGGTTGATTTACCTGACCCATTTTCACCCAGCAGCGCAATTGTTTCACCTGCTTCAAGATGAAAAGAGACCGGTTTCACGGCTTCAATTGTGCGTCTACGGAAAAGACTTGAACGATAGTGGTAATCTTTCTTTAGATTTTCTACTTCCAATAACGAACTCATTTACTGTCTTCCTCCATGTTTAGCGGGAAGTGACAGCTAAACTTATGGTTTTTAATTTTTCTACGTTTTGGCACTTCTACACATTTACGCTGGGCATGAGGACAACGAGGGCCTAATCGACAACCAATCGGTAAGTGCTGAAGTGGAGGAATAGATCCCGGTAACGTTTCTAGTTTCGTCTTATGGCTAATATTTTCTAAGCTAAAATCAGGCATAGCACGCATTAACGCAGCGGTATAAGGGTGATGCGGTGACTCTAATAACTGCTTAGAGGTGCCGGATTCAACCGATTGTCCACAATACATGACCGTAATTCTATCAGCCCACTGGGTAACCGTCGTAAGATCATGGCTGACTAATAAAATAGTGGTGTTACCTAATTGATTCATCCTGCTTAATAAGCGAAAAATTTGAGCTTGGGTAATTGGGTCTAAGTCGTTTGTGGGCTCATCGGCAATCAATAATCGTGGACGGTTTGCAATCGCCATTGCGATCATGACTTTTTGACATTCGCCATCGGTTAATTCATAAGGGTAACTTCGCATTACGCGTTTGTGCTCTTTGATACCGACTTTATGCAAAAGTGCGATAGCTTGTTTTTGACGCCAGTGAAAGCGCTGCCAAAAATGCCCAGTAAATGATGAAGAGGGAATGGCTTCTTCCAATTGTTCCCCAACTGTCTCAGAGGGATCAAGACAGGTTGATGGTTCTTGGAAGATCATTGCCATTTCACGGCCAACAATTTTTCGTCGCTCACGATGAGATAGAGTGAGTAAGTCAATATCACCTAAGCGCATGCGATCGGCACTGACGCGCCAATTATCTTTAGACACGCCTGCAATCGCTTTCGCGACAAGGCTTTTACCTGAACCTGATTCGCCCACTAAACCACGAATTTCGCTTTCATTAATGGTTATGCTCATTCTATCAACCGCTTTCACCATGCCTTGTGGTGTGTCGATTTCGATAGTGAGGTTGCGTATATCGAGTAATGGCATATTAATCAATCCCTGCATTAAGAGCTTGGCGAAGACCATCACCGACTAAATTAATTACTAGAACACTAAACATAATGGCAAGACCCGGTAATGTGACTGTCCATGGTGCAAGGTAAATGAGTTCAACAGAATCACCTAACATAGCGCCCCATTCTGGTAGTGGTGTTTGCGCGCCTAACCCTAGGAAACCTAATGCGGCAATATCTAAAATAGCAATAGAGATTGCGCGCGTCATTTCAGTAATGATGGTTGATAAAATATTGGGTAAGATTGAATTCCATAAGAGGTAAAAATTATTAGCGCCATCTAATCGTGCTGCAATAACGTAATCTTTAGCAACTTCAGTATGAACGGCTGTGTACACCGCTCGAATAAAACGAGGGATCAAAGCTAGCCAAATTGCGAGTAAGATATGTGTTTCTCCCGGCCCCATATAGGCGACCACTATGATGGCCAATAAAAGCGAAGGGATAGATAACACGGTATCTAAAATATGATTTAAAAAGCTCGATTTTAAGCCTTGGCTCATTCCGGCAAGAATACCGATCAGCAAGCCAATAACGCTGGATGCAAAGGCGACTAATAAGGCATAGCCAAAGGTTAGCTGTGAACCTATGATCAAGCGAGATAAAATATCACGACCTAAATCATCAGTACCAAAGAAAAAGTTTACATGACCAGAGTTGTCCCATGATGGTGGCATGAGCAGCTCACCAACTTGTTTTATCGGCGAATAGGGAGCCAGCCATTGTGCTGTTAGGGTGACAATGAGCAAAAACAGTAAACACCATAGGCCAAACATGGCCAGTGAGTTTTCCCTGAAGTTTTGCCAAGCGCGCTCCCATTGGGTTGGGATTGTTTCTTCTTGGTAAACACTATTTGATGGCATACCATTCTTTCCTTACTAATGGGTTCACCATAGCACCAGCTAAATCAGATAAAATGTTAGCCAATAAGATGAAACTACCTACTGTGATTACACCAGCTTGAATGGCAACATAATTTTGATCTGCAATCGCATTAAGTAACCAACGACCAATACCCGGCCAATTAAAAATAGATTCTGTAAGCATGGCAAAGGTCATCATTGCTGCAAACTGCATCCCTAATTTAGGAATAATGGGGGGAAGGGCATTTTTCATCGCATGACGGCGGACGATTTCAAAGGTAGATAAGCCTTTCGTTTGGGCTACTTTGATGTAGTTTTTCGTCATTACGTCTGAAATTGAGGCACGGGTTAAACGTATCACTTCCGTTGTAGGTGCCATCGCTAATACAATGGTTGGCAAGACTAAATGCTGTAGTGCGTTAAGAAATGCTTCCATACGGTATGGTTTATTTGACAGCAAAATATCAATCAGAGCAAAGCCAGTGACATGATCAAATTGATATAACAAACTGTAACGACCAGAAACAGGTAGCCAGCCTAAATTCAGCGAAAACAACAGAATTAATAACATCGCTAACCAAAATAGGGGGATGGAGTAGCCCAGTAAGGTTATTGAGGAAATGATGGTATCAAGGGGTTGTCCTCGATGTACGCCTGCGATAGTGCCAAGCGGAATACCAACGACTAACGAGAGTATAAAAGCAAAAAAGCACAGCTCTAACGTTGCAGGAAATACGGTTAATATTTCGCTACTAATAGGTGTACCATTGGGAGTGATACCGAGATTACCTGAAAGTAAGTTCTCTAAATATAAAATCCAACCACTAAAAAAGCTCTGATGCGCCCACTGTAATTGGGTATCTAAACGCAAAATACTAAAACCAATTATGGTCAGTATTAATAGCGTAATTACAAACAAATTTAGGCGACGTATCGTATAAATAAACATGCTTTACTCAATTCGATAAACACTGGAAAAAGATCGCGAACCAAATGGGTCCATCTGTAACCCCCCTAACGTTTTACTGTGGGCTTGGAAATGGACACCATGAGCCAATGGGATCACAGGTACTTGTTGATCCAAAATATTTTGCGCTTGCTGGTAATATACTTGACGTTGTTGTTGCTTATTTGTGCGTAGTGCAATTTCAAGTAAATTATCAAAACCAAGATCACACCAGTTAGCGACATTAAGTCCTGCTTTTTTAGCATTACATGACAATAATGGTCTTAAGAAATTATCAGGGTCGCCGTTATCTGCGATCCAACCAGCAAGAACCATATCGTATTGAGTAGTATCAGTTAAACCAACACGACCAATCGTTTCTTGATGATGTAAAGACACATTGATACCAACGGCTTTCAAATTAGCTTGGATTAATTCCGCTGTTTTTCGAGGACTCGGGTTATAAGGTCGAGGCTCAAGTGGGACCCACATTGTCAGGACTTGGTTATAATCATAGCCAGCAGCATCAAGCAGTTGTTTGGCTAATTTAGGATTATAAGAAAGTGCTTTGCTGTCGTGGTTATAAGCCCAAGACATTGGGGGTAACAAGCTTTTTGCCTCTGTTGCCGTACCGTAATAAACAGAATTGAGCAGTGTTTTACGGTTTATTGCATAATTAATAGCTTCACGGATTTCTAATTTATTTAATGGTGGACGTTCCGTATTTAATGCCAGAAAGGATACATTCATCCCCGTTTGTGCAAGTAATTTATAGTTATCGTTATTTGAAATAACAGGCAATTGGCTCGCAACAGGAGATGAGAGAACATCACATTCAGAGCTTAGCAATTTAGCAAGATTACCCATGCCACGGGCTGAGATATCAAATACCACTTGCTCCATTGGTGCGGCACCTTGCCAATAATCCTTATTACGTTTTAAGCGAATAAGATCATTGGGTATAAATTGATCAACGTAAAAAGGCCCCGTACCGATTGGTTGTGTATCAATAAGACCGATACGGCCTGATTTTAACAGTTGCTGACCATACTGCTGAGAATAAATCACCGCATAACTGGTTGCTAAGTTAGATAAGAAAGAATTATCTGGTCGATTTAAGGTAAATTGTACGGTGAGAGGGTCTTTAGCTTTGATTGTATCAATTAAATCAGCAAACCCAAGGCTTTCAAACCATGGGTAACGACCACCAGAAATATTATGAAAAGGGTGGTGTGGATTAATGATACGCTCAAAGCTAAAAATAACGTCATCGGCATTAAGCGGACGTGTTGGAGTAAACCAATCAGTATGTTGGAATTTAACGTTATCTCGCAGCTTAAAGGTATATACCAAGCCATCGTCACTGACAGTCCAGCTTTTTGCTAGATCAGGAAGAGGTTTGTGGCTGATAGGATCGAGTAACAGCAGGCGATCGAAAATTTGCGCCGAGAGTGTTTCTGCTGTTAATCCGCCATCCGTTAGCTGTGGATTTAATGTTGTCGGAGTATCTTGACCGCAGTAAACAAAGCCATTGCTTTGCTTAGCGGTATTATGTGACGGCTCTTTACAACCTAAAAGGCCAAGTAAAGTGAAGCCGGCAATCAAAAGACGACTGTAAGCGCTCATATTTAATAGGCGTTAAATGAAATTAAGTCGTTAAATTTAACATTTTTCTTTTAACGTCACCAAGCTATCCTGCTTTATTTATAAGTAATTAGTCTAAAACCGTTATATATCTTTAATTATCGCGTGAATTTGGTTGATTAATCACCGTTAACGTTAATGTCATACTTTCGAATGAGTCCTCTTAACTGGTGATAACTTAAGCTTAAAAGTTCGGCGGCTTTTGTTTGATTAAAGCGAGCGTGTTTAAGTGCTTTGTTGATCAACATGATTTCTTGATCTTGTAAGTAGTGGCGAAGATCAACGGGAAGTTGAATGCTAGAGTTTTCTTGTTTGACTGCTGGGGTGTCTACAATGGATAAAGACTGTGATGGTGCTGGCTCACAAGATTGCCAAGCTGTAGCGAAAGGGTCGGTATAAATTTCGTCAATAGCTTCACCTTCATTGCTATGACGAAATACAGACCGTTCGACAACATTTTTTAACTCTCGAATATTCCCTGGCCATTGATAGTCGAGTAGTTGTTGTTTAGCGTGTTGTGAAAAACCTGCAAAATAGCTATATCCTAATTCGCGACACATACGCACAGCATAGTGTTCTGCCAATGGTAAAATATCGTCTAGTCGTTCACGTAATGGTGGAAGGTGGATGATTTCAAAGGCGAGTCTATCAAGTAAATCTGCTCGAAATTTTCCTTCAGCAACGAGTTCGGGTAAATTTTCATTAGTTGCACAAACTAAGCGTACATTCGCTTGGCAAGGTTTATTACCGCCCACGCGCTCGTACTCACCGTATTCAATTACGCGTAATAATTTTTCTTGAACCCCCATCGGGGCGGTTGCTAATTCATCTAAAAAAAGCGTGCCATTTTCTGCGCGTTCAAAGCGCCCTTGGTGGCGACCTTTCGCGCCTGTAAAGGAGCCCGCCTCATGGCCAAATAGTTCAGAATCAATGACGCCTTCGCTTAGTGCGGCACAGTTCAGTGTCACTAAAGGTTGATCCCAACGTTTTGATAAATAGTGAACGCGTTGGGCGATTAACTCCTTACCTGTGCCTCGTTCACCAAGAATAAGAATTGGGCGATTGAGTGAAGCGAGGCGTGATGCTTGGTCTAGGACACTTAAAAAAGCATCAGATTCACCGATTAAGTTTTCCGTTTTACGCATTGGTTAATCTCACTATTAATTGGTTAAATTAACTATATCATAGCTTACTTAAAAGTGGGTTGAAAATTAAGTTGTTGATATTTAATACGTTAAAAGTTGGCACAGTACTTGAAATATCTAAGTGGTAACACAAGAACATTAAGTTAGTATCACTATATAAACCTGTAAGCGTGATTACTGTGAAATGGGTTTAATCAAGGAGTTTAATGATGGGTATTTTTTCTCGTTTTGCTGATATCGTAAATGCTAACGTGAACTCGTTACTGGATAAGGCTGAAGATCCACAAAAACTGATCCGTCTTATCATCCAAGAGATGGAAGATACATTAGTTGAGGTACGTACATCTTCAGCGCGTGCATTAGCGGATAAAAAAGAGTTACAACGTCGTATTCAAGCGATTGAATCACAAATTACAGATTGGCAGGAAAAGGCGAGCCTTGCACTGCAAAAAGGTCGTGAAGATTTAGCCCGTGCAGCACTGATCGAAAAGCAAAAACTGGCTGATGTCGCATTAACGCTCAATGAAGAATACAAACTAGTAGAAGAGACGATTGAAAAATTGTCATTAGAAGTCGCTGAACTTGAGCGTAAGTTGCAAGAAACACGCGCTCGTCAACAAGCGCTAGTGACGCGTCATAAAGCCGCAGGCACTCGCCGCGATGTTCGTCGTCAGCTAGATACAAGTAAAGTTGATGAGGCGATGTCTAAGTTTGAGCAATATGAACGTCGCATCGATGAAATGGAAGCAGAAGCAGATAGTTATAGCTTTGGTCGTGGCAAAAGCTTAGAGTCAGAATTTGCTGATTTACAAGCACAAGACGAAATTGAAAAAGAACTTGAGCGCTTAAAAGCGAACATCAAGGATAAAGAGTAAGTACAACTAAGTTATCGTCGTTGTTTCATTGATTCTGCGCGAAAGGAGAACAAATAATGTCAATGGGTTTTATTAGCGTTCCATTAGTGGTGTTCATGATTATTGTCGCACCGCTATGGTTAATCCTTCACTATCGTAGTAAACGTCAAGCCGGTGAAGGGCTGTCAGGTGAAGATCAGAAAAAGTTAGAGACCTTGGTGGCACGCGCAGAAGATATGCAAGAACGTATTGTGACGTTAGAGCGTATTCTTGATGCAGAAGTACCAAGATGGAGGCAAAAATAATGAGTAAAACCTTATACCGTGATCCTAAAAAAGGAAAATTGGGCGGTGTGTGCGCTGGTTTAGCTGAATATTTCGGTGTTGAAATTTGGTTGGTACGTATTCTTGCTGTTTCAGCCTTCTTACTTGGTTTGGGCTTTTTTGCCACGATTGCTTATATCGCCGCATGGTTAATTTTAGATAAAATGCCACCACAGCGAAAAGAGCAACAAGATACTTATACCGAGCACAACGTAAAACAGAAACCGTGGCAGGCGGGTCGCTCTGCGCATCAAATTTTACAAAAAGTGGAATCAGAATTTGATACCGCCGAAAAGAAAGTACAACAGATGGAAGCGTATGTTACATCTTCTGCATTCAAAGTGGATCGCGAATTCAATAAGCTTTAATTACCCGTAAAATTTAGCCTAATGAAGCAGGTGCTGATCAATGTCAGGCCTGCTTTTTTCCGTTATAAAGGCGTAATATAGTTAAATCACTTTATTGATAATTATTAGAATAAAGTTGTTAAACCTAAAACAAAAATGAAAACAACTAGGGTTAATCATGAATCGAATCAGTAATGAGTTGAATAAGCTCGTTAATAGAAGTTTGGATCGACACGTTCGACTTGCCGTTACAGGATTGTCTCGAGCGGGTAAAACGGCCTTTATTACTTCTCTTATTAATCAATTACTGCATGTAAGTACGAATGCTCGCCTACCTATGTTTAGTGCGATGCGTGACGGCCATTTATTAGGTGCAAAGCGTGTTCCTCAGTTAGATCTGCATGTGCCTAAATTTGGCTATGATGAAGGAATGCAATCAATTATGTCGACGCCTCCTGAATGGCCAGAGCCAACAAGGGATGTGAGTCAAACGCGTTTAGCACTTCGTTATAAGCCTCAGAAAGGGGCATTGAAACTATTTCAAGATACCGCCACGTTGTATTTGGATATTATTGATTATCCCGGCGAGTGGTTATTAGATTTACCGTTACTTGATTTAGATTTTACTCAATGGTCGGCACAACAAAGCCAAGTACTAAAAGGTAAACGTCTTGAATTAGCTCAAGATTGGCTTGCTAAAACCGAGATGTTTGATCCTTTTGCACCCGCAGATGAAAAGCAAATTGAAGAAATATCGAAGGCGTTCACCGAGTATTTGCATCAATGTAAGGCAGAAGGGGGATTACATTGGGTTCAACCCGGACGTTTTGTTCTTCCCGGTGAATTAGCTGGTGCACCTGTTTTACAATTTTTCCCGCTCCTGTGGAATAAAAAGTACACAGAAAAACAGCTGATGGATGCAGATGAAAGCACCAATATTGGGATGCTTAGAAATCGCTATAAGTATTATCAACAGCATGTTGTGAAGGCGTTCTATAATGATCATTTTTCAAAATTTGATCGCCAAATCATATTAGTTGATTGCTTACAGCCTCTTAATTCGGGACCTGAATCGTTTAATGATATGCGTCAAGCGTTGGATCAGCTGATGCAAAGTTTTAAATATGGGCGTAGCTCGTTACTGCGTCGTCTATTTTCACCGCGTATTGATAAAGTACTCTTCGCTGCAACCAAAGCCGATCATATTACGCCTGAGCAGCACCCGAATTTAGTCGGATTATTACAGCAGCTAGTGAATGAAGCATGGCAAACCGCTTCCTTTGAAGGCATTAAAATGGATTGTGTTAGTTTGGCATCGATTCAAGCGACTGAGCCTGGCTTTGTGACTCACAAAGGGCAGCAAGTCCCTGCATTAAGGGGGACCGATTTGTTAGGTAATGCACAAACTCTCTTTCCCGGAGAAGTGCCAAAACGGTTACCAAACGTTGATTTTTGGCAGCAGCAGAGCTTTGATTTTATTAATTTCCGTCCCTTGCTACAGCAAAGTGACGAGCCTTTGCCGCATATCCGAATGGATAAAGCACTTGAGTATTTGTTGGGAGATAAACTGCAATGAGTGAACCGTTAAAAAGTAAAATTGTTTTTGATGATCCAACAGTTAACCAAGAACAACGCAATATTGCGTCGAAATTGGAGTTTGCTCAACAAGCCGATTTTTTACCTGAAGCAATAGAGCAACAAGATACTGAAATTGAAAAAGATCTCAAACAAGTATTAGCAGCGAAACCAAAACGTCGTTATGGCTTTTTAAAAGGGCTAGTGGTTGCAGGCGCGGCAATGGTGGGGTGGCAGACGGTTGACCATGTTGTGACAGCTTATCAAACAGCAAATTGGTTATCGCTTGGCTGGAGTGCATTGGTTGCCAGTATTGCCGTAGTTGGTATCGGTGCATTGGGGCGGGAGCTTTTGACGTTACGACGGTTAAAATCACGTCAAACAGAGCGTGATGAAGCCCAACTCTTACTTGATGGTAATGGCATTGGTAATGGTAAAGCTTTTTGTACCAAACTGGCACAGCATAGTCAGATTGGTAGTGATAACTATGGTTATGATCGCTGGACGAATTCGTTAGACGCGACGCACAATGATCGCGAAATACTTGAGCTTTATGATCGCTTAGTGGTCAGCCAGCAAGATAAATTAGCTCGAAAATTAGTGGCGAAATATTCATCAGATGCCGCGGTGATGGTTGCATTAAGCCCACTAGCAGTGGCTGATATGTTGCTGGTGGCATGGCGTAATTTGCGCTTAATTGAACAAGTTTCTCGAGTTTATGGTGTCGAATTAGGTTACTGGTCTCGCATTAAGCTACTTAAGCTGGTATTGGCTAATATGGCATTTGCAGGTGCATCTGAAGTGATCACTGATTTGGGGATGGATATGCTCTCAATGGACTTAGCGGGTCGTATGTCTACCCGCGTTGCGCAAGGGGTGAGTATTGGTTTATTGACCGGAAGACTAGGCTTAAAAGCGATCAGCTTAGTACGTCCTTTACCATGGTTACCGGGAGAGCAACCCAAATTAGCTGAAATACGAAGCGATCTATTTAAACAGCTTGGTACCAAAGAAAAAGATTAACTAGATATTCCACTATTAAGCGTAAAGTGAAGTGGTTAAGTGGTCAGGGAGAATACGACTCTTTGACCACTTTTTTCATCTTATTTAACGATAGCGAGACTTTCATCTCCAGGCGCATAGCCAAATTTAATATTTTTAATGGTGCTATTAAGTTGAATATTACGAATTATAACTGGCATCGAAGTTCCGAGTGCGGTAGATACGCCTGCCCATCCGTTTTCTTGTGCTGATAGCACAATATAAAGTGTGCCTTGCTGTTGCTTAAAATAAAGCACTTTAGCTGCATCGGGGTAGGGGAGCGTTGCAAGTGCTGCTTGTTCTGCAATGTATTTTAAGTCTATTTTACCGTTACGAGGTTTTTTACAAGTATCAGTAAAGGCAGTTTTATCAAAAGGATCTGTACCACCTGCCTGAATAAAATCTGCCATTTTTTGTTGGTACTGATCCATGTCTTTTGGCAGTGATAAAACAAATTCACCGTTACCACATAGATTTTCTGCCGTCGTCTCGACTTGCTTGGCTGAGCTTTGTGCATCGCAACCAAATAGAGTGATGACTAAGGGAAGTAATATGCTCAGTTTATTCATGATTTACTCTATTGTTAAAAGAATCAGCTTAAACATAAATAAGAGTTGGGGTGTTAGAAGATTGAAAATTAAATACTTATTTTCTTGTTATGTCGTCAAGATAGCATCTTTACAACACTTTACATTCTCTGAAGCTTATTTACGTTAGAGTCGTTATCGTATCCTTGGGTTAATGATAAGGACAACAAGGTGAATTATTATCCAACGGCAGCCATCATCACTGAGCAACGATTTGGCTTTGGCCCCAAACTGAATGATCAGCATGTATTAACGCTGGCAGAGCAGATCTCAACTAAACCATATATTGATACCGCTCTACAGTCTTTACCTTCGACGAATAATATTTTGGTTCAGATCGGTCAATTTAATCAACAGCGTAAAAAATTAAAAAAATCCCCGAATGAAAAGCGTGCCGTTCAAAAGCAGGTTAATCAATTTTTTAATCTGAGTTATGAACAGCAAGTATCTGCACGTAATCTACAAACATTGCATTCCTCCAATAGTTTTCAAGAACGTTTAATTCAATTTTGGAGTAACCATTTTGCAGTCTCTGCCGATACGCGCAAAGTAAAACCTATTATTGCTGGGATTGAGAATGAGGTAATACGCCAACACTGGAATGGTAATTTTGCCGATATGCTTCAAGCAACGATTAAGCACCCAACAATGTTGATGTTTCTCGATAATAATCTATCGATAGGGCCTGATTCTAAATTGGGTAAGAAACGCCATAAGGGACTCAATGAAAATCTCGCTCGTGAAATTATGGAGTTACATACCTTAGGGGTTGATGGCGGTTACAGTCAGCAAGATGTTATCCAATTAGCACATGCGATAACAGGCTGGATGGTCAGTTTTGATAAGCAAAATCCTGGGTTTAAATTTGCAGCTTGGGCGCATCAACCTGGTGATGTGATGTTATTAGGTCAGCGTTACACACAAACAGGGATTGGACAGGGAGAAGCGTGCTTAAAAGATCTTGCATTGCATCAACAAACCGCAAGGCATTTGGCAACTAAATTAGCTCAACACTTTATTGGCCAGCCCAAGAAGGAGCTAGTGGATGATTTAGCCGGTGTTTATCTAAAAAATAACGGTGAATTACAGCCTGTTTATAAGAGATTATTGCAAGAGCCTGAAGTGAATACGGCTGCGCCTCTTCGGTTTAGAACGCCGCAAGAATGGTTATTTGCGCTTTTACGTAGTGCTGATCTCAACCCATCGGAACACAAAATTACTCAACAATTGAGGTTGTTGGGACAACAGCCATTTATGGCAGGTTCTCCGGCGGGTTGGTCTGATCAAGATAGTGATTTCAATAGTTCTTCAGCGTTGATACAACGTTGGCAAGTAGCAAATACATTTGCGGTGCTTGCGGTAAGAGAAGCGAAGAAGCAAAAAGTCAAACCGCTTCAGTTGGTAAAACAAGTGGTCAATAATCTTTATGGAAAAGATCTTGATCAACACACAGAGCTTGCAATGAATAAGGCTAACGGTGCGATAACGAAGTTGGTTTTATTATGGCTAAGCCCACAGTTTATGTATCGATAGCGAGATCGTGATGGATAATATATTTGATCGCCGTATGTTCTTAAAATCTTTAGCTGCGGTTGGGGTATGCAGTGCATTACCATCTGTCGCTTTTGCGAAAACACAGTCGGCAAATATTTTTGTATGGATTACATTGCGCGGTGCAATGGATGGGTTAAATGTGGTTGTACCCTATGGAGATAAAGACTATTTACCGCAAAGACCGTCGATTGGATTACATAAAAATCAGCTTAATAAACTCGATGATTTCTTTGGTTTACATCCAGCACTAAAGAGTTGTTATCAGTGGTATCAACAAGGCGAGATGGCTTTTATTCATGCGTGTGCATCACCTTATCGTCAGCGCTCACATTTTGATGGGCAGAAAGTATTAGAAAATGGAACTGAGGATCCGTTACATCGAGATGGTTGGCTAAATCGCTTTTTATCTGTTGATAACAAGCAGCATACGATAGCCATAGATTCTGGTTTACCTTTAATTGTTCAAGGTAATGCCCAAGCTGATAGTTGGTATCCACATAAATTGAAGATTAAGCAGCAACAAGCTGAATTGTTGCAGGATATGTATCAAAGCGATCAGACGTTATCTGACAACTTTATTAATGCATTAGACATTGAAAAAATGGCAGGTCATGTAAAAGGCGGCCAACAATTTCATGCATTGGCGCAACAAGCAGGGAAATTTTTAACGTCAGAAAATGGACCGAATATTGCGGTATTAGAGCTAGGTGGATGGGATACACACGCAGGAGAAGGCGCGGTTAAAGGTCGTTTAGCGAGCCAATTAAAGAAACTTGATGAGGGACTTTCAGCTTTAAAATCACAGTTAGGTGAGGCTTGGTCGCGAACGGTGGTTATAGCCGCGAGTGAATTTGGCCGAACCGTTGCTGAAAATGGAACTAAGGGAACCGATCACGGTACGGCTAACGCAATGTTGATAGCGGGAGGTGCGGTGAGTGGAAATCAAGTGATAACAAAATGGCCAGGGTTAGCGAAATCTCAGCAATACAAAGGAAGAGATTTAGCTCCAACGACGGATATTCGCTCTATATGTAAAACGGTATTGCATTCACATTTAGGGGCAACAAATAAGCAACTCGATATAGTTTTTCCGAGCTCAAGTGAGCTACCTATCATGAATGATTTAATCCGTCATGCTTAAAATAAAGGCGCTGTTAGTTCAATAGATACTAAAAGCATAACGTTATTTTTTAATTATAAATGGCTTGATTCTGAGCGGGAGACTTGACTCAATTTAGCGTTAGTCGCACACTGTTAAAAGTGTCAGGAATTGTTGACACCTAAGTGTAAACTCATATTAATACCTATATTTTTGTTTGTGGTATGAGTTGAAATTGAAGAATTAAGTCATTGCTTTTTGTTGTTGTTATTCTGATAAGCCGAATGTTTCGAACTTAACAATGGAAAGTTTATATTGAGAAGGCGTAAAGAATGAGACTACAGGTATTTTGTGAAGATCGGGTTGGAATGACTCGCGAGCTACTCGATATTCTGACTAGTCAGGAGATTGATCTTCGAGGGATTGAAATTGATCGCATTGGTATCATTTATCTCAATTGTCCTGAAATTGAATTTGAACAGTTTAGTCATCTAATGTCGCAAATAAGGCAGTTAGATGGCGTAACAGATGTAAGAAAAATAAATTTCATGCCGAGTGAACGTGAACATACAGAGCTTTCTGCATTACTTCAAACCTTGCCTGATCCCTTTTTTTCCATCGATTTAAACGGAAAAATTGATTTTGCCAATCAAGCCGCTGAAAGGTTATTGGCTCATCATCAGGGATCACTTTATCACGAAAATGTTCATACGCTCTTTGGCTTTAATGTTCAGCGTTGGTTAGAAACAAAACAGGCTGAAAAACATACTGAGATGGTGGTGATTGCAGGTTTAGATTACCAAATGGAAGTCATGCCTGTTCATATTAACGATGAAACCGATATACCTGTTTTTGCCAGTGCTCTTATTCTTCTAAAATCACTGTCTGAAGCAACCATGCCGATTGTGACTCGCCAGTTAGATGGCGACAGTGGTTTTGAGCATTTAGTCGGGCAATCATCGCGTTTTAAGCATTTATTAGCTCAAGCGAAAAAGTTGGCTTTATTAGATGCACCGTTATTGATCCAAGGTGAAACGGGAACAGGTAAAGAAATGTTAGCCCGCGCATGTCACCAACGTTCTATACGACGAGAGAAACCATTTTTAGTTGTAAACTGCGTATCTATGCCTGATAACGCCGCCGAAACTGAGCTATTTGGTTTTGCTGGCAGTACAACCGAGCCAAGTAAAAAAGGTATTTTTGAGCAAGCGGATGGTGGTACTGTTTTCTTGTATGAAATTGGTGAGATGTCAAAACACCTACAAATTAAATTACTACGCTTTTTACAAGATGGTACATTCCGACGCGTGGGTGAAGAAGCCGAGAAAAAGGTTAATCTTCGTGTAATCTGCTCTACCCAGAAAAAGCTACCAGATTTAGTTGCATCAGGTGATTTCCGCGAAGACTTATATTATCGCTTAAATGTTCTTGCTTTGGTTGTTCCACCATTACGTGAAAGATCGGCAGATATAGTACCGTTAGCTGAATTATTTTTAACTCAGTTATCACAAGAATTACACCAGCCTAAACCTCAGCTATCTGAGGAGTTGGCAGAATACTTAAAGCAATATGCATGGCCTGGTAATATTCGCCAATTACGTAATGTGCTATTCCGTGCGATGACACAACTTGAGAATACGGTCATGACATCAGATGATGTACAGTTACCTGAAAATGAATCAAGTAGTATTATCAGTGATGAAATATTAGATGGCTCTCTTGATGAGATCATGAAACGTTATGAATCTGGTATTTTATCGAATCTTTATCGCAGTTATCCATCTACCCGCAAATTAGCGAAACGGTTAGGCGTATCACATACTGCCGTTGCTAATAAATTACGAGAATATGGTTTAAGTAAGCGTAGCTAATTACTGTGGATATAAAAGAAAAAGAGATAATATTTATTATCTCTTTTTTGTGAACTCGAAAATCAATCTAGTATTGGCGTTATGCTATTTCATGTTGTGGTTCTTTAATAAGAATGGCTTTACCTGACTCTAATGCAAGTAATAGCTCTACCATTTCAGCACCATAACGATAGCCGCAAAGATTTTGATTGCTATTAAGTACACGGTGACAAGGGATAATGATAGGAATAGGATTTACATTCTTTGCCATGCCTATAGCTTGGCTTGCAGCTGAATTGCCAATATCAAGCGCGATTTGTTCGTAACTGGATGTTTCACCGAAGGGAATATCAGCAATAGCATGCCATATTTGCTGTTGAAACATCGTTCCTTGAGGAGCGAGAGGGAAGGTAAAGCGTTTACGTGAGCCTAAGAGATATTCTTTTAGTTGCCTAATGAAGGGTCTCATAAAAGAGGGGTTATGCTGCCATGACTCATCAGGGTAATAGCCAGGACTATTGACAGTTAACCTTCTTAAGCCTTGATGGTCGGCTAGCAACATAATGCTGCCTAGTTCAGTTTCTATACAATCGTAATACATCCATAACTCACTAAATGCGTTAGTAATTAATAACATTGCTAAGCTAAGATTAACAGATAACAGTTTGATAACATATAACAATATGTTTATTAGTTATGCTAATCTTACGACAATGCTCAGCACCTCTTATTAACATCCTTGTGTCGAGGTAATAGTTTGTTCCATTCAATTATAAACCGTTCATCCACAATTGCGCTTGATGATATAAAAATTAGGCTTATTTCTAGTCAGGATGTGGCAAAGATAACAACGTATTATCAAAAAAATCGTGATTTTCTCAAAGCCTGGGAGCCGATGCGTAATGAATTGTTTTATTCAGAGCTGGGTTGGCAAAAAAGAGTCGAACAAATAGCTACCTTACATCGTCATGAAATGGCATTTTATTTTGTGATTGAAGACCGAAGTACTGACGATATTATTGGCGTGATTAACTACAGTAATTTAGTGAAATTTCCTTTTCATGCGTGTCATGTTGGCTACTCCCTTGATCAAGACTACCAAGGGCGAGCTATTATGCGTCGGGCATTAAAAGAGACGGTGAACTGGATGTTCGAAGTAAAAGGTTTTCATCGCATTATGGCCGCCTACATGCCACATAACAAAAGAAGTGCCAGCGTACTACACTCCGTCGGTTTCGAAAAAGAAGGGCTAGCAAAAGCGTACTTATTAATTGATGGAAAGTGGCAAGATCATGTTCTAACTTCATTGATTAATCAGCAGTGGACTGCGCCAGTTACGTGGTCAGCGCCTTAAAAATAAGTAATAAAAAAGGCAACGCGAACGTTGCCTTTTAGTGCGTTTTTGTACGAGATAAATAGATTACTCGACAGTTAGAATACGCATATTGTTAGTTGAACCAATGGTATCCATCACATCACCTTGAGTGATGATCACAAGATCGCCCACTTTAACAAATCCAGCATCACGAAGTACATCTAACGCATGTTTTGCCGCTTCTAAACCAGCATCGCTATCACGATTGAAAAATACAGGTGTTACGCCACGGTATAATGAAGCTTGGTTTAAGGTATTTTCGTTACGAGATAGTGCGAAAATGGGTAAACCGGAGGTAATGCGCGACATCATCAACGGTGTACGACCCGATTCAGTCATTGCAACCATCGCTTTTACGCCTTCCATGTGGTTTGCAGCATACATGGTTGACATTGCAATCGTTTCTTCAGGCGATGAGAAGAATCGATCTAAACGGTGGTTAGACACGTTAATACTTGGCTCTTTTTCTGCGCCTAAACAAACACTTGCCATTGCTTTTACAGTTTCTTCAGGAAATTGTCCCGCAGCCGTTTCCGCGGAAAGCATGACGGCATCGGTACCATCAAGTACAGCGTTAGCAACATCCATAACTTCTGCACGTGTTGGCATTGGGCTAGTGATCATGGATTCCATCATTTGTGTTGCTGTAATCACCGTACGGTTTAAGCTACGAGCACGGCGAATCAGTTTCTTTTGCACACCAACAAGTTCAGGATCGCCGATTTCAACACCAAGATCACCACGAGCAACCATAACAACGTCAGATGCAAGGATGATATCGTCCATTGCTTCGGTTGTTGCTACCGCTTCAGCACGTTCAACTTTAGCGACTAATTTTGCATTTAGGCCTGCTTCAGTGGCTAATCGGCGCGCATATTTCATGTCCTCGCCATTACGTGGGAATGATACGGCAAGATAATCAACGCCCATTGCCGCAGCTGTTAAAATGTCGGCTTTATCTTTATCTGTTAGGGCTTCTGCTGAAAGGCCGCCGCCTTTTTTGTTAATGCCTTTGTTATTTGATAATGGGCCGGCGACTGTCACTTCAGTGTGTACTTTATTACCTTCAACAGCTGTTACTTTTAATTGTACACGGCCATCATCTAATAGCAGGATATCACCTGTTGTAACATCTTTAGGTAATTCTTTGTAGTCGAGACCTACAGCAAACTGATCGCCTTCGCCTTTAGGTAGATCACTATCAAGGGTAAATTTATCACCAATAGCAAGCTGGATTTTATCTTCTTTAAACGTAGATACGCGAATTTTAGGGCCTTGTAAATCACCTAGAATTGCTACGTTTTTACCAAGCTTAGCTGCAATTTCACGTACTTGCTTAGTGCGTTGGATATGATCTTCTGGGCTGCCGTGAGAGAAATTCATACGTACAACATTGGCACCTGCCGCGATGATTTTTTCAAGGTTATTATCACGATCAGTTGCAGGACCTAAAGTGGTTACAATTTTTGTACGTCTTAGGCGTTCAGTCATGTGAAACTCCAATTTATAGAAACGAGCTTTATTGAGCACTTGGTTTGAGAGTGATGATTACCAAGTCGGCAATAAAACATGAGATAGTTTTGATACCATATCTCGCAGATTTTGCTTAATGATGTATATCAAAAGACAATGAACTGTCACTTTTGTTATTCATTTTTGTTGTAACAAAAAATATGTAATGAAAACGTTGCGAATAAAAAAGCGAAGCTAAGGCTTCGCTTTTAAAGTGTTACAGCGTTGAACTGTCTTTAGAAAAGCGGGAGTCTTTCAGCGATTCTTTTACGCGCTTTAAGTTATCTCTAAACCCTGCACCACGACGAAGAGTAAACCCTGTTGCTAACACATCAATAACGGTCATTTGTACAACACGGCTCGCCATTGGCATGTAAATATCAGTGTCTTCTGGTACGTCTAGGCAAATAGATAAGGAGCATTCACGTTCTAACGGTGAATCTTTTGCCGTAATACCAATAACCGTTGCTCCATTAGCACGCGCCATTTGTGCAATTTCAACCAAACTTTTAGTGCGACCTGTGTGAGATATAACCACGACGACATCGCCATCAGAGCAGTTAATCACGCTCATGCGTTGCATCACAATATCATCAAAACAGACAATAGGAATGTTGAAACGGAAAAACTTATTTTGCGCATCGTGAGCGACGGATGCAGAAGCGCCTAAACCAAAGAAAGAGATTTTTTTTGCTTGTGTTAACAGATCGACAGCGCGGTTAATCTGCATCGTATCGAGACTATTTTTTGCGACATCTAAACACGCCATTGTTGATTCGAAAATTTTAGCGGTATAGGCATCTGGCCCATCCGTTTCTTCAACATTACGATTTACATAAGGCGTACCATTCGCAAGGCTTTGTGCTAAATGTAATTTAAAGTCAGGGAATCCTTTAGTATCTAAGCGACGGCAAAAGCGGTTAACGGTCGGTTCACTAACATCCGCCATTTTGGCAAGTGTTGCGATACTTGAGTGGATAGCTGTTTGTGGGGAGGCAATAATAACTTCGGCGACTTTACGCTCTGATTTACTGAAGTGTTCTAAGTTATTTTGTATTTTTTCTATGGTGTTCATAGCTAATAATGCACTTCGTTATTGAATTTCATTTGTAGCAAACTTGTCATCAAGATGCTTGTTTAATGAAACTATACTACTTAATTTTGACTATCTCCTAGCTAATCAGCGCTTTTTTAAGGCTAATTTTATTAGTTTTTGACAGGGATCGACTTTTGGCTTTCAGTTTTGAAACTCTATTCGATGAATAATTACAAAAAAAGAGCGGATACAGAAACTTTGTGTGTATTCCTTTCATATTTAAGGCGTTATTTTACAAAGTGAAAAATTATACTGATGTAATTTGTTATCATTTTTAATTAGAAACTTAAAGCTTCAAGCCATTGGTGTTATTTTTCTTATATGGATTTGATGTAATTTGAGGCTGAAAAATGAATATTGCTATATGCGGTTGTGGTTGGCTTGGTTTGCCCTTAGCAAAGGCATTATATAAAAAAGGCCATAACGTTTACGGTACAAAAAGAAATGAGAGAGAGGCGAATGCTTTAAGTGCATATGGCATACATGGGGTGCCAATGCAGTTACCATTAACAGAAGATGTTCAAGTATCATCTTTAGCAACGATGTTAGCAAGTGATGTGATGGTGATTAATATTGCTGCCGGTCGCAATAGTATTGATAAAGAGCAGCATTATCAGAATGTGTTATCCCTTTCTAACGCGGCTTATCAATCAGGATGTCAGCGCATTATATTTATTAGTACAACGTCAGTTTATGATGGACGTAAAGGCCGTGTGGCTGAAGACGATGATGTGATGCCATTAACTGATTCTGCTTTGACACATGTGAAGATTGAAAATAGTTTGCGTACTCAATGGGGTGATCAATTAACGATAGTGCGGTTATCGGGGCTGATTGGTGAAGACCGTCATCCTGTCAAATTTTTAGCGGGTAGAAACGCTTTAAAAGGAGGCAGTAATCCCGTTAATCTTATTCACCTAGAAGACTGTGTTGCAGCGATAGTAAGGTTGGTTGGTATCAAAGATAGTATGCCTGTCTTACATTTAGCGTCTGATTTTCACCCTACACGTAGTAAGTATTATACTCAGATGGCGAAGCAATTATCATTGCCACTGCCGGAGTTTTTACCTGATGATGAAAGTAGTACTGCAAAAGTGATTGATGCTGCGAAGACATTAACGAATCTAGGTTATGTTCTTAAACATAGAGATTTGATGCTGTCTAAATAGATAAAAAAAACGCTGAACAACAGTTCAGCGTAAAAATATGCAATTAAAGGATAATTGCAGTGGCAATAAGGAGTATTGGAAGAAGTTCGACGGCCAGTTAAACAATTCTCACCAATATTATGGATTCTATATATTCAGACTTTGAATTTTAGGTTTGGTTCAAAACTTTTAAAAAAAAATAGTTTTCAGGCAAAAAAACACACAACAATACCGTTTTGAGTACTTAAGTCATCTGAATAGATAAAAAAAATCCCATTAAAAATGTTTTAATGGGATAAAAAGTTCCGTAAATTTTACAAAAAGTTCAGCAGTAGTGGACATCTAACATAAATAAAAAACTTTAAAATACTGATTCAAAACCAAAGGCATAGTAGGTTTTATTATGAATCATACTAGTAAGACTAACGAAATTAAGGTTAGTTCAATAAAAGTGAAAAAAAAGTCATCTTTTTTTATGGTGGCCGTCAAAGACCTTTTTTACAAAAAAAAGCCCACAAAAATAGTGGGCAAACTAAAAATTACAATTAGGAGTTAAAGCAGTAGTGGCATTTACAATGATAAAAATTGTTGAAACATGTTTGTTTTGCGAAATCTTTATCAATCTGAATACATTATTTAAGACTCAGGATTTTAAAAAAGGTTCCTAAGTTTTCGAATATTTTTAGTATTAAAATATCGAGATTACTTAATGTATTGATTTTTAAATAATATCCACACGGCTTTGTTCTGTTTAGGCCGTCACTTTTGTGTTTAGCATTTCATTGTCTTCTTTTTTGACAGATGCCACAGCTTTGACTGCTGGATTCTTTGTTAGCAGCGAAAACACAAATGCAATTCCCATGATAATTGCCGAGTAGAAATAAGCGAGGTTGTAATTACCTGTGGTATCAACAGCAACTGCGGCGATAACGGGGCCAATGAAACCACTGACACCCCATGCTGTGTATACGACACCATAGTTTGTACCGTAGTTTTTCAAACCATAGAAACCTGCTGTTAGTGATGGAAATACTGCCGGTAAGGTTCCATAACACAAGCCCGCTGTTGCCATACCGATGATAAGACTAATATGGCTTGTGTAATGAGGGAACAACATCATATTGGCAATAGATAACATAAATGATAACGATAATGTTTTAAGACCACCAATTTTGTCGCATAGCACGCCAGCAAGCACACGGCCTGATGTATTAAATAAAGCTAGAATAACAACAAGGTGAGCGGCATCCGTCATACCTGCTTGTGCTGAAGCGATAGAGGTAATATTACCAATGATCATTAAACCTGTTGATGATGCACAAAGGTACATAACCCAAATACTATAAAACTGCGTCGTTTTGAGCATAGCAGTCCAACACATTTCTTTTTGTGGCACCGCTACTTTCTTATCCGTCTGTTTAGATGAAGCGATAGGTACGTAATGAGAAGGTGGATTGGTAATGGTAAATGCTAATGGTGTTGCAATACATAAAAGAGCAATACCTAAAATAATAAAACTATAGCTAATACCGTAACTTCCAATTAATGATGTAATTAATGGAGCAAGATAAACACCAGCAAGGCCAAAGCCCGCAGCGATAAGGCCATTTACAAGCCCGCGTTTTGAAGGATGGAACCATTTCATTGCTGCAGGGCTTAAACAAGCATAACCAAAACCAATACCGCCACCGGCAAGCATACCAAAGGTAAAAATAAGTTGAGTAGGGTTTGTGATGTAACCGGATGCAATTAAACCTAAACCAGAACAAATTGTGCCTGCGATTAATACACGCTTAGGACCAAATTTATCTTGTAAAATACCCGCTAAAAGAAGAGTTATAGAGAAAGTAATAATAGCGACAGTATAAGGAAGAGATGCTTCTGAGTTTGTCCATCCTAAATCAACAACTAGCGCTTTTTTAAATACACTCCAAGTAAATAGAATACCAATACATAAATTAATACAAAAACCAGCAATAAGAATTTGCTTTGCTCTATCAAACATGAATTTCTCTCAAATGATATTTATATGGTGAAAAACCAAATAAATAGATCGTAGTAATATATATCTTTATTAAATATTACCCGTTAATACTGTATGGGAATTCTAGCGATAAAAATAATGATGGCAAGTTAAAATGTAACTAAATATTAAATCTATTAGAGTGTTGATTTAAAACGGTTTTTTTTGATTCATTTTCGGAGAAATAAAAGCGAGTAAACCTTTATTTGTATTATGTATTACAAATTGGGTATTGGTTTATTTTAATCGTTAAACAAAATCTATAATTATTCTTAATTATAATTAACAAAACTAAAAATAAAGATAATTAGATATCCTGTTATGTTTTAATTTAATTGATTAATTATTTTTAGTGATAGTTATTTATATAAGTAGCTAAAGTAATTGTTATTATTATTGTATCGTGGAGTTGTATGTAAAAGTGAGTCGTTTCGTCGCTTTTATAAATGATATGTGTCTAGATATTAATAGGTGAGTTTAAAAAATAAGAGGGCAACTTAGCAAAAGTCAGCAAGGAAATAAAACCTACTCCAATAACAGGAGTAGGCTATGAAGGAAAATCTTCAACAAAAAAGTAGTGGCATGTAGTCAGACTCAATCGATGTGTTTAAGTTCCGCGAATATATGCTTTTTTCGATTCTATTTTATTAATTATTAACCTTGGTTATGGTGGTTTGTTTTAACTTGTTGATATTTAATGTCTAATTTTTACTTTATCTGTCTTTAAGAGCTATTGAAATTTCACCTCTCAAAATGAGATAGCAAACTTGTTAAAAGTGTTAACGAGTTGTAGTATTTAAACATGTGTTTAATACGGGTGAATGAAAATGGCTGGAAAAGGTGAAACTAAAAGTCGCATTCTAGATGCCGCTGAGCTGTTATTTGCCGAGCATGGTTTTAACGAAACGTCGCTGCGGACCATAACAAGTAAAGCTGGAGTCAATCTTGCTTCTGTTAATTACCATTATGGTGATAAGAAAACATTGGTACGTGCAGTACTCAGCCGTTACCTTGATATTTTTATGCCAGCGTTGCAAAGTGAATTAGAAAGACTCTTAACCCGTGATGATTTTACGATGGAAGATGTCTTTCACTGTACTAAGTCACCGTTAGTTAGCCTTAATGATTGTCGAACTAATGGTGCGACGGTTTTTATGTCATTACTAGGGCGAGGTTATACTGACGTACAGGGACATTTACGGTGGTTTATTGTTACCCGTTACGACAAAGTCCTCTCTCTTTTTGTCACTGCCGTATGCCGTGCTAATCCGTCCTTAGATCCAGAAACTCTTTTCTGGCGCTTACATTTCACATTAGGTGCATCAGTATTCACGATGGCATCAAGCGCTGCTTTATGTGAAATAGCAGAAAACGATTTTTCGAATCATGTGAAAACTGAAGATTTAATTGATCGTCTTGTTCCTTATCTCGCAGCAGGGGTTGGGGCGCCAATAGAAACGAATATTTCTCTGGTTAAGCAAGTCTAAAACTAAATAACGAATGTATACCTACGTAGTCATTATAAAAATAATCGAAGCAAAAGGATCTGAACTATGAGCACTTTATCTGTAATGCGAAAACGATATCTCAGCGATCCCGCCTTTAAGGTGTTTAAAAAAGTGTTGCCACCGTTATCTGAAACAGAACGCGAGGCAATGGAAGCGGGAAGTGTATGGTGGGACGGTGAGTTATTTAGTGGGCAACCTAATTGGAATACCTTATTAACCTACCCTAAGCCAAAACTTACTGATGAAGAGCAAGTGTTTATCGACACTAAGCTAGAAACCTTATTGGCCATGATAAACGATTATCAGATTGTTCAAGAAGATAAAGATTTATCGCCAGAGGTGTGGCAGTACTTACGTGATGAAAAGTTTTTCTCGTTAATTATTGGTAAAGAATACGGCGGCCTTAATTTTTCAGCGCATGCGAATTCAACCATAGTTGCCAAAATTGCAACTCGGAGTTTGAGTGCTGCGGTATGCGTCATGGTTCCTAATTCCCTAGGGCCGGGTGAATTATTGACTCATTACGGAACAGAAGAGCAGAAGAATTATTGGTTACCCCGTTTAGCTAACGGGAAAGATATTCCATGTTTTGCATTAACAGGGCCAGAAGCTGGCTCAGATGCCGGTAGTATTCCTGATGAAGGTATTGTTTGTTATGGCGAGCATGAAGGTGAACAAGTATTAGGTTTACGCCTAACATGGAACAAGCGTTATATTACCTTGGCACCCGTTGCAACAGTATTAGGTCTGGCTTTCAAAATGAAAGATCCTGATGGTCTGCTTGGTGATAAAAAAGAATTAGGGATCACCTGTGCATTAATTCCCGCCGATCATCCTGGTGTTGAAATTGGTGAACGCCATGACCCATTAAATATGGCTTTTATGAATGGACCTACACGTGGTAATGATGTGTTCATTCCAATGGATTGGCTAATAGGTGGTCAAGAATATGCAGGAAAAGGTTGGCGCATGCTGGTGGAGTGTTTATCAGCAGGTCGTGGTATTTCCCTTCCAGCATTAGGGGCTGCCTTTGGCCATTTAACATCGAAAACGACAGGCGCATATTCCGTTGTTCGTAAGCAATTTGGTACTTCAATTGGTAATTTTGAAGGTGTTGCACAAGCTTTAGGTCGAATTGGTGGTTATACCTATATGCTAGAAGCGGCTCGTACCTTAACCACGACGTCATTAGATATGGGGCAAACCCCTGGGATAGTTACAGCGATTGCCAAATACCATATGACTGAAATGGGCCGAACGATCCTCAATGATTCAATGGATGTGCATGCTGGTCGTGCTATTCAGCTTGGTCCAATGAACTATTTAGGCCATCACTACTTTGGTATGCCAGTTGCAATCACAGTTGAAGGCGCGAATATTCTAACTCGAAACCTAATGATTTTTGGTCAAGGTGCAACACGTTGTCACCCTTATGTACTGAGTGAAATGGAAGCCGCTGCCAATCCAGATGAACAGCAAGGTGAAAAAGACTTCGATAAGTTGCTATCAAAACATATAGGCTTTGCTATTGGTAATGTCAGCAAATCATTACTGAATGCATTTTCTGGATCTCGTTTTAATCGAGTACCAGTGAGTGGTGAAACTGCACCTTATTATCGTCAGTTAGCAAGAATGTCTAAGGCATTGGCAGTGAGTGCGGATTTTGCGATGTTAAGCCTTGGTGGTGAGTTAAAACGTCGTGAATTAGTCTCGGCACGTTTAGGCGATGTTTTAAGTCATCTTTATTTAGCGTCGGCAGTATTAAAACGCTATGAAGACGAAGGACGTCAACAGCAAGATTTATCAATGGTGAAATATGGTGTAGAACATTGTTTACATCAGTGTGGTATTGCTTTCAATGATGTGTTTAATAACTTCCCTCGTAAAGGAGTTGGACGTCTATTACGTACCATTAATTTTCCGTTAGGCATTCATTACCATGCACCATCAGATGTGATCGCTATCGATATTGCAGAAGCATTAATGACTCCTGGTGTACATCGTGAGCGATTAACACACCTTTGCTATGTTGGTAATAAAGAGGATGATCCTGTTGCGATTATGGAACGTGCTTTTTTAGCTATGCACGAGATCAAACCTTTAGAGCGTAAACTGATGAAAGCAACACGTAGAGGTGAGATCCCGCGCAAAGCTTCATTAACAAATAAATTACAAGTTGCATTAGATGTGGGAATAATCACAGAAGCAGAGAAGAAAAAAATAGAAAATGCTGAACAGCTAAGACAAAAAGCGGTTCAAGTTGATCATTTTTGTGCAGACCATTTTAAAAAAGCTCGCATACTACCAGGAAAAGCAGCTTAGGTAGCTTAGTTAGTGATATATAAACCTGGAATCTCCCATGTGCCACGCTTAGCGTGGCACTTTTTTTGACCAGAAATATCTGTAACACCTCCAACCACTACGGTTTTTATCATTTTCTGTCATAAATTTAATGCGATTTTGACGCTAACCTTTTATCCTATCAACAACTATGTAAGGGAAGTTGAAGATGATCATCAAACCTAAAACTCGTGGATTTATTTGTACAACAACGCATCCAGTGGGTTGTGAAGAGAACGTAAAAGAGCAAATTGCTTATACAAAAGCACAAGGTCCCATTGCGAACGCACCTAAGCGTGTGCTAGTCGTTGGTTCATCAAGTGGTTATGGCCTATCGTCTCGTATTGCTGCGGCATTCGGTGGTGGTGCTGCAACTATTGGTGTGTTCTTTGAAAAACCAGGTACAGAGAAAAAACCAGGTACTGCAGGTTGGTATAACTCAGCAGCATTTGACAAGTTTGCGAAAGAAGAAGGTCTTTATTCAAAAAGCTTGAATGGTGATGCTTTCTCTAACGAAGCAAAACAAAAAACCATTGATTTGATCAAAGAAGATCTTGGTCAGGTTGATATGGTGATTTACTCACTTGCATCACCTGTACGTAAATTACCTGAAACAGGTGAAGTTATTCGCTCATGCTTAAAACCAATGGGTGAGACGTACACAGCAACAGCAGTAGATACCAATAAAGATGTATTAATCGAAGCAAGTATTGAGCCAGCTACAGAGCAAGAAGTTGCAGATACTGTAACGGTAATGGGCGGCCAAGATTGGGAACTTTGGATTGATGCTCTATCTGATGCAGGTGTTTTAGCCGATGGTTGTAAGACGGTTGCTTATAGCTACATTGGTACTGAAATTACTTGGCCAATCTATTGGCACGGTGCGCTAGGTCAAGCGAAGATGGATCTTGATCGTGCAGCAAAAGAGCTAAACGAGAAGCTAGCGAAAACTGGCGGTTCTGCAAATGTTGCTGTGCTTAAGAGTGTGGTCACGCAAGCTAGCGCAGCAATTCCTGTTATGCCACTTTATATTGCGATGGTATTTAAGAAGATGCGTGAAGAAGGTGTACACGAAGGTTGTATGCAGCAGATTTTACGTATGTTCAATCAACGCTTATTTAAAGCAGATGGCATGGCACCTGAAGTTGATGGCGAAAACCGTCTACGTCTAGATGATTGGGAACTTCGCGAAGATATCCAGAAACATTGTCGTGATTTATGGCCAAACGTAACCAATGAAAACTTATTTGATGTCGCTGACTATCAGCAATATAAAGATGAGTTTTTAAAGCTATTTGGTTTTGGTATTGACACTGTTGATTATGATGCAGATGTGAATCCGGTTGTTGAATTTGATGTGAAAGACATCTAATTCACAACAAAATAAAAAAACCGCCGAAAGGCGGTTTTTTTATTATATTGTTTTGATTCATCAAGTTAGTCTATTTGTTATTTTTTTTGTTTATGCATCCAACCACATTGGTTGCAGAGATAAATTCTTCTAATGTAAAACTTATGCCATAGTTTTCGCTTTATTCTTCCCACATCAAAACTAGCACATTTTTCGCACTGCATTTATTAACTCTCCTAGCTATTAATAAATTACTAGTGATAGTTTTAAATATTATAAAATTAATGTCTATCAATGACTGTCAAATTTTTGGCGTTTCAGCAATGTACATTCAATTATTCGGTTTACCATAAATTTCTAATATTTATCAGTCATTAAGTTTTGGCAGTGTAATAATAAATGCAGCCCCTTCTAATGGCGAATCTTCAACATAGATCGTTCCTTGATAGCTATCGATAATTTCATTACATACCGATAAACCAATACCTTGGCCTGGGTTTAGCTGATCTGAACGTACCCCTCGTTGAAATATCGCTTCTCTCATATCAAGCTTTACACCTGGACCGTCATCTTCAATCTTAATGGTAAAGTGAGTGTTGGTTTCTATCACAGTAATATGCACTTGGCTGATACAAAAACGGAATGAGTTCTCAAGCATATTGCCAAATAATTCCATTAAATCATCTTTATTTAGCGGCAACATAATATCTTCATTGAAGTGATAATGCAGTTTAGCTTGTTTATCCGCATAAATTTTGCCAAGCATTAAGCTAAGGCTATTCACAACCGGCATTAATTGAGAATTACTTTTTTGTAGCCCTTGTTGACCTACCATTGCCCGTTTTAACTGATATTGGACAAGATCATCCATTTGGCTGATTTGCTCCATAATACGTTGATTTAGCTCGTGGCGCTCTAACGTTTTATCATCCAATAATGCATTTGTTGCCGCTAAACGGGTTTTTAAACTATGAGCAAGATCATCCATCGCATGGCGGTAACGTCCTTTTTGATCACTACTTATACGGTTTAATCGGTTAACTGCTTTAGTGACTTCTTGCAGCTCCATTGGGTAATCATTATCGAGTTTTTCTCGTTTCGCTTCCGCCATTTGATCGAGTTGAGAGGCTAACTTGCGTAACGGCTGAAATCCCCAGTGAAAGGCGGCAATGAGAAATGCAACAGCAATAAGTACAAAAAGACCGAGATAAAATGCGGTACGTTGATGGAGTTTTTCTAATGATTTTTCATAATCATTTGCTGAACGTAATACAACGAGTTGATAAATGTTGCCATTTTCTTTATCTCGACTGAGGTTATAAGCGATATAGCCTTTGTTATCACCCATTTTTATAAGGGTAGGCGTCGGTATATTTTCAGGCAAATAACGACAAACATTTTTTAAATTCGCTTTATTGGCTTCATGAGATAACCATGTGGTGTTATCAGCTTGATCACACACGACGGCAATATAATCGGTGTCTGATGGGTCAAGAGAGTCAATCCACTTATCAACATCTTTGATTAAGCCAGCACGATTAAGTTGAGCAACAACCATTGGCATTTGAGCGACAAGCTCTGAAGAGTATGAAGCCATATAGCTTTGAGAATAAAGCTTATTAATCACACCTGCTAAGGCCGATGTGACTAAAGCAATAATAGCGACAGAGGTGATTAAAACTCGACGTCTTAAACGCGGCTGTATAAGTTTATTCATTGGGCATTAAGTTCAAAAATATACCCTTGACCACGAATGGTTGATATTGGGTTATCTTGACCTGTTTTAGTGAATTTTTTACGTAAACGACTAATCATAACTTCGATTGTATTTGGATCACCTTCTTGATCTTCATATAACACATCGAGTAGGCGTTGTTTTGATACAACCTGACGGCTATGGCGCATGAGATATTCAAGTAAGTCATATTCAAAAGCGGTTAACTCTAATAATGTTTCATGAACATAAACTTGTTTCGCGAGGAGATCTACACGGATATCACCTGCGGTCATTTCCGGCTTTACAAAACCAGCGCTTCGGCGAACGAGTGCACTTAAGCGAGCAACCATTTCTTCTTTTTGGAATGGCTTAACGAGGTAGTCATCAGCACCAGCTTCAAGGCCTGTTACTTTGTCTTGCCAATTTGAACGCGCAGTAAGAATAAGAATGGGAAGACGAAGCCCCTTTTTACGCATGTCTTTAATTAAACTAATCCCATCGCGGTCGGGTAAACCAATATCAACAATCGCAATATCATTGGGGTAGTTTTCAGCAAAGAATAAACCTTCTTCTGCCGTATTTGCACACTGAACTTGGTTGCCTAATTCACTGAGTTGAGATTTTAAGTGATGGCTAAGGATTGCATCGTCTTCGACAATAAGAATTCGCATAAATTAAAGCACCCAAGGTTGCTGATTATAGTTATAAATATCTATGGTACGAAATATTGCAATTATCCGCATTATTTATCATTGCCATAAACTTAATATTTGAGCGTTATAGCAGAATGGGTATTTATAAGTCAGATTGCTATGTGTGCTATTAACTAAATAAAATGTTTGATTAATAACAAATTAACGCTACAGGTCTTAGTGTAGGTATCTTGACTGAATAGGGGCTGACTCATAAGAGAACTCATTAGCCAGCCCTTATTAGAAAGAGCAGCATTCAAGCCAATAATTACTTTAGAATAATAATTAACGTACCTGCAATAGTGAGCAATACGTTGGCGATAGCATAAGTACCTGCATAACCTAAAGCAGGAATAGTACTACGCGCATGAGCGTTGATCATATCCATAGCTGGGGCACAAGTACGCGCGCCTATGATGGCACCAAAAAGTAGTGCACGGTTCATTTTCAGTACATAAGCACCGAATAGATAGGCTAATACGACAGGGATCACACTCACCATTAAACTGGTGACAAAAACAGTTAAACCGATATGAGCAATGGATTCAAAAAGGTTAGAACCTGCACTTAAGCCGATACCAACCATAAAGACCATTAAGCCTAAATCTTTTGCCATATTTAACGCCCCTTGAGGGACATAACCAAAAGTTGGGTGGTTTGCACGTAAAAATCCAAGTGTAATACCTGCAATTAAAAGGCCTGCAGCACTACCTAAACCAAACGCAATATGACCAAATTTCATGGTAATTAAACCAAGCAGTAAACCTATGATGAAGAAACAACAAAAAGCTAATAAATCTGCAATCTGGCTGTGGATTGAAATAAAGCCAATACGTTCAGCTAAACCATGAACACGACTTTTCTCGCCACTAACTTGCAGAATATCACCTTTGTTTAACAGAATGTTGTGATCCATCGGCATTTCGATTTGAGCACGAACCACACGGTTTAAAAAACAGCCGTACTCTGACAGGTTCAATTCAGATAAACGTTTACCGGCAATACCATCGTTCTTTACCACGATTTCTTCTTCAATGATGCGAAGATCTAATAAATCACGATCAAACACTTCTTTACCATTACGGAAACTAGGATCAAGACGAGCGTGGCTGTCGGGGTAACCCACTAGTGCAATTTCATCACCTTCTTGTAAAATTGCATCACCATCAGGGTTAGCTAAAATACCGTTACGACGAACGCGTTCGATATAGCATCCTGTTTGGCGGTAGATACCTAACTCACGAAGGTTACGACCATCAATCCAATTAATCAGTTCAGGTCCAACACGGTATGCGCGAATAATGGGTAAATATACTTTTCGCTGTGCCACTTCACCAATACCACGTTCACGTGCGATCTGTTGTGATGATTCAGCTAGATTTTGTTTTTGTAGTGTAGGCATGAGCTTCGCGAGGAATATCAAGCTCACTAGGCCTACTAAATAGGACATCGCATAACCAACACTTAAACTTTCTGTAAGCTGTTTAATCATTGTTGGATCGGTAATACCTGAAAGCCCAGTATTTAATGCGTCTTTAGCGCCCACTAATACTGGGGTTGCAGTTAATGACCCCGCCATTAAACCTGTCGCAAGGCCAATATCCATATGTAGATAATGCGCCATTGTCATGGTTATCGCGATGGAGGAAAGCAAAACGACGAGCGCAAGTAAAAGGTAGTGCTTACCGTCTCGAAAAAAGATGCCGAAAAAGTTTGGACCCGCTTCTATACCCACACAAAAAATAAACAGCATAAAGCCAATATTTAAAGCGTCAGTATCGAAAGTAAAACCAGCATTACCAAACAGCAGTGCTGTGACTAAAACGCCAATAGAATTACCTAAGCTCATCTTACCAAAGCGTATTTTGCCAATACTTAAACCTACGGCAAGAACAACAAAAAGTAATAGAATATCATTATGGTGTAGAAGTGCTGCTACATCAATGTTCACAACAGAATTTCCGACAATAGTGGAGAAGTAAGAGTTATCAAATTCTAGCTGATTTTTGCAGACTGTTATAGCGTATATTCTAAAAAAATGTTGAAAGTTAGTATTAATAACTTCTGAGTGTGTATTCTTTATCTGAAGGGATAAAAGCGGAAATATAACGGATTACTGTACGTTAAAAATACTGTTCATTTACGTTGTCAGTTAGTAAAAAATAGAGATAAAAAAAGGCCGACAATATCGACCTTTCATAAACTGAATTCTTTTCTTATTGGAACAGTAGATTATGTTCTTTAGAGTAAGCTTCAAATTCAGTACAGCCACCAATGTGCTCTTGATCAACAAAGATCTGTGGTACTGTTTCAACGGGTTTACCTACCGTTTTTTCCAGATCCGCTTTACTGATGCCTTCCGCATGAATATCAACGTAACGGAAGTTAAAGTCGTCACGCTCTGCTTTAATTTTTTCTGCTAATTCCTTAGCACGTACACAGAATGGACAACCTGGGCGACCAAAAATAACTACGAACATAAAATCTCTCCTGCAAAATTATGTTGTTACTATAACGTGTGTTTATTGATAGAGAAAGGGGGATTTGCCTGTTAGAGCAATAGAGAAAATCGATGGCGGGTTATATATCAAGAAGTGATGACGGCAAAGAATAAAGCCAAGCACGAGGCTTGGCTTGTATTACCGATTAGGTTAACTTAGAAGTCGTAACGAATACCCACTTGTAATTCGTTATCTTCACCTTCAATTCGGTTAAATAGGTAACCTGCATAAGTACGTAGGTTTTTATTGAACTTATAGACGCCATCTAACGCAAAGTAATCTACATTGTCAGTTTTTACGCCGCCGTCTTTAGATTGCTTAAAGTTGTATGCTGCTTGAGCAATAAATTTACCCATTTTAACAGCTGTGGCTAATTCATAGCCAGTTAGATCGGTATTACCGTTTTTACCACTCGCATAAGTACCAGCTGCGTAAAAATTATTGAATTCGTAGCTTGCTGCTAAGTTGTATTGGTTAGCATCAACGTCAACACCATCTTTGCCACTAACATAACCAGCACCTAGAGATAGACCAAATGGGAAGGCATATTGTGCTGCAATACCATAACTGTCTGAATCTTTTACTGCATTATTGTTTTCAGCAATGTAGTTAGCTGAAACTGTGAAGTTATTGAATTCACCAGCGTATAAAAAGTTATTTTCACGCTTATCTTTGTTACCATCAACAAGATCAACACCGTCACCACCGAAAGTAGCAAGAATATCTGTGTAATCTGTCAGCATAACCTGTGCTGAATCTTGCTTACCATAAGAGAAAGCACCTGCCTGAGTATCAAATCCAGCATATACGTAACGACTCTTAACAGTAGAGTCACTACTATCAGAGATTTCAGCTTCATATTTACCAAAAGCAATAACTTGATCAGAAATCTTTGCTTTACCTTTTAGATTAATACGGGCACGGCTCTTATCTTTAAAAGCATTACCAGTGCCATCTGCACCTTTATTTGCATCAGATAGGTTAAAACGCGCTTCAGCACGACCACCAATACTAAGTGATTTATCATCATCTTGATAAACAGTTGCAGCGTTTACTGTTCCTGCTGTTAATGACGCTAAAATTGCCGATGCCAATGCTACTTTTTTCATTTTCTAATCCCCTAGAAAGAATGTTATTTGGGCTTCATTGCCTCTTGAATGAGAGCAGATTAGTGCATGAATGTTAAAGTTATGTGTAAGTAAAAAGTTACTTTTATTACATATATCAATGAATTGAGTAGGTGTTTTATGTGAACTGCTACGTATTTTGTTAAAGGTAATATTTAGTAAAAGAGAGGGGAGACTCATCACTATTAAATAAGTTAACAATATGATCATCATGATGTTGAATATAAGCATTGTTTAATAATGCGATTTATATCGCTTTTAAGCATAAATCGTGATGGAAGTGCCATTTAGTCATCTATTTCTAGTTAAATATGATCATTCGTATGACAAATAGATGATGTTTGGCATTGGAAAATTATATGGCGCTTGTTTTGTTGAATTATATGGAATGAAATTTTTAATTTTTTATCTTTATTTAATTCAATTAAATCAATATCTTGAATTTACATAAGGTATTATTATTTCATTATGGAATATAGTTATTCATAAATTCATATTCTCTAACAAAATTCATTAGATGTTATTATTAAAATTCTTTACAAAATAGAATGTTTTCGCACTTTTTCTCACTTTATTGCCTTTTTCCGTGGTTAACCATTGATCTGGATCGCACCATCAATTAGAATTCGCGGCGCATTTAGCATGCATCTATATTTTAAAATTTATCACTTTTGTTGAATTACTCCTGCAGGGGAAATACATGTCTACGAAATTAGCGAACCCAGCGCCTTTAGGCTTAATGGGTTTTGGTATGACTACCGTTCTTTTAAACATTCATAATGCTGGGTTTTTTCCATTGGATTCAATGATCCTAGCGATGGGTATTTTCTATGGTGGTCTAGGTCAAATTCTTGTAGGCATGATGTGCTTTAAGCGTGGTGATACGTTTGGAACAACAGCGTTTACTTCTTATGGCTTATTTTGGTTAACGCTAGTCGGTCTTATTGCATTACCGAAGATGGGGTTTGCAGCAAGCCCTGCACCGTTCATGGCTTGGTACCTAACACTTTGGGGCCTATTTACTGCATTTATGTTTATCGGTTCTTTACGTTACCCTCGTGCTAAACAAGTAGTATTTGGTTCTCTAACTATTTTATTCTTCTTATTAGCGGCTCGTGATTTTACGGGTAATACGACAATTGGTTTCATCGCGGGTATAGAAGGTATTTTCTGTGGTCTAAGTGCAATTTACTTTGCAATGGCTCAGGTATTAAATGCTGAATACGGTCGTACAATCTTACCTGTTGGTGAGCTGAAGACTGAGCAAGTAAGCCTAAAAGCTGCTGCTTAATTTTGCGAAGTATTGAGACAAAAAAACCTCGTTAATTAACGAGGTTTTTTTATATCTGAAATCTATGAAAATAACGTTATCACATGGGAGAAAAATAATAGTTAGATGCAAGATTCAGTAATTTGAATGTTAGGTTTAAAGGTAAAGTGGCCTTCAGGGCTAACATCATTTTCTTGACGTGATGTTGTTCTAAACTGAGAAGGCGTAATGCCATATTTACGTTTAAATGCATCGCAAAAATATGCAGCACTACCAAAACCAGATCGATTACCTATTTGTGAAATAGAATAATTTGAAAAAGTAAGGTAGTTCAAGGCTAAACCCATTCTAACATCAAGTAATAATTGGCTAAATGAAACCCCTTCTTTTGCCAAATGTCGACGCAGTGTAGATTGCGTTGTAAAGAGCGCTTTCGCCATATCGTCGACACTCCATTTGCGTTGAGGATCTTGGGTAATCAAACGCGCAATAGTTCGCTCTTTAGGCTCATCATAGTTGAAGCGGTAAACGTTGAATACATCAATACCTGCTTCATTTAATGCCATTAAAATAAAGACTAAACACTGGCTTAGCAGCGTTTTTTCCATGGAAGAGCCACATATCGAAGGCAGTAATTTATTAAATAGAACGAAGTTTTGATCCACAATTGCAGGGGTTGGAATCGTGTAGACAGGAGAACAACTTGCCGTTGGGAAAGTGGGTTGTTTTAACGCACTGATATATTTGAATGCTTCAGTGATAGATTCTTCATCGATCATCAACAATTGTAATTCAATATTTTCTTGGCTATTAAGTTGATTAATAGAACAAGAGATATGACTGAACTTAGGAACGACAAAAGTACTATTATTTTTTAATTCAATAGCATGACCGTTGATGTGAACATCACCTTGAACATTTGATAATTTTACAATTAAGTGGTGGTCGACATAAAACTCTTTTAGAACTACGTGGCTCTGAGAGAGGATACGCTTATATTTCATACCAGTACTGCTTCTCTAAAAGTGGAAATAAATCCTTCATTACACACCATAATTAGGCGGCCGTCCTATATGTACCGGTATTCTATGTTGGAATATGCTGATACCAAGGTACATGCGTGTGAGTATAGGACTAAAAGAAACGGTTGAATAGATGAAATCTACTCAACTTTTGTTATTGATCATATTGAGTATGTTTATCTATATAAAATGGATACATCTTGATATGTGAATTTAAGTAATTTAGGTCTTATGCTCTATATACGGGATATTATGCTATTTATCACGCTACTGTTATAGATGAAAGGCATAAAAAAAGCTGCTTTGAAAGCAGCTTTTCTAACAAGTTTACGCTTAAAGATTAGCAAATAACCTTAATCGCTAGACCACCTTGAGATGTCTCACGGTATTTAGCATTCATGTCTTTACCTGTTTCAAGCATTGTCTCAATGACTTTATCAAGTGAAACACGGGGATCAGATGAGCGGCGAAGTGCCATACGTGTAGCATTAATTGCTTTAACTGCTGCAATGCCGTTACGCTCGATACATGGAACCTGAACTTGGCCAGCAACAGGATCACACGTTAGACCAAGGTTATGTTCCATTGCAATTTCTGCAGCCATACATACTTGTTCAGGGCTACCCCCCATAAGTTCTGCAAGACCAGCAGCAGCCATAGAACATGCCACGCCAACTTCGCCCTGACAGCCTACTTCAGCGCCAGAGATAGAAGCATTACGCTTGTAAAGACCACCAACAGCACCAGAAGCAGCAAAGTAGCGGGTGTATTCTTTAGGGCCAACTGACTGAACAAACTTATCGTAGTAAGCAAGTACTGCTGGAATAATGCCACATGCGCCGTTTGTCGGTGCGGTTACAACACGACCACCTGCTGCATTTTCTTCGTTTACAGCAAAAGCAAACATGTTAACCCAGTCAACAACCGTCATTGGATCGTTGCTTAGCTTTTCAGATGTTATTAGCTGTTGACGAAGTGCTGCTGCACGACGAGGAACACGTAGAGGACCCGGTAGGATACCTTCTTCGTTCATACCACGTTCCATACAATCACGCATTGTTTTCCAGATGTTAGCAAAGTAATTACTAATCTCATCTTCAGCGTTCATTGCACGTTCGTTAGCCATAACTAAAGAGCTGATTGATAAACCGTGCTCTTTACATTGTTCAACAAGTTCAGAGGCATAGTTGAATGGGTAAGGGATAACAACACTTGATTCTTGCGTTTTACCAAAGTTTTCTTCATCAACAATAAAACCACCACCGATAGAGTAGTAAGTCTTAGAGAAAACGTTCTCATCACCAATCCAAGCATGAATAGACATGCCGTTTTCGTGCAGTGAAAGGTTAGTCGTATGGAAATTCATACCACCATCACGTGGGAAATCTACTGTGTGGCAATGCATACCAACAGGTAGACGTTCGGTTTCTTCAACACGGGCAATAAAGCTTGGAATACTATCGATATCAACATGTTCAGGGCTGTTACCAGCAAGACCCATAATGATTGCAATATCAGTATGGTGTCCTTTACCTGTAAGAGAAAGAGAGCCGTATACGTCAACGGTAATTTTAGTTATGTCACGTAATTTACCCATGGCACGTAAATCATCGATGAACTCTTTACCTGCTTTCATTGGGCCAACAGTATGTGAGCTGGAAGGGCCCACACCGATTTTGTAAATATCAAAAACACTGATCATGTTTATTACCTCAGTCGGGGGAAGCGATTCTTGCCTCCGGCCAAGACTGTATGCGTTTTATGACTCGCCCCTTCCTTGGCGAGCGTACTTAAAAAACAAGAGCAGGGCGCTTAGCATCCTGCTCTTAATTATCGTATAGATTGCGTTTATTGTACCAGAACGCTATACCTTTTCTTGCACTTTATGCTTCAAAAAAGAAGTATTTTTGTGTTTGTATCGCGCCTGGTTCAAGTGCTATTAAAAAGCGCCGTAAATTACTGAAGTAATCGCAGCCACACCACACAGAGCAGTGAAAATACGTGCAGCAACAGAGGTTTTGTATTTCGCCATTGCTGGTACTTTCTGCATCGCAACAACTGGCATTAGGAACAGAATTGCTGCAATCATTGGTGCGCCCATTGTTTCAATCATACCAAGGATGCTTGGGTTGATGATTGCTACAATCCATGTTGTCACAACAATAAATGCTAGAGATAGTTTTTCAATTTTACCAACCGGCATTTTGCTACGAGATTTCGTTAGGCCAACAAGACCTTCATGTGCACCTAGGAAGTGACCGAAGTAGCTTGAAGTAATAGCAGCAAATGCAACCAGTGGACCTAAGTAAGAAATTGCTGGTGAATCTTTAATGTTTGCTAGGTAAGAAAGAACAGAGATATTTTGTTCTTTTGCCATGTTCAACTGCTCTGGTGTCATAGACAGTACAACAGAGAATACAAAGAACATGACAAAGCCCATTAGCATCATTGCTGCGCCGCCAGTGATCATGTCAGTTTTCTTTACTGCATCGTCACCGTATACATGACGTTGTTCTTTTGCAAACTGGCTGATAATTGGGCTGTGGTTGAAAGAGAACACGATGATTGGAATTGCTAGCCAAATAACAGTAGGCATTGATGACCAATCAGGTGCCACAGACACCATTGACATGTTCCAATCAGGAATTAGGTAAATAGACAGAGCAAGCAGAATGATAACCAGAGGGTAAACCATTGCTGATGTTGCCTTAAGCATTAGTTCTTTACCAAATACAACGCCAGCTGTCATTAGCGAGATAAGGACGCCTGATAGAAGCCAACGAGGAACAGAATCCATACCTAGTTGGTTCACCATGAATGAGTCAACAGTGTTGGTAATACCTACACCATAGATAAGAACGATAGGGTAGATAGCAAAGAAA
Source organism: Photobacterium sp. GB-1 (assembly GCF_003026165.1). Taxonomy (NCBI): domain Bacteria; kingdom Pseudomonadati; phylum Pseudomonadota; class Gammaproteobacteria; order Vibrionales; family Vibrionaceae; genus Photobacterium; species Photobacterium sp. GB-1. The sequence continues at coordinate 115,999 of NZ_PYOB01000001.1, read as the reverse complement.
TAAGCGAATGTAATAAGGTTGGCACCTGTTTTACCGTAGTGTTCTTCAACGGTATCAGTAATGTCAGCGTTTGGATTTTTAGCTGAAAGAACAAAACGTGCTAAGCCTTTGTGTGCAAGCCAAGTCATTGGTGCTGCAATCAGTGCTAAAATAACTAACGGCCAGAAACCGCCCGCACCTGCTTTAATTGGAAGGAATAGAACACCTGCACCTACAGCTGTGCCGAATAGAGACAATGCCCATGTGAAATCTTTGTAAGTCCAACGTGATTTTGCTACATCAGTTTGTACTGCGGTCGATGTGTTTTGCATTTTTTGTCATCCAAAAAAAAGGAACGGAACGGAACGTTGTTTTAGGAACACGTGCATTCTCGTTATTTATGGCGGGATTACAATGATAAAGATCGCGTTATGTAAGCTGTCTTTATTTGTTGTACAAATAAAGAAGACTTAGCTCACAGTTTTAAATTTGGTAGAAGCTAAAAAAACAGCTAATAGCCTATAAATCATCATGCCAAATTTGATCTGAAAGTAGTTTTATCATTTGAGCGGTTGCTCCCCATACAGAATAATTCTTAAACGGGATGTTATATACATTGTGATTATTGCCATTAAGTAGGAATTTATATTGGCGAATATTGTTTGGGTTAAGCAAATGGTTCAGAGGCGCTTCAAAAATGCAATCGACTTCATTGGGATCTGCGATAGGGATGTAATCTGGATCTATTGTGGCGATAAAAGGCGTGACCATATACCCGCTCATGGTCGGTAAGGTAGAAAGACAACCGTGTACATCATTGCGAGAACAAGTAATATTCGTTTCTTCAAATGTTTCACGAATAGCGGTTGCGATTAAATCCTCATCTGTCGGTTCAAATCGTCCACCAGGAAAAGCAATTTGTCCTGGGTGGTGTTTAAGGTGTTTTGCCCTTCGCGTTAATACGACATTAAAGCCATTTTCGCGATAAACGAGAGGGATCAAAACAGCAGCTTGTTTAAATAGGGATGCGTCTTCCCAGTGCTGTCGAATTCGATCTTGATGGTTTTGATCATATTGAAGACTTGGTGCAAGAAGAAATCGACTTAAAATTTGCTGCTGTCCAACCATAAAACCTCGTTAGTCAAATGAAAGTGCTTTCATCTTAAATACTTTTTATTTTAAATATCATTATGATGTATTTATCTGTACCTATTGTAAGGTTGGCAGAATCTTACTCAATTTGTCGAGTGTTTCTTGATATTCGCTATCTGGATCACTATCAGCAACAATCCCGCCTCCAGCCCACGCATGAATTTTTTGTTCATTAGCCACCAATGTACGAATCGTAATACTGGTATCCATTGTGCCACAACGGCTGATATAACCGATGCTGCCACAATAAATACTGCGGCGGTGCGGTTCTAACTCTTCAATAATTTCCATGGCTCGTACTTTCGGAGCACCTGTTATTGAACCACCGGGGAAACATGCTTTTAATAGATCTGTCGCATTGTGATCTGCTGGTAATTCGCCTGAGACGGTACTCACTAAGTGATGTACGGCAGGAAAACTTTCTATTTTAAAAAGATGCGGTACTCGTACGGTACCGGGTGTGGCAACGCGACCAATATCGTTACGCAGTAAATCGACAATCATTAAGTTTTCTGCACGATCTTTTTCAGCATTTTGAAGAGCGAAAGCATTGGCATTGTCTTGAGCGGTATTTTTGCTACGTGGTCGAGTCCCTTTAATCGGTTTAGTTTCAATCAGTCCATCACGAAGTTGTAAAAAACGCTCTGGAGATACCGATAAAATCGCACCTTGTTTTAAACGAATAAAACCAGAGAATGGCGCTCCGTTTTCTGTTTCAAGAGTTAGATATGCTTGCCATTCATCGCCGGTATAATTGGCAGAAAAACGTTGCGCCAAGTTGATTTGATAACAATCGCCAGACAATAGATAATCTTGGATTTTGTTAAATTTGTTACAGTAATCCTCTTTAGTCATATTGGATGACCAATCAGATGTTAAAGAAAAGCTATCAACAAGGTTTAAATCTGTTGCGGGTTGTTGTTGTGAGAATGTCGTAAGCTGCTGTTCAAGCCATGTTTGACGCTTAGTCTCTTTTGGCTCTACTAGCGTTACCGTTTGTTCTTGATGATCCACAATTAAAGCCCAGTCATAGATCCCTAATGCTAAATCAGGTAGCGGAATGTCATGTTCAGCAATTGTTGAGATATTTTCAACCTGACGACCTAAATCGTAACTAAAGTAGCCTAATGCTCCACCAATAAATGGCAGTGTCATCATTGGGCTAACTGCAGGTAATAACTGCGCTTGTAATGTTTGTACTAATGCAAATGGATCATCGGTGTACGTTTCTTCTGCACCATTTGCATAGCAGACCTTGCTAATCCCATTTTCTGATTCAATAGTGGCTAAAGGATCAGCAACGATAATGTCAAAACGGTTATCTGGATGATTTTCTGCTGCCGAGCGTAATAGCATTGCCCATGGCAAACCAGAGAGTGGTGCAAACCATGTCAATGCCGCATCTTTTGAGTAGGCGAGCGACGTAATGCTTAATTTTGGGTGTGATTTACAAATCATTTTCTTTTTTGTGACAAGAGTTTGATTGGCGCGTAGCGCAATAATAAGTGCAAGAGTATCATATTCAGATAACGACGCCCAAAGATGTGCATGTACTTAATGTGAACATCGTCCCTACAAAATTGAAAGTAAATTTCGGGCGCTATGGAATGATATAACTCAACGAGGGCAACTATGACTGTCATCCGCAAAGAAGACGTAATTAGTAGTGTGGCAGATGCATTACAATATATTTCTTACTACCACCCACTGGATTTTGTGCAAGCTTTAGAAAAAGCCTATAACAAAGAGCAAAGCCAAGCCGCAAAAGATGCGATCGCACAAATTTTAATAAACTCTCGTATGTCTGCCGAAGGGCATCGTCCAATCTGTCAAGACACAGGGATCGTTACCTGTTTCGTGAAGATTGGTATGAACGTACAGTGGGATAGCGATCTTACTGTACAACAAATGATTGATGAAGGTGTGCGTCAAGGGTATACCAACCAAGATAACCCGTTACGTGCATCGGTTGTTGCGGATCCTGCAGGTCGTCGTATTAATACGAAAGATAATGCACCAGCTGTTGTTCATATTGATATGGTGCCAGGTGATAAGGTTGAAATTCAGTTAGCTGCTAAAGGTGGCGGCTCTGAAAATAAAACCAAAATGGTGATGTTAAACCCATCTGATGACATTGCTGAGTGGGTTGAAAAAACAGTACCACTGATGGGGGCTGGCTGGTGCCCTCCTGGCATGTTGGGTATTGGTATCGGCGGAACCGCAGAAAAAGCGGCTGTGCTTGCGAAAGAATCATTAATGGAATCAATTGATATTCATGAGTTGAAAGAGCGTGGGGCACAAACAACAGAAGAAGCATTACGCTTAGATATTTTTGATCGTGTTAACAAACTCGGTATTGGTGCACAAGGCTTAGGTGGTTTAACAACAGTTCTTGATATAAAAATTAAATCCGCACCAACACATGCGGCATCGAAGCCTGTTTGTATGATCCCTAACTGTGCCGCAACACGTCACGTGCACTTTACTTTAGATGGTACTGGTCCTGCAGAATTAACACCACCTAAGTTAGAAGATTGGCCTGAAGTGACATGGGAAGTGGGTGATAGCGTTCGTCGTGTAAATTTAGATACGGTTACGAAAGCAGATGTGCAAGAGTGGAAATCAGGTGAGACTGTTTTACTGTCTGGTAAGATTTTAACTGGTCGTGATGCAGCGCATAAACGAATTCAAGAAATGTTAGCCAAAGGTGAAGGTTTACCTGAAGGCGTTGATTTTAATAATCGTTTCATTTACTACGTTGGTCCTGTTGATGCAGTAGGGGATGAAGTCGTGGGTCCAGCGGGTCCTACAACCTCAACGCGTATGGATAAATTTACCGACATGATGTTAGGTGAAACGGGTCTAACCGGAATGATTGGTAAAGCTGAGCGTGGTCCAGCTGCAATCGAGTCAATCAAGCAGCATAAAGCTGTTTACTTAATGGCTGTCGGTGGCGCTGCTTATTTAGTTGCCAAAGCGATTAAAAAATCACGTGTCGTGGCGTTTGAAGATCTGGGTATGGAAGCGATTTATGAATTTGAAGTCGAAGATATGCCAGTAACAGTAGCCGTTGATTCTAATGGTACTAATGCTCACCAAACAGGCCCTGATACATGGCGTGTAAATATCGCTGAAATGGAAAAGTAAGCTATATAAGCATATCTAAGAAAAGGAGCCTTGTGCTCCTTTTTTATTGTCTCTTTAATCTTAAAAGGATTGTGATATTGACTCTATTTTCATATATGAAACAAGATTGTTAATTTAAAAGCCTATACTATTCATGGGTATATATTTATTTTCATACATTTTTTTAACAATAGTAACATTTAGTATGAAACATCATGGAGAGTAGTATGAGATATCGCTTTTTTGCGGCATTGTTTACATGCTTAGCATTAATTGGCTGCAAGGATGATAAATCAGCGATTGCTGAGCCTGAATCTCGACCAGTTAAATTACAATCAGTTTCAGTGGGTAATAATGAATCACAACGAGCATTCCCAGCAATTGTTGAGGCGGGAGATAAAGCCGTTTTAGCTTTTCGCGTTTCAGGTCAACTTGCCAGCGTTGATGTACATCCTGGTCAATTTGTGACGAAAGGACAAATACTTGCAACATTAAATAGCGATGAATTATCACTGCTAGTGAAGCAGGCGCAAGCGCAATATGATTTAGCGAATGTGCAATTTAAACGCGATAAAAAATTACGGAAAAAAAATGTAGTATCAGAGTTAGATTACGACACCTCGAAAGCTAACTTAAAACAGGCCAAAGCCACATTAGATAAAGCAATATCGAATTTAAGTTATGCCAAGCTTATCGCACCTTATGACGGGCACCTTTCTTTATCCATGGTTGAAAACTATGAATATATCAGTGCAAAACAGCCTGTGATGCATATTCAAAGTGCTAAATTAATCAATATGACATTTCAGCTTCCTGATTATCTTTTAGCGCGCTTTCAAGGTCATGCTGAAGCCATAAATCCTACCGTTGCTTTTGATACCTTAACTAATCAAACTTTTCCCGCACAATTTAAAGAAATTGATACAGAGCCAGATAGCAAAACATCCAGTTATAAAGTGACACTCTCAATGGCACGTCCGGAAGGCAGTAACATCATGCCAGGAATGTCTGGTAGCGTGACAATTGTTCTGCCACATGGAAATGCAGGCGCAATACCTCTGCGTGCGATCATTACTGAAGACAATAAAGATTATGTATGGCGTGTTGATGATAATCAGCAAGTTGTAAGAACTGAAGTCATATTAGATAACAATAATCGTGTGATATCAGGTTTAGAAGATGGTGACGTTATAGCGACATCAGGCGTATCTGAATTGCAATCAGGTCAGAAGGTCCGCTCATGGATCAAGGAGCGTGGATTATGATCAAACGTTATCGTTTATTGACATTGGCTATCAGTGCAACATGGTTACTCCAAGGTTGTGAGAAACCAAGTGTTGAGCCGCGCGAAGCGCAACCGCGAGTCAAGGTACAGCAGGTACAGTCAGGCAAACAATCACCGAAATTAACGTTTCCAGCCGTGGCATCAGCAGCTGATAAATCTATTTTATCATTCCGTATTGCAGGAGAAATCACGCAAATATTAGTGCGTTCAGGAGACACCGTTAAAAAAGGGCAGGTATTAGCGCGATTGGATCCACGTGATTACACATTAGAGGTGGATGATGCTCAAGCTAAATACAATGTTATTGATAGCCAATACCGCCGTTCCGCAACATTATTAAAAAATGGCTATTTACCTCAGTCTCAATTTGATGAATTAAAAGCGAAGCGAAGTATTGCGAAAGCAAATCTTGATTTAGCCAAATTAAAATTAAGTTTTACTGCGCTAAAAGCCCCATTTAGTGGTGTGATTTCAACTATTCCCGTTGAGCAATTTGAAAATATCAAAGTAGGTCAGCAGATTATGAATATTCATAGCACTGATTCTGTTGATATCGAGATCCAAGCGCCTGATATGATTTATTCCAAGCAAAGTATCTTGGATGTTAATAAAGCACAGGGTTCTTCCTCGAAAGTCATTTTACCCAATAATGAAAAATATGTGGTGACATTAAAAGAATTTACCACTGAACCTGATCCTGAATCGGGTTCATTTCTCGTGACCTTAACGATGCCGATGCCCAAAGGTCAGTTCATTTTGGAAGGCATGCCAGTTGAAGTTGAAGCCGATGCTCAAAAGTTACAAGTTTATCAAGTGGGGCAGCAAATCGTACCTCTTGAAGCTTTATTTAATTTAGACGGTGATGATATTGCCTCAAATCAGAAATATGTTTGGATACTGACACCTGACAATACGGTGTCGAAACGCCTTGTGGTAACAGATAAAGTTGTGCCTGAAGGGGTACGATTAAAATCGGGTGTTAAACAAGGGGAACAAGTTGTTGTTACAGGAGTTAACCGCTTACGAGAGGGACAAAAAGTGGTGGTATTGGCTAAGGAGGGACAACAATAATGAAGCAAGATATCGCGACTTATTTCATTAAGAATAAAGTGATCAGCTGGATGCTGACGCTAATATTTCTTGTCGGTGGCACCTTTTCTTTCTTTGGTTTAGGCCAATTAGAAGATCCGGCATTTACTATTAAAGACGCTATGGTTGTTACCTCCTACCCTGGGGCGACACCACAGCAAGTTGAAGAAGAAGTGACTTATCCTATAGAAAAAGCGATTCAGCAGTTAACTTATGTTGATGAAGTAAATTCTATCTCTAGTCGAGGGTTGTCACAAATCACAGTGACCATGAAAAACAATTATGGCCCTGACGATTTACCACAAATTTGGGATGAATTACGCCGCAAGGTTAATGATATATCCTCTAACTTACCTCCAGGAGTCGCAAAGCCTAAAGTTATTGATGATTTCGGTGATGTTTACGGCATTTTGTTATCAATAACGGGTGACGGTTATAGCTATAAAGAACTCAGTGATTATGTTGATTACTTACGCCGAGAAATTGAACTTGTTGATGGCGTGGGAAAAGTGGGTGTTACTGGCAATCAGCAAGAGCAAGTATTCATTGAAATCTCAATGCAGCGACTCAGTAGCCTCGGCATTTCTTTAGATACAATTTACAACATTTTAGCCACACAAAATTTAGTCACGAGTGCGGGCGCAGTTCGTATTGGCGATGAATATGTTCGCGTTCATCCTACTGGTGAATTCAAAAATGTTGATGAACTGGGCGATTTAATCATTACCGATAAAGGCGCTAATGGGCTGATTTACCTTCGAGATGTCGCTGAGATCAAAAAAGGTTTTAAGGAAATTCCAGATAACTTAGTTAGCTTTAACGGCAAAGAAGCGCTGAACGTTGGTATTTCTTTTGTCGCTGGCGTTAATGTTGTTGAAGTAGGCCAACGGGTTATGCAAAGACTGGCTGAACTGAAAGAGCAACAGCCAGTGGGTATCGATATTGATGCAGTATATAGCCAGCCGATTGAAGTAGATAAGTCCGTAAGTGGTTTCGTTGTTAGCTTAGGTCAGGCAGTAGCCATTGTTATTGTGGTGCTGCTGTTCTTTATGGGACTTCGTTCAGGTTTACTGATTGGTTTAATTTTGCTCCTGACTGTTTTAGGCACCTTTGTGTTTATGAAGTGGTTAGCGATCGACTTACAACGTATCTCGTTAGGTGCCCTCGTTATTGCTCTGGGTATGCTGGTGGATAATGCCATTGTGGTGGTCGAAGGAATATTGATAGGCATGCAGAAGGGGCGAACGCGAATGCAAGCGGCTTCTGACATTGTGACTCAAACCAAGTGGCCACTGCTAGGGGCAACAGTCATTGCAGTAATGGCATTTGCGCCAATTGGTTTATCACAAGATTCAACGGGTGAATATTGTCGAACACTATTTACGGTGCTTCTGATCTCACTGATGCTGAGTTGGTTTACAGCGATATCGTTAACGCCATTCTTTGCCGATCTTTTCTTTAAAAACGTCAAGGTGGATCAAGATAGCGATCAAAAAGATCCGTATGGCGGTATTTTCTTCACCGTATACCGTAAGTCATTAGAGTTTTGTATGCGTCGTGCATGGCTAACAGTGATCACTTTGATCTTGATGTTAGGTGTTAGCTTATATGGCTTTACATTATTGAAACAATCGTTCTTTCCGGCATCTACAACGCCAATGTTCATGGTGGATGTATGGCTTCCTGAAGGGACCGATATTCGTGCAACCAATAATACGCTAAAACAGCTTGAGAAAGTGGTCGCTGCGGAAAAGGGCGTGGAATACGTTAGTTCAAGTGCGGGTAAAGGTTCGCAACGTTTTATGTTGACGTACGCACCAGAGAAAAGTTACGCCGCTTATGGTGAGTTAATTGTGCGTGTTGACTCATTTGATAGTGTTGTTCCGGTGATGAAAAATTTCCGTGAACAATTAGATAAACAATTTCCCGAAATTGAATACAAAGCCAAACTAGTCATGTTAGGGCCTTCATCCGGCGCTAAAATTGAAGCGCGAATTGTTGGATCAGATCCAACCATACTACGTGGTATTGCGTCGCAAGTGGTGGATGTGATGAATGCAGATCCTGGCGCATTCAATATTCGTCATGACTGGCGAGAGCGCACCAAAGTAATTGAGCCGATATTTAATGAAAGCCAAGCAAGACGCTATGGCATTACTAAAAAAGATGTTGATGAGTTACTGCAAATGGCATTTTCAGGGATCAACATTGGTCTCTATCGTGAGGGAACAAACTTAATGCCAATCGTGGCACGTTTGCCTGAAGATGAGCGAGTCGACATTAGCACCATAGAAGGCATGAAGATCTGGAGCCCTGCCATTCAAGGTTATATTCCACTTCAACAAGTGGTGCTAGGTGTCAATGTACGTTGGGAAGATCCATTAGTGGTGCGTAAAAATCGCAAACGTGTGTTAACGGTAATGGCGGATCCAGATCCTATTGGTGAAGAAACGGCAGCGACAGTACAAAAACGTATTATGCCAGCAATCGCAGATATTGAACTGCCAGAGGGGTACACCTTGGAATGGGGGGGCGAGTATGAATCATCAGCAGACGCGCAAGCCTCGTTATTCCAAACGATGCCGATGGGTTATTTGGCGATGTTCTTAATTACTGTATTGCTTTTCAATAAGGTAAAAGAAGCATTGATCGTTTGGGCAACCGTGCCATTGGCAATTATTGGTGTGACATTAGGTTTGTTGTTACTTAATACGCCATTTGGTTTCATGGCATTGCTTGGTTTCTTAAGTCTATCCGGTATGTTGGTGAAAAACGGTATCGTATTGTTAGACCAAATTGAGATTGAGATAGCCAGTGGTAAAGAGAAATATTTAGCTGTGTTAGATGCGGCTGTCAGTCGTGTACGTCCTGTGTGTATGGCTGCTATCACCACTGTTTTAGGTATGTTACCGCTATTACCAGATGTGTTCTTTAAACCAATGGCAGTGACCATTATGTTTGGTTTAAGTTTCGCTACCGTATTAACCTTAATCGTTGTTCCGGTGCTATATCGTTTATTTCATAAGCTAAAAGTACCGACAAAAGAAACTGCTTAATGCTGAATTAAATTAACTGCAATTAAAAAGGCTTCCGATTCGGAAGCCTTTATTTTTATAAAGCTGTTTAGCGTTTGGTTTACTTCAGTGGTTAAGCGTTAACTTTCCAGCTAATGGTTTCACCCGCTTTAATAGGTACGACCGTGTTGCTACCAAATTGCATTTCTTCTGCCACTGTCCACGACTCTTTTACAAGCGTAATCGTATCTGTATTACGTGGTAGGCCGTAAAAATCAGGGCCATTGAAGCTAGCAAAACCTTCTAACTTATCTAGTGCGCCAGCTTGTTCAAAGACTTCTGCATAGAGCTCGATAGCTGCGTGAGCTGTGTAAGAGCCAGCACAACCACATGCCGCTTCTTTCATGCCTTTTGCATGCGGTGCGGTATCGGTACCTAAGAAAAACTTCTTGCTACCACTGGTTGCTGCATCCACTAATGCTTGCTGGTGAGTGTTACGTTTTAAGATAGGCAAGCAGTAGAAGTGTGGGCGAATACCACCTGCTAGCATATGGTTACGGTTAAACATTAAGTGGTGAGCTGTAATGGTTGCAGCGACATTGTCACCTGCATTTTGAACAAACTTTACAGCATCTGCTGTCGTAATGTGTTCAAGTACAATTTTGAGTGATGAAAATTCTTCAACAATAGGACCAAGTACCGTATCAAGGAATGCTTTTTCACGGTCGAAAATATCAACATGATTATGTGTGACTTCACCATGAATAAGAAGTGGCATACCAACTTCTTGCATCGCTTGTAATGCAGGGCGAATCTTATCAATTGAAGTAACGCCAGAGTCTGAGTTAGTCGTTGCGCCAGCAGGGTAGAGTTTTGCAGCATATACATGACCCGATGCTTTGGCTTTCTTAATTTCTTCAGGTGATGTGTTATCTGTTAGGTAGATAACCATAAGTGGTGAGAAAGTCGGGCTTGGTTGAGCATCAAGAATGCGGTCACGGTAAGCTAAAGCAGATTCTGTATCAGTAACAGGAGGGATTAAATTAGGCATGATGATCGCGCGTCCCATGTAACGGCTAATATCCCTTACTGTATCTTTTAATACATCGCCATCACGTAAATGTGTGTGCCAATCATCAGGACGAGTAATCGTTAATGTTGTCATTTTGTTTCCCTTCCAAAAAATTTGCCCGATTCTAAAAGTATCGTTGCGCTAAGTAAAGGTCATTAATTCAACAATCGGTTTGATTGCTGAATTAAAAGGCAATCGTTTGCCAAAAGAGAATAGGATCACAGCACTTTAGCTAGAATCTGTGTATCATTGTCCTCTTTTCTTCATGCTTATTACTGAATAAACCACGAAAAGCATGCCTATTGCATGATAAAAAGTAAAAGGTTCATTAAGTAATGTGATAGCAAAAACTGCAGTAATAGCAGGGCCAACATTGCTGGTTAAACTTAGCTGTGATGGATTTAATTTTTGCATCGCGGCTGCAACAAAAAATGATGGCAACACAGTACAAAAGATCCCTAGCGCGATCCCAAGCAGGATAAGCATTGGATCTAGCTCGAGCACATTGACGCCTTGCCATTGGCTTTGAATTAGAATAATGATCCCCGCAGATCCCATCCCGATACAGGTAAATAATTGGCTGCCCATTTGGGTAATTAACTTTTTGCTCATGATTAAGTAACAAGCGAAAACGAATGCGGACGCAATGGCCAACCCACTACCTAGCAAGACATTATTTCCCATGCTTCCTAAATCATGAAAAACAATGAAAGCGACACCAATATAGCCAAGTGCAATAGCTTTAAATGTACCTTGTGCTGGCTTTTGTTTTAGGACAGTCCAACTAATTAAAACGACGAAGCTTGGAAATAGAAAAATGAGTAGTCGCTCTAGCTGCGCACTGATATGTGCCATGGCTGCAATATCAAGGTATGACGCAACATAGTAGCCTAAGACGCCAATAGCGCTTGCCGTTAAACCATATCGTTTCAGGTTATCTCTATGCTCTGTTTTTCTTAATAGCCACAGCATCATAACAATATAAATCGGCACAGAACTTATCGCCCGTAACGACATAATCGATACCGCATCTCCACCATATTGATAAGCCAGTTTGATAAAAACGGGCTTGATAGAAAATAAAGCAGTACCGATAAGGGCATAAACAATGCCTTTATTGAGTTCAGCATGAGGGGAACTGACGTTTTCGTTAACTGGGTTGTTGTTTGAGTTCGATGATGTCATGTGATTTCTCGCTTAAAAATGAAATAAAGCTGCGAGAAATGCGAAGGTCACTGGCTGAGCATAACTCACAGCCAGATAGCAAAACTCTACCGGCCGGATGGCAGTAGTGAATTGAGGAGCCAAATGTAACAAGTGAAAATAGTTGAATAAATCATAGTGTTGCCTGTTTATTGAACGCTAAGCTCAACTTACAAGAGATAAAAAACACTTACAAGCAATTAATTGCAATTGGTAAGCTTTTTTCTTAAATCAGACGAAAACCTTTCGCTAATAAAATCAATAAACACACGTTGGCGATAAGGCATATTGATATTAGGCAGGTATTGCATGAACACAGTACCTTGGTAATTATCAAGAAGTGTCCAATCGTTAAGTACCGCAGTAAGGGCTTTTGATTGCAAAGCTTTTTGCGCGACGAATGCAGGTAATACCGCAATACCAAAGTGATTTAATGCGGCTTCTAAACGCATCTCTGTATGGTTAACAATATAACGCCCATTCACCGTCACTTTCAGCTCTTCATCTTCAGATTTAAACCGCCATTGGTTGTCAGTATTTGTTTCGCCTAGATAGATACAATCATGCTGGGCTAATTGCTTAGGGTGTGTTGGTGTACCTTTCTTTTCGAGGTAATACGGGCTTGCACATAATACCAGATCGTTAGTGGCTAACTGTTTGGCCACTAGGTTATTTTGAGGCTCGTTGGTTAACCTAAAGACGACATCTACGTCGTGATAGAGCGGATCGATTGGTTTGTCTGTAACTTGGATTTTTAGTTGTAGCTTTGGATAAGTGTCAACAAATTCCAGTAATAGAGGTTGAAGTACCTGACGACAAAACGCTTTCGGTGAGGCAATGGTGAGTATCCCTTCAATATCTTGCTTTTGCTTGCTGGCTATATTTACTACATCTTGGGCTTGCTGAAGGATATTTTTACCATATTGGTAAGCTTCTTGCCCTGCAATGGTAAGTGACTGGCTACGAGTACTGCGTTTGATTAGTTGTACTTGAAGCTCTTTTTCTAGGCGGCTTATTTGACGACTCACGCCAGATGGTGTCATTCCCAATTTTTTCGCGGCATGACTGAAGCTTTCTGACTCTACAACCGTGACAAAGGCTGCAATATCAGGAAGAAGTTGAATAATTTTATTTTTGTCCATCAGTCATAAATCCTTTGCTTATTGGCGGTATTATCAACATCAAGTCAAACATATACCATTCAATCTTACAAGAACAGTGACTAAAACCGTGTAAGAAAGGATGTGTGTGAATGGAACAGGTCGAGCAGAATAAAAGTGTATTTTTAAATACTTCATTAATAGCAACAATAGGTGTGCTAGCTGCCGCAGTTTTTTGGGGAACCAGTTTTGGTGTGGCAAAAGAATCTATGCTTTATACTGGTGTGTTGATGTTTTTGGCGATTCGTTTTTGTTGCACACTTTTAGTGATATTTCCCTTAGTCAGCAAGAAACTAAATAAACAGGTTTGGCTGCAATTAGCACCAACTGGAGGAATATTAAGTATTATTTATTTGGCCGAAACTTACGGTCTAAAACACACGACGGCTTCAAATGCTGCTTTTCTTATTAGCCTATTTATTATCTTTACGCCTGCTGTTGATGCATTGCTTAATCGTCATAAACTTGCGGTTACAGATTTATTTGCCGGATGCATTGCAATTGCCGGTGTGTGGTTATTAGTAGGAGATAGCCTGAATGCGGTAACGTTTAATATCGGTAATATTCTTATTTTGATCGCAGCACTGGGGCGTGCCGCTTTTGTGGTGACAACTAAAAAGAAAATGAATCAACAACATTGCGATCCTATGGTGGCAACATTTATCCAATTATCAGTGGTCACCGTTGTTTGTATTAGCTTATTGGTTTTCACTGTCCCTGTAGAACAATTCATCATACCTAGCGCGCCAGAGTTTTGGTTGTATATTGGCTACCTTGTTATTTTTTGTACCTTGTTCGCTTTTTACTTTCAAAACTATGGGGTGAAGCATACAAGCCCAACCCAAGTCTCTTTTTTATTGGGATTAGAGCCTGTATTTGGTGGTTTGTTTGCACATTGGTGGTTAGGAGAACGATTTGAACAGCTTCAATGGGTGGGGGCGGGACTGATTGTATTGGCCGCTATGTTTATTTCAGTGAAACCTAAATGTAAATTTTTCGCTAAAACAAAAAAGCCGATCTGATGATCGGCTTCATTTATTTGCTTAGCTTTAATTACAGTTTAAATTTATGAACGAGTTTATTTTGTTCAGTGGCTAAGCTATCTAACATGGTACTGGCTTCTGCCATTTCTTCCATTGCATTGTAGTTAGTATCAGCAATATGACTAATATCCTCTAAACTACGGGCAATGTCGGTAGTCGTCGTCCGCTGCTCTTCCGCTGATTGTGCAATTTGACTACTCATTTGACTAATTTCAATGATAATCGCTTGGATCTCTTCCATTGCGCTATTGGCATCTGATGCTTGATTAATACTGTTATCCATTTCTGTTACACAGCTTTGCATCATTTCCATCGCTTGACCTGAGCTACCTTGAAGGTTTTGGATCATCGCTTCAATCTCAGAGGTAGAGTCGGTGGTACGTTTAGCGAGAACACGAACCTCATCGGCAACAACGGCAAAGCCTCGTCCTTGATCGCCAGCACGGGCTGCTTCAATGGCGGCATTGAGTGCAAGTAGGTTAGTTTGGTCGGCAATATTACGAATAACATCTAAAATAGAACCAATATTACTGCTCATTTGTTGAAGATCAGCAACGGCTGTTACAGAGTCATCTAAACGAGTTGAAAGCTGATGGGCAATATTAATATTTTTACTCATCACTTCACGACCTGTTGCTGATGCACGTTCTACCTCATGAACACGTTCCATGGTGTTCTGCGCACTTTGCGATACATCAGTAACTGAGTGTTCCATCTCTGTCATTGCTGTTGCCACAGAAACAGTTTGCTCTCGTTGTTCATTGAGTCGCTGTTTTGCTTGTGCAGTTGTACTTTGGTTTTCTGCCGCAACTTGAGTGAGATCTTCAGATGCTTTGCTTAATTGACTTAAAATTTGTTGAAGATTGCCAGCTAACGTATTGATGTGATGACTTAGTTTATTAAACTCAATGAATTGACTGCTTTCTGTACGCTGTGTCATATCACCATCAGTTAATGATTCAAGCGTTTTTAGCATAGAAACCAGTGGACGACGAACACTTCGCGCTAAATACCAACCGATAGAAATGGCTAATAAAATAACCACAATCGCAATACCAACAGCTTTGGTTATGCCTTGATTGTAAGTGTCATCAGCTGTTGCAATCGCTTGATCCATTTGATTGGTCGCTTGCTGATTAAATTGCTCAAGAATCGATAGTGCTTGATTCACTTCTTTAGTTAGCGTGGCAATGTTGTCATAAAGACGCGTTTTCGCTTCAATGAATTCATAGTGTTGATCAAGCACACCGCCTTTTTTACCGATATCTAACGTGTATTGAGTAACGGATTTACCGAATGTTTCTTTTAAGCCTGAAAGTAGGGTTGTTAAGCTACGAAATGCGTTGGCAAGATGGTTTACACTGCGTTTATTCGCTTTTATTGCGGCTTTAATCTTACTGATATCGTCAGTGGCAAGGGCATCAGAAGTAATGGTTTCTGTTTCTTTTAACTTCACAAAGAAATTTTTAGCCATCATCTTAACAGCCATATTATCTTGCTCATTAATGTATTCTTTCATACCAATGCTGAGTTCAGCTTGCAAACGCTGAAAGCGTCGCGCTGATTGTTGGCGCTCATCACCGGCTAACATTTGCGCGCGATAATTACCCATCGCGGTTTGAGCTTCGCTGAAGTAACGCTGTTCTAATTCGGTTAGCGCTTTAATGTAAGACGTTAATTCTGGATTACTTTCGGCAATGGCTACAAGCTCTTTACGCGCAGAGGCGAACTCTCTTGTTGCTTTACGAAAGTCGGCTTCATAGGTTTTCATTGCAGCAGGATCTTGACTGGTTAAAAAGTCTTTAAAAGATTTGTCGGCGGCAAGAAGTTTAACACTGACTTTATTTGATATAGAGACTAAAGGAAGTGCGTCTGTTGTTACTGTTGTTAACTGATTATGGATACGGTTTGTTCCATCAAGCATGAGCACAATGGTTAAAACAAACAATGCAACCATAACCACAAAACCGGAGTACATACGACGTATGACCGAAGTTTGGCTAGATTTCTTCATAATATCCCTATATTTAGCAAAGGGTCAGTGTCATCATAATGCTGACCTATTAGTCATAAATGTAATTTGATAATGGGGTAACCCTTTATTTCGCAATCAATGCTAAATTTGCGAATCGAATTATCAAATTAACTCTAACCTATACTATCGTCAGTTCTGCTTGAGTCTTGATAGATAAATTTGTTTAGGCTTCAATTGTTTGATCGCTGCATCAAAAAAACACGAAAACGTGAAATTTTTTCTCTATTAAATCTTTAAAACAACGTTCAATATTGCGCAATAGAGTTGACTGACGCATACTCACTAACTAAACAAATAACAATGAGTTGATGGAGTCAGAAATGGCGGAAGAAACTATCTTCAGTAAAATTATTCGTAAAGAAATTCCAACTGATATTTTGTATCAAGATGACTTAGTCACAGCATTTCGTGATATCAATCCTCGTGCGCCAAGCCATATCTTAATTATTCCAAATAAATTGATCCCAACAGTCAATGATGTGGAAGCCGATGATGAGTTGATGATGGGGCGTATGTTTACTGTTGCGCGTAAATTAGCAGAAAAGGAAGGCGTGGCAGAAGACGGTTACCGTTTGATCGTCAATTGTAATCCTTATGGTGGACAAGAAGTTTACCATATTCACATGCACCTATTAGGTGGGCGTCCTTTAGGGCCAATGCTAGTTGGCTAGTCATGACGTGCTGATAACGTTATGTAATGGATAATAATTATCCCCAGATAGACACAAAGCTTGAGTATCTTTAATCTTCTCGTTGGGTATACGATAAGTGGTGTGATATTCAGGCTTTTTTATTGCGATAAATTGATTATATCAGATAGCTTATCTATTACTTTATTGGTAATCGTCGCTTACTAACATTAAAATCTAACGCGTTGCTATGTAACGGTAAATGCCGATATTAGATTTATTAGTAAGAACTTGTGGGTCATAGCTAAACGCACGATCATAAATGAGTTTCTTATAATGTTACTTAGAAATTTGATTGTCACGCTATTAAGAGGCATGTAATGAAGTATGTAATGGCATTATTTTTAGCATTAATTATCACTGGATGTAGCAGTGATCATGCTGGTATTAGTATCGAAAACAGCAATCAAAATGTCGTTATTGGTAACGCTTTTCTTGCACGTAGCTTAGTTTTTAAAGACGCTCATATAACGAAAGTTAATGGTTTAATGCAAGCCTCTGTTGAGGCAATAAACAAAGTTAACACAGATCTGAACTTGCAATACCGTATTTATTGGTATGATGGCCAAGGTTTAGAGATCAGTGGTAGTGCGGCACCATGGCATTCCGTTGCGTTGGCTGGCAACGGTAAAGTAATATTACAAGGTATTGCTGATAAAGTTGAAGCTACCCAATATCGTATTTACGTTCGTCGAGCAGTATACTGATTTAATATAAAATATTGTTAAGGTAAAACAATGAAAAAAAGCGTTCTTGCATTATTAGCGGCATCTTCATTATTAGGTGGTTGTGCCCAAACTGTCGATTATGTGAATTCGCATTTACCTGAAACTCCATCGGTAAATTTTGGCTCTAATGATCTTGATAACACGGCATCGGACTTAACAACAAAGATGTTGTCATCACCGGCTGTATCTTCAATTACAGCAGGCGGTAAGCATCCGATTGTGATTGTTGATAATATTCAAAACAATACCAGTGGACATGTTGATACTAAGTCGCTTACTAACACAATTAAGTCTAAAATTTCACGTTCAGGTAAATTTAACTTAGTCGATAAGTCTCGCGTTGATGCGGTGCGTAAACAAATGAACTTTAGTGAGAATGATCGTTTTGTTAATCAAGGTACTGCGATTCAATTTGCTAAAATGACAGGTGCGCAATACATGCTGTATGGTCATGTAACCAATACGAGCAAGCGTGAAGATGGTCAGAATGTCCCTTTCTATAAAATGACCATGCGTTTGATGGATACAAACTCAGGTTCAATTGAGTGGGCTGATTCAGGTTTAGCGCCTAAGAGTGAATCAGATTCTCAAGGTTGGTAATTTAGCCTAAATAATCGGGTAGCAATGTTGAAATTATAATGAAAGATAACGAGAGTTTTGATCCCACATTATTGTCTTTGTTACCCGATGTACAATTTCTAACAGCGAGCCCATTAGCGGGCGGTTTAACCAATCGCTGTTGGAAATTATTCCTGTACCATCCTTCAAATAATCAATCTTCCCATTACGTGTGGCGACCATTAACGAGCACGGCTCAAGCTTTTGGTATTAATCGAACGCATGAATATCAGTTATTACGTTTAATTGACGGTTCTAAATTAGCGCCAAAACCCTATGCATTGTTAGACATTAATCTAAATAATAATGAACAAGTATTAATTGTAGATTGGCTTGAAGGCGAACAAGCAGATCAACGATTTACCAATCAGCAACTGTGTCAACTTCAAGCGCGTATTCATGCTTTACCGCTTCCTACCCATCGATTAGATATTAAGCAACGTATTGAGCATTACTGGCAAACGATTGCTGCTAATTTAAAATCAAAACAATTACTATCTATTTATCATTATTTTGATAATCAGAATATTAATCACTACTTTCCTGATACCTGCTGTCATTTTGATTTAGGGCGTTACAATATTATTGTCCCTAATGACAGTGACCGGTTAGTTGATGTGATGAACGCTAAAGTTATCGATTGGGAATATGCCAGTGCAGGCGATCCTTCTCTTGATTTAACCATGACGATATTAGCTAATGCACTTAGCCCTGAAAAAGCAGTGAAAGATTATTGTGTGGCAAGAGAGGCGTCCGATATCACCTTGGTATCTACTGATGAATGGTTAGAGGCGGTAAATTACTGGCAGCCTTGGTGTGAGTACCTAGCATTACTGTGGTATTTGGTGGGTTATCAAGTTTGGCATGATGATGAATATTTACAGCAAGCTAAACAATTAGAGCTCAAGCTAAAACAATTGGTTACATAGAGACGTTATAGTAAGTGTGAAACGTTTGTACAAGGAGACGTACTGATGTTGAAAAGAACGATAAGCATAATCTTTATTTGTGTGGTGTTATCTGGTTGCACATTTAAATTGGTATACAATTCATTGGATTTCTGGATTGATTATTACTTATCAGATTATCTTGATTTGGACTCTCAACAACAGGGTGAGTTAGAGCAAGGTCTTGAAACTGCACTTGCACAACATCGACAGCAACAATTAGCCGTATTTCATAAGTTGATTTCTGCCTTACAAATAGATCTTAAAAAACCGTTAACAGCAGAACAAATCGCCAATTATCATCAGCGTTTTACGCAAGCAGGCGAAGCATCAGTTCTGGTTTTTGTATCACCTATCATTGATGTTGTTAAAACAATGAGCCCTTCACAAATTGCAGCCAGTTTACAAGCGATTGAAAAAGAGATAATTGAGCGACGGGAAGAGCGTTTATCGAAAAGTCCAAAACAACGCCTTGAAGATCGCTATGATGAGCTTGAAGATAAAGCCCAAAAGTGGATTGGACGTCTAACGAAGCAACAAAAGCAGTTGATCCTAAGCTTAGCGCAACTGCAATTACAGCAATCCACAATTTTTCAAAATATAGCGACAGATAACTTGTCACAATTAAAGAGGATACTGAAACAACGTAATAATGCGCAGTTTTCATTGCGTGTCGAACAACAAGTGAAAAATATTCTTTCTCTTAAAAATGCGGTCTATCAAACTCAACTCGATGAGTATTTAAGCCAGCGTTTTGTCATCATGAAGCAGTTAAACGAGAGTTTAAGCCCACAGCAGTTACGCCATTTACAAGGTGAACTCACATCACTTAGAAAAGATATCGCGACATTAATTCAAAAGAAGTAGTACTGAACGCTTTTTATCAATGCTCATAGTTTGCAAAGAAGATCATAGTTTTCATTATTATCCTGTTAAACCATATAGAAAGTGGTAGATTTATAACGTCCTATACAAGGGCACGGATGATTTTAAAATTAAGCGAGAGGGAATTGATATGATTATTTATCTACATGGCTTTGATTCAACAAGCCCTGGTAATCATGAAAAGGTATTACAGTTACAGTTTATCGATTCTGATATCCGCTTTGTAAATTACAGTACCCTGCATCCAAAGCATGATATGCAGCATTTACTAAAAGAAGTTCATAAGTTAGTAGACGAGAATAAAGATACAACGCCACTGATCTGTGGGGTTGGGTTGGGGGGCTATTGGGCTGAAAGAATTGGCTTCTTATGCGGTATTAAACAAGTCATTTTTAACCCAAACCTTCATCCTGAAAATAACATGGAAGGACGTATTGATCGTCCAGAAGAATATACTGACATTATGACGAAATGCGTTGAAGGTTTTCGCAAAAAAAATGCAGGTAATTGTCTTTGCATACTTTCAACTAATGACGAAGTATTAGATAATCAAGCTACAAAAGATGAGCTAGATCAATTTTATGATATAGTGTGGGACGAAAATGAAACACATAAGTTTAAAAAGATCTCGCAACATCTACAAACAATAAAAGCGTTTAAAGCGCAATAATAACGAAATATATTACCTCCTATACCTTAGACGGATCATAGATCCGTCTACCTACACATATGTGGCTTTACTGGCTTCAGATCTCTTTTTGCCTAGCATTTTGCGTGCAAAACAGACCACAACAAACAGTCTGCTATGCAATAAGGTATTTGTCAGTTTAAAAAATTTATAAAATTAGAGAGGAAGTGATTTTGACTCGAATTATTGTTGTTGGAGGCGGTGCGGGTGGTTTAGAGCTTGCGACAAAGCTTGGACGTACCCTTGGTCGTAAAGGCCGTGCAGAAGTTACTCTAGTGGATCGCCGTGCAAGTCACTTGTGGAAACCATTACTTCATGAAGTAGCAACAGGCTCATTAGATGCAGGTGTAGATGCTATTAGTTATCGAGCACATGCGAAAAACCATCACTTTGATTTTCAAATGGGCTCGTTAGAAACGATAGATCGTGAAAATAAAACGATCACACTTGCTGCATTATTTGATAAGCAAAACGAGCTGTTAGTACCTGAGCGTACATTGGAATACGATATTCTTGTGTTAGCGATTGGTTCTACATCGAATGATTTTAATACTCCGGGTGTGCGTGACCACTGTATTTTCCTTGATAGCCCAGAGCAAGCACACCGTTTCCGTACAGAGATGAACAACCAATTCATGAAGTTACATGGAAACAAAGATCAAAAGACCGTTGATATCGCAATTGTTGGTGCTGGTGCTACTGGTGTTGAATTATCAGCAGAGCTTCACAATGCAGTACAAGAGTTACATAACTACGGTTTCGGTGACTTAGATAGCTCTCGTCTAAATGTAAACCTAGTTGAAGCTGGCGATCGTATTCTTCCGGCATTGCCACCGCGTATTTCTCAAGCGGCACACAGTGAGCTAACGAAATTGGGTGTAACCGTACGTACTGGTACGATGGTCACTAAGGCTGATGAAACAGGCTTAACCACAAAAGATGGCGATCATATTCCAGCACAAATCATGGTATGGGCTGCCGGTATCAAAGCACCTGATTTCATGAAAGATATTGCAGGGCTTGAAACGAACCGTATTAATCAGTTAGTGGTTAAACCAACGCTACAAACAACCCGTGATGATGATATTTATGTGATTGGTGATTTGGCATCTTGTGTGCAGGAAGATGGTTCTTTTGTTCCACCACGAGCGCAAGCGGCACACCAAATGGCAAGCCGTTGTTTCTCAAACATCGTTGCGAAAATTACAGATCGTGAACAGAAACCGTATGTGTATAGCGATCATGGCTCGTTAGTATCACTAAGCCGTTTCTCAACTGTTGGTAGCTTAATGGGTAACCTATCAAAAGGTTCGATGATGGTAGAAGGGCGCATAGCACGTATGGTGTATATCTCACTATACCGTATGCACCAAATGGCGTTACATGGGATGTTTAAAACAGGACTTATTATGTTAGTAAGTCGTATTAACCGTGTACTTCGTCCAAGCTTAAAGCTGCACTAAGTTAGTCATAATGGTTTAATTGTGACATAAAAAACGCCAGCATTTTTGCTGGCGTTTTTGTTTATATCTGTTTTTTATTAGTTGATTTTAAATAACTCAACATCAAAAATGAGCACTGAGCCTGGTGGAATGCTACCTGCACCGTTATTACCATAAGCAAGATTTGCTGGAATAAAGAAACGCATTTTTTCACCAACAACCATATGTTGTAAGCCTTCCGTCCAACCTTTGATCACGCGGTTAAGTGGAAAAGAAATTTTTTCACCACGATCGACTGAGCTATCAAACACGGTGCCATTAATTAAAGTACCGTGGTAATGCACTGTTACGCTATCTGTCGCTTTAGGGTGTTCAGTCCCTGTTCCTTTTTGCAAAACAAGATATTGCAGACCAGAAGGCGTCGTTTGTACGCCTTCTTTTAATTTATTTTCCGCAAGAAAAGCTTCACCTTGCTTAATGTTTTCAGCAGCAACTTGCTTATTGTTGTATGAACGATAAAGGAAAAAAGCGAGTAATACGGCAACAATAACGGCAATAACAATTTTTGACACAATAGTTTCCTTACAAATGAATTTCTTGCATCTTACCACTGTGTCGTTTTTCTAACAGCATGAAACTGTAAAGAATGTTGTGCTTAATCGTTTAATGGTGACACATATTGGCAATGTTAGCCGTAACGATGCCATCTGTAATGGTCACTTTGTTTTTAGCAACAAAAAATTCTAGCAATTGTTCAATCGTTAAATCTTTTAACTTGCAGGTGTAAAACGTCGCATCAGAACCGTAGCTATTCGCAATTTTTTCTTTCAGTGTTTCTATTGTGTACGGCTGTTGAGATTCAATCAGTAAATTAAGGATATCGTGAGCGTGGTATGTATTCATCGGGGAGTTGTCCTTCAATATTGTTTACGAATAAAGCATAAGTGAAGGACCCAAAGAAAATGTTGATGTGTGATAATAAAGTGTATTTTAAATGCAGCTTTTTAGGTTAAGTGAATAAATCGCTTGGTACTAGCGAATAAACAAGACCATCAAGCGGTTTATTATGATAATAAATACGATTACGCGCTTCACATTCAAATTTGGCATTGCATGCTTTTGCTGTTTTTTGGCTAGCATAATTATTGATATGCGTAATGATTTCTAAGCGTGTTAGCCCTAGCATTTGAAAAGCAAATTGTACGGCTGCAATATTCGCCTCAGTCGCAAATCCTTGTCTATGACAACCTGTTTTTATCCAATAGCCTAAATTTGCACTGTTGGTCATAGGAATAATCGCACTAAGAGAAACCGTTCCAATAAACGCATCATCAAAGCGATTAAAGATGGCAAATTCATAGCTAAAATCGGTTTGCCAGCTGAGTCGACTTGCGCTTATCCATTCATGGGCATCATGTTGATCAAAGCGATTATCACACCATTCAAGCCATGGACTTAGTTCATTAACTGAGTCATGTACGGCTGCGAGAAAATCATTGAGATCAGCATTTTTAAATGGGCGAAGAATAAGCCGAGGCGTAGAGATTTCGAAATCAAGTTTCATAGCTATCCTGCCGAAATTCGGAGAGTATCTAAATATAAAGTACTGACCTTGTTCGGTCAGTACTCTTAGAGGATGGTTTACTTACACCATGTGCTGACGAAATTGTTCAAGAAGATCTTCAAGGAACTTTATTCGCTTTTTACGATCACTTTGTTCAGCAATAATTTTCAGTTTTGTTGGGCCTTCCATTCTGAAAACATTGGGCTGAGTTTGCAGTAAACCAACAAGGAAGCTTGGATTGATTGCTGCATTTTGATCAAATTCGAAATAGCCGCCTTTTTCACCGTTCTCGATTTTCTTGATGCCAAGCGTGGCAGCTTTAAGTTTGACACTGTTTACCGTCAGTAAGTTCGATGCCGCTTCTGGTAATAAGCCGAATCGGTCAATTAGCTCAACTTTAATTTCGTTTAGCTCGTTGTCATCACTAGTACTTGCGATGCGTTTGTAAAGTGATAAACGAGTATTAATATCAGGGATGTAGTCATCAGGCAGTAGCGCTGGAATACGTAACTCAACTTCTGTTTGTTGTTTAAGTAGATCATCTAGCGAAGGCTCTTTACCTTCTTTTAGAGCCTCAACGGCTTGTTCTAACATCTCCATAAAGAGGCTAAAGCCAACCGATTGAATTTGACCACTCTGTTCGTCACCAAGTAATTCACCAGCACCACGAATTTCTAAATCATGGGTCGCTAACGTAAAGCCAGCACCAAGATCTTCAAGGGAAGAAATGGCTTCAAGGCGTTTCACCGCATCTTTCGTCATACGCTTTGGATGTGGTGTTAATAGGTAAGCATAAGCTTGGTGGTGAGAACGACCAACACGACCACGTAACTGGTGTAACTGAGCCAAGCCAAGATTATCAGCGCGATCCATAATAATGGTATTAGCGGTAGGGACATCGATACCAGTTTCAATAATTGTAGTACACACAAGTACATTGAAGCGCTGGTGGTAAAAATCGCCCATGATCTTTTCGAGTTCACGCTCACGCATTTGACCGTGAGCAAAGGTGATACGGGCTTCAGGGATCAACTTTGCTAAATCTTCGGTCGTTTTTTCAATGCTATCGACTTCATTATGCAGGAAGTAAACCTGACCACCACGGCTGATTTCACGTAACACAGCTTCACGAATAACAGCATCATCGGATTGGCGAACAAATGTTTTGATCGCTAAACGACGCGCTGGTGGTGTGGCGATTATCGAAAGATCGCGCATCCCGCTCATTGCCATGTTTAAGGTACGAGGGATCGGTGTTGCCGTTAAGGTTAAGATATCGACATTGGCACGAATCGCTTTGATTTTTTCTTTCTGACGCACACCAAAGCGATGCTCTTCATCGACAATCAATAAGCCTAAATCATGGTAGTTCACACTGCTATTTAGTAGCTTATGAGTACCAATTAAGATGTCGATTTTACCTTCTTCGACATCCGCTAAAATTTGTTTTTGCTCTTTCGCTGTTTTAAATCGAGATAGCACCTCGACACGCACTGGCGTATTAGCAAAGCGGTCACGGAAGTTTTCAAAGTGCTGTTGTGCCAATAAGGTAGTTGGCACTAACACAGTTACCTGTTTGTTGTTATCAACAGCCACAAATGCAGCACGCATAGCGACTTCAGTTTTACCAAAGCCCACATCACCACAAACAAGGCGATCCATGACCTTGGTTTGGCACATATCAGACAGAACTGCGTTAATTGCTAAGGCTTGATCGTAGGTTTCTTCATAAGGGAAACCTGCGCTAAATTCAGCGTATGCTTCACGATCTAGGGTAAATTTAACGCCTGGTTTTAATTCGCGTTTAGCGTAAACATCCAGTAATTCAGCCGCCACATCACGGACTTTTTCTGCTGCTTTTCGGCGAGCCTTAGACCATGCTTCGCCACCTAATTTATGAATAGGTGCGGTATCTTCAGCACCACCTGAGTAGCTACTAATTAAATGCAGTGATGCAACAGGAACATAGAGTTTAGCGCCACCTTGATATTCAAGTGTCACATATTCGGTTTTAATACCGCCAGCTTCAAGGGTTTGTAAACCTTGGTAACGGCCTATACCGTGATCAATGTGAACGACAGGTTGCCCCACTTGCAGTTCAGCAAGGTTACGGATAATCGTATCGGCATTGACCGTGGTTTTTTTATCATCGCGACGACGGCGTTGAACAATACGCTCACCAAGTAAGTCACTTTCACACAAGAATGCAACAGCAGGATCGTCAAGAATAAAGCCATTTTCAGCCGAGCCAATAACAAGGCTATGTTTGGTTGGGTTATCAAGGGCTTCATCTAAGGTTTTACAAACCAATGGACGGACTTTGATCCGTGCTAATAGATCGAGCAGTGCTTCTCGACGGCCTTCAGAGGCTACAGAGAAAATGACTTTGCCTTGGAATTGCTCATCAAAGCGTCTGAGTTCAGCAAACGGCTCTTTAAGTTGGTGATTAATCGTGATGCTAGGGACGGGTTTTAATTCAGGATTAAAACGGCCTGCTTTTTGGCTATCGACAGGCTCCGACTGAATACGAACGCGAGGCAGATTCTTAAAGCCTGCGAACATTTCATCTTTTGTTAGCCATAGCTCTTTAGGTTCAAGTAAAGGACGCAATGGATCAACACGGCGTTGATCGTAACGGTATTCAGCATCGGCTAAAAAGCTATCAACGGCAGGCTCTAAATCACCCAGTGTGATAAGCAAAGAAGTATCAGGTAAGTAATCAAATAAGGTTTCTGTTTTATCGAAAAACAGCGGTTGCCAGTATTCAATACCTGCAGGCCATGTACGTTTGCTGACTTGTTGATAAATAGATTCTGGTTCTCGGCGAGCTTCAAAACGTTCACGCCAGCGCATACGGAAATTTTCAACTGCGATTTCATCCGTTGGGAACTCATGCGCGGGTAATAAATCGATACTATCAATTTCACCGGTAGAACGTTGGTTATCTGGATCAAATTGACGAATAGAGTCGACTTCATCGTCAAAAAAATCGATACGATAAGGAGATTGACTCCCCATTGGGAACAAATCAAGCAGCGAGCCTCGGCTGGCATACTCGCCATGCTCCATCACTTGATCAACATGACGATAACCTGATACTTCAAGCTGTAAGCGCAGCTTTTCAAGTGACATTCGATCGCCAGCTTTTACGATTAAAGCATGCTGGTGGATAAATTCTCTTGGGGTTTGACGCTGAAGTAAGGTACTGATCGGCACCAAAATAATGCCAGATTTTTGGCTTGGCATTTTGTATAAACGCGCTAAACGTTCTGAAATAATATCTTGGTGTGGCGAGAAATTATCATAAGGCAAGGTTTCCCAATCTGGAAAAACATTTACCTCGACATCGCAAAATTGCGTGATTTCTGGCTGAAGTTTTAAGGCTGTTTGGGTATCAGGCACCACCGCAAGAACTGGGCCTTTATGCGATGCGGCCACTTCTGCAAAAGACAGTGCAAGGGCTGCCCCCTTGATATTACCGATATAACGGTTATCGCCAGCCTTACTAGGTAAGGGTATAGAAAGTAAGTGTTTATTATTCATCGTTATTATTTAATTGTCGTTGTTGAGCACGTTGGCGTAAAAGTTTTTGCTGGCTATATAAAGCGGCGCGGATCAGCAAATCTCGATCATCTTCAAGCAAACGGGTATAACGCAATTTAATGATAAATTGCTCATCGCTAGCAATACTTTCGGTGACTTCAGCGTAGCAAAAAATAGCAGCGGCTGGGTAATCTAAAAACAGTTTCACTCTAACATTAGTGCCAACCGGATAGGAAGATGAACTGGTAAAACTAAGGTTACTTGCGCCAAAAGTTAAGGTAGTAAAACGATAGGTAGGATCATCTTGCTGCGATAAAACATAAGACAGTAATAGATTAATTTTACTGTTTTGTGCTGCAAGATAATCCATCAATGCTTGGGTTTCATTTTTGTTGAAACTGGCGAATAAACGATCGGCATTGTCTTCTAACGTCGAACACTCGCTGGCAATACGAAATAAAGGCGGGATTTCGGCATTGAAATCTTGTTCATCAGGTACGCTTTCATTAGATGATAAACGTTCAACGTTAATAGTAAGCCCTAGCTGGACTGAAAAATACTCATCTTGTTGTGTCATAGCGCACTCACTGTGAATAAATCCTATTTCAAACTAATAATAGGAGCGGATGCCATAACTGACAGCCACAGCATATAAAGCTTGATTTAATTGGACTGATTATTACTTAGCAATCATGCAAGGGCAAGAAAAGCGGCGTAAGTGTTTATCATTTAGTCACTGAATTTACATTACATTTACTATGTCGGATGGTAATTAAGGGTGTGAACGAGTATTCTTTACCAACCTAATAAAGGAGTGGTTTCTCAATCCTATGTTTCATCCAGTGTCTTTTTATATTGGCTTACGTTATTTACGTGGTCGTTCAGGCGATCGCTTTAGTCGCTTTGTCTCTTATATGTCTACAGCCGGTATTACTATTGGTGTAATGGCGTTAATTACCGTTATGTCTGTGATGAACGGTTTTGAAGATCAGCTAAAAGGTCGAATTTTAGGTGTTCTACCGCAAGCCGTCGTATCGAGTGCAGATGGACGAGTACCGTTATCAGAAAACGCACCAGAGGCATTAAAACAATTGCCACATGTGACAGGTGTAACGGCGATCACACGTGGTGAAGCGATTATACAAAGTGCAAACTCTATTGCTGCCGGTACGATGATTGGTATTGAACCTAATCAATATGATCCCATCTCTCGTCATATGATGGTGGGGAGCTTAAGTGATCTTACTCCTGGGAGTTTTAAAGTGGTTATTGGCCAAGCGTTGGCCGTTGAACTGGGTGTTCAACCGGGCGATAAAATTCGTCTGATGGTGACCAGTGCAAGCCAATTTACGCCAATTGGTCGTATGCCGAGCCAACGAAAATTTGAAGTTTCGGGTATTTATGACACGGGCTCTGATGTTGATAACCAATTGGTATACACCAATATTTCAGATGCTGGACGTTTATTACGCTATAAACAGGATCAAATGACAGGTTGGCGTTTATACCTTGATGATCCATTCGTTGTTCCTGAATTAGCTAAATTGAAATTACCCAATGGTTGGACATGGTCTGATTGGCGCGAGCAGCGCGGTGAGCTGTTCCAGGCAGTAAAAATGGAAAAGAATATGATGGGCTTAATGCTTAGCTTGATCATAGGTGTGGCGGCTTTTAACATCATTTCTGCTTTAGTGATGGTGGTGATGGAGAAACAATCAGAAGTTGCAATATTAAAAACCCAAGGTATGACTCACCGCCAAGTCTTGATGATTTTTATTGTTCAAGGGGCAAGTAGTGGTGTTATCGGTGCCTTATTAGGCGGCTTACTCGGCGCGTTAGTGGCGCACTATCTTAATGCCATTATTTCTGTATTGGGTGTCGATTTAGCATCGATCGGTGGCACGTTACCCACCGTGATTGAACCGATGCAAATTATGTTTGTTATTTTAGGCGCTATAAGCTTGAGTTTATTAGCGACTATTTTTCCTTCTTATCGTGCGGCCGCTGTCCGTCCTGCTGAGGCTCTTCGTTATGAATAATGCGTTGTTATCTTGTCACCAAGTTTGTAAAACCTATAAAGAAGGGCAGTTTGAGACAGAAGTTTTAAAGCAAGTTGATTTAGAGATTGCTGACAATGAGTTGGTCGCCATTGTGGGATCATCTGGCTCAGGGAAAAGTACACTGTTGCACATTCTGGGGGCTTTAGATGAACCCACTGATGGAGAAGTGTTCTTTAAAGGGCAGCGCTTAGATATTTTAAGTGCGAACAAACAAGCGAAAATTCGTAATCAAGAAATTGGCTTTGTATACCAGTTTCACCACTTACTTGCGGACTTTACTGCCGTTGAAAATGTCGCTATGCCGTTGTTAATTGGTGGTAAAAGTGTCAGTCAAGCGCGTACATGTGCACAAGACATGCTGGCTTTAGTGGGGCTTAGTCATCGTTATGAGCACCGCCCTTCGGAATTGAGTGGTGGTGAACGTCAACGTGTTGCCATTGCGCGTGCCTTGGTTAACAATCCTTCTATTGTTTTAGCTGACGAACCTACGGGGAATCTTGATCATAAAACGGCATTAGAAATTTATGATTTAATGCGTAAATTAAATGCAGAATCAGGTACCGCATTTTTAGTCGTGACCCATGATAGTGAATTAGCGGCAAAACTTGACCGTTGTATGCATATGCAAGATGGCGTGTTATCTCAAGTCGTTGTGGAGGCTTAATGTTTCGCCCTCTTTCTTTATATATAGGTAGTCGTTTTAATCGTTCGAAAAAACGTAACCGAATGGTGTCATTTATTTCAATGTCATCGATGTTAGGTATTGCCGTTGGTGTTGCGGTGATCATTGTTGGTCTGTCAGCAATGAATGGTTTTGAACGTGAACTACAAACCCGTGTGTTATCTGTGATCCCACAGGGTGAGTTACAGGCGGTTGAGCCTCCTTTAAATAATTGGCAACCGCTAGTTAAGCAAATAGAAAAACACCCGGATGTAACAGCGGCTGCGCCTTATGTTGAATTCACAGCGTTACTTGAAAAAGGCACAAAGTTAAAAGCTGTTGGTGTTCGAGGTGTTAACCCTCAAGAGCAACTTAAAGTCAGTGAATTACCGCACTATGTTTTAAATGATGCGTGGAGCAAATTTACTGCTGGTAAAAAAGAAGTCATTTTAGGTCAAGGCGTTGCTAAAAGCCTGAATGTGAAAGTGGGAGACTGGTTAACCGCATTGCTTCCTGATGCCGATCCTGAAATGACCCAGCTTCGTGCTCCGCATCGAATTCGATTACAAGTAGCGGGTATTTTAGCGCTTGGGGGAGAAATTGATCATAAATTGGCGCTAGTGCCAATGGCTGATGCACAAAAATACATGGATATGGGGCAAGGTGTCTCAGGTATTCAAATTAAAGTGGATAAAGTACTACAAGCGCAGCGTATTGTAAAAGAAGTGGGTAATACGCTTCCTGTCTATGTTTATCTGAAAAGTTGGACACAACAATACGGCTATATGTACCGTGATATTCAGTTAGTCCGTACGATTATGTATTTAGTTATGGTATTGGTTATTGGAGTTGCGTGTTTCAACATCGTTTCAACCTTGATGATGGCAGTAAAAGATCGGGCCTCTGATATCGCGATTTTAAGAACCATGGGGGCAAGTGATCGCTTAGTGAAATCCATCTTTATTTGGCATGGCGTATTATCTGGTGTGTTAGGTAGCGTGATGGGGTCAATATTTGGTAGCTTAGTTGCTGTTAACTTAACTCATATAGTTCGAGTGATAGAAAAAATCATTGGTCACCGGTTCTTATCGGGGGATATTTATTTTATTGATTTCCTACCCACTCAGTTAGCCTATAAAGATGTGTTAATTGTATCTATAACAGCAATTATACTCAGCCTTGTTGCTACTTGGTATCCCGCTCGTAGGGCAAGTAGTTTGCAACCTGCCAGGGTACTAAGTGCGAAATAGTCTTATTGTATTATTGATATCAAACGGAGCCACATTGGCTCCGTTTTTGTATCTATAGATTAAACTACTTAGAATTTTTCAAGTGTTGACGTTTTGATTTTCAATTACGTATATCTGCGATTGTTGAATCATAATACCCGAAAGGACTGTCATTATTGATATGTGTTTAAGCGATCTTGTTCTCTTATAAATAGAGAAAAGTTGCTGTCATTATGTGATTAAATTCAAGGTCATTAATTAATAAAAATAGATGAAGTCTCTACGTGATAAAAATAAAGAACAATAAATAAAAGGTAGACGATTCTTACGTTAGTTTTAGTGGTCATTATTTGGTCGATAAATAAATAATATTCACAATATTGTGAATTTTATTTTTATTTTATTTTTAACAATGCTTTTTTATTTACCTGATTGGTTGTTTTTCGTGCTCTTGTGGGTGAGTTCAACTGAATAATTAAACTTTTTTCTTATAAATTGTGAATGGTGTTCATTTGAAAATTAATTAAGTTGTTTCATTTAACAGGGATGAAACTGCGTGCTAATTTTGTCGCCACTGATTTATGGATACAAGTGTCGTAGACGGATTGTTACTTCTCTATTTAAGTAACCTAACTAAGTAAAGGGATTGCACTAAAGTGGACAACTTGTTTAAAAATAAAAACATTTAGGAAAAATAATGAAAAAGAATGCACTAAGCCTTCTAGTGGCACTATCTGTATTAGCTCCTGTTGCAGCACAAGCAGCCGTTCAACTACCTGCTGGTACTCAAGAGATCGGTGTACAAGGTAACGCAAAACTAGGTAGTGGCTGGCATGCAAATATTAACGGTACTT
Source organism: Photobacterium sp. GB-1 (assembly GCF_003026165.1). Classification (NCBI taxonomy): domain Bacteria; kingdom Pseudomonadati; phylum Pseudomonadota; class Gammaproteobacteria; order Vibrionales; family Vibrionaceae; genus Photobacterium; species Photobacterium sp. GB-1. Next base: position 83,933 of record NZ_PYOB01000001.1, on the reverse strand, counting down.
ACGGTACTTTCGTTAAAGATAACTGGGAAGTAGGTGGTACTGCGACTGTTCGTGCTCAAGACGCTAATGATGAACTTAGTGGTCAGCTAGGTGTATTCACCGAGTACAACTTCGTGAACTCTACTAACTGGGTTCCTTACGTAGGTGCTGCTGCTGAAGTTGGTGGTCTATCTCTAAGCAACCAAGGTTCTGACAGCAACTGGGGTGCAAATGCTAAGTTCTCTGCTGGTGTTAAATACTTTATTAATCCTAACGTTGCTATCACTTCTGAAGTTAACTACAGCATCGCAACTGATAAGATCTTCTCTAGTGATTCTTACTCAAGCGAGCAAGCTAAGAACAGCCTAACTAATATCGTATTCGGTACTCGTTTCTACTTCTAAGTATAAACAGTATTACGATGTAATAAAAAACCCGCTTTAGCGGGTTTTTTTGTATCTAAAATAGGTGCCATAATAGCGAAATAGTGGTTTAAACCATCACAATAAGCCCCTGTTATTTATTAGCATAAGCGTGTTATTTAAGATACAAAGTCAATCAAGTTCCAAAAGCTTATAGGGTATGCTTAGAACCAAAAAGTCTGCTTATCCACTCACTTTTATTGTGCAGTGTGTCAGCAGACTTTTGTTATATATTGCTTGTTACAACATGGCTTTGTTTTTCTTAAAGCGTTTTAGTAACCAATTGCTTGATAAGCTAACAATAGCAATAGCGAGAGTAACAAATGGTGCAACCATTAATACCATTGTCGCTACTTTGGCGATTTTTTCTGGAAGAAGCGTTAATAAATAACCTAACCCTGTTAATAGTAATACCCAAGCTGTAGCACTTAACCAAGCAAAACGGAAAAAGTGAGCCTGACTTTTAATCCTAAATCCCATCATTAAAGGTAATAAAGGGCGGACAACAGGAATAAATCGTGCGGTAAACAAAGCAACAATACCATGACGAATAAGTAAATTATCCACAGTTTTCATTCGATGAGGTGGCACCATATTCACCCAGCCTTTTACTTTTGGTAGGTGATCTAGCCAGCGACCTTGCAAGTAAGCTAGCCAACTACCGATGGCTGATGCCACGATTAGTAAGAAGACAATCAATTTAAAATCGATGATCCCCATTGCACCTAATGTTCCAGCAAGAATAACAATGCTATCGCAAGGTAGGGGAGCTGCAGGTAAAAATGCACTTTCTAACCAAATGACAAATGTTACACAAACATAAATCATCACCATGCTTTCTGGGTTTTGTAATGCAACAAAATCTTGATGCCAGAGCGCAGAAAAAATAGATACAAATGAATCAAGCATCTATGTGTCCTTGTAATAAAAGTAGAAAATAAAAGTCGGTTGACGTTAGTGAAACAGTTGCTCCCGACTATGTGTAAAACGAAATTGAAAATTGGCTAGAGGTAAAAGTTTTTTCCGTTTTAAACAAAAATTTTCTATAGCTATCAGTATGTAAGAGAGTGAAACACTACTCTTTTGTTGTAACAAAGCAAGCAAATGATCACGTTGATGAGACAACGGAGAGCTCACCAGTTTAGGTAATGAGAGTAAAACGCGATAGCGCTGCGTTGAAGATATAAAAGTAGAGTCAACAGACGTTATTGGTGTCGTTTGTTTAAGGTATTGATTTGTATTAATAGCGCTTGCTGTTGCAGATGCACAGTGATGAAAGAAAATGCAACCAAGCAATAATGAGAAAACGTATAATCGTTGAATACACGGCATTGCTATATCTTAGTTAAAGTAATCTGCAGCGTTATTAGTACTGAAATTACAACTAAATAGCAAACGTTTAGTTGTGTACAAATATTGCAAATACGCGATGGTATCTGAATTAAAAAAGCCTCAATATCAAAAATATTGAGGCTTTTTATTTAGATTCTATTTTTATGTTATTTATTTTGAACCACTTTTTTCATTTGAGTACCAATGAAAATAAAGCTGAAGCCTTCAAATAGTAGTGATACACCAACAAAAATACCCAGTAATGACATAGAGAATTCTGGATTATTCATCAGGGTAAAGAAATAGATACCAATAGCAGTAGAAATCAAACCACTGATTACAATCCAGCGCCAACCTGCAAGGTGTTTACGACTATTAAAGCCAAATAGCATACGCGTAACACCGTTGAAAATCATTGTGGCAATCATTAATACGGTAATAGTAACTAAGCCAATAAACGGTTGGCTTAGAATAAATAAGCCGCCAATTAAATAGAATAGCGCACTAATAACGTACCAAATTTTAGTTTTCCAATCATGAATACTAAAGGTGTGATAGACCTGTACTAGACCAATCACAAGGAAAATGGTCCCTACAATTGTTGTGATTGTCATACCCGCAGCAATAGGTAAGCTAATTGCAAAAACACCGGCTAATGCGACAATAACTCCAACAATAATAAACCATTTCCAGCCTTTGCTAAGCATTGAGCTCACAGGGTTATCCATAATAAGTACCTTAAAAGTAAAATGTGTAATTTAAATGTTTTCCTAATACTAGACGTAATTATTTGATTTGCTAGTAAAACCTCTACTGATAAACAGTAATTTAAGTTTTTGAATAAAACATATGATGAAAATGGATAGTGAGTATTAACGAAAATTGAACTGGCAATGAAAATTGTGAAAAATGAAACAGGCGGGTAATTAAATGTGTTTTTTTGATCTAAAAAATAAAGATAAAAGAAGAAAGCCTCTCGTCATAGAGGCTTTTGCTTATTTATATTTTAAAGGTATTAAAGCTAGTGGGTTTTACCAATTCGGAATTTACGCTTATTCCAGCTTCTCACAACGGAATAACGCCATAAGCTACGGATGCCAAAATAGCCGATAAGCGCTGATACTACACTGCAAATAAAGCAGCCAAGTAAAAATGGGGGGCCAATTTGGCTCATTTGGTTAAGTAAAAAATCCCATGAAAGCTCAAAGTGAAACGCGATGTTAGGACTATTCAATACCCAAGCGCCTAACTTGTAAGCACCATAGAATAAAACAGGCATAGTCACAGGGTTACTTACCCAAACGAGAGCTACTGAAAGAGGCAGATTTACACCAAATAAAATAGCTAACCCAGCTGCCATAATCATTTGACTAGGAAGTGGTACGAAAGCCATGAATAAGCCAACGGCAAATGCACCTGACGCAGAACGACGGTTTAAGCACCATAAGTTCGGGTTATAAAGTACATTACCAAAGATCTTAAGTGCTTTTTGGCGCTTAATGACTTCATGGCTTGGTAAGAACTTTTTTATAAGATGTCTAGGCATAATTAGTATTTATTAAAATGGCGATAACAGCATGTTACAAACATCATTAGGTATCGCAATAGGTTTTCATTCACTGCATTGGTTATCATTTCTACCACCGTACTGGTGGTATATGACAGCAATAATAGTCAGCCTTGTTATTTTTTATTATTGTAAAAACCATTTTCTTTTCTGGTTTTCAATAAGTGCTTTTCTAGCGGTGTTATGTGCCGAACAATATCGTAAAAAAGTTGAAGACATTCCGCTAAATCGCACAAATCTTACCATAAATGTTCGTATAAGTGCTGTAATAAATGAAAATATACCAATTTCAAATATTGAAGTAGAGGTTGTTGATAATTATTTTCATTCACCGCCTGATAATCCTGTTTTGGATGCATCTCATAGGTTATTTCTGATCTGGCCGGATGCGCCAACATTAAAGCAAGGTCAAATTTGGCACTTACCTGTTAAGTTGAGTCGAATTGTTGGACGTGTAAATCAAGCTGGCTTTGATACAGAGCGATATGCTGTGAGTCGAAATGTACATGGTAATGCTGTGGTGCGTCATCGATTATCATCGCTGCCATTATTACTTCCATCAAGAATAACTTGGCGACAGCAACTCTATGATAAGGCGTTAGGTTATGTCGAAAATATGCCGAATAAAGCATACCTATTAGCATTAGCGTTTGGTGACCGAAGTGGATTAACGAAAGTAGATTGGCTTCATTTAAGAGACAGTGGAACGGCTCATTTGTTAGCTATTTCAGGGTTACACATCGCACTTGCCATGTTATTAGGATGGCAAATAGGCCTAAAATGTAAGCTTTTCTTGCCGCAGAAGCGTTACTTTATTTGGTTACCGATGATAACAGGGTTATGTATCGCATTTTCCTATGCCTGGTTAAGTGGCTTCACTACGCCGACCATACGTGCATTAATTATGTGTGTCTTTCTCGGGATCTTGAAAACAACAGATGTGTATTGGCGCCATTGGCAACTATTATTAGCTGCGTTAGCATTTAGTGTATTTATTGACCCATTCGCCATTTATAGTGCTTCTTTCTGGCTATCATTTTATGCCGTTGGTGTTTTAATTTTAGTTACCCTAAGCCAGCGCTATTTTACAGGAAGAAGCGTATTTGATGACTCGATATCGAGCAATCGCTTCAAAGCGTTTTTATTTAAACTAGCAAAAATTCAGCTTTGGCTATTGGTGCTAATGTTACCCATACAATGGTTATGGTTCGGTGGCGTATCGCTAGCAGCTCCTATTGCTAATATAGTTGCTGTTCCTTTGGTCAGTATCATCACGGTTCCTTTAGTATTATTAGCACTGCTGACGTTATGGTTTCCACCCGTTTCTTCATTGTTTTGGCAATGTGCTGACTGGTCTTTAATTCCTATCATTGAAGGGATCCAATGGTTGGAAGGTGCGTGGTATCCATTATCAGTGAACCTAACCCCTTTACTTTGGGGAGTTATCATCATTTTTGTTGCATTGATGTTATTGCCTTTATCATCATTTAAGTGGCTATATAGCTCGGTGATAGTAATTACATTGTGTTGGTTTATTAAAGAGCCGGTAAAGTCGCATTGGAAAATGTTGGTACTTGATGTTGGACATGGATTAGCGGTACTGATTATTAAAAATAACAAGGCTGTATTATATGATACTGGCAATCGATGGGAGGATAGAGCCGTTGCTGAAACCACTATTCTACCGATTCTGAGACAGCTAGGTATAAAGCAATTAGATTATTTAATTATTAGTCACGATGACAGTGATCATGCGGGTGGAAAAACAATCATTATCGAGAAGTTATCACCGCAATATAAGTACAGTAGTAATTTTGAAAAGGGATATTTGCCATGCCAGAAAGGCCAAACATGGCATTGGCAAGGTTTGACATTCAAAGTCCAATGGCCTTTACAGCGCGTGTATCATGCCCGAAATCCTCATTCTTGCGTTATCCATGTTCAAAATAGTGAGCTTCAAGGCCCATCCGTGTTATTAACGGGTGATATTGATGCGATTGCTGAGTTGATGATGTTAAAGAGCGCACCGACACTGGATGCTGATATTTTGTTAGTTCCTCACCATGGTAGCAAAACGTCATCAACGCATACCTTTATTGACACGATAAAGCCCTCATTAGCCGTTGTTTCGACTAGTTATTATAATGCATGGAATTTGCCAGCAAAAAGTATCAAAGCACGGTATCAGGATCGAGGGATTGAGTGGTTATCAACGGGAAATTCGGGGCAGATAAGCGTGACTATTAACGGACGAAACTACCAAGTTATTACTGAGCGACAACACTCAGCCACACAGTGGTATCGTCCTCGTTGGTTATAAGTGTCCTTTTTTCAATTTAGGATGTTCATCGCTTGGGTAAAGAACACTTATTGCTGCTTTTTTTTGCGCTAAAGATAAATTTTTCAAAAGGATGAGATACAAATTTGGTAGAGAAGGAAGTTAAGGGTAGAATATAAAAACTGTATTAGTAATAAATTGGTTTTCATGACTCAATTAACAGAAAAATCATCAAGCGAAACGTACAAGCGTTTATGGCCCTACATTAGCATTTATAAAGCAGGCCTTGCTGTTGCAGTGATCGCTCTTATCATCAATGCGATTGGTGATACCTTATTGGTTTCAATGATCAAGCCACTGCTTGATGAAAGCTTTGGTGGATTAGACAAAATTGATTCTAATTTCCTAGCGATGATGCCAATCTATTTAATTGGCTTAATGATAATGCGTGGTGCAAGTGGCTTCGTAGCAACTTACTGCTTATCTTGGGTATCAGGCAATGTTGTAATGAACTTACGTCGTCAGTTATTCCAACACTTCATGAAAATGCCTGTTTCATTTTTCGATAAAGAATCTTCAGGGGCATTGTTATCTCGTATTACTTACGATTCAGAGCAAGTTGCGTCAGCTACCAGTAGTGCATTAGTGAGCATTGTACGTGAAGGGGCATCTATTATTGGTCTAATGGTATTGATGTTCTGGAATAGTTGGCAACTATCCGCAATTTTGATTGTGATTGCCCCTGTTGTTGCAATCAGTATTCGTATTGTATCAAAGCGTTTTCGTAAAATTTCACGAAATATGCAGGATGCGATGGGGTCTGTGACGTCATCTGCTGAGCAAATGCTAAAAGGTCACAAAGTCGTATTAAGTTACGGTGGTCAGCAAGTAGAAAAAGAGCGCTTTGATAAAGTGAGCAATCAAATGCGTCGCCAGACCATGAAGCTTGTTTCTGCTCAGGCTATTTCAAACCCCGTAATACAGGTTATAGCGTCTTTTGCTCTTGTCGTTGTATTAATTTTGGCAAATACGCCATCTTTACGAGCGGAACTAACACCAGGTACGTTTGCCGTTATATTTGGTTCGATGTTCGGCTTGATGCGCCCATTAAAAGCGCTTACAAGTGTTACTTCTCAGTTCCAACGTGGTATGGCAGCTTGTCACACCCTGTTTGAATTAATGGATTTAGAAACCGAAAAAGACAATGGTAAAGTTGAAGTTAAACGTGTGAAGGGCGATGTAGAGATTAAGAATGTAACCTTTACTTATCCGACAAAGGACACTCCAGCATTGCGTAATGTGAGCTTTAGCATACCGGCAGGTAAAACATTAGCACTAGTCGGTCGTTCGGGTTCTGGTAAGAGTACCATTGCAAACTTATTGACGCGTTTCTATGACATTGAGTCAGGTGAAATAAACATTGATTCGGTTGAAATTCGAGATTACAAACTTTCCAATCTTCGTAACCAAGTGGCGGTTGTTTCTCAAAACGTACACTTATTTAACGACACTATTGCAAATAATATTGCTTATGCAAGTGAAGGTGCATACAGTCGTGCAGATATTGAACGTGCAGCTGAACTGGCTTATGCGATGGACTTTATCAAAGGCATGGATAAAGGCTTAGATACTATTATCGGCGAAAACGGTGTCAGTTTATCGGGCGGTCAACGTCAACGTCTTGCGATTGCTCGTGCGCTGTTACGTGATGCGCCTGTGTTAATTCTTGATGAAGCAACATCAGCACTTGATACTGAATCTGAGCGCGCAATTCAAAGTGCCTTAGATGAACTTCAAAAAGACAGAACGGTACTGGTAATTGCTCACCGTTTATCTACGATTGAAAATGCCGATCAAATCCTAGTAGTCGATGATGGTGAAATTGTTGAACGCGGTACTCACGCAGAGCTAATTAGCCATGATGGTGCATATGCACAACTTCATCGAATTCAGTTTGGTGACTAATGGCATCCCTTATTGAAAAAATGTGGTTTCAGCATCCGCCTAAAGGGGGGATGCTGTTACTTTACATTCTGCTTTGGCCTGTATTTAAACCCTTAAGTTTTTTATTTGGGGTGATTAGCCAACATAAAAGACGACAATATTCTGCTGGTAAAAAACAAGCGTATAGCGCGCCTGTACCTGTTGTTGTGGTTGGCAATATTACTGCGGGTGGCAATGGTAAAACGCCTGTTGTCGTGTGGCTGGTGGAACAACTACAAGCGCAAGGTTTAAAACCGGGTGTGGTTTCTCGTGGTTATGGTGGTAAAGCGCCGCATTATCCCTATTATGTTGAAGCGACAACTAGCACTGATATTGCAGGTGATGAACCCGTACTTATTCAACGAAGAACGAACGCCCCCGTAGCTGTTGCACCTAAACGCAGTGAAGCTGTGAAGATGCTATTAGATCACAATGTAGATGTGATCATCACTGATGATGGTCTTCAGCATTATGCATTGGATCGTGATATTGAAATTGTTGTGATTGATGGTCAACGTCGTTTTGGTAACGAGCATTTATTGCCATTGGGGCCATTACGAGAAACCTGTGAGCGTTTAGATAGCGTTGATTTTCTGATTTGTAATGGTGGTTCAGCGCAAGCAAATGAAGCATCAATGACATTAGTCCCAACCGATTTAATTAATGTGAAAACAGGTGAGCGTTGCTTGATAGGTGACTTAAAAGATATCGTAGCTATTGCGGGTATTGGTCATCCTCCTCGCTTTTTTTCTACCCTAAATCAATTAGGCGTAACCCCTGTTTTATGTCAGCCTTTTGCTGATCATCAAGCATTTGAAAAACAAACATTGTTAGAGTTAGCCCATCAAGGGCAGCATTTAGTAATGACTGAAAAAGATGCCGTGAAGTGCTATGCGTTTGCTGAAGATAACTGGTGGTATTTACCCGTTAATGCAGATATCGCTCAGCCTCAGGCAACAGACATTATTAATAAGATCATTGAGGTAAAGGAAACGTATGGATCATCGTCTGCTTGAAATCGTTGCTTGTCCTGTATGTAAAGGCAAGTTGAGTTACGATAAAAAAAATAATGAGCTGGTATGTAAATTTGATCGTTTAGCTTATCCTATTAAAGATGGCATTCCAGTTTTACTTGAGCCAGAAGCACGTACGTTAAGCTCTGACGAGGTTAAATAATGACATTTACCGTTATTATTCCTGCGCGCTATCAATCTACACGTTTACCGGGTAAACCGTTGGCAGATATTGCAGGTAAGCCAATGGTGCAGTGGGTTTACGAGAAAGCGATAAAGTCCGGTGCCGATCAAGTGATTGTTGCAACGGATGATCAACGCATTGTTGATGTGGTGAAAGGTTTTGGTGGTGAGGTGTGTTTAACACGCACAGATCACGAATCTGGTACCGAGCGTTTAGCTGAAGTAGTTGAGAAATATCAATTAGCCGATGATCATATTGTCGTTAATGTGCAAGGGGATGAGCCACTTATTCCTGACACGATTATCCGCCAAGTTGCTGATAATATTGCGCATAAAGACGCACCTATGGCGACATTAGCGGTAGAAATTGATCACTATGATGAAGTATTTAATCCAAATGCTGTAAAAGTTGTTACGGATAAAGATGGTTATGCATTGTATTTTAGCCGTGCAGCCATACCTTGGGATCGTGATAATTTTGCCAAGCAGCCACGAATTGTGCATCATAATTTACTTCGTCATATTGGTATTTATGCATACCGTGCAGGGTTTATTAAAACCTATATCAATTGGGCACCAAGTGCACTTGAGCAAATAGAGTCTCTAGAGCAATTGCGCGTGCTTTGGCACGGAGAAAAAATCCATGTTGATGTGGCAATTGATGCACCACCTGCGGGTGTAGATACGCCAGAAGATCTGGAGAAAGTTCGTCAGTTCGTGGGTTAAAAATGCAATAACAGATAAAGCCTAAACAGAGTTTAGGCTTTTTTATTTGTCTTGATTATGGAATAGAGATCAGGCTTTATATCTATTAAATACAAAGTCGTAAGTTACAAGTGTTACAGTGATAACGTCACTTGGTTTAACGGATGAGGATACAATCCATGGCATTTATTAAGAAGTTATTTTTAAGCCAATGGAGCACTGATTTTCGCTACGTCAAACCTGCGATAAAAAATCAAAATGATCATGTAAAACAAGTCTGGAATGATGAAAAAGAAAATACATTTGGCATCGAGAGATTATTCAAACTTTTTCTCGTTCTATCATCATATATTTTTCCTGGACTGTATATTCGACATATCTCTGGTAAGTTTGGATTATTAGCAAGGAAAATATGTTCAGAAGTTTATGTTATTCTTAAATTAATAACACCGATACTGATCTTTAATTTTAATCTTGAATCATCACCATTCTCTATTTTATTTATATCTTATTTACTATTAGAAACGTTGCTTTATTTATTAAGTATCATTTTTCTTTCAGATATCTATAGCCCGCCAATATCTAAAAAACGTTCATTTTTAATGTTAGTTATTAATTATATCGAAGTCTGCTTAGGTTTTGCTGTTTTATATAAAGCGACAGGTGGAGTGAGCAATCTAGTCTCCAATTTTGATGCGATATATTTTAGTTTTATTACGGCGACAACAATAGGGTATGGGCACATGGCACCAATCGGACATGATGCGAAAGCCTTGGTGATATTACATGCAATGTATAACTTTATATTTATAGGTTTAATTTTAAGCAATTTTGCTATTAATATCACTTATAAAGATAGTAGCTACAGAGTAAAGGATAATAAAAATAGTCCGCGTAAAGCTGATTAACAGGGCAATGTATTGCCCTGTTAGATAGACTTATTACTGTGCTGTTTTTACACGGATACGACTTTTGTCTACCATCGTTTCATTTAAAGCTTTCATCGCACGGACTGCTTGTTGCTCATCGTCCATTTCTAAAAAAGCAAAGCCTTTTGACTTACCTGTAATTGTATCTAAAACAAGGTTACAGTTTCCTACTTTGCCAAACTCTTCAAAAATTTTACGAATTTGGATTTCAGTGGTGCTACGAGAAAGGTTACGAACTAGAATTTTCATTTAGAGATCTTTTATTTGGTATGTTTTACTATTTTAACACGAAAAATATCGAAGAGAGGTATATGGCGGAGTAAGAAATGAGGAATACAGATATTTCTATTACCTATATTGAAAAGCGATCACCGAAATAAATGATGTAAAACAGTGACCGCTTTTAGTGGCAAGATGATTTATAACTTAGCTAACGTTTCGTCTTCTTCTTTAATTAAGTTTTCTTTCTCTTTTTGTGCTTTTTCACTGAGGTGAGCTTGTGGTTTTTCTTTGTGCTTAATGACTTGACGCTCTAGACGGTCAAAGGCTTCGTTGAATGCATCGATTAGCTCGTTAGCTTCACCAGTAGCGTCGATTTTACCTAGGTTAGACTTAGTTGCGATTTCAACAGTAAACTTACGGCCTTCCTCAAGTTTCATAAATACATCTTTGCTTTGGAAAGTAATTTTGAATTTATCAAACTTAAAGAATGCTTCTTTAATATGTTGTTCTAGGTAGTCTGGAAGTTCAAAACCGCGTGCTGTAATTTTAATGCTCATAATAAGTTACTCATAATGTGTTGGAGTTTATGCTTAATAAGACTAGTCTAAAAATGATTATCTAACGTGATCTATGTCACATTAATTACCATAAGAGGATTTGTTAAAAAGAGGAAGGTCTTGATTGCTTAATAAGCAATTTATAGTGATGGTAATAATGAAAAATAAAGTATTTATCGAATAAGAATGAAAAAAACACTATTTATTAAAATTAAATAATAAATAGTGTTAATGAAATGTAATTTTTATGTTTTTTACTAAAAAAGTAATCTTTGATTGAAAAGTGAAAAACTAAAAAAAAGTGAGATTTTTATTTGTTAATACAAGAGCAATCATAGCTAAATTATGTTTAAGCGTGTGTGTCAATAACGTTTGGTTGTTTCTCTTTATCTATCTCAGTCGTTTTATTTAAGCCTAAAATACGAGAAGTAATAGTTCCTGCCGTCATTGAGCCACTAACATTTACTGCAGTTCTTCCCATATCAATTAAAGGCTCAATCGAAATTAACAAGCCTGCAAGTGCAACGGGCATACCTAATGTTGAAAGAACGATAAGAGCGGCAAATGTCGCACCACCTCCAATACCTGCAATACCAAAAGAGCTGACGGTTACAATGGCAATAAGGGAAATCATAAAGCTGGGATCTAATGGATTAATGCCCACTGTCGGCGCAATCATTACGGCAAGCATAGCTGGATATAACCCCGCACAGCCATTTTGTCCCATCGTAGCGCCAAAGGAAGCAGAGAAGTTAGCAACCGCATCGCCATTGCCAAGCGATTTTACTTGAGTATCAATGTTTAACGGAATTGTGCCAGCACTTGAACGTGAGGTAAAAGCAAACGTTAGTACCGGTAATATCTTCTGCAAAAAGCGCAGAGGATTGACCCCAACAAAGCTAACGAGTACTAAATGCAATACCAGAATTAACCCAAGCCCAACATAAGATGCGATAACAAAATTCAATAAACTTAGAATATCGTCGTAGTTAGAGCCAGCAACCACTTTCGTCATTAATGCCATCACACCATAAGGTGTTAAGCTCAGTACCATGCGTACGAGTGTACGTACAATTTCTTGGGCAACATTAACAAACTTTTCAAAGCTAGCGCCTAACTCTGGATTTGTTTTAATAACCGTTAAGCCAGCCATACCAACAAATGCAGAGAATATTACAACGGCAATCGTAGAAGTAGGACGCGTACCCGCTAAATCAGCGAAAGGGTTAGAAGGGAAAAATGAAACTATCATGTCTGCAAACGACACATTCGCAATACTGCCCAAGCGTGTTTGTAATGCTTCACCTCGGGCAATTTCTCGCGCACCTTCAACAATACCATCAGCGGTTAAACCAAATAGGTGAGTGATCATTATGCCGATTAAAGCAGAGATTGCTGTTGTTGCTAATAAAATACCTATGGTGAGAAATGATATTTTACCCAGCGCACTTGAATCTTTCACCTTAATAATTGCGCCAATGATAGAAACCATAATAAGTGGCATAACAATCATTTTTAACAGGCTGATATAACCCGCCCCAACAGTATTAATGTACTCGAGGGTGTCACTAACGACAGGCGTTTGTGGGTGATATAACCATTGTAGAGCAGCGCCAAATAAGACACCGAGAATTAATCCGGTAAAAACGCGTTTTGAAAGGGTGCTATCGGTACGTTGCTGCTTAATCAACAAGGCGATCAGTAGCGTAAAGACGGCTAAATTTATAATTTGATACATACTGCTAACCTTTAAATTATCAATATAATAAAAACGAGAAAGCAATAATTTGCAGTTAAATAAACTGATGCTTGTAAAATTTAGGAATTAAAATGTTAAGCAATTATTGTTTCTGATTGGAGAAGAATCATAGTGGCTAACGCTTTTTTCAGATACATTTTTTATGACGTTTTTTAGCTTAATTGTTTTGTATATATAACTTTTAGCTATATGTGTTTGTGATAATACGTTGAGGACGACTCAGAAAAATAAAGAAAGGTAAGTGATCTTGGCAAAAAAAAGCCCAGTAATGATTTACTGGGCGATCAGGGCGTTTTGTATGGTTTTAGCCTGCAACGGTTAATGCATCTGCACTATTATGATTGTTTACATCCGTGCTTGGCTCTTTATGGTTAGCAAGAAATGTACGCAATTGTTGCCATAAACTGCCTAGTTTTTCATGCCAATAACGTTCAGTTTGGTTTAAAAACTGCGAGCTTGGCGCGTAGCGTATCCAAGGTTGTTTAATTTTGTTCGTCGCTAAAAAGTTAGTCGGTGCTGGAATTGGATACAGTCCAGCTTGATGAAATTCATACAAGGCTCGCGGCATATGGCTGGCTGAAGTAACAAGTACTAAGCTTTTATCACCAACAACAGAAGCAGCTTGATGCGCTTCTTCCCAGGTATCTTTCGCTGTTTCCAACAACAGAATATCCGATTTACTCACTCCCAATGCTAGGGCGACTTTAGCCATCATACGAGCTTGACTGATATTGGTTCCACCACCGTAACCGGAAAGGATTATTTTAGATCCCGGATACATTCGCGCAATACGAATACCTTCAACTAAACGCATTAACGCAGTACGTGAAAGTTCTGAGGTGATAGGAAACGTTTTATCGATCACATGACCACTACCAAGCACCATAACAAAATCGATAGGTTTAGATGAACCGACAAAAGCGGGATATTGTTGCTCTAATGGTCGCAATAAACTCGTAGAAACAGGCTGAAAAGAGACGGCAAAAATACCTAAAAAAGAGAATGCAATAATTCCCGAAGCGAGTTTTTTCTTACGCGTAAACCATAAAAACAATAATCCAATAACCCCAATGATCAGCAGTGCTGGGAGGGGCATAAGGAGTGTTGCGATTAATTTTTTTAATTCAAACATGAAATGTAGTCCGAAATTTCAGCAGTTGAGCTTGAAAAAGCATCACAAGCCTTTATTCCTTTACTGCTTGTGAGAAAATGAGTCACTTTTTAGATTCGCTATCATAACGTAAAGCAGCCGTGATCAAAGACCGAAATTTTGATGATTTAGCGCAAAAGTTCGCTGAAAACATATATGGCACAGCAAAAGGGCAAATACGACAAACTGTCGTATGGCAAGATATTGAACAAATTCTTACCTCGCTTAGCAGTGTATCACCTCTTACTGTATTAGATGCAGGGGGAGGTATTGGACAATTGTCACAAAAAATTGCATCACTTGGACATCAAGTAACGTTATGTGATCTTTCTAGCGAAATGTTGACATTAGCTCAACAAGAAATTGCTAAAAACGGTTTGCTTGAGCAATATCGTTTTGTGCATTGTCCTGTGCAGGAAATTGATGAGTTCATATCTGAACCTGTCGATTTAATTTTATTTCATGCAGTAATGGAATGGTTAGCTGAACCAATCGAGGTACTTACTGGTCTATTAGACAATGTGAAACCAGGCGGTGCCATTTCCGTGATGTTTTATAACTATAACGGTCTACTGTTTAAAAACTTAATTTGCGGTAACTTGACTCATATTGAGCAAGGAATGCCACATCGCAAGCGCTTTAAATTACAGCCGCAGCAAGGGATAAAACCAGAAGATGTTTATCAGTGCCTAACCGATGCAGGGTTTGAAATCATGGGTAAAACAGGGGTGAGAACCTTCCATGATTATATGCAAACTTTCCGTGTAGGTGACTACAGTTTTGAACAGGTTCTTGAGATGGAGCAGAAGCTTTGCCGTCAAGAGCCGTTTTTGTCGTTGGGGCGTTATATTCATGTGTATGCCCGTAAGCCTTTTGCGAAAGAAACGCACACAACAACGACAAACTCTAATAACAGCAATAAGGACAAGGGATGAGTGAAGTTACCCAGACGGTTCCCGAGTTGGTTAACTGGGTAAAGCAAAACGATTTTGCTTTAAACCTACCAACGGAACGGCTGGCGTTCTTGTTAGCCATTGCCGTTTTAAGCGGTGATCGCTTTGATGAAGAATTAGGGGAAGGAGAACTGGTTGACGCATTTCGCATCGTAAGTGATATGTTCGGCCAATCCAAAGAAACCCTGGCATTTCGCGCCAACAACGCCATTAATGAATTGGTAAGACAGCGATTAATTTCACGCTTTACTAGTGAAGTAACTGATGGCGCTAGTATTTATCGTTTAAGCCCATTAGCGTTAGGCATTACTGATTATTACGTTCGCCAACGAGAGTTTTCAACACTCAAGCTATCTATCCAGTTAGCAATGGTGGCAGACGAAATCAATAAAGCAGCAACGGCGGCACAAGAAGACGGTGATGAAAAACACTGGCGTCAAAATGTTCATGCCGTATTGAAATACTCAGTAGCTGAAATATTCGATCGCATCGATTTAAACCAGCGCACCATGGATGAGCAACAGCAGCAAGTCAAAGTCGATATTGCTGAATTGCTAAACCAAGACTGGCGCGCGGCAATCAGTAGTTGTGAGCAGTTACTTGATGAAACGTCTGCGACGTTAAAAGAGCTTCAAGACACACTACAAGCGGCAGGCGATCAGCTACAAACGCAGTTACTGACGATTCAAGAATCCACACAAGGTCGTGATGATTTAGATTATGTTGATGGGATGGTGTATATCCTTCAAGCAAAACTGGATCGCATTATCAGTTGGGGTCAGCAAGCGATTGATTTATGGATTGGCTACGATCGCCATGTCCATAAGTTTATTCGTACCGCGATAGACATGGACAAGAACCGTGCATTTAGTCAGCGTTTACGCCAGTCGGTTACTGATTATTTTGATGCGCCATGGTTATTGACCTATGCAGATGCTGAACGTTTATTAGACATGCGTGATGAAGCATTAGTGCTTCGTGACGATGAAGTAACAGGTATTGTTCCCGCTGAGATGGAATTTGAAGAGCTCGACTTAGTTAATGATATATTGGCAGAAAAAGTTGCAGCAATGCTAAAAGCGCACAAATCGACAGGCGCACCCATCAACCTAAGCTCACTGCTCAAAGATTATTTGGCTCAACACCCATTTGCCCAGCATTTTGATTTGGCAAGAATCGTGATTGATCAAGCAGTAAGAATGGGATACTCAGAGGCTGATTTCAATGCAATTCAGCCTGATTGGGAAGCAATTAACGAATACGGAGCCAAGGTACAAGCTCATGTCATTGACAAATATTGAAGAATTCATGCCGGAAAATTTAGCAAAAGCGATTGCTAATCCACTTTTCCCCGCACTGGATAACGCGCTCCGTTCAGGTCGCCATATTTCTAGTGAAGATTTAGATAACCATGCCTTTTTGATCGAATTTGAACAAGAACTCGGCATGTTTTACAAGCGTTACAATGCAGAATTAGTCCGTGCGCCAGAAGGCTTTTTATACCTTCGTCCACGTTCAACCTCATTGATTGGTCGTTCTGTATTATCAGAAATCGACATGCTGGTGGGTAAAGTGTTGTGTTTCCTTTACCTAAGCCCAGAGCGTTTAGCGCACGAAGGTATTTTTACTAACCAAGAGTTGTTTGATGAGTTAGTGACATTAGCAGATGAACAAAAGCTAATGAAATTAGTGACTAACCGCGCAACAGGTTCCGATCTTGATCGTGAAAAACTGTTCGATAAAGTGAAAACATCATTGCGTCGTTTACGCCGTATAGGGATGTTAATTCCAATTGGTGATCACGGTAAATTCCGTATTAGTGAAGCGGTATTCCGTTTTGGTGCCGATGTACGAACAGGTGATGATATGCGTGAAGCGCAGCTACGCTTGATCCGTGACGGTGAAGCCGTTGTGCATCATCAAGAACCAAGCCAATCAAGTTTGCTCGACGATATCGAACAAGACAGTCAAGAATCACTTGAAAATGCAGATGCACAACAAGTGGAACAGGAGAGTAGTATTTAATGGAACGCGGTAAGTATCAATCGCTCACCATGGTCAACTGGAACGGCTTCTTTGCTCGTACCTTTGACATTGATAATTTGGTGACAACGCTTTCAGGTGGTAACGGTGCGGGTAAGTCAACAACCATGGCTGCTTTCATTACCACACTCATTCCTGATCAAAGCCTGCTTCATTTCCGAAATACAACGGAAGCGGGAAGTTCAAATGCCTCACGCGATAAAGGTCTTCACGGTAAACTGAAGCCGGGGGCCTGTTATGCTGCGCTTGATGTGGTTAACTCGAAAAAGCAACGCATTATCTTTGCTGTAAAATTACAGCAAGTCGCGGGTCGTGATAAGAAAGTTGATATTAAGCCTTTCTTAATTCAAGGCTTGCCTTCAAACATCAAACCCACTGATGTGTTAATTGAAACACTATCAGAAAACCAAGCGCGTGTTCGCCAGCTTAATGATGTTAAAGACATTGTTGCACAATATGAAGGCGTGCAATTTAAAGCATTTAACTCGGTAACTGATTACCACGTTCAAATGTTTGAAATGGGCGTGTTACCGAAGAAATTACGTAACAGCCAAGATCGTTCTAAGTTCTACCGCTTAATTGAAGCATCACTATACGGTGGTATTTCAAGTGCGATCACACGTTCATTACGTGATTACCTATTACCGCACAACACCGGTGTTAAAAAAGCCTTCCAAGATATGGAAGCAGCACTGCGTGAAAACCGTTCGACATTAGAAGCGATCAAACTGACTCAGCGTGACCGTGACTTGTTTAAGCATTTGATCTCAGAAGCAACGAACTATGTTGCTGCCGATTATATGCGTCATGCTAACGAGCGTCAGAAGAAGCTAGAGCAAACATTAAGCTTACGTGGTGAGCTAATGGGCTCACGTCAAACCTTAATCGATCAGCAGTCTACGTTTAATAACATGACCGCAGAGCTGAATGAATTGACCGAGCAAGAAGGCGCGTTAGAGCAAGATCATCAAGCTGCATCAGATCACCTACAGCTAGTACAAACCGCAGTCCGTCAAGCTGAGAAAATCGAGCGTTACAAAGAAGATCTTGAAGAGCTAACAGAGCGTCTTGAAGAGCAGGTCATGGTGGTTGAAGAAGCGGCAGAGCAACTTGCGATTGCCGAAGAACAATCACAGCTAACGGAAGAAGAAGTTGATAGCTTAAAAACCCAGTTAGCCGATTACCAGCAAGCATTAGATATGCAGCAAACCCGTGCATTGCAGTACCAACAAGCGGTACAGGCATTAGAAAAAGCACGTGATTTGTCTGGCGATCATCAAATGCTACCTGATCAAGCGCCACCGTATCTTGCGCAACTTAAACAACAGCAAGATACCCAAACAACAGCATTATTAGCCCTTAAACATAAACTGGATATGTCGTCAGCGGCGGCGCAACAGTTTGATAAAGGCTTAGCGATCATTACCACCATTGCCGGTGCCGTTGATCGCGCAAACGCAAGTAACAAAGCCCGTGAATTGATTGATCATGGTCGTCAATTACGTGCGATTTCAGATCGTGGTGAGCAGCTAAAAGCGCAATACCGTGATTTAGAGCGTAGCGTGCGTAGTCAACGCCAAGCGGTTGAATTAGCTGAAACGTATACCAAGAAATTCGCCACCACATTAGATAGCGAATTAGCGTTAGTTGAAGAACAAGCGCGCCATGAAGCAACGCTTGAAAGCCTAGAGCAAGATCAAGCAACGCTGGTTGAGCAACGCAACGACATGCGCCATGACGAGCAACGTTTAGTTTCTCGTATTACCGCATTAGAATCGCAAGCTCCAACATGGATTGCAGCTTCTGATGCGCTTGAAAAATTAGCAGAGCAAGCCAATGCTGATCTTTCAAGTAGCCAAGCGGTGATGGATGCAATGCAGCTAACGTTGGATAACGAGCGTGAAGCTTCGCGTCAACGTGATGAATTAGCCGCACGTAAGAAGCAACTTGACGCTGATATTGAGCGTTTAGCACAGCCTGGCGGTAGTGATGACTCACGTTTACGTGGCCTAGCCGATACCCTTGGCGGTACGCTGTTATCTGAAGTTTATGATGATATCACTATTGATGATGCGCCATATTTCAGTGCGATGTACGGCCCTGCTCGACACGCGATTATTGTTCCTGATCTTAGCGGCATTAAAGAAAAATTAGTCACACTAGATGATTGTCCAGATGATCTTTACATCATCGAAGGAGACGCGGATTCATTTGATGACAGTGGCTTTGATGTTGATGAACTCGAAGATGCAGTGTGTGTTCATTTAAACGATCGCCAACTGCGTTACTCACGTTTCCCTGAAATGCCACTATTTGGTCGTGCAGCACGTGAACAACGTCTAGAGTTCTTACGTGATGAGAAAGATCAAGTAGTAGAAGATCACGCAAAAGCATCGTTTGATTCGCAAAAACTTCAGCGTTTGTACCAAAGCTTCAATAGCTTTGTAGCCACCCACATGTCTGTGGCATTTAACCCAGATCCAGAAGTAGAATTAAAGCAAGCACGTGATCAACGTAACCAAATTGCACGTCAGCTATCTGAATCACAAGCGCAAGAACAACAACAGCGTAGCCAGTTAGCGGCAGCACGTGAAGGTCTTGCATTATTGGGTAAATTAAACCCAGTAGTAACACTGCTTGAAGATGACACCCTAAGCGCACGTTTTGAAGAAGTTGAACAACAACTTTCACAAATGGATGAAGCACGTAACTACCTTGACCGTCATGGTAAAGCGTTAGCCGAGCTTGAAACATTAGTGTCTTCGCTGGACGCTGATCCCGAGCAATTCGATGCGCTACAAGCTGATTACGAAGCGGCAGATAAGAAGCTACAAGAGCTGAAAACCCTGATCTTTGCGGTCGCTGATTTAGCTGAACGTCGTCACTACTTTAGCTATGCCGATGCGGTAGAGCTACTAAGCAAGAGCTCAGAGTTAAACGAGCAGCTTAAAGCGAAACTTGCAACCGCAGAACAAGCCCGTGGTCGCAGCCGTGAAAGCTTAAAACAAGCGCGCGCACAAGCAAACCAGTACAACCAGTTAATGGCGTCACTGAAGAGCTCGCACCAAGCGAAAATGGAAACCGTTCAAGAATTTGAACGTGAACTGCAAGAGCTAGGTGTACGTGCAGATGTTGAAGCTGAAGAACGCGCGCGTATTCGTCGTGATGAACTCAATGAGCGTTTACACAGTTCACGTAGTCGCCGTAGCCAGTTAGAAAAATCAACCACCTCTATCGAACTTGAAATGAAGTCGTTAGTGAAGCGTTTACGTAAAGTGGGTAAAGATTACCAAGACTTCCGTAAGTTAGTGGTTAACGCGAAAGCGGGTTGGTGTGCGGTATTACGTTTAGCACGTGAAAGCGATGTTGAACGTCGTTTACACCGTCGTGAAATGGCATATATGTCGGCAGATGAACTACGTTCACTATCGGATAAAGCGCTCGGTTCACTGCGTCTTGCGGTTGCGGATAACGAAGATTTACGTGATGCATTACGCGCGTCAGAAGATGTGACGCGTCCTGAACGTAAAGTTCTGTTCTACATCGCGGTGTACCAGCATCTACGTGAGCGTATTCGTCACGATATTATTCGTACTGACGATCCAGTAGAAGCTATCGAAGAAATGGAAGCAGAGCTGGGACGTTTAACCGAAGAGCTAACGGCGCGTGAACAACGTTTAGCGATCAGTTCAGATTCCGTTGCGAATATTATTCGTAAAACAATCCAGCGTGAGCAAAACCGTATTCGTATGCTAAACCAAGGCTTGCAAAGTATTGGCTTTGGTCAGGTAAATGGTGTGCGTCTAAACGTTAAAGTACGTGATACGCACGAATCGCTACTTGCAGGACTTGTTGAGAATAAAGATCAGCATAGCGATCTATTCGGTAATAACCGTTTATCATTCTCGGAAGCGATTGCGAAGTTGTTCCAACGTTTGAATCCACATATCGATATGGGGCAACGTTCACCGCAAATCTTGGGTGAAGAGCTGTTAGATTACCGTAATTACCTAGAGTTAAGCATTGAAGTTAACCGTGGTACAGACGGCTGGCTACAAGCGGAATCAGGCGCGCTATCTACGGGTGAAGCGATTGGTACAGGTCAGGCAATTCTGTTAATGGTTGTTCAGAGCTGGGAAGAAGAATCGCGACGTTTACGTGGTAAAGATATCATTCCTTGTCGACTCTTGTTCTTGGATGAAGCGGCACGACTGGATGGTAAATCAATCGCAACATTGTTTGAGTTATGTGAACGCTTAGACATGCAGTTACTGATTGCGGCACCGGAAAATATCAGTCCGGAAAAAGGTACAACCTACAAACTAGTACGTAAGATTTTCAAAGATCGTGAACACGTACACGTGGTAGGTTTACGTGGCTTTGGTAATACACCGAAACATGAAAAACCAATCCAAACAGTCTTAGATATCGACACGATAGACTAACTTTTCGTTAAATATCGCAAAAAAGGTCAGCAGAAGTGCTGGCCTTTTTTTATATCTAAAACAAAAGGTTAGATAAAAAATAAGGTTGTAAAAGATAAGAAAAAAATGTGATCGAATTGGCTTTTTAACAAGCTTGAAAATTAAATGTAAAAGCATTGTCTATAATTCACTTTAAGCACTGGAAAAGCCTATTAAGAATAATAAGGCTTACTAATAAGTGAGAGAGCAATAATGTTAAGTGAAGAAATGGATGATAAAGAGAGAGGCCGTTATGAATGGCGAACATTTCTCTTTATCATTGTTTTACTGTTTCCTATTTTATCTGTCATTTTTGTGGGCGGGTATGGTTTTTTTATTTGGGCGATGCAAGTGTTTTTCCTTGGGCCTCCGGGTCATGGTTAGGCACACGTCAATATTGAATAAAAAACGGTAGGTAAATAATGAAGTCGTCCTTAAAAAAAGCTTGGGTAACGCTGTGGCGCCCAGCAACAAAAATAAGCCTTGGCGTACTCGCATTAGGTGGTTTTATCGCGGGGGTTATATTTTGGGGGGGATTTAATACTGCCCTTGATATGACCAACACAGAAAAATTTTGTATCAGTTGTCATTCGATGAGAGACACCGTATATCCTGAATTAAAAGGCACCGTTCATTGGTCGAATAATTCAGGGGTTAGGGCAACCTGTCCTGATTGCCATGTTCCGCATAATTGGTCGGATAAAATCGCTCGAAAAATGCAGGCGAGTAAAGAAGTCTTTGGCGCCATTGTTGGCTCCATTGATACACCTGCAAAGTTTGAGGCAAAAAGGCTGGAATTAGCCCAACACGAATGGAAACGGTTTGCAGCGAACGGTTCGCTAGAATGTAAGAGTTGCCACAGTTATGCCAGCATGAAATGGGATGAAATGTCACCTCGGGCGCAGGCACAAATGAAACAAGCTGCGGTTAAAGATCAAAGTTGTATAGACTGCCACAAAGGTATAGCCCATCACTTACCAGCGGATATGGCCTCGTCTGGTGGGATTGTCTCTGAATTGACTGCGGCATCACATAGTACCGATTACTCAGACGGTGATACCTACTACAGCGTGCAATTTTTGCCTCTTTACGAAGATGAAGCCAAAACCAAAGACGGGGGTTCTTTAGAGCCTGCATCGGCAGTGAAAGTGTTGGCCATTAAAGACGACATGCTGCAAATTGAACTGAACGGTTGGCGAAAAGTAAAAGGTTTTGGTCGGGTGATTAATCAAGATTTCGGAATGAATATACCGACAGCCGCCTTAAGTAAAAATGCTGCGCAAAGTGCGGATATTGTAAAAGGTTTCGAGAAAAAAGAAGATGACGTCACAGGCCTAGAATGGCAACAAGTAACCGCAACATTATGGGTTGAGAAAAAGAACTTTGTTAGTGATGTCAGTACTATTTGGAGTGCCGCAAAATCGGCCTACAACACCAACTGTAGCGTATGTCATACCCAGCCAGCAGAAAACCATTTTGACGCAAATACTTGGCCTGGCATGTTTAACGGTATGCTTGCATTTGTGAATTTTGATACAGATAGCGAAGCTATTGTTTTGAAATATTTACAAAACCATTCGTCAGACTTTTCTAAAGCTGAACATTAATCAAACTAAAGGTTGCTAAACATACATTATGTTCAGCAGCCTTTTTACGTTTTAATCGTGAGGAATTTTTTTATGTCACTGAGTAGACGTAAATTTTTGCAAGGCTTAGCAACTACGAGTGCCGCTTCTGTTATTGGTCCTGGATTGCTGATGCAAGCGGCTAAAGCTGCTGAAGAAGTCACAAAATCAACAGAGCCGCCCGGTATTTGGAAAGTGACAGGTTCACACTGGGGAGCATTCAGAGCGCGTATTTATAACGGTCAAGTTGCAGAAATTAAACCCTTTGAATTAGATAAGCATCCAACTGATATGCTAAACGGGATTAAAGGGTTAATTTATAGTCCTTCAAGAATTCGTTATCCCATGGTGCGGTTAGACTGGCTTAAGAAAAACAAATACAGTGGTGAAACACGAGGTAACAATCGCTTTATTCGAGTAACGTGGGATGAAGCGTTAGATCTCTTCTACCAAGAATTACAACGTATCCAAAAAGATTATGGTCCTTGGGCACTGCATGCGGGGCAAACAGGCTGGCGTGAAACCGGACAGTTCCAAAGCTGTACCTCACACATGCAACGTGCGGTGGGGATGCATGGCAACTTTATTAAAAAAGTGGGGGATTATTCCACTGGGGCAGGACAAGTTATTTTGCCTTACGTGTTAGGTTCAACCGAGGTTTATGCCCAAGCCACCACATGGACAACCATTTTAAAAGATACCAAAACCTTAATTTGGTGGTCTAACGATCCGATCAAAAATAGCCAGATTGGTTGGCAGTGTGAAACGCACGGCTCTTATGGTTATTACGCCCAATTAAAAGACAAAGTCGCGAAGGGCGAGATCACCATGATATCCGTCGATCCTGTGGTGTCGAAAAGCCAAAAATATTTCGGTTGTGAACACCAATACGTGAACCCCCAAACCGATGTTCCTTTCATGTTAGGTATTGCCCATACCTTATACAAAGAGAACCTTTACGATAAACAATTTTTAGAAACGTATACCTTAGGGTTTAACGAATTTTTGCCGTACTTACTTGGTACTGGCAAAGATAAAATCGAGAAAACCCCAGAATGGGCAGAAAAAATTTGTGGTGTTAAAGCCGACGACATTCGTAAATTTGCTCGTCGATTAGTGAAAGATCGCACCATGATAATGTTTGGCTGGGCAGTACAGCGCCAGCAACATGGTGAACAGCCGTATTGGATGGGAGCCGTGTTGGCATCCATGCTTGGGCAAATAGGCTTACCCGGTGGTGGGGTGTCTTATTCTCATTTCTATAGTGGTGTTGGGCTGCCATTTAGTACCGCAGCAGGGCCAGGTGGTTTTCCACGAAATGTCGATGAAGGGCAAGTGCCAGTTTGGAATAACAATGATTTCAAAGGTTATAGTTCAGTTATTCCTGTTGCTCGTTGGATTGATTCGATTATGGAACCGGGGAAAAAGATCAAATTTAACGGCGGTAACGTCGTATTACCCGATATTAAAATGATGGTGTTTAGTGGCTGTAATCCATGGAATCACCATCAACAACGTAACCGAATGAAAGAAGCGTTTAGAAAGCTACAAACCGTCGTCAATATTGATTACACATGGACGCCAACGTGTCGTTTCTCTGATATCGTATTACCGGCATGTACGCAGTTTGAACGTAATGATCTCGACCAATACGGCACGTATTCTACCTCTGGTGTATTGGCGATGCATAAATTGATAGATCCCTTATACCAATCAAAAACAGATTTTCAGATCTTCACCGAACTCACCGAACGATTTGGGAAAAGTAAGCAATATACTCGCGGCATGACAGAAATGCAGTGGATACATCAGCTGTATAATGATTGTCGTGAGGCAAACAAAAATAGTAACCCAATGCCAGAATTTAACGAATTTTGGAAAAATGGCATCGTCGAATTTAAAACCGACCAAACCTACGTAAGCCACGAAGCGTTCAGAAAAGATCCTGAAATCAATTCACTGGGTACACCGTCAGGGTTCATTGAAATTTATAGTCGAAAAATAGCGCGCTATAACTATGAACATTGCCAAGGCCACCCAATGTGGTTTGAAAAAGAAGAGCGTTCACATGGTGGGCCGAAATCGAAGCAATTTCCATTTTGGCTGCAATCTTGCCATCCCAATAAACGTTTACACTCACAAATGTGTGATTCGGAAAAATACCGTAATACCTATGCAGTAAAAGATCATGAGCCCGTTTATATTAATCCCGATGATGCTAAGAAAAAAGGCATTAAAGACGGTGATATTGTTCGAGTCTTTAATGATCGCGGGCAATTATTAGCAGGGGCGGTATTATCGGAAGATTACCCAACAGGCGTAATAAGAATTTACGAAGGGGCATGGTTTGGGCCGTTGAATAACGACATTGGTGCGATTGATACTTATGGCGATCCTAATACCGTTACCATTGATATTCCAACCTCACAGTTAGCGCAAGCAACCAGTGCCAATACCGTTGTTGTTGATATTGAAAAATTCACTGGCGAAGTGCCACCTGTGACGTCATTCAGTGGGCCTATTTATGTGACTTAAGGCTTAATAACAGCAGCAGTAAATCAACCATTGCTGTGACATCAAGCAAACAATAAAGAGCCAGTAACAGGGCTCTTTATTTTTTTTTAGATATAATAAAATAAACAAAAGCAGTAAAAGACAGTGAGTCGAGATTGGATAGTTCAGAATACCCAGAGCAAGATGAGTTTTCAGGTGTAAAGAAAGCCAAAGCGCCCGTATATGGGGTGGGAGACAGCACCTTACAAGCGGCGGGAGGTGAGCAAGGTGTAAAACAATTAGTGGATGCCTTTTATCACTATATGGATACCTTGCCCGTTGCTGCTACAGTACGTGCTATGCATCACCCTGATTTAACGGAATCTAAAGCGAAACTCACCACATTTTTAGTCGGCTGGATGGGTGGCCCTTCTCGTTACGCAGAAATGTATGGTTCGATCAATATACCGGGCGCACACCGTCATTTAGATATTGGTTTAGCAGAAAAAGATGCTTGGCTATTGTGTATGCAAAAAGCGTTAGACGACCAACCTTATGAAGAAACCTTCAAACGTTACATCATGGTACAGCTTTCCTTCCCCGCCGAAATGTGCCGTAACAGAAAGTAATCATTGAGCAATCATTTTCGATATCGGCAACCTATTCCAAGTTGGAATAGGTTGTCGTCTTGTTTTTCTCTATTGTATTTTTATTCATAACGTTAATATCACGATATTAAAGAATAACTTACAATGTGAGTTGCAATGGAATTAACGTTAGAGATCTTCGTACTACTGTTTTTTGTCGCAGGATTAGCCGGCTTTATTGATGCTATTGCTGGTGGCGGTGGGTTATTAACCGTTCCTGCCTTATTGTCGGTGGGTATTCCGCCAGCACAAGTACTTGCTACCAATAAATTACAAAGCTCATTTGGTAGCTTTTCAGCCTCACTGTATTTTGTCCGTAATGGATTAGTGAAACTTAAAGACATGCGCCTAGCTATAGCCTGTACCTTTACAGGCTCAGCGATTGGCGCGTTGTTGGTTCAACATATTGATGCAGGTACATTAACCAGTCTTATTCCTCTTTTATTAATATTTGTATCACTGTATTTTCTTTTTAGCCCTAATATCGGTCAACCGCAGGGCGATCCAAAACTATCAGAAGCGATGTTTGCTTTTGCTGTGGGTACATCCATAGGTTTTTATGATGGTTTCTTTGGCCCAGGAACCGGCTCTTTATTTACCATTTGTTTCGTTGCGATTGCCAAGTTTGGCTTAGTTGAGGCAACTGCAAGAACCAAAATATTAAACTTCACTTCTAATATCGCTGCGCTTATCTTTTTTATTATCGCGGGGCTACCTCTTTGGAAACTGGGTTTAATTATGGCAGCTGGTGGTTTTATTGGTGCGCGATTAGGAGCGCACATTGTGATTAATAAAGGACAAAAGTTTATTCGTCCAATGGTTATTATCATGTCGATGATTATGGCGATTAAGTTGCTTTGGGATCAACACCCACAATGGTTTCAATTTATTGGTTTCTAAAATTAGTAAATAAAATGCATGCCACACTATACATATATTTAGCGTGGCATATGTGCTACATAAAAGAAGAGATAAGAAGAATGATAGGAATAACAAATAAAAAAAGGCTAAATCATAATAATTAAATATTTTACTCTTTAAGATTCTAAATAAATCCTAGCGTTGTAAGAAATTGTTTTGTTTTTTGCACATAAGATATTAATTTCATTCGAAATGAAGTATATTTGTGCAATTAAGCGATTGATATTTCAACTCTAATGCTGGCAGCGATTCATTATGGATAACAAATTTAAAGTGAGAATAACGCATTCTAGCTTTGCTATATTATTTTCTTTATTATTACTGTTAATTGTTATCGAGTTGTTCTTTTTTAATAACAAAAAGAAACATGATTTATTAATCAACAAAGATACTGCAAATATCAGTCAGACCATTACAACAAAAATTAATGAACAAATTAATAGTATGGTTGTTAGCCTTAAAGCATTAAGTTATTCATTAAATATTCAAAATAGTAAAAATACGAAAGCATTTGATGTAATAGCTAAAAAAGTAATGGCTGATAACGATGTTATTTCAGAACTTCAATATGCGCCTTTAGGTATTATTACCGATATTTATCCTAACCAGACAAAAAATACCGCGATAGGGCACGATCTTAACCATATTAAAGAGCGCAAAAAAGGCGTATTACTTTCCATTGAAAATCGAAGTGTGAGCCTAATTGGCCCCGTTAAGCTTATTCAAAACGGTAAACTGGCGTTTATTCTACGCTTACCCTTATTTAATGAAAAAAAAGAGTTTACAGGGTTTGTAAATGCGATCAGTTACCTTGATACATTTCGAGAAAAACTCGCGCTAAATAAGAGCTATTATAAAATCCTTGGCTTTAACCCAGATGGCCATCGATTAACTATTTTTAATAACATAGAAAAGAGTTGCGAAAAAACCGATAGCTCATTTACCGTCAAAGTGCCGAATGGTGAGTGGTTGTTCGTTATTCAAAACCAACAAAAAAACTACCAAGACAACAGTCTCTATTTAAGGTGCTTGCTTTACTTTCTCTCTTGCTTGATCTGCATTTATGTCTATAAGCGCGAGATGTACCTGAAACGGAGCCAGAACTCTATCCTTGATATGAATATGATGCTGCAAAAAGCGTCATATACCGATGAGTTAACACATCTACCCAACAGGCGCTTGTTAAATGAAAAACTAGACGCTATTGCAACATTAACCAACAACCAAACCTACAGTATTGCGATATTCGATATCGATAACTTTAAACAGGTTAATGATACTTATGGGCATGATGTTGGTGATGATGTACTGGTTGCGTTTGCCAACATTTGTTTATCGAACTTACGTTCCACCGATATCATTGCGCGTTGGGGCGGTGAAGAGTTTGTGTTGTTAATGGAAAATACCGACAGTCATCATGGCCAAGAAATTTGTACACGTATTCTTCACACCTTGTCACAGCATCGTATTACCTCTGGTGATACTCACTTTTCAGTGACATCGTCTGTCGGGTTATGTGAATTCACCTCCCCAGATTTCACAATAACCAGCGTGATGAAGTGTATTGATGAAGCGCTATATGCATCTAAAAAAACGGGTAAAAACAAAGTCACGCTAGGGCAGTTAAGCGCGAATAAATAGCGTTTTTACTCGCGAGATAGCGATCAGTTATATTGTTTTTGGGATCACAACATCAGTGATAGTCTTAACCAGTTTTTTGACCCTAGGTAGCTTGTAACTATTTTGACGATAAATCAGATTAATAGGGCGGGTTAAGCCAGATAACGCTTCAAAATCAAAACAGAACCTATCTTCAATCTGTAGTGTGTTAACAATCGACAGGGGCACAAGTGCTGGCGCCATACCTGCCAAGGCTAACTGTGCTGCGGCAGTGTAAGAATCCATCTCCATTAATGGTGCAATCCCGACTTTTTGCAATATTGCTGCTTGAGAATAATTGGCTGGGTTTTTTAAATCATTCACCACTAACGCTTTCGGTAATGCCGTTAAGGGTTGGTTAAATACCACCTTAAAAGGCTCATCGATTAAATGCTCGGCAATAAAACTATAGTTTGCAGGTAGATGTCCCGCACAAAAGCCAATTGAAGCCTTACCAGATTGCACGTTTTCGACAATCACAGGGGTATGGTGAGTGGTAATGGAAATGTATTTATCGTGCTGGAAATATTGCCCCATCGCCTGTGATAAATAACCCGCGACTAAGGTTTCAGAGCAATCAATCGTAATAATGCTTTGATCGTCTAAATTCTGATGTTCAAAAATCAGCCCTCGAATTTCATTAAAACTCGGCCCTACATTGTTAATCAGCGCATGGGCGTCAGGGGTTAGCTTAATTAATCGCCCCGCAGGAATGATCAGCTTAGTTCCTAATGTTGCCTCTAACTTGGCTATCCGTTTGCTCACTGCGGATTGGCTGATATACAAACGGCTACCCGTACGGCTCATGGTGCCTTCTTCCGCTAACACTAATAAGGTTTCAATACCTTCGAGTAACATAGTTCATTCCATTGATGAAAGAGAGGAATTAATCATACGTGATTATAGGAAAGGAGGCGAGGTGCTAACTTGTTGCTGCTAATTTACATCGCTAGCTCATAATTGCCCCATTATTTGGTAGTTCTTTTACTCATTCTCTACTATTAACAGGCTTTGCTCTATTAGCAGTAGTCCATTCATCTAATGATTTTCTGTTCGTTGTAAATCCACTTATTGCATCATTGAGGAAAGTTCCACTATGTCTCAATGGCTTGTTTAATTTTCAATTGATCCAAGTAAGCAATTAAACACTTATAAAGGTTGTTTATCTTATTGAAAATATGAAGCTTTTCTATTGAAATAAATGTAATGAAACGGCAGAATGCATAAAATAGCTTTTAATCTGCAAACTTTATCCTGAACATAGTTTGCAGCTTCAAATCAACGATAAGAATTAATAAGCTATTTAAAAACAAGCTTTACTTAATAGTTGGTATATCACAAAGGTATTAAAATGGATTCAAAAAATAATGAGCGTATATTTGAATATTTTAAAATATATGGCTTACATAATGAAAGAAATATCACTTTAGAGATGGATAGTAATGCCAAAATTCTTGTAAGCGATAATGGTTCTGGTAAGACTACACTTTTAAGCTGCATGTACTTCATCCTCGACAAATCTTTTGAGAAATTAGATGAAATTTGTTTCTCAAAAATTGAGATGAAGTTCTCTACAGGTGTGTTACTTACCATTAACAAATCTGAGTTGGTTGATCATATTGAATATTCTCCTAGCTTTTCTGACAGTATTTCGGAACGAATTTTATCAGCCTTCCCAAGAAAACGCTTGTTGCACCTAATAAAAATGGCATCAACGAGATCCTACTTTCAATTTATTGAGTATTTTCGCGATAGATTTTCCTCGTCTAGATTACAATGCTCGCCTCGTGAGTTATACGAAGCCTTAAACCGATTCGAAAGGGATGCCTTGTTTGAAAATACTGGCGTCTATAAAGAATGGTCAGATATTGTTGACCAAAACGTTAAGTTAAAGGTTCTTTACTTGCCAACGTATCGTAGGATTGAGCAAGATATTGAAGATTTTGATTATGTCTCAGAAAGTGGTCTTATCAACTTCGGTATGAGAGATGTTCAAAAGCGCTTCGATAAAATATCTTCTGATTTGAAAAATTCTGCTGTTCGCCTGTACAACAGCCTTAATGCTAAAGTACTAACTCATTTAACTTCTGATTATGAAGCGGATGAGAGTCAGTATCGATCTATTTTAAATATCGATGTCCTTCGAATTGTACTAGGTCGAGTTGGGGATAGTTTATCAAATGAGACCAAAGAAAGTATTATCCGCCTAGTTGATAATGGCTTAATTACTGAAGAGCGTTATCAACCTCTAGTTTTCGTATTAAGTAATCTTGTGGATGTTTATTATGCTCAAAAAGAACAAGATGATTCTATAAAAGAATTTGTAGAGACTGTAAATAAATATCTTGTTTCTAAAAGATTTGTTTATGACGAAAGTAAAGTTGAAATTAAAATCGTAAACTTAAAGAACGAAATTACATTAGACAAATTATCTTCGGGTGAAAAGCAATTAGTTTCAATTTTTTCTAAGCTTTACCTCGAAGATAATGAAACTATTTATGCCGTTTTGTTTGATGAACCAGAGCTGTCGTTGTCTATGGAATGGCAAATGACTCTCTTACCAGACATCATAAATTCAAATAGATGTGGTTTTCTACTAGCAGCGACACACTCGCCATTTATCTTCAATAATGAGTTGGACTCTATGACTGACAACCTTTGTGTAGATTACATCGAGGGTAATGATGAGCAGAGTTGAAGCCATGCGTAAAGCACGCGACTTTGAGGTTGTTAAAATACAAAACATTCTAAAAGAACATAGCTCTGATCCAGATGTTCTTATCTGCATATTTGAAGGTGAAGATGCTAAGTATTATGGCTCAAGGATTGATAGTGTTTTCAGAGGACGTAATAGGAAAAATATTAAGTGCAAAGGTCGTAATAATTTACTTAAATTGAAATCAAAAGTTGAAAGTAATAAATACCTTTCTAAGATAAAAATACTATATTTTGCTGATAGAGATTTTGATTTTAATTACACGACACATGGTAATATTTATTTTACTCCTTGCTATTCAATCGAAAACTTATACGTAGGTTCTGATGTTTTAGATAGAATATTGTGTGACGAGGTGGGTATTTGCTCCATTGAGGAAAAAGAAATATACGATTTACTTCATGCAAATTTCGAAATTTACTTAAAGCAAGCAGACTCAGAGTTATTGACATTGCACTCTTGGCTTATGTGTCAGGTTAAAATGTCAGAGACTAATACATCTATTGAGCTTAATTTAAAAAATACTAAGGTCGAGGAGTTCATTAATATTACGTGTCAGAAAATAGAAAGCAAATATGACATCCAAAGCCTTTATGACAAATTTTCACTTAGCCATATGATAGAGGAGAAGGAATTAGAATATTCCTCTGATCTCCTGTTAAAAAATGCTGGACATTTAAGCTATAGAGGCAAATATATGCTTGAATTCTTTGGTTCAATTGTAAATAAAATGCTTCAGGAATGTAATGTGAAAGGTGGTCAGGGGCATTTTGGTGTCACTAGAAAGTGCCAATTATCAATCTCTCAAGATAGTGTGTTGAGTACATTGTCGCAATATGCGCGAACACCGAGTTGCTTAACAGATTTTCTTAAACATCATGCAAAATAATAAAATAGCTCCTTATTAGGAGCTTTTTTAGATTATATTTTTCAAAACACTGGGACATTTAAGTATTTGGTGAGTAATATTTATATCACTCGATACCTCAACCCTAGTAACGCAACGCTAATCACCTCAGATGCTTTCATGCGCATTAAACTTCTACACTCCAGTAGAGTTGTTTTTCCCTTTTGAAAACTCGACACTCATCACGCTTTTTAAACAAAGTTCAGCTGCTTCTTCAACGATTAAATCATATTCAACTTCATTAAGTTACCCCTCAAAAGTGGGATATTTTATAAATAAGTAAAATGTAATTATGTTAAACATAAAAGCCCAAAGTTCGCATTATACGAAGCCGTATTCGTGAATATGCCTATAGAAAGTTATTCATGAATTGCTAATGTTCGATTTTCCGATACTGATAATTGTCCAAAAACAAGCTAACACTACCTTCAATAAAAAACCGATCATTCGATCGGTTTTTTTATTAATCAGAGTCGACTAAACAGCGTAGCAATAAGTTTATTAGCTTATTTACTGTATCTCTCGCAGGTGATTTTGATAATCTCTGTTACAACAGAGCTGGCTGCTTGCAGCGATTTAACCGGCAGATATTCATAAATAGAGTGAAAGTTATGTGCTCCTGTGAAAAGGTTAGGGCAAGGTAAGCCTTTTTGTGACAACACCGCGCCATCATAGCCGCCTCGCATTTGGATCGCGTTCATCGTTATGTTATTGCGTGTGTAGGCTTCTTTGGCAATATCGATAGGGAATCTCGCTTCACCTTCTAAGCTATTTGCGACATTCTCGTAGCGGTTATCTAATTGAATCGAGATAGTTGATTCCCCCACAATGTGGCACAGCTATCGGCGAGGTTTTGTAAAAATGCCATGCGATCGCGATAGCCCTGTTGGCTGAAATCACGAATATCAAGCTTCAGTACTGTTTTAGCACTGTTGCCTGTCATTTCTTTTACCCAGTAATAACCTTCGCGCCCTTCGGTATATTGTGGTGCTTCACCTGCTGGCAACATGCTGATGAATTGATGGGCCATTAATAATGAATTTAGATATTCATCGAATAACATTGTGTATCTCGTTTCATAGCAAGGCATTACGTTGCGAGTAAAAAAAGACTTATATAGTATTTTTATCATTATTTGATCGGACGAATAACTGACAACGTTAGGAGTATTACATGTCAGAGATGCAAGAAGAAGTGGTGGTTAATCCAACCATGACAGAAAAAGATAAAGCTGCAAAAACAAACGCATTAATTGCCTATGGCTTGATGCTAGTTGGTTTGTTTACAGGTTTTTTGACTATTATTGGTATAATTTGGGCGATGGTAAAAAAAGGTGATGCGCAAGGGACTATCTTTGCTGATCACTATAGCAATATCATTACAACATTTTGGTGGTTTTTTGGCTTATCCATTCTTGGTGTTTTGTTAATTGCTTTCTTTGTCGGTTATTTATTGCTTTTTGCTGTGTGGATTTGGTTTATCTTCCGCATGGTGAAAGGCTTAGCGAAACTGACTTCAAACAAAGGCTATAACGGCTAACGTTCATGCTTCGTTGCGTGATAAACACATAAAAACCGATCTGATGATCGGTTTTTTATGGTCTTTTTTTACCTTCATAGATAACAAATGTCTATTTACTCATATTTTAACTAGCGTTTTATTGCTCGGTATCAGATACAAAAATAGATAATGCCAAATGTAAAAATTTGCTATTAAGTTCATGTTAATTAAGCACTAGCTTGAGTAACATTTAATCAGTAACAAGGCTGTTTATTTATTTTTGTCATGGATTTGTTGGTGATAGGTTTTATGAAATATAAATTATTAGTTAGTGCGGCACTATTAGGTTTATCTGGCTGTGCATCTGTTCCGACTGTTGATACAGCGGTGTCTAATGAAGCGAAAAAGTTTACTGCGCCACAAGAAGGTAAAGCGGGTATCTATATTTATCGTGAGGACTCTATTGTCGGCGGAGCATTAAAAAAATATGTTTATGTAGATAAAGAATGTGTCGGTGAAACGGCACCTGGTGTCTTTTTCTACCATGAAGTAAAAGCGGGTGAAGAACACGTAGTCAGTACTGAATCTGAATTTTCTGAAAACCATATAACGTTATTTACTGAAGCGGGTAGAAACTATTTCATTAATCAATTTATTAAAATTGGCGCGTTTGTTGGCGGTGCTGGTATTGAATTAGTCGATGAAGAAGCGGGTAAAGCGGAAGTAATGAAAGTGAAAATGGCGAAAACTGCGGATTGTCCTGATCTCACTTAAAGTACGATCTAATATTTTAGATACAAAAAACCGATCTGATGATCGGTTTTTATCTTCAGTGCAAAAAAAATGCCCTGTACTTGAATAATCAAGAAACAGGGCATTGATATTGATTATGACTGTAGTTAGTTACTAATCACTTGTCGTGTTGTTACTAAGCAAAAGTTTGAGAATTGCTCGGTAAGAAACGCTTGTTTGCCTTTGATTTTTTTGCTCTTTAGCACATAGGTATGTTCATTCAGTTTCCCTTCGAAATCCCATTTGCTAAAAGCTTCATGGCGGGCATCAGCACAAGAAGTTTGCAAAATATAGCTTTCAGTAACTGAAGTATCACATCCACCTTCGATATTTTTCACACCATGAAAAGTCACATGGCTTTGACGATCACGATAGGTGGTTACCGCCAGTGCATTGAAAAGGTGCACATCATCAGACTTACTCACGTAAGGCAGCATTCGATGAGGATTATCTTTTAACGAGACTGTTGCCAAATCCCTTAGCTCAGAAGAGCAGGGGATAGCTTGGCTCTCAAGAATACTGTCCATTGATGTTTTCGCTTGAGCGATATTAAACAAGCTGGGTAACGCGAGTAGCGAACCTAGCACACAAGCAAATAACTTCATATTTATACTCCGAATCAATACTTGGTCATCGGCATAACAGTGAGTTGCACGTCAAACTTTTCACCGTTGTCAGCAACTAAAGTCACTTTGATTTCTTGGCCTGGCTTTAAAGCTTCTTTAACACCCATAAACATTAGGTGGTAACCTTTTGGCTTTAGCTCAACAGAACCATTTGCAGGGACCTCAAGAGCATCAACTTTACGCATCGCCATCTGACTATCACGCATAAACATACGATGGAACTCTGTGTGTTTTGCGATAGATGAGTTTGCCTCTACAAGGCGGATAGGCTCATCGGTATCGTTGGTGATCTTCATATAACCTGCGCTAACCTTTACCCCTGGAATAGTGGCTTTAGCACGAGCATTTTCAATCGTTAGGACGTCATTAACGGTTTGTACTTGATGGTATGTTTTCGTGTCAGCCACTGCAGTGTCATGAGCACTGTGGTCGTGTGCAGAAGCTTGGAATGCAACCAGTGCCAACGCGATCGATAATACGGTCTTTTTCATTATTTTCCCTATAAATTTTAGTTTTTAGCAAGCGCGTTGCTATGTGCACGGTCAATACCAGCAGCTAGTTCAATAGGTGTCGTTGTATGGCTCATTGCATCAACCAGCTTTCCTTCTGGGTTTATAATATAGAAACGAGAAGCGTGGTCTACGGTGTAGCTAAGTTCAGAAGACGCCATATCAACTAAATCAAAGTAAACACCATACTGTTCTGTTAAAGCGTCTATTTCTTCTTTTGTTCCTGTTAGCCCTTTAATGCGTTTATCAAAATACTTAGCAAACTTGTCAAGAGAATCAAGATCATCACGACCTGGATCGACACTGATAAAGATACCTTGTACGTTGGCATATTCTTCAGGTGGCAACATAGAAAAAGCTGTCGACATCACGCCCATAGAAGAAGGGCAGACTTCAGCACAGTTTAGGAATCCAAAGTAGAGAACGACAGTTTGTCCTTTAAATTGACCAAGGCTGACGGTGCCATCACGGCTATTTAGTTGAAATTCACCGCCAAGATCTTTCAGTGCTTTCTGTCTATCTCCAATCGGGGTTGTACTGTTAGTTATGTAAAGCGCGAAAATGCCAGCGAGGGCAAGTGCTCCAAGAAGGAGCACAATTTTTACAGGGTTTTTCGTCATTAACTTCGCTCCAGCAGAGTAGAAACTACTGTATTACTAGCTTGATAATTTTCTGATAGGTCTCCCGCTGAAAAGTCGAGAGAAATAAGTAAACAAAACACCATGATGTTAGCGATTGAGCAAAGTAACATCTGTTTGCCCCATTGCGCATCTGGCACTTTTTGGTAGCCCACTTTGGCAATATATAACCAGTGAAGACTGACTAAACCGACACCCAGTGCATACCAGCTACCCGCATAACCTAGGTAGTTAAGTGCTAAAGCAGCAACAGCAAAGGCAATAATGTAAGCGATGATGTGTAAACGAGCACGTGCGATACCCACTTCTACAGGTAGAACGGGAATAGATGCTGCTTTGTAATCATCAAATCGGTAAATGGCAATGGCATAAGAATGCGGAAGTTGCCAGATACAGAAAGTAATGAATAAGATTGCAGCGCCTGCATCAAAGTGACCTGTTACTGCGCAATAACCGATAACCGGAGGACATGCGCCTGAAAGTCCGCCTATCAATGTGCCGTAAACGGATTTACGCTTGTAATAAAGGCTATATAAACCGACATAAACAACGAACCCGAGCACACCAAATTGCAATGCAACCGTTGTTGTAAATTGACTTAGTATATAAAAGCCAGATAAACCTAATACCGTAGCCCAAATAAGCGCGTGAGATACAGGTATAACATTTTTAACGAGCTCTCTTTCACAGGTGCGTTTCATTAAGCGATCGATATCTTTATCGATCACGTTGTTGAAAACACAGCCAGACGCAACGATTAGGCTAGTACCCATACAAACAGCAAGCAGTAATAGCCAATCGATATTGCCTTGAGAAGCGAGAAGCACACCACCGATGGCGGCAACTAAGTTGCCGCCGATAATACCGGGTTTGGTGATTTTTAGATAAGGTCTATACATCCTGTAACCCTATTAGTGACCCATCAGCATGTTGTGATTTAGGTGTTCCATAATCCACAACGAACCGATGAGGATAATTGCGACAATTACCACAACAAAAACAGCGGAGGAGGTATTCCACATCTGCTTTGATGAGGTGTTCATATGTAAAAAGTAAACAAGTTGAACAAAAATTTGCGCGACGGCGAAAACCATGATTACGCCGATAATTAGCGGCTTAGAACCGATTCCAGCCATCACCATAACAAAAGGTACTACAGTTAGAATGATGGATAGAATCAAGCCATTTAAATACTCTTTTACACTACCGTGAGCCTGTCCACCTTGGCCGTGCTCAGATGAATTAGCCATTACAATACCCCCATCAAGTAAACAACGCTGAATACACAGATCCAAATAACATCTAGGAAGTGCCAGAATAAGCTCAGGCAAGCTAGACGCGTCTTATTATCTTCAGAAAAACCATCACGCTTGAAGTGGACGAATAGAACAATCATCCAAATCAGGCCAGCAAATACGTGAAGGCCGTGCGTTGCAACAAGTGCATAAAAAGATGACCAGTATGCACTGCTGTGGAAAGTGGCACCTTCATTACTGAAATGCCAGAACTCATAAAGTTCCATTACTAAGAAAGACAGACCAAGCGCAAAGGTAATGCCCAACCACTTGAGCATACCTTTCATGTCTTCTTTGTTCGCCTTAAGCATTGCCATGCCAAAAGTGAAACTACTTAGAAGAAGTAGGGCAGTTTCACCAGCAACGAAAGTTAAGTTGAACAGTTCAGTTGGCTCAATTTGTCCAGCAAAGCTGTTTGAGAAAACGGCAAACACTGCGAAAAGCGTACCGAATAATAAACAGTCACTAAGGATATAAATCCAGAAACCAAAGACTGTATCGCCTGCGTAATCATGATGGTCATGATCGTCGTGATCATGACCGCCATGTGACTGAGCAGCGACGTTTGGTTCAAATGTATGTTTAACTTCTGTAGTCATAATTGCTGTCAGTCCCTATGCCGTAACAGGTTTTAGGTCAGACGAATCATCTTCATCCTGATCTTCGTCTTTGTTTTCTTCGCTTGTCGAACCTTGTTCGCCATAAACACGTGCTAGATGTGCACGCTCAATTGCTTCAACTTCAGCAACTTCAACGTAGTAGTCTTTGTTGCGCTCAAAGCTATATGCAATCCATGACGCCAAAATACCAACACCGCTAGCGATTACCATCCACCAGATGTGCCATACAAAAGCAAAACCGAGTGTTAATGCGAATGCGCTGATCACAACACCTGCCCAAGTATTCTTTGGCATATGAATGCGCTTGTAACGTTCAGGCGCTTTGTACGCTAAACCGTTCTCTTTTGCATAGTGGTGCTCATCACGGTCGTGAATCTTAGGGAGAACTGCGAAGTTGTAGAACGCTGGTGGCGAAGAGGTTGCCCACTCAAGCGTACGTCCATCCCATGGGTCACCAGTAAGATCAAGGTTTTGCTTACGGTCACGAATACTTACGTAAACTTGGTAGAACTGAGTCGCAATAGCCGATGCAATGATGAATACACCAAATGCAGAGATCCAAAGTAGTGGTGCCCATTCAGGATTATCAGCAACATTTAGACGACGTGTCATACCGCTGAAACCTAGAACGTAAATTGGCATGAAGGTTACAAAGAAACCGATAGTCCAAAGAAGACAAGAAAGCTTGCCTAGTTTTTCGTCTAGCTTGAAACCCGTTGCTTTCGGGAACCAGTAAGTGAAACCTGCAAAGTAACCGAATAGCGCACCACCGATAATTACGTTATGGAAGTGAGCGATAACGAACAAGCTGTTGTGCAGTACGAAGTTCGCTGCTGGAACTGCAAGCATTACACCTGTCATACCACCAATTGTGAAGGTAATTAGGAATGCAATTGTCCACCACATGCTCGCTGAAAACTCAACGCGACCTTTGTACATAGTAAACAGCCAGTTGAATATCTTAACCCCGGTTGGAATAGAGATAATCATCGTAGCAATACCAAAGAAGGCGTTAACACTTGCCCCTGCACCCATGGTGAAGAAGTGGTGTAGCCATACCACGAATGACAGAATCATGATAACGGCTGTTGCCCACACAAGTGATACATAGCCAAATAGACGCTTACGTGAGAATGTCGCTGTGATTTCTGAGAAGATACCAAAAGCAGGTAAAATCAGAATGTATACTTCAGGGTGACCCCATGCCCAGATAAGGTTAACGTACATCATTACGTTACCGCCCATATCTGTAGTGAAGAAATGGGTGCCAA
This sequence comes from Photobacterium sp. GB-1, assembly GCF_003026165.1. Taxonomy (NCBI): domain Bacteria; kingdom Pseudomonadati; phylum Pseudomonadota; class Gammaproteobacteria; order Vibrionales; family Vibrionaceae; genus Photobacterium; species Photobacterium sp. GB-1. The sequence goes on along the minus strand of NZ_PYOB01000001.1, from coordinate 44,176 downwards.
TGTAACGGTCAAGTGTTAATAGCGTTAACGTTACTGTCAGAATTGGGAAAGCCAAAACAATCAGTGCGTTCGCACATAGCGATGTCCATGTAAACACAGGCATTTGCATCAGTTTCATACCTGGTGCACGCATGCGAATAATGGTTACAACGAAGTTAACACCGGTCAGTAGGGTACCGATACCAGAGATCTGTAGCGCCCAAAGCCAGTAGTCGACACCTACCCAAGGACTGTATTCCATACCAGATAATGGTGGGTAAGCAAGCCAACCTGTTGCAGCGAATTCACCGATAAACAGAGACATGTTAATCAGAATTGCACCAACAACAAATAGCCAGAAGCTCAAAGAGTTCAAGAATGGGAAGGCTACGTCACGTGCACCAATTTGAAGTGGAACGATGATGTTCATCAAGCCAACCACGAATGGCATGGCAACGAAGAAAATCATGATTACACCATGGGCACTAAAGACTTGGTCGTAGTGCTCTGGAGGTAAATAACCCGTTCCATTGATGGTTGCTGCTGCTTGCTGGGTTCGCATCATGAAGGCGTCAGCAAAACCACGGAAAAGCATCACTGCTGCAACAATGATGTACATGATACCGATTTTCTTATGGTCGACGGAAGTAAACCACTGTTCCCATAAATACTTCCACTTACCGTAGTAAGTGATTGCAGCCACAAGTGCTAGTCCACCCAAAAGAGCGCCTAGCATAACAGGTAATATGACTGGGTCTGTAAATGGAATTACATCCCAATTTAGTTTGCCGAAGATAGGATCCGGATCGGCGTAGACATCGCCTTTATAAGCCATTTTGGACTCCCGCGTGTTTTTCAATGATATCTTTGAATCGAAGAGGATCGACAGAAGCAAAATAAGTCACAGGGTGAGCTGTTTTAATTTGCTCTTTAGCATTGGCTGTCAGTACGTCGTAACTACTGTCGTTCAATACTTTGTCGGATGTTTTTACTTTTTGAACCCATTGGTCAAAGTCGGCATTGTCTACAGCGTGTGCTTTGAACTTCATGTTGGTAAAACCAAAGCCGCTATAGTTCGCAGAAATGCCACGATAAACGCCTTCTTCTTCTGCCATTAGGTGAAGTCTATTTTCCATCCCAGCCATCGCGTACACCTGGCTACCAAGTTGTGGGATGAAGAATGAATTCATCGTGGTATCAGATGTAACTAAGAATCTCACTGGGCGGTTTACAGGAAGCGCGATTTCATTAACCGTTGCTATTTGCTGTTCAGGGTAGATAAACAGCCATTTCCAGTTCATTGCAACAACTTGGATAGTCAACGGTTTTTCTTCAGACGCAATCTCTTTACGCGGGTCGAGAGAATATGAGGTTTGATAAGTGATCCAACCTAGCGCAAGAATGATTAAACAAGGAACGGCCCACACAATCACTTCGATTTTTGTGGAGTGCTCCCAATTTGGTTTGTATTCCGCATCTTTATTACTGTGACGGTATTTATAAGGGAAATACACGGACATCAGCAAAACAGGGACTATAATTATCGCCATCAAAAGTACTGATGTAATGATCAGTGTAGACTGGGCTTGGCCAATCGAACCTTTTGAATCGAATAGAACCATGTTACTGCTAGTAAATAGAAACGTTAAAAGTGCTACTGATAATATTGCAAGGATCGTTATCCCAACTTTCCTGCTACGTGTTATCTTCATTTTTCCTCCCTGACCTTGTACTACTTTCATTTAATCCAGTAATGAAAATCAGAAGACTGCTTTAAAAGAATTGTCAAATATTTATTATTGATTTGTAATTATTTAACGTGTAAACAAAATTTAGAAATTTGTTATGCGTTATAGATATTAACCGTGTCTGATTTCCTTCTTTTGTTCATAAGGTTTATGACTGCAATTTAATGGCAAAAGAAAGCAATGTAAAACACATGTTGTATTTTGTTGCAAAATGATGATGTTCGTTGCAAATTTTCACTGATTTCGTACAAAAAAACAATGGTGTTGTGTTCAAATTTTAATGAATGTGTACATACATAGCTTAATGATTCGAGTGACTAATATAGGGACTTTTATGTAACTTAAGAATTTTGCTTGCATTCTCTTTGGTTATGATTTTCTTAATATTTTATGTTTTAAAGTACGATATGGATCATTTTTGTGAGTCACTTTGTTCCTGATGTTTTTATGATTTTCTAACCCAAAATGCTTGGGTGATTAAGATCTCATTTTTTTGTTGCTAATTTAAGTTTTGTTACCAAATCGAAACATTAAAGATGGGGGTTAGTTTGTTTTAACTTTCTATGTTTTTTTCTTGATTATTGGCTGATTGCACTCTTTAGCTTTAGATAGGTTAGGACTGTCAATGACGATAGAATTGAGAACGAATGTTGAATCCAGCAAAATTTATCGATATTCAGAAATGAGTAAAAGGCGTGAATCATGGGTATCAGTTAAGACACACCAACATCGATTGAACCGCAATCAATGATTAGAATGAATCAAGAGACACTTTATATGGCGGGTGTTCTGATGTTGTTGCTGGAGTACAGATACCCTCCTAGAAATGAAGGATCGGTATGTTTCGCTAGTGGTGGTTTATGAGCTAAACAGAGAAAATTTAGCGAGTGATTATGCCGCTTTCATGGTTCGGATCTATCAAGCTAACCAGATAGTATAGATGGACGGTGGACGTTTCCAAACACTGTAAAAACATCCAAGTAAGAGAAAGTAAAAAACCGATCAGTTGATCGGTTTTTATATTTTAAATCAATATGATATCTGCGAGTTATTCTTCTAATTCGCTTTTGGTTTTTTCTTGCTGAGTAATGCTACCTACTTCAAGTAGAGGAGCGACATCAAGGTGCTCGGCATTCATCATGGTTGAAATACGCTGTACTGATGACAGTAACAGTGATTGTTCCCAATCGTCCAATTCTTGGTATTGAGAAATAAAGCTATCTTGTAACGGCAATGGCGCTTTTTCAAGTAGCGCTAAGCCATCTTCGGTAAGGTGAGCATGCACTTTTCGTTTGTCTAATTGGCTACGCTGACGTACCACTAAACCGCGTTTTTCTAGTCGATCAAGGATGGTCGTAGCCGTTGCTTGGCTCATATTAGTATTATTAGAAAGCTGACGAATAGTTACTTCTTCACCTGATGCTTTAATCGCTCGCATCAAAACTAATTGAGGCCCTGTCAATCCTGCGTTTTTGTTCAATTTTCTTGAATGCAGATCGATAGCGCGAATAATTTGTCGAAGAGCAATCAGTACTTCTTCGTGCTTGTCCATGTAAATCTCCAAATCTTACAGCGGCATATTACGTGTTGAGATTTATCACTGTGGTAATAAATCTCAATGTTGCAATATGTATGATTACGCTAGCTATAGCAAAGATTATACGTGAAAAACATCGAGATAATCGTTATATCTGTTCGAGTTATGGTTTTTTTAAAAAATTAAATGCAAATTATTATCATTAAATGCGGCTGATGTGTTTCAAAATGTTACCAATCTGATATTATTGTAAATAATAACAATTATCAATTAGATTTCTATTCTTGATTTTATTAAGAAACGCTCTAACAAGGAAGGCGCTTTAATGAACAAAACATTGACTCACACTCTGATTGCAGCAGCGATTTTTACGTTGCCTACCGTGACACTAGCGGCAACCAAGCAAGAGGTGGTGACGCATTATGCTGATCTTGCACACAGTGTTTATAGTGATGCATTAACGACCGCAAAAGATTTAGATAAAGCGATTGCTGCTCTTGTTGCTAATCCTTCTGAAAAAACACTTTCAGCAGCACGTACCGCATGGAAAGCTTCTCGCGTTCCTTACCAACAATCTGAAGTATTCCGTTTTGGCAACGGTATTGTTGATGATTGGGAAGGACAATTAAATGCATGGCCGTTAGATGAAGGTTTAATTGACTACGTAGCGAATGATTACCAACACGAGCTTGGTAATGAAGGTGCAAAAGCGAATATCGTAGCAAGCAAAACCCTGAATGTGGGTAATAAAGAGATTGATGTTACTAAGATCACGCCTGAATTGATTGCTGGGTTAAATGAATTAGGCGGTTCTGAAGCAAATGTGGCTTCTGGTTATCACGCGATTGAGTTCTTATTATGGGGACAAGATCTTAACGGTACTAAGAGTGGCGCTGGCGATCGTAAATTTACAGATTTTGTAAAAGGCGAAGCGTGTACTAACGGTAACTGTGATCGCCGTGCTGATTATTTAACGGCTTCTTCTCAACTGTTGATTAACGATCTGCAATGGATGGAAAAGCAGTGGTCAGCAACAGATGCGAAGAACTACCGTAGTGAACTACTAGCAGAATCAGCAGATAACGGTTTGCGTAAAATGCTATTTGGTATGGGCTCTCTTTCATTAGGTGAGCTTGCTGGTGAGCGTATGAAGGTGGCATTAGAAGCCAATTCAACGGAAGACGAGCACGATTGTTTTTCAGATAACACCCATAACTCGCATTACTACAATGAGCAAGGTATCTATAACGTTTACACGGGTACTTACACCCGTACTAATGGTGAAGTGTTAACAGGTCCAAGTATTAATGACCTAGTGGCAGCGAAAGATAAGAAAGCCGCGGCTGAAATTAAAGCTGAATTTGATAAAACTCGCGCTCAACTCCAAACACTGGTTGATTCAGCTGAAAAAGATAACCAACACTTTGATCAACTTATTGCTACAGATAATAAAGCCGGCCATGCGTTGGTGAATAAATCTATTATGGCGTTAGTGCAGCAAACGGCTGAAATTGAAAAAGCGGCAAGTATTATTGGGGTAAGTAACCTAAATCCTGATACAGCAGATCATCAGTTCTAAACGACTTACTGCTCAACAAAAATATAAAGAATAAGTCGCCAGCAGTTAGGGCGACTTTATTCGTATTTTAATAATAAGAATCTATGAGTGTGAGTATGAAGTTTTTAGCAACGATATTGATGTCGTTAGGGTTACTGCCTGTTATCGCGTCGGCAGAATCATCTCTTCCTGATACAAAACCAAAGTATACCCAAGAGCAACTGGCAAAAATTAAATCTGGCGGTGATACCACCACGCCAAAAACAGGTGCCAATGCCTTTTCTTTGCCTTCAAGTAATTTGCCAATGTCTAAGCGATTAGATTTCAGTGTTGGTAACAGTTTTTTTCGTAATCCTTGGGTACAAGCCCCTGCAACAACCGATGCCCGTGATGGTTTAGGGCCGTTATTTAATACCAACGGTTGTCAGAATTGCCACATTAAGGATGGGCGCGGTCATCCACCTGAAAAAGGCGATATTAATGCTGTCTCTATGCTGGTGCGTTTAAGTATTCCAGCACTAACAGATGCCCAGAAAAAACAGTTGATTAAAACTGGCACAATTCCAGAGCCGACTTATGGCGGCCAATTACAAGATTTTGCCTTGCCTGAAGCTAAACCAGAAGGGCAAATAGCATTAACCTACACTGATGTACCTGTGACGTTTGCTGACGGTGAGGTGATAACCCTACGTAAGCCTAATTTAACTATTACGGATCTCAATTATGGCCCAATGGCAGACGATGTAATGCTGTCTGCACGTATTGCGCCACCAATGATTGGATTAGGTTTGTTAGAGCATATTCCAGAACAAACGTTAAAAAGTTTTGTTGCAGAGCAAGTGGCAGAAAATACAGGCGTAAGTGGAAAGTTAAACCAAGTGTGGGATGTGCAAGAAAATAAAACGGTGATTGGACGTTTTGGTTGGAAAGCCGGACAACCCACTTTAATGCAACAAAATGCTGCCGCGTTTAATGGTGATTTAGGCTTAACCAGTGCGTTATTTGAACAAGAAAACTGTAGTGATGCGCAATCAATTTGCCAAGAGTTACCGAATGGCGGAAAACATGAAGTCACAGACAAAGTGCTCAAGTTTGTTGAATTTTATTCGCAGCATTTAGCGGTACCTGCGCGTCGAAATATTACTGATCCTCAAGTTATGAAAGGCGAAAAGTTGTTTTCTGATATTGGCTGTGAAAGTTGTCACCGCACGAATATTAAAACGGCTACTGTCCCTGATCTTCCAGCGTTATCTGAACAAACTATCAACCCTTACACCGATTTATTGCTACACGATATGGGTGAAGGGTTAGCAGATAATCGTCCGGAGTTTTTAGCGAATGGGCAAGAATGGCGAACACCGCCGTTATGGGGTTTAGGTTATACCGAGGAAGTGAACGGACACACTAACTTTTTACATGATGGGCGTGCTCGAACAGTTATGGAAGCGGTGTTATGGCATGGCGGTGAAGCGCAAATGAGCCGCGATAAAGTGTTGCAACTGCCGTTATCTGATCGCCAAGCATTAGTCGCGTTTTTAAATTCACTGTAAAAGGAGCGGTATTGTAATGAAGAAGTATGCAAGCCAATCTCAGATTATTCTTACCGTTTGTACAGTGGCGTTAAGTATTATGACCACAGGTTGTAGTGAAGATAGCACTGACGATAGTACTGACGTTTCACAATCAGAGCCCAAACCAACACCACTGATTGGAAATGTAAAACCTACGGAGACGTTAGGTTTTAATCTTACGGCTGTTTATGAACTGTCATTGGATGCCGCAACAAAGTATCAGCAATCGACCCGTTTACTGCATGATAGCGTGAATCATATTTGTACTCAGTACAGTGATGCATCTATAAAAGCAGCGCAAGAGGCATGGTTAACAACCATGCAAAGCTGGATGGCATTACAAGGCCGAGAAAAAGGCAGTGAAGAAGCTTTAGCGTTAAGCTGGCAAGTGCAATTTTGGCCTGACAAAAAGAACACCACAGGTAGAAAGCTTAAACAGTTATTACAGTCTGAGAAAACATTTAGTAGCCAAGACATTGCTGATCAAAGTGTGGTTGTGCAAGGTTTAGGTGCTGCTGAGTGGTTTTTATTTCAAGAGCAAAAGCAGTTATCTCAGGCTAATTATTGTCAGTTAGCCGATGCAATAACAGGGCATATGGTACAAACCGCTTCAGCTTTAGTCTCAGAGTGGAAACATAACCCATGGCAAACATTACCACCGCCATTAGCCTTGGGTGAATATTTAGGCGCACTCAATAACCAGCTTGATTACACCCTTAAAAAACTGACGCGTCCAATGGGTAAACCGGGTAAGCCAAAACCCTATCAAGCGGAAGCGTGGCGTTCACAAACATCAATGGTGAGTTTAAAAGCGAGTGTTGAAGCATTACACCAGTTATATTTAGCCAATGGTAAAGGTCTACATGCTTTATTGATTAATGAAGGACATGAGATCACCGCAAATCGTATTAATCAGCGCTTTGAACTGTTGTTAGCCGATTGGCCTCAAGAAAAGAGCATGGGAGCATTACTAAAAACAAAAGCTGGATACCGTGAATTAATTAATGTGTTTAATGGGCTGGAATATATTCAGTTAGCGTTACACGATGATGTTGCGGCAGAGCTAGGTATTGTGATGGGGTTTAATGCAACCGATGGCGACTAATTTATCGAGGCGTAAATTATTACGTTATGCGCTTTCATCTGCTAGTGCTTTACCGTTTATGTCGTTAACAGGCTGTGATGCCAGCGCGAGACATGGTGTTTCAGCACAATCACACAGTCAGCCCAAACTGATTGGTTGTAGTCGAACCGCAGCGGGGAAATTTGCTGCTGTTGTGGCTGATTTATCAGGAAATCCGCTGTTGAAAATTATGCTACCTGCACGAGGTCATGGTATTGCGTTGCAACGTAATGGCTCATTAACCGCAGTGTTTTCACGCCGTCCTGGGCAATATGTTCAAGTGTTTGATCATAAATCAGGTACAGAGTGGGGCTTACGAGCAGCAGATCCTAATCGTTACTTTTACGGCCACGGTGTTTTTTCTGATGATGGCCAGTATTTGTATACAACGGAAGGAGAATCCGCAACCAGTCGCGGTATTATTGGGGTCTATGAGGTTAGGCAAGGTTTACCTAAAGTGGCTGAGTTTAGCGATTTTGGTATTGGTCCTCATGAGGTGATTTGGGCTGATAATAATACCTTAGCGGTGGGGGTTGGTGGGGTGCATACCCAAGGAAGAACACCGTTAAACCTTGATTCAATGCAGCCTGCATTAGTGTATGTAGATAAGCGCCGAGGTGAGATTGTTGATCAAGCCGAACTTGCAGATAAGCGTCTTAGTATTCGCCACCTTAGCTTAATGGATAATGGTGGTATAGCTTGCGGTCAACAGTATCGTGGTGAGCCTGAACAGGCCGCACCGCTGGTGGCAACGCATCAACGGGGGCAAGCATTACACGCTTTATTGGCGGAGGATGAACAATGGTTGAGGTTTAATCATTACATTGCCAGTATTGGTTCGATTGATGGCTATTTATTAGCAACCTCACCAAGAGGGAATTGTTACGGTATTTGGGATCAATCAACGCGAGAGTTAGTTGAGGTGAAGCCTTTGGTTGATGCTTCTGGCGTTGCAATGCTAGATAACCATTGGGTTGTTGGCTCAGGCGCAGGGAAAATACTCAGTATTGATACCCATTTTAAAAAGACGTCAAAACAAAGTGTGATTATGTGGGATAACCATTGGGCACTGTCTGCTGTCTAATCACGGTATTTTCTACGGTTAAATTATAAATGCTGTTTCTTCTTATTATTAAGAAACAGCATTGTTTTTTGCAATATGCAAACATTATTGCTATTAATTCCCCGTTTCCTTTCTATTCTTGTAGATATATTTAACTTTAACTAAATTGCGTCTACATTTAATTCTCTAAATACTATTATTAGTAATAGCGAAGTAGTGCTTGGGGACTTCTATGACTATTTGTAAGTATTGGTATTTCACCTCTGTATTATGCTTATTTTCTATTAATCTTGCAGCTTCATCTGATTTATCATCTCACTCTACAACAGAAAATAAAACGATTGAAATAAAAGATAAGCAAATTATTACGTCTGAATTAATACATTCATCAGGTGAAGAAATATTTAGCAATAATCATACCGTTAGTCAGCAATATCAAATAGCGAAAGGCTGGGTAACAGATATTGCTAATAATGTACAAGGTATTCAGTATCTTGATAAATTGGCTGAGTTGTATTTTACGGTTGGATATAGTCAAGTGTGGCAAGATCAAATTGCTATGGCTGAATTTGAAGATCAACTTTATTTATTGTCATTAACAAAAGTTTCTCCTGATTTAACCCGTCGTTATCATAATTTAAAACGTTATCGAAAGAGTGATGATTGGCGCTATTACGATGTGTTGGCAACTGATACATTATTTGCATATATGGGTTTTATTGAAGCGGTACAGAAAAAAGGAAACTTATGGTTATTTGGTGATATACCTCCCACAATACTGCCATTACCTTCTGATGGGTTTATAGACAAATTATTAACAAGCCATGAACAACAACGTTTACGTAACTTTATTGCTAAGTTAAAACCATTCGATAATGAATATACAGAGCTTGTTACTGCGTTAAATAAACTTAACGAGATAAAAGATACTCGATGGCCTGTCTTTTTATTTAAAGGCAATATTCACCCAGGACAGTATGTTAACAATATTGAGGGTGTTGTCACTGTGCTGGAAACATTAGGCGATATGACGGCATTAGAAGCGAAGAAAGTACGTACTCAAAAAAGAAAATATTTAACAGGCCCTGTTTTGCTCGCAGTAAAGCGTTTTCAACAGCGACACGGTTTAAAGAGTGATGGCGTAATAGGCGCCCACACCCAGCAATGGTTAGCATTAAATATCAAAGAGCGTATTCGGCTATTGGCACTAAATGCACAACGTATGCGATTATGGTCGGTCAAGCCAGACACTGGCATTGTGGTGAATATTCCCAGTTATCATATGGACTTATGGCTTGGCGGTGAAAGGGTACTGGGAAGTAAAGTCATTGTTGGACGCCCATCAAGACAAACGCCTATGATTGATTCTGATATTCAATCGGTTGTCTTTAATCCCTATTGGAATGTCCCACATTCTATTATGAAAAAAGATATTATGCCGAAGGTGAGAATAAATCGAAATTACTTGTCTAGCAATAATTATGAAGTGCTAAAAGGATGGGAGAATGCACAAAAAATAGCTATTAATTCAATTCCATATTATTTGTTATCACCGAATCGTTTTCCCTATCGTTTAAGACAAAAGCCAGGAAAGAAAAACGCATTAGGAGTATTTAAATTTAATTTCCCGAATAGCCAAGCTATTTATTTACATGATACCGCTTCGCGATTTTTATTTGAAAAGCATGACCGTGCATTAAGTTCTGGTTGTATTCGAGTTGAACAGGCAAAAAATTTAGCAAAGATACTATTAGAATATTCAGGAAGTAGTGAAGAACGTTTTAATCATTTATCTGAAAGTAAAAAAACGCGCACGATAGTGTTAGGTAATAGTAAAAATGTACCTGTAGATTTAATTTATCAGACTGCGTGGGTCGATGAGTTAGGCTTAGTGAATTATCGTAGTGACATATATCAGTATGACCGCGATCAAGGAAATAATAGTTCGTTAATTTCTGCTTACAATTACTGAACTAGATAACCCCATGAAAATAAATAGTAGTTCTTTCGCCATTAAAAATATGTGACATGGCTCTTTGACTACTTTATTAATGATGGATATCGTGCTGGAAAAAGCGGGTGGTATACGCCTTGCATTATTCCAATAAATAGCACGTTTTTTATCATGAGTTGGTATGTCAGAAATTAATATTAATCGCCGTAAATTCCTTGCTCTCGGCGGAGCGGTTGTCGGTTCTTGTTTATTACCTAATATAGCAATTGCCAGCCCATTTAAAGCTTCCGATCCTCGTGATCTATTGATTCGTAATCTTCATACAGGTGAAGAGTTAGAAACAAAGTATTTTAATGGAAAAACGTATGTCGGCTCTGCGGTAAGACAAATTGATCATCTGTGTCGTGATTTTAGGCAAAATGAAGTGGCTCGCATTGATCGTCGTTTATATGATGCAATCTCACAAATTCAGACATATTTAGGCCATGAAGGCTATGCTCAACTTATTTCGGGCTATCGTTCGCCAAAAACCAACAAAATGTTGGCAAAACGCAGCGGTGGCGTGGCGAAAAAGAGTTATCACATGAAGGCACAAGCTATCGATTTTAACCTTGAAGGTGTTCCATTATCAAAAGTTCGCCAAGCGGCAATGGATCTGAAAATTGGTGGTGTGGGTTATTACCCTGGAAGCCAGTTTGTGCATATTGACACAGGTCCGGTACGTAACTGGCGCGGTTAATTAGATGCTATAAATCGTCGCTATATTTTTATAAATAATCGTGGCATTCTTTCGGCTTATGTTTATGGCTAGGATGTTAAGCGAGTATGAGTCTTAAGTATCAAATTGTTCCTGTTACACCGTTTCAGCAAAATTGCTCAATTATTTGGTGTGATGAAACAAACCAAGCGGCGATTGTTGATCCTGGTGGTGACATTGAACAATTAACCAAGGTGGTTGACGAACTAGGGTTAACGGTTACTCAACTTATTTTAACCCATGGTCACCTTGATCATGTTGGAGGTACAGCGCCTTTAGCTCAGTCTTTAAATGTGCCGGTTATTGGCCCACATAAAGATGATGAGTTTTGGCTACAAGGCCTACCGCGTCAAAGTGAAATGTTTGGCTTTCCGATGACGGAAGCATTTGAGCCAACGCAATGGTTAAACGATGGTGATGAAATTCATGTCGGTAATCAAACTTTGCAAGTTCTCCATACCCCAGGACATACACCTGGACATGTGATTTTATTTAGCAATGACGCTAATGTTGCATTTGTTGGCGATGTGCTATTTAAAGGGGGAATTGGTCGAACTGATTTTCCTCGTGGTGATCATCCAACATTGATCAACGCGATTAAAACTAAGCTGTGGCCATTAGGTGATGATGTGACTTTTGTACCGGGTCATGGTCCATTATCGACATTTGGTCATGAGCGAGCAACAAACCCATTTGTTGCTGATGAAATGCCATTATATTAATGCGATTTTCTATTCTATAAAGTGAGGCGATAGCCTCACTTTCTTCTATTTGCGACCTCTCTTCAGTTTGCGCTCCGTCACATTTTTACGTCAATTTCACCTGAATTAGGAATTATTCCTAGTTATTTTAGGTCGCCTTCTCATGCCTCAACGGTTAGGCATCGATAAAATCCTCGGCAATGATCATCTATCCATTTTTATTGGTATATCCCAATTTAATCACACGTTTTTGAATGATGGTGATCCCTGCACTGTGAATGTTAATGGTAATAACAGTACTCCGATTGGGCGTATTGATCATAAAAACATCCATAGCATCGATTTTTCAGTGACTATCTGAGGATTTCACATGTTAAAACTGCTTACACAGGTAAGAAAACCAACGCTTGATTTACCTTTAGCTGTTCGTAAGAAAATGTGGCTTGCGCCATTCTTACGTTCATACCTCGTAGTATTTGTTAGCTACATGGTAATGTATTTCATCCGTAAGAATTTCAATATTGCGCAAAACGACCTGATCTCTGATTACGGTATGAGTATGACGCAACTAGGTACCATTGGTCTTGGTTTCTCTATTACTTATGGCATCGGTAAAACAGCATTAAACTACTGGTGTGATGGTAAAAACTCGAAAAATATTTTGCCATTGGGCTTATTATTGTCTGGTTTATGTATGCTGGGCTTTGGTTTAGTCATGGGGCCATCAATGGGCTCGTTTTACATGATGATTGGCCTGTATGCATTATCGGGTTTATTCCAAAGTGTGGGTGGCTCTAACTCGTACTCCACTATTTCAAAATGGACCAGTAAAAAGAACCGCGGTACGTTCCTTGGTATGTGGAATATTTCGCACAACATCGGTGGTGCGGGTGCCGCAGGTGTTGCACTATTTGGTGCAAACTACTTCTTTAATGGTAATGTTGCGGGTATGTTTATCGTACCGTCAATTATTGCAATTGTTGTTGCGTTAATTGGTTTTAGCATGGGTAACGACAGCCCTGAATCTTATGGTTTAGGTACCGCTGAGGAGCTATTTGAAGAGCCAATTTCTGAAGAAGATAAAGCGGTTAACGAAAACCAGATGAGCAAGCTGGAAATCTTCAAAACCTATGTGCTGTACAACAAGGTTATTTGGCTACTATGTTTTGCTAATGTATTTCTTTACGTGGTACGCATTGGTATCGACCAGTGGTCAACGGTATACGGTTACGAAATACTAGGTTTTGATAAAGAAACCGCTATTTCTGGTTTCACCATGTTCGAAACGGGCGCATTGATCGGCACATGTTTATGGGGTTTCTTCTCTGACTTAATCAATGGTCGTCGTGGCTTAGTTGCGTGTATTGCTCTTATTGGTGTGATTGCAACATTAGGTTTCTACCAACATGCGGATACAATTTTTGCTTACAGAGCATCATTATTTGCACTTGGTTTCTTAGTCTTTGGTCCACAGCTTCTTATTGGTGTTGCGGCAGTTGGCTTTGTTCCTAAGCAAGGTATCGCGGTTGCCGATGGTATTAAAGGTACGTTTGCTTACCTAATCGGTGATAGCTTTGCGAAATTAGGTTTAGGTATGATCGCTGATGGTACGCCTATTTTCGGTCAAACAGGTTGGGCGGGTACATTCGTTGCGCTAGATACGGCTGCAGTCATTTGTTGTGTGATCATGGCAATTGTTGCTGTCCTTGAAGAGCGTAAGATTTACCGTGAAAAGAAAGAAAACCAGCAATTAGCAACTAACTAATTAGCAGCTAATGTTTTAGAAAAGCGCTTTGATCACCAAAGCGCTTTTTTGTATCCATGTATTTATGAATGCCAATAGGGAATAAATCTCAAGTAAAGCACTTGCTCACAGTAATATGAAAGGGTAGTTTATGGCGTTTTTCTCTATAGGTATTCAGGTAATGATCAAAATTGCTTTGGTTGATGACCACGTTATTGTGCGTTCTGGCTTTGCTCAGCTATTAGCTTTAGAGCCTGATATGGAGGTTGTTGGGCAGTTCAGCTCTGCTGCAGAAGCGCGAGTAGGTTTACCTGGTTTAGATGCTACGGTATGTATTTTAGATATTTCTATGCCTAACGAAAGTGGTTTAACGTTACTTGAAGATCTTCCATCAGGTATTGCCAGTATTATGCTGAGTGTTCATGACTCTGCAACGGTAGTAGAAAAAGCATTAAGTTTCGGCGCTAAAGGTTTTTTAAGTAAACGTTGTAGCCCTGATGAATTAGTTCAAGCAGTGAGAACAGCAGCGCAAGGCGGTTGTTATTTAACTCCTGATATCGCGATTAATTTAGTCTCACCTAATTGTAATAAACAAGCATTAGGAACATTGACGAAACGTGAGCATCAAATTAGTGAATTACTCGCAACAGGGCTTGATGTTAAAGCCGTCGCGGTAAAATTGGGTTTAAGCCATAAAACGGTACATGTTCACCGTGCGAATGCGATGGATAAATTGGACGTAAAAAATAACGTTGAGCTTGCTAAGTTCTTTAGCGGGGATGTTATCTAGTGCGTAGCTTTAGCCTAACATCACTTTGTGTTTGGTTATTTGTTTGCTGTAGTTGGTTCTGCTTATGGGGTATTTCATATTACTTCATTATGGATCCTATTCTCGCAACGGTGTTTTTTCCTTTTGCACTTAGGCTTGGTTTAACTCTTCATAGCTCTAAAAAGTATTGGCTTGCTATCTATAGTGCAGAATGGAGCGGATTACTATTACTGGCATTATCTTTGCCGCAATATAGTTGGCTGGCTTTATTTATTGCCAGTATGTTATCGATACCTGTCACCTTACTTGCGCGGCGTTACTATAAAGGTGTGCAGTGGCGTTTACTTACTGTTATGGCGATTGCGATAACAACGTTAGCACTGATCAATATGCTGGTATTGAATGGGGTGCACTTGTTTGACCTTTTCAATACTCGCCGACTCGGTTTTATTTTCCTTATTAGTATGACGAGCGGCTTAATGTTGGTACCGAGCTGTTATTTGATTTGGAATTATTTGTTTCAAAAGGAGTGGATACCATTAACAGTCGATGTGGTTTCTCGTCCGGTTGAATTTCGTAGCCAGCATCTGTTCTTTTTCTGCCTATTATTCATTGCCAACATCTTATTGCAGGTGCATTTACCTGAGCAATTGAGTTTGTTTGCGCCATTTTGTTTGGCAATTCCGATTATAGTATTAGCTTTTCGTTATGGTTGGGAAGGGGCATTACTGGGCACCTTACTTAATAGTATTGCTTTAATTGCCGTTCGTAGTGAAGTGAGTTCAATTGAAACCGTTGATTTGTTGTTGTCGTTATCAGCACAAAGTATCACCGGGATCTTGCTGGGGATTGGGATCCAACATCAGCGAGATTTAAATAAAAAACTGTCGAAACAATTAAAACGCAATTATTCCTTATCACGTCAGTTGGTTACGGCTGAAGAGTCTGTAAGACAAAATATCGCGCGAGAATTACATGACGAAATTGGACAAAATATTACCGCAATACGCACTCAAGCCAGTATTTTAAAACGTGTCGAAACATCACAGGCTGGTGAATCTTGTGCCTCTTCGATAGAGCAATTATCGCTAAATATTTATGACACAACAAAAGGCTTATTGTCGCAATTACGGCCAAAAACACTGGATGATTTAGGCTTAAAAGCAGCGATTGAACAAGTGATCAGAGATTTACACTTTGAAGCACAAGAGATTGATGTCGCAATGTCTTATCCAAAAGGTATTGATGATGTGATGTCAGATATGCTGCAAATCACGCTGTTTCGTGTCGCACAAGAAGCACTTAATAATATTGCAAAATATGCAAAGGCAACGGAAGTGCTGATCACATTGTCGGTTGATGACAATATCACGATGGAAATAGAAGATAACGGCGTGGGTTTTAAAACCAGTGATACATTGAAAGGCTTTGGTTTACGTGGGATGAAAGAGCGTATTGAAGCATTAGGCGGTCAGTGTGTTATTACCAGTCATACTCAGCCAAAAGCTGAATTACAGATGTACTATGACCATCCGCCTTTAGCTGGGACTAACATTCGTGTTGTACTGCCACAACTTAGCTCTCTCTCATAGGTTTAGAACCTTTAGACGATAATAGAATTATGAATATAGACGCGACTCAAGACACGGCTCAACGTTATCGTTATTGGCGTATTCACATTATGGTGAGTATGTATATTGGTTATGCTGCCTTTTATTTAACCCGTAAAAACTTCAGTTATGCCATGCCTGCAATTATTACTGATTTGGGGTGGGATAAAGCCGATATTGGCCTAATGGGCACATTATTTTATATCACTTACGGCTGCTCGAAATTCATCTCTGGGATTGTTAGTGATCGTTCTAATCCTCGTTACTTTATGGGTATTGGGCTGATTGCGACCGGTGTAATTAATATTCTATTTGGCTTATCTAGTTCGATTGTCGCGCTCAGCATATTATGGATATTAAATGCATGGTTTCAGGGCTGGGGATGGCCTGCCTGTTCCAAGTTATTAACAACGTGGTATTCACGCTCTGAGCGTGGCAGGTGGTGGTCTATCTGGAATACTGCACATAATATGGGGGGCGCAATGATCCCCATTATTGTTGGTTTCACTGTGCTCCATTTTGGCTGGCGTTACAGTTTCTATATTCCTGGCATCATTGCTGTGGTTATCGGTTTATTTCTTTGTTGGCGTTTACGCGATAAACCGACGTCAATGGGATTACCCAGTATTGGACACTGGCGCAAAGATCACTTAGAAATTGCCCATGAAAATACAGGCAAGGGGTTATCACAAAAGCAGATCCTGTTTCGTTATGTACTCAATAATAAATATATTTGGCTATTAAGCCTTAGCTATATTCTGGTCTATATCGTTCGGACAGCGATTAACGACTGGGGTAATTTATACCTTACCGAACAATATGGTTATAGCTTGATCACGGCTAATAGCGCGTTATCATTATTTGAAATTGGTGGTTTTTTAGGCTCGCTGGTGGCTGGGTGGGGATCGGATAAAATATTCTCAGGCAATCGCGGGCCGATGATCTTATTGTTTTCAATCGGTATCTTTTTGTCTGTCGCCGCGCTGTGGTTAATTCCAATATCGAGCTTTGTTTTACAGGCGGTGTGTTTATTTACGATTGGCTTTTTTGTATTTGGCCCTCAAATGCTTATTGGGATGGCGGCGGCTGAGTGTTCACATAAAGACTCTGTCGGTGCTGCAACCGGATTTGTAGGACTATTTGCCTATATGGGCGCAGCACTTGCGGGTTACCCATTAGCGATAATTATGCAGCATTACCATTGGATGGGATTCTTTGTCGTTATTTCTGTAGCGGCTGCTGCGATAGGGTTATTGTTATTACCATTTTTAAGAGCGCAACATGGCGACGCTATTGGCGTATAGCGGCCGCTTTATAACGCCTTAATAGGCCAATAAAATCATTAATTGGCCTATCTAATGTGTCTTCAGAGATGAAGAAATCAAAGCCTAAGAACTCACGATTATATTTCATACGGTGTGCTAGCATCGCTCTTAAGCCTTTAAAGACATGACCATTAGGCGTTTGGTAAGGTTCATCATCAAATAACACATCTTCTATTGTGTTATTCGCAACGTCACTATTTTTAATGGCCATAACTAATAAAATACGCTGCTCAATAATAATGCGTGCGGCCAATCGAGGACTGATGCTGTTAATAAAATCATCATAATCGTTGAGTTTAATACCGATCCAAGGAACAGGCTGTTGCCAGCCTTGGTGGTTTATTTCAGCTTTACCTAATTGAGATATATTATTCCAAGTGGTTGACCAACCACCGTAACGACTATGATATTGGCAATGCATGAATGTAAGTGTGAACAGATATTTTGAGTCACAGATGTAACGAATAACGATAACGGCACTAACCCCAATAATAATAGTGGTAAAAATGGTTGTTTGCAGTGTCATATTAGGAATAAAAAAGGTAAGGCAGCTAGCACTAATCGACGCTGTAAAACAAAAAACAAACAGCATTACATTAGGGGTAATAGGGGCTGACTTTACATGATAGGTTTCCATTGTTTTACTCCAAATCAAATCATCAATTTATCTTACGTTATGGAAATGCGTAGCGATCGTTTTGATTACTCAAAATATTGCACATCAACGGCATGTTCATGATAGATGCCTACATGTTTTGTACTTATTAAGTATATATGAAGAATATAGAAGGAATTTTTTGCTTAAAATCATATTTATCGGTTGATATGTCGTCGTTTGCTGGCATTTCTCTGACATACTTGATATAAAACGCGCTTACTTTTTCCCGCTGGCATAGTGGTGACTGAAAGTAGTGCAACGGAGTAGGAAATTTAATGAGAATCTCTCACAAACGTAAAGTACAGCTAAAACTTCAAAAACAGACGCCTGTTTTTGCTGAATTAGCGACCAAAGCAGCGCCTAAAAAAGCAGCTAAACAAGCACCAAGTGTTGAAACAGTGAAAGCTGCACCAGCGGCAAAAGCTGTAGAAGCAAAAAAAGAAGTTAAACCGACACCTGCTAAAGCAACAACGGCAGTATCATTAACTCCTAAGCAGCAACAAGTGTTAGATATTGTTGTGAAAAATGCTGAAGGTTTAAACCCTAAAGGCATTGGCTTAGAAGCTGGCCAGGAAGATGCGAAAGCGGCTTCTTGGGCTACAGGTGCGTTAAAAAAATTGACCGAAGAAGGGTTAGTTGAGCGCATCCAATTGGCTGGCAACAAAGTTTTATACAAAGCACTTTAATCAGCCAATCCCGCTTCTTTTTAAGAAGCGGGGGTTTTTATTCTTATTTATATCCCTTCTAAAATATTTTCTTCTGCTAATATTAAGTTCTACTTTATTATTTATGCATCGTTCCGATTATTTATAATAATAATTATTTTAATGCTATAAATATAATAATGAATTAATATCCATAATTTATTAGATTACGTTTAATATTTATTAGCTTACGTTTTATATAGCGTTTATTTGGATGTTAATTTCAAGGAGCTCGAAGCATTTGGAGTTAATGATCTATGACAATGATAAGTGCGAGAGAATTTTCAGATTGGTTGATTGATCGTTTTGCTGAAGATAATCAAGGCGTTTCTTTAACGCGGGAAGATATAAATATATTAACGGGTAGACAAAGTTTCTCGTTAGGGTTTGTTCATGATATTCACTATGAAGTGATGCGCCATAATATGGCTTTTGTAACTGATACTACACGTGAAATGTTCTATCTTGTTCCTATTGCAAAAAGGCCTTGGAAGGAACAACTAAATAGAAATTACGAGCGAGATTTATATTGTAATGTATTACCATTAAATAAATCTGGCTAATTTTATGTTGTTTAAATTAGTCAAACTTGCATAAAAAAGACATATAGCTGTTACGGTAGGAAATAAAAAAGAGGACATAATGTCCTCTTTTATTGCTCATCTTTTATATTATAAGACGGCAGCAATACCTTTACATAAAGGCATCATATTATCTTTTGTCATACCCGCAACACTAATACGGCCTGAACCAACAATATAAATAGCAAAATCATTTTTAAGTTGTGTAACTTGGTCTTTTGATAAACCAGAGAACGAGAACATACCGTTTTGGCGTTCAATGAAGCTAAAGTCGTTAGTGACACCTAACTCTTTTAATGTTGCTACAAATAGCGTACGCATTTCTTGGATACGATCACGCATATCAGCAACTTCTTGTTCCCATTCTGCACGCAGCTCAGCGTTGTTTAGGATGGTTGTTACAATCGCAGCACCGTGAGCTGGTGGGTTAGAATAAATAACACGTGCGATAGATTTCACTTGGCTAAATGCTGTGGCTGCTTGCTCTGCAGTTTTACCAACAAGTGTAAATGCACCTACACGTTCATTGTATAAACCAAAGTTCTTAGAGAATGAACTTGCTACCAGTAATTCTGGCAGTTGATCTGCAAAGATGCGTAAACCTTGCGCATCCTCTTCTACACCGCGTGCAAAGCCTTGATAAGCAAAATCAAACATTGGTAGTAGTTTTTTCTCAATGCAGAGTTTTGCTAACACTTGCCATTGTTCTGTTGTTGGATCAATACCCGTTGGGTTATGGCAGCAACCATGCAGAAGAACAATATCGCCTTCGCTAGCCTGGCTTAAATCAGCAATAGCCGCGTCAAAGTCAATATCACTTGTTTCAGCGTTATAGTAAGAGTATTGCTGTGTTTCAAGACCAGCAGCGCCAAAGACACCATGGTGGTTAGCCCAAGTAGGATTACTGATCCATACTTTTACATCACCCAATTGACGCTTAATAAATTCAGCGGCAACACGTAATGCACCAGTACCACCAGGTGCTTGAGCGGTTTGTGCGCGTTTTTCAGTGATGATTGTTGCATCGTTACCAAAAAGTAGCTCTTGAACCGCTAGGCCGTATTCAGGCGTACCAGGAATGCTTAGATATGACTTTGTTGTTTCTTTTTCAAGTAAAATAGCTTCTGCTTTTTTTACTGTGGCAAGGACAGGCGTATTACCTGTTTCATCTTTATAAATACCAACGCCTAGATTAATTTTTGTTGCGCGTGTATCTGCTTTGAATTCTTCTGTTAAACCTAAAATTGGGTCAGCAGGAGCTGCTGTAATTTTCTCAAACATATTTGGTCATCCGTGGCGTTAATAAATGGTAATGTCTATTTATACCCTTTGTCATAGAACCTTTACAAGAAAATGCAACAAATTAGTCATAATTTTTATTCATGAATTAAGTCTGACTTTTTTTTTCCTTAAATCGAGACAATGCACTGGTTGCTTCTGAGCGTTTAATCAGCTTAAAAATAAGGTCATTCTCTTTGTCAATACAATCAATTAGCTGTTGGCGTGAATGGTCAGATAGGAGTTTTTTAGTGTGCTGCAATGCTTCTTTAGGTAAAGCGATAAGTGCATTAGCACAGTGCACAGCGTGTTGTTCAGGTTGAATGGTTATTTGATTGATAAAACCAAGAGATAGCGCTTCTTCTACTGTCATTTCCTCGCCAAGCAGTAACATTGCTTTGGCTTTTCGTTCGCCGAGTAATTGCGGTAATAATAAGCTTGAACCAAATTCAGGGCATAATCCGAGCTTTACAAAGGGAAGAGTGAAGATTGTATTAGGAGTGGCAAAAATAAAGTCACAGTGTTGTAACAGTGTCATACCTATTCCAATAGCAGCACCAGAAACCGCGGCAATAATAGGCACAGGACAGTCAATCATAGCGAACATAAAGCGTTCAATAATCGCTCTATTTTTTTGTGTTTGAGTGCTATCTGCCTGTGCTAACTGAATAAAATCTTCAATATCATTACCACTGCAAAAAATATTAGCATTGCCTGTAATAATAACGACGGATATATCATCATTTTTTGCTCGTTCTAACTGTTGAGCAAGATCTTGATACATAGCAAGGCTAAGTGCATTTTTTGCGGAAGGGCGGTCAATAGAGAGCGTAAGAATATGATTTGATAAAGATGAAGTGATCATGTTGCCATCCTTGAACAATGAGTGATCTATCAAGGATGGCATATTACAGTCATTATTTGCTAATTTAGTATCAAAAGTAAGCAGTCGTCAGCAATAACGTCATTAAATAATCGTTGATTGATTACGGCCGTTATGTTTTGACTGATATAACGCATCATCACTGACTTTATATGCTTCAGTAAATGATAATGTGTCCGACACCGTACCCCCAATTGAAATTGTGACATCAATCCCATGGATTGGGTATACCTGAATAATATGTCGTATTTCTTCTGCCTTCAGCTCTAATTGCTCTTTTGTCATAACCGGGAAGCTTAAAATAAATTCTTCCCCGCCCCAACGTATAGCGATATCACTTTGGCGGATACATTGATTAACTCTTTCCGCGACAGTACGTATTACTTCATCGCCCATTTCATGACCATAGGTATCATTTATAGACTTAAAGTTATCAATATCAATAATTAACAAATAGAAGCTTTTTTGAGAAAGAAGCTTTTTCTCATAGTAATCACGTCGATAGAAATGCGTCATAAGATCGCGTTGTAACGAAAATTTTCTTCTTTTCAATCTTGAACGTAATAGCTGAATCATGAAGGTTAAAAATAATGCAGGCGTAAGCGATACTTTTAAAATAGCCAATAAGTTTACACCTACATAAAAGGGATCTTGGCTAGCACAAGGTAATAGTTCTTTTATGTTATAGCCATGCTTTGCTGGGTTTTCATAAAGCACCGTTTTGAATTCGTTATTGTAACTTTTAAGTGCTTCATGAAGTAAGTTACTTTTGATATCAATAGCCAGCAATGCATCTAACTTACGATTATTGTAGATAGGGTAATATAATGATCTGATATTTTGGTTAGATCCTTCTTCTACATACCTTTCAGTCAATTTTAAATTACAGCCATAAAAATAGCGGTAAGTTTCACCAAGACCCTCTCGTTTAATAATTCGCTTTATTATATCGTTGTCATGATTATTTTTATAAAGTTCTAAATAAAGAGGTCTAGCGGGATCAAAATGGACATAGTCAGCAGGATTTTCAAAAACAGCAATCGTCCAGATGTTATTATCTGTAAGCTCATCGAGTTGAGAGCGTAGACGGTTTATTCCTGTTGATAATAATTTCACATCTGAAGGTTTTTTTACCCAAACGTCAACGTCATTGTAATCGTGCAACCCTTTTGGGATAAAGGTGGTGCTTGTATTGTTGTAGTATGAACTAAAACGTCGACTTACAGAGTAAATAGAATTAATTTTTTCAAAATATTGCTCATGAAATTCGTCTAAATGATAGGCGTTGTAAGCGAAATATCCACCTGATATTCCTATGAATAAAAGAGAGAAAAGTTTAAGGCTACTGATTAAACTTTTGTTTTTATTTGTCAACTTACCGAACATTTGCAATATCAATACAAGAAATTAAGGATGGGATTTTATATCTTAAAAGTATAAATTCAATCATATTTGCCATCTCTTTGATGAGGATATTTTATTGTATCAAGAAGTAAAATCTATCGAATTTTTTTTATTCATATTAGATACAATTAAAGCACATTTATGGGTTTTGAGTAAGGTCATAGCGGTGTTTTTAATCCTATTGTAAAAATATCAAGACAGCTGACTGCTATTCTTATTTTCATGAGTTATGGATTCGAAAAGATAACTGCATCTTGGTTATCTTACCTTATTACCTATTCGACTATTGCTTCTGATATAAAAGATTATGGCAAAAAATTAGATACAGATTATGGGTTAGAAAGACAATAAATCGAAAAATATCAACGTGTAGTAAAGCCGCTCAAATACAATTAAGAGTGTTAGAATATGATAGTCATGATATCCGCTATATTGGTGTAAAAATAGGAGCTGATAAACTAAGCACTTCGAACGGACTCATTGACTTTCCAATCATTTTTGTAATAAGTGTTTATCTTTTCATTCTGAATATGATGATAGTTTTACACCCACAAGTTGGTTCATAATGTGTTCTGATTTAGGTCATTTGAATGGACTGGTTGTCGTTAATCGTTATTTAAAAGATAAATTAAACCAGAGAAATATTTATTATTACTGGTTAATATATTTCTTATTATTGTGCTTGATCGCAGCGGGTATTATTGACTATTTCATTCTCAGCTGGGATTAAAAAGTTATTAGGAGTAGGGTGAAAAAATAATGAATTTATTTCGTATTATCAACCTATTATATCTCTTGATAAGAAGATTTAAGAGTATTATTACTCAAAACCTGTGCCGTTTAACAACCTAGACTTTAATGATTAACGTCGTTTAATGTCATTGTTAATCAGATTTCTTCAAAATGGATGATAAAAGAAAGGCTGCCAATAGGGCAGCCTTTTTGCGTTTTGCAATTCTAAACTAAATACGATTAGAAGTTTGCAGAGCGTGGAGTACGTGGGAATGGGATCACGTCACGTACGTTACCCATACCAGTTACGTAAGAGACTAGACGCTCAAAGCCTAGACCGAAACCAGCGTGTGGAACACTACCGTAACGACGTAGATCGCGGTACCAACCCATGTGCTCAGGATCTAGACCCATCTCAATCATACGTGCATCTAGAATGTCTAGGCGCTCTTCACGTTGAGAACCACCGATGATTTCACCAATGCCAGGTGCCAATACGTCCATCGCTGCTACTGTCTTACCGTCGTCATTCAAACGCATGTAGAATGCTTTGATGTCTTTCGGGTAGTTCTTAACAATTACAGGTGCTTGGAAGTGTTCTTCTGCAAGGTAACGCTCGTGCTCAGAAGACATATCAATGCCCCACTCAACATCGAACTCGAACTTACGGCCAGAGTCTTGAAGGATCTTAATTGCATCAGTGTAATCAACTTGTGCAAAGTCAGATGTTACGAACTTCTCTAGGCGAGAAATTGCGTCTTTGTCGATACGTTGAGCAAAGAACTCAAGGTCGTCACGACGCTCTTCAAGTACCGCTTTGAATACGTACTTCAGCATGTCTTCAGCAAGTTTAGCTACATCGTCAAGTTCTGCGAATGCAACTTCAGGCTCAACCATCCAGAACTCAGCTAGGTGGCGGCTTGTGTTTGAGTTTTCAGCACGGAATGTTGGGCCGAAAGTGTAAACCTTGCTTAGTGCACACGCATATGCTTCAGCATTTAGCTGACCAGAGACTGTTAGGAAAGTTTCTTTACCAAAGAAATCTTTGTCAAAGTCTACTTCGCCTTTATCAGTCATTGGAATGTTAGCCATGTCTAGCGTAGATACACGGAACATTTCACCGGCACCTTCACAGTCAGATGCTGTGATAAGTGGTGCAGACATCCAGAAGAAGCCTTGCTCGTGGTAGAAACGGTGGATCGCTTGAGATAGACAGTTACGAACACGTGCAACAGCGCCGATCACGTTAGTACGTGGACGAAGATGTGCAACTTCACGTAAGTACTCAATTGAGTGACGAGTTTTAGCCATTGGGTAAGAATCTGCATCTTCAACCCAACCAACGACTTTCACGTTGGTTGCTGCTAGTTCAAAATCTTGACCTTTAGCAGGAGATGCTACGATTGTACCGGTAACCTCAACAGAGCAACCAGTTGTAAGCTTAAGTACTTCATCCTGGTAATTATTTAACTCATTAGGGACCACGGCCTGAATCGGGTCGAAACAAGAGCCGTCATAAATGGCAAGGAAAGAGATCCCAGCTTTGGAATCACGACGTGAGCGAACCCAACCGCGAACAGTAACTTCACTGTCTACCGCTAGTTTGCCGCTTAATACGTCTGTTACAGGCGCGTAAGTCATGTTTAAATCATTCTCCGTTTAGGCACTGACTTTGGAATTAAAGTATCTCGTGCTTAAAGATATTTATGTATTAGCAATATTACCTTTCTTACGACAAGCATCAAGTATTGATATCAATCAAATGATAAATTGATGAAAGAAATAGGCAATTTGAGGTGATAGTTGGTTAATTATCGGTCATTTGCAAGAAACCGCTTCGCTTTAGCGTTGTAAAACATTAAAGCGAAGCGGTTTTTTGATAAATGTTTTATAAATCAAGCAAAGTACAGAGCGATTAAGCGATGGCTAGATATTTGTGTGTTTGGATCGATAAACGCCAGTTACGTTGAATACATGTTTCAATACATAGTTCTGTTGCACGTGGCTTTTGACTGATAGGTTGAAGCGCAATCGTGACATCAGGTTTTAGCGTCACGCCATCAATGAGCGCATCAAGTTGTTCAATGTCTTTGCTAGTGCCGACAGGGTGCTTGATCTCGTTAGCACGCGCGAGGGAAGAAGCTAAGACGGGCAACTTTGCTTTCATGTTAATTTTTGGCGATACCGTTACCCAAGTATTATCACTGGTTTGAATTTCAGATGTGCCACTGGTTTCGATCTGACAATTAAAGCCAGCTTCTTCTAGTGCATGAGTTAAAGGACGAAGATCGTAAATACAAGGTTCACCGCCTGTAATAACAATATGTTTAGCCGTATATTTTTGATCTTGTAATAATTGCACTACACCATTAGCGTCAAGATTAGTCCAAAGTGGTGAGTCCCCAGTTTTAGCCATGATCTGCTCTAAGCTAACTAAATCTTGTGGCTCTGCTGTCCAAGTTTGTTTGGTGTCACACCATGAGCAGCCAACAGGGCAGACTTGTAATCGAACAAAAATTGCAGGCACGCCAGTAAATACACCTTCACCCTGAATTGTTTCGAATACTTCGTTAATTTTGTACACGTTGAACCTCTTATTTTCACGTCTATAACCATTCTAGTGTCAATGAAACATGATCATTATTAGAAAAGTTACTGCGTGAAATAAATCCGCTAATTAAAAAAAAGAGTAGGCAAAAAAGCCTTTTTTTCATTATCGCAGAAGCGAAACTCAATGTCTTTAGTCGTTGATAGTGATACTTGTCACGTACTGACGATAAGAGGCTTCACAATTACTTCGCAAAGTAAAAAAATTAGTTTCCGAAGGTTTTTAAGCTGATTTTTCTCAGGAGTATCGACATGTACGTCGCTCAGCCAGGCCATATCGATCATATAAAAAGAAATAATGCCGGCAGCGTATATAAACTAATTGATTTGTATGGGCCGATCTCGCGCATTGAATTGTCTAAACGCAGTCAACTTGCCCCCGCAAGTATTACTAAGATCACCCGTGAATTAATTGATGCGCATTTAATTAAAGAAACGCAATTTCAAGAACCGAGCAGCCGTGGACGACCTGCTATTGGGCTAGTTCCTGCCAATGAAGGGTGGCAATTTTTATCTATTCGTTTAGGTCGTGGTTATCTTACTATTGCTTTACATGCACTTGGCGGCGAAATTCTAGTAGAAGAACGTCAAGATATTGAGCAACTGCATCAAGAAGATGTGGTTAAAAAGTTATTAGATGAAATAAACATTTTCTTTGCCAATCATGTTAGCGAACTAGACAGAATGACAGCGATTGCAGTGTCATTACCAGGGTTAGTTAATTCCAGTGAAGGTATGGTATTACAGATGCCACATTATAATGTGTCTAATTTACCCTTGGGTGAAATTATTCACAATGAAACTGGACTGCCTGTTTTTATCGGTAATGACACACGTTCATGGGCTTTAGCAGAAAAATTGTTCGGTAATTCTCGTGGTATTGCAAACTCCATTTTGATTTCTATTCATCATGGTGTGGGGGCGGGGATTGTCCTTGATGATAATGTGCTGCAAGGGAAAACCGGTAACGTGGGTGAGCTTGGGCATATTCAAATTAAGCCGTTTGGCAAACGTTGTTTTTGTGGTAATCATGGCTGCTTAGAAACCGTTGCGAGTTTACAGGCCATTTTAGAACAAGTGAAAACGCAGCTTAAAGCAGGGCATGAATCGATGCTGAATCATATGCCTTTAACGATTGAATCAGTATGTGATGCGGCAGTAGAAGGTGACAGTTTAGCGCGACAAATTATTGTGGAGTTAGGTCATAATTTAGGGCAAGCCATTGCGATAATGGTTAACCTATTTAACCCTCAGCGCATTTTGATTGGTGGGGAGTTTAATCGTGCTAAATCGGTACTTTATCCTGCGATTATGGATCGTATTAGCTCGCAAACCTTACCTGTTTATTTCGATGGCTTAGAAATAGAAGAAAGCTGTTTTTACACTCAAGCGACGATGCCGGGAGCGGCTTTGGTTAAACAAGCGTTGTACGATGGACATTTATTGATGAAACTCGTCGACGGTTAATTATATTTGATTTAAGTGATTGCTATAACTAATTGATACTACATGGAGATTAGAATTTTTCTTTAATTTCCATGTAGCTTTCTCGAATATGTTCAATCAGTGCTTGAATCCGTTTAGCAGGTTTTCTGGTATACGGATAGACAGCATAAATCCCCACCACTTTCCCCGCATGTGCCGAGAGCAATTCAACTAACTCACCGCGCTCTAATTCATCATGAACTAAGCAATTGGGTAGATAAGCGATACCATTACCTGCGAGGACATTTTTTTTCAACGCTATCGCATTGTCGGATGAAAAGTTTCCGCTGACTTTTTGAGTGTAAATTTTATTTTGTTTAATAAATTGCCAGTCAAAAGGGCCAGTACTTTGAGGGTTATAACCTAGACAATTATGGCTATTGAGATCTTTAGGTTTTTCTGGCTTGCCATAATGTTCAATGTAAGCGGGTGAGGCACATATTACCCAGCGAGAATTAAAAATATGACGAGCGATTAAGCTTGAATCTTCGAGATAACCGGTACGGATCACCAAATCGTAGTTATCAGCAACGAGATCGACAAAGTGATTGCTTAGCGACATATCAACCGAAAGACCGGGGTGTTTCTGACAAAAATCAGACACGGCTTTTGCTAATACTAATTCGCCTGAAATTGTCGGTACTGACATCCGAATTTTACCAGAAAGTGCTTCGCTGTAGCCCTTCACAGAGTCAAAAGCAGCTTGAGCAACATGGTTGATACTTTTAGCACGATGGTAAAGCACTTCACCGGGTTCTGTGAGTGTTAGCTTTCGTGTGGTGCGATATATAAGTTGTAAGCCTAATTCGGTTTCAAGTTTACTAATACGCTTGCTAACAACGGATTTAGTCACATTATTGAGTTCAGCAACCTTACTGAATGAGCCATGTTCAATAACTTGAGTGAATAAAACGAGATCATCGATAGCTGGCATTATTTATCCCACTTAAAGCCTAATAGGCGAAGGATTATATACTTAAAAAGATTAAATTCTAGATAAAAAAACGCAGCCCGAAGACTGCGTTATTCGTATTCCCGTAATGTGCTTAACCACTAGTATCCTACTAGTTTGCTATCACTATTGGTGATAAGTAAGCTTACATATCATCAATAATGATGTAGGTGGCAAAGACGGGCCCATGCACACCAACAACTTTGATCAGCTCGATATCTGCTGTCGAGCTCGGACCTGAAATAAAGTTAACACATGAAGGTACACGTTCACCGTTCATGGCTTTTTGATGCAGAATCTCAGTTGCTTGTGTTAAACGAGCAACGATTGAGCTTTTAGGTACAACGAATACAGAAGCTTCTGGTAATAGGCTTACTGCGCGACCCTGTGCTGGGTTGCTGTAAAGTACCATTGTGCCTGATTCTGCTAACGCTTGTTCAGCGAATACAACACCAACTTTTGCACGTTCAGCTACTGTGATGTTTGCTTCGTAACCCGCCGAGTGATCCCAAATGTAAACACCATGCTTATCGGCGCTCAAATCTTTCGGGTCAATAATGTTAAGTAGACGAGTATCTGCGGTAAAGATGGTTTCACCAACAGGATCAATGTTTGTTTCGTCTTCGCTGCAATATTTGAAACAAACATTACGCAGTGCTTCTGCTAACTGTGCTTTGGTTGTCACAATAGCTTGTGCGCCTAAAGAAGACTGCGTGTATTCGACCAAGATATCTTTTAATTCATCTTGTGATTTATCAGCAAATACGTCTTTGTGACAGTTATATTTTAGGTTCGGACGCTCTACTGGGGTAGTAATACGCTCACGACCAAGTTGTTTAGCGATGTTGTTAAGGAAACTATCGCGATTATAAATGCGTTGCTCATTTTGAGATGACATACGGAAAGCTCCTTAATTATTTATTTTTGTTTTTAAACCAACTGCGGAATGACTCACCCGATGGGTTTGGTAAATCACGCGTCTGAGTCCATGCGTTTAGTAGACCAACTTTAAATGGTAATTGACCATTTTTAATCAGTTTACCTGCAACGATAGCACCGATCTTAACGGTTTTATCCCATAGTGCAGGGTGAGCATTCACAAAGCTAAATCCACTGACGGAAGCTCGCTCCATGGAATCTGTGATTTTCTCTTCACCCATGATTTGACGGTGTTTAAGCAGCAAATCAGACAATGGTATTTTCACCGGACATACGTCATGACAAGCACGACATAAGCTACAAGCATTGGGTAGATCTTTAAAATCTTCATAGCCGCCAAGTAGTGGCGAAAGTACCGCACCAATAGGGCCTGAATAGATTGAACCGTAAGATTGACCACCGATATGGCGGTATGCAGGGCACGTGTTAACACACGCTGCACAACGGATACAACGTAGGATAGAGCGGAATTGAGAACCAAGAATTTTAGAACGACCGTTATCTACAATCACCAAGTGGAACTCTTCAGGACCATCACAGTTACCGTCTTCACGAGGACCTGTAAGTGCTGTCACATAACCTGTTAGAGGTAGACCTACTGCACTTCGACATAGCAAACTCGCAACAATATCGAATTCTTCAAACGTAGGAACGATACGCTCCATACCCATTACCGCGATATGCGTTTTCGGTAGGCTGGTTGCAAGACGTGCGTTACCTTCATTGGTCACAAGGGTGACGGTGCCTGATTCTGCGATAGCAAAGTTACAGCCAGTAATACCGATCTCTGCTTCAAGGAAATCATGACGAATATGTTTACGAACAAAACGTGTCATTTCTTCTGGATCAGAAGAGCCTTCGTAACCGAGTTTCTTGTTGAAAACATCACGAATTTGAGTACGGTTTTTATGTAGTGCTGGTACAACGATGTGTGATGGCGCATCACAATCATCGACTTGAAGAATGTATTCGCCAAGATCGGTTTCAATCACTTCACAGTTATTACGCTGAATCACTTGGTTCATACCGATTTCTTCGGTCACCATGGATTTAGACTTAACCACTTTTTTCGCATTCTTTTGCTGGATAATTTTTTCGATGTAGTTAGTTGCATCTTCAGCTGTTGCTGCAAAGAATACATGACCACCGTTCTTTTCAACGTTATCGCTAAGTTGTTGTAGGTAGTAGTCTAGGTTTTCAAGCACATGGTTACGGATATCCATACCCATTTCGCGCCACTCTTCCCAGTTACCGAGTTTCTCCGCAGCAACAGCGCGATTTTTGAACATACGTTCTTGTGCATTAGCAACAGCGGCACGCATAGACTCGTCTTTCATTTTTACATGAATACGATCTTTAAATTTTTGGTTGCTTGTTTTCATTGACATAATAATGACCTCTTAACGACTCATCAGCACATCAACAATGTGCATCACTTTGATTGGTTGACCTTCACGGCTAATACGACCACCAATATTTAATAAGCAGCTAATATCAGCGCCGATTAAGAAATCAGGCTCTGCTGCTTTAATGTGACGCACTTTTTCTGTCACCATCTCACCGGAGATTTCAGACATTTTCACAGAGAATGTACCGCCAAAACCACAACATGTTTCTTGGTTTTCGATAGGTAAAAGCTCAAGTCCTTCAACGTTGCTTAGAAGAAGTAGAGGTTCTTCACGTACGCCAAGTTTACGGATCAAGCTACAAGAAGGATGGTAAACACCTTTACCTTCAAGACGAGCACCGACGTTTTCAACACCTAGCTGACGTACAACAAATTGTGTTAGTTCGAACAGACGATCAGCGACTTTTTTCGCGCGCTCTGCCCATTCTGGTTCATCTGCTAAATACTCAGGGTACTTTTTAACCGCAGCCGCACAAGAACCGGCAGGGGTTACGATAGGGAAGTCATTGATCTCAAAAGCTTGGATCATACTTTTCATTGCCGGCTTACTTTTTTCAATGTAGCCACTATTTAATGCAGGCTGACCACAACAACCTTGACGTTCTGGGAAGATCACATCGCAGCCAAGTTGTTCTAGTAAACCTACTGTTTTTTTGGCAACTTCAGCTTTTACTGTATCGCCTAGGCAGGTGACAAAAAAGTTTACCTTCATTTTATTGCTCCAGTGGCGGGTTACCGCCTGATTGTTCATATTTGAGATTGGCTTACCCGAAAGCAAGCCAATCATTTATCTAATGTTATGTAGGGACAATTAGATAAAAATGCTGACACATGCTGCAATCACACCGTACAAAATCATAGGGATCACTGTACGCTTAATGATGTAGCCTTCTTTATTTGCAATACCAAGAATGGTCGATACCGCAATAATATTGTTAATACACACCATATTACCCATCGCACCACCAACAGATTGCATGGCTAAAATAGTGGTTTCAGGCAACCCAACATTGTGCGCGATACTCTGCTGAATTGCGCCAAAGGTTAGGTTTGAAACGGTTGCTGATCCTGAGAAAAAAGCACCAAGCGCACCTAAATAAGCGGCGCAGTATTGCCAGTTTTTACCCATTAGATCAGCAAAGGCATTACCCGTTGTCATAATGGGTGAGTGCTCTCCACCAATCATCATAAACTTCACCATAATTAACGCGCCTACTAGGGCGATAAACGGTGTTTTAATGCGTGATGCGGTATCACTAAATACTTGTTTTGTTTGCTGCATATTCATTTTTAGGAAAGGAATTGAAATAAGCACTACCACAAAAAACGGAATTAATGCTGGCACATAGAGTGTTTTATATGCCCAAGATGTATCTGTACCTAAAATATGACTAAGCTGAATGATTAACGCTTGGCTAAGATGTAAATCAGCAAAACCTACATTTAGATGTAACATCGGCGTTGCATCATTTAATAGGCCTTTGAGACCAAGTTGCTTAATACGGGTTACGATTAAAATAACAATCAGTAATAGTGTTGGCGCCATTGCTTTAAAAACAGTACCAAATGGTAATCTTGCTAATTTTTCATTGTTATGAGCATCTGTCTGCTTTTCTAAACCAATATTGTAACGAGCAAAAATAATCGACAGCGTTAAGCCAATTGCGCCACCGATCAATGCTGGGAACTCGTAGTTCCACTGGGCTAGACATACATAAGGTATAGTACATGACCAAATGCTTAGTTGGATAAACACAAAGTTGCGTTTTATTTGTTGCCAGTTAACAACAAACTTAAGCGCAATGACGGGAATAACCACCGCTGCCGCTGTATGCATAATTGCTGATAGGCGACCGACATCAAGCAATTCTGCATCGGGAAGTCCTAAGTTGCCTAAACCAAACCATGTAGGTGTACCCACTGCACCAAAAGAGACTGGAACAGAATTCATAACCAGTGCTAGCATGGCTACACGTAATGGATTAAAACCAAGACCGACTAATATCGGCGCTGCAATTGCTGCCGGGGTACCAAACCCTGATGCGCCTTCAATCATAAAAGCGAATGCCCATCCAATAATCATCAACTGACCGACTTGGTTTTTACTGATGCCTTCTAACCATTGGCGAATCACATCTTCAGCACCAGATACGTTTAACGTACGATTTAATAAAATAGCACCTGCAATAATTGATATTGGCGTTATCGCGGATAATGCACCAGAAATGACGTTTGCGGCTAAAAGTTGGCTGTCTGTACCAAAATAGACAAGTTGTAAAAAACCAACGATGAGTGCCGTCACTGGTAATGCGATATGTGATGGTAACGCATTCTTTTTTGTCATCATCCAAATTAAAAGCAAAATAGGGATAACCGATATTGCAAGATTTAACATATTTCCCACCTAGGTTATTTCGTTGTTTCACGAAATTGTTTTGTTGTTATTTTTAATTATTTACTGAGTGACACGTAATAACTGAACGCATAACCGCAGTGGGGAGAGTATTTTAGGTTGGAAATAGATGATGACTATCTATTTTTTAATCCCAAAGGTGATGAAAAATAAAAGAAATGTGATGCTAGTTGACAGTTATGTATCAGCGGTTATTTTTATATTTATTTATAATCAATGGGTTGTGTGTTTCTGGAGAGAGTGTTTAATAATTGATTAGGTGAGTATTGGAAACAAACATTTTGCGATTCCAACCTAATAAAGATGCTAATTTTTTGAATAATAGATAAGTTTAGTAAAAAATAAAATAAGACTTATTTTCAAATGAAATCGTATTTGTTGTAATTAAACTACAAGTGCGATTTTATTTTTGTATAAGAATGGAAATATAAAACGACGTTATTTTGTTTATATTATAAATAAGGTTGTTTTTATATTTGAAATTGTAAATGAATGGTCAGGTTAAATATATATTGTCGAGGTGAAGTGAAAAATTATAAATGCAATGAGTCAATAAATGAATAGGGTTATAGAGCCTCTCAACGGTATTTCTAGCTATAAGGAATTTAGCGAGAGGCTGTAAGTAAGTCTTAGTATATGGCTTTACCTATACTGTTAAACAGTTGGCTCACACCTTGAGTAAAATGAAGTGGGGCATTTGACACGGTGTAGCAAAGGCACCCTTCAGAAGTTTTTGGGCTGTGTCCTGAATGTGACTCATCAAGTAAGATAAAATCACCAGCAACATAGTGCCCGTTTTCATCTTCGAAATCCCCAGCAAGCAACAGCGTAAGTTCGTAGCCTTTATGAGTATGAGTCGGGATAGTACCGCCTTTGCCTATGTGCAATAAGCTGGATCTGACTTCACCTTCTTCAAAGGGTAATCGAGCACGACTAATTTTCCCTAAATTGCGCCAATTTAACTGATGAAATTTAGTGAATGCTCTCGGTAATGCATAGGTTATACCTTTACATTCAATAGTAAGGGACTCTGGCTCATGGTATGGCGTATTGTCATCACTACTCTCTGTAATGTCACTCAGCATGGCAGAAAAACATGCATCTACTTTAAGATCATGCTGTAAATCACGTTGTGCATCTTTTGCTTGCGCCCAAGAAGCATTGGCAATTTGAGGTGTTAATTGTGATTCTAACTGTTGGCAATGAGGGCAAAGTTCAATATGTGCTGCCACAGCCAGCGACATAGAAAGGGGTAATCTACCTTCTATGTGTTGCTCGAGTAATTGTTTATTGGGGTGATGTTTGATTAACGATATATTATTAGTAGGCATCGTCACTCTCCAAATGCGAACGCAGCTTTTGCAAGCCTAAGCGTAACCTTGATTTTACGGTCCCCACTGGGAGTCCTAACTGATCGGCAAGTTCTTGATGTGAACGCTGATTGAGATAAATTTCCTTCACTACAACTTGTTGATTTTTTGGTAATGTTGCTATTAATGTAACGAGCTCATCACTGAGCTGTTCGTTACTTGGATCATCAGATGTTGTGACGAGTCTCTGTTCAAAAATAGGCCAGATATCATCACTGTAATTATCTTCTTTTGTTGCTTGACGCTTACGTAGAATATCAAAGCATTGGTTACGCATTATTGTATAAACCCATGTTGATACTGCCCCTTTCTCAGGATGAAAAAGGTGTGCTTTACGCCAAACAGTAAGCATTGTTTCTTGAACAAGCTCCATCGCATTCGCATCATGCTTGAGGTGTTTTAAACCATAAGAGCGGATTTTTGGCGCAAAATGAGAAAATATAGCGGAAAAGGCCGTTTTATCACGGTCTGTTGCTACACTAACGAGTAATTGTTTTTGTTGCTCAATACTGATCTCATTCATTGTGGGTGTTCTCAACCTATAATGATGACTAGATTGAGAATTAGGGTATGTAATAATAGACATAATCTCAATGTGTATTGATATAAATAGTGAATAGTTACATAGTGATACGTCATTAATTTAGTTATGGATCATTTTTCTGCAAATTATCATCAATTACCGTGTGTAGAAAAGATAAGGCGGCAGTATGGTCGTTTCGACTCATGAACCACTGCTTTTGGTTAACTTCTAAGGGTAAAATTTCAAGCCAGCGCTGACATACCCATGTCATGTCTTCAAAATTAGGGGTAGGGTAATAGCTTGCATGATCTGGATGTTCTTGGAAAAGTACTTTAAGGCTGTTTGCTATCTCAACATCGGTATAGTTAATATCAGTACTTTGCCAATTAGGGACGGAAGATATCCTGCCAAAGAAAAGATCGTCTTCATCACGCCAATGATCGTCAATAAGAAATAACTCAACGGCTTGAATTGTGATACTCAATACACCGTCTGGTAAGGAATCAAAATCAGTGATAACTACGCGTGTGCCAAAGTGGCAGATCGTATTATCGATTGACATGCACAAACCGAATCCATTTTTGTTTGTAGCTGCAATTTTTACCAGTTTGATATAACGAGGTTCAAAGATCCTTAATTTGCTGATCCCGCCTGGTAATAGATAAACATCTAGTGGAAACAGAGGTATTTGCATAATCTTAGCCCTAGCTGACGTACTCTCATCGATACTGTACTTAAATTATTATTATTTTTAGTACTGGCATCATGACCTAAAGTATAAGCAGACATAAATAAGATTTTTGTCTGCTTTATGATAAATCATGCGATATTTTCGCTAGAATTAATGACCGTTATATTGAACTTATAACTTTTTTAATTGCAGTCGTCAGTAGGGTTAGCTGTGAAGAGCTAATAATGAATGGCGGCATAATATAGACAAGTTTGCCAAAGGGGCGAACCCAAACGCCTTGTTGAACAAACTTCTCTTGAATACTTTTCATTTCAACAGGGTGATGCAGTTCAACCACACCGATGGCACCTAACCAACGGACAGATTTTACATTTTCAAGTTCTGCAATTACTGGCAGTTCCTGCGCTAATTGCTGCTCTATATTTTTGACTTGTTGTTGCCATTTATTTTCTGCTAATAAATCTAAACTGGCGTTTGCAACGGCACAAGCAAGGGGATTCCCCATAAATGTTGGTCCATGCATAAAGCATTGCGCTTCACCGCTGCATACGGTATCGGCGACATGCTTGGTGGTCAGCGTGGCTGACAAGGTCATATATCCACCCGTCAACGCTTTACCTAAGCACATAATATCAGGGCTTATTTCTGCGTGTTCACAGGCGAATAATTTACCTGTTCGACCAAATCCGACAGCAATCTCATCAGCAATAAGTAAAACATTGTATTGATCACAGAGCTCACGAATACGTTTTAAATACGTTGGATGATAAAAACGCATGCCACCTGCACCTTGAACAATGGGTTCAATAATCACCGCAGCAAGATCATGATGATGAAGACGTATTTTTTCTTCAAAGTCAGCAATGTCAGTTTCATCCCAATTATCCCCAAATCCACATTCTGGCGATTTGGCAAAAATATGCTCAGGTAAAAAACCTTTATAAATGCTATGCATGGAATTGGTGGGATCAGTCACAGACATCGCGGCAAAAGTATCACCGTGATAGCCATGGCTAACCGTTAAAAATTTTGCGCGAGATTCATTTTGTGCGTGCCAATATTGCAATGCCATTTTAAGAGCAACTTCAACGGCAACAGAGCCAGAATCGGCAAGAAACACTTTGTCTAAAGGATCTGGGGTGATGGAAATGAGTTTTTTACACAAATCAACGGCTGGCTGGTGGGTGATACCACCAAACATCACATGTGACATTTTATCAAGCTGCGCTTTTGCCGCTTCAGTTAAAACTGGGTGATTATAACCATGAATAGTCGACCACCATGATGACATACCATCGATTAACTGCGTACCATCTTCAAGGGTGAGATAAACGCCTTGGGCTGATGTAACAGGGTAGCAAGGTAGGGGAGTAACTGTTGATGTATAGGGATGCCAAACGTGTTCTTTATCAAAATTAATATCTACATTGTTCGTTTTTTGCACAGATGTAAACCTCTGTTATTATCCATAGTTGACAGTCTACGTGCTGTTAGTAGACTAGCCAAGTAGTAATAGTTCATAGCGTTATCATTTAATAGCTTTTTACTTAGTAAAAGTGAAACAAGACGTTAACAACTAGAACTGTGAAACATAAGGTAAACATGAAGGATCGAGCAAGTCCTTGTGAGTCGTAAGATAACTATAATTGAGGTCAGACTGTGGAAGTACGTAATAATTGGACAGTAGAGGAAGTCCAAGCTTTATTCGATAAACCCTTTATGGATTTAGTCTTTGAAGCACAGCAAGTACATCGTCAATATCATCAGCCTAATCAAGTACAAGTCAGTACTTTGCTTTCGATTAAAACAGGCGCATGTCCTGAAGATTGTAAGTATTGCCCACAGAGTGCTCATTATCGTACCGATGTAGATAAGGAACGCTTATTGGAAGTTGAGCGTGTCCTAGACGCTGCAAATAAAGCAAAGCAATCAGGCGCAACCCGTTTCTGTATGGGAGCGGCTTGGAAGAACCCGAAAGAGCGCGACATGCCGTATCTACTCGATATGGTTAAAGGCGTAAAAGAAATGGGTTTAGAAACGTGTATGACGCTGGGTATGATCACCAGTGATCAAGCCGATACGCTTGCCGATGCTGGTTTAGATTATTACAACCATAACCTTGATACTTCCCCTGAATACTACGGCAATATTATCACCACACGTACTTATCAAGATCGACTTGATACGTTATCTCATGTTCGTGATGCTGGGATGAAAATTTGTTCAGGTGGGATCATTGGAATGGGTGAAAGCTCGCGTGATCGCGCCGGATTATTGGTTGAGCTAGCGAACCTGCCTGTTCACCCTGAAAGTGTACCGATTAATATGTTGGTAAAAGTGAAAGGGACACCGTTAGAAAGTGTTGATGATGTCGATCCTTTTGACTTTATACGTATTATTGCGGTTGCCCGTATTATTATGCCAATGTCAGCGGTACGTTTATCAGCTGGTCGTGAAGACATGAATGAGCAGATGCAAGCGCTTTGTTTCATGGCGGGTGCTAATTCTGTGTTCTATGGTTGCAAATTACTGACAACACCAAACCCAGGTGAAGATAAAGACATGCAGTTGTTTGCTAAGTTAGGGATTAACAGTGAGCAACAAGCAGCGAAACCTGATGAAGTTCAAGAACATGAATTATTAGGCAAAGTGGCACAACGTGTGGCATCTCGCCCGACTAAAGATGACATCTTTTACGATGCCTCTGTTTAGTCAACGCTTTCGCCATGCGTTAGCAGAACGAGATAAACAAAGGCTTTATCGTAGCCGTACTTGTTTATCTCGTAAGCTGGGTAATGAATCAGGACACATTTCTGCGGATCAACAATCATTTGTTAACTTTTCAAGTAATGATTATTTGGGATTAGCACAGTCATCTGAAATCATCGAAGCATGGCAGCAAGGGTTGAGCCTATATGGTGCTGGCAGTGGCGCATCACCCTTAGTGACAG
This sequence comes from Photobacterium sp. GB-1, assembly GCF_003026165.1. Classification (NCBI taxonomy): domain Bacteria; kingdom Pseudomonadati; phylum Pseudomonadota; class Gammaproteobacteria; order Vibrionales; family Vibrionaceae; genus Photobacterium; species Photobacterium sp. GB-1. Next base: position 5,158 of record NZ_PYOB01000001.1, on the reverse strand, counting down.
GTTATCACTCTCCCCATGCAAATCTAGAAGCGCAATTATCGGAATGGCTCGGTTATGACAGGGCGTTACTTTTCAGTAGCGGATTTAGCGCAAATCAAGCTTTGCTTTTTACGCTATTACAAAAGCACGACAGTGTGTACCAAGATAAGTTGAATCATGCTTCATTGATGGAAGCGGGCATGTTATCACCAGCAATGATGAAGCGTTTTCCACACAATGATATTGATGCCCTAGATAGATTACTTGATAAACAAGTCCTCGAGCCTAACCAAGCACGAATGGTGATTACAGAAGGCGTATTTAGCATGGATGGTGATTGTTCACCGCTTAAAGCATTACGTCATGTTTGTGATAAACAAAAAAGTTGGTTAGTGGTTGATGATGCACATGGGTGTGGTGTACTTGGCGATGAAGGAAGAGGGAGTTGTGCAGCGAGCGGAATAAAAGCAGATATTTTAGTGATCACATTCGGTAAAGCGTTTGGGCTTCAAGGCGCTGCAATATTATGTGATAACGACACTGCTGAATATTTGATTCAGTTTGCACGACACTTTATTTACTCAACAGCAATGCCGCCAGCTCAAGCCTATGCATTAAGTAAAGCATGTGAAGTGATACAGCAACAACCTTGGCGACGAGAAAAATTAACAGCGTTAAGTGATTTGTTCACCCAGCACCTCGATGCTTCTATACCTTTGCAGTACACCATTACCCCTATAAAACCGATAGTTATTGGTAGTAGTGAACAAACTATCGCGATATCTGAGCAGTTAAAACAGCGTGGATTATGGGTAGGTGCAATTCGTCCTCCGACGGTTCCTCAAAATACAGCTCGTCTTCGCGTCACATTAACAGCGACACATAATGATAAAGATATTCGTCTGCTTGCTGCATCATTAAATGAGGTAATTAATGAGCAATATAATGGATAAATTTAATACGGCGTTAAATACCGAGCCAGCGATGCCAATAAATAAACAAGCGGTTGCATCGGCTTTTGGTAAAGCGGCAAAAAATTACGATAACGCCGCGGCATTTCAACGTAAAGTTGGGCATTTATTATTAGAGGAATTACCTCATCTTCATGCCGTAGGAAGCCATAAAAAAGCGATCGATGTAGGTTGTGGTACGGGCTATTTTAGTGCGGAATTGGTAAAGCTTGGCTTTAATGTGACGGCAGTTGATCTGTCTTTAGAAATGTTAGCGCAAGCCAAGCAACGCTGTAATAGTGATTGTGATTATCTATTGGCTGATGCTGAAAATTTGCCATTGGCAGACAATAGCTATGATATTGCTTTTAGTAGCTTGGCGTTACAGTGGTGTGATGACTTAGCTGTACCACTTCAAGAATTAAAGCGTATTGTTCGGCCGGGCGGTATGATCTTTTTCACAACGTTGGTTGATGGTTCGTTAAATGAGTTAAAAGATGCGTGGGCACAAGTTGATCAATATCAACATGTTAATGATTTTAAAACAGAAAATGAAATAAAAGTTGCGCTGGCGCAAACAGGAACACAGATAGATAAATTAGTATTCTCACCCATAGTCGTTCATTACCCATCAGCATTGGGGTTAATGAAAGATCTAAAAGGCATTGGCGCTACACATTTGCAACAAAAAAGGAAAAATGTGTTATTAGGTCGTAAAACATTGAACGCGTTAGAGCATGCCTATGATGCCTATCGTGATGAAAGCTATTTATTACCCGCCACGTATCAAGTTTGTTTTGGAGTTTTAATTAATGACTAATGCTTTTTTCCTTACTGGGACGGATACCGAAGTCGGTAAAACAGTCAGTAGTCGCGCTATTTTACAAGCGGCCAGTCAGCACAATATTCAAATGGCAGGTTACAAGCCTATCGCTTCAGGCAGTGAAGAAACAGCCGAAGGACTTCGCAATTCAGATGCTTTATTTATACAACAAGCATCGCCGGTTGAGCTTACTTATCAAGAAGTGAACCCTTATACGTTTAAAGATCCGGTCTCGCCGCATTTGGCTGCAGAAAGAGAAGGTAAAACCATTGATTTTGATGTGCTTTCACAGGGCTTAGCACACCTTAAAGCGAAATCTGATGTGGTATTAGTGGAAGGAGCGGGGGGGTGGCGTGTGCCCGTTACACGTACCGATTTCTTGTCTACATGGGTTAAACAAGAAAAGTTACCTGTCATTTTAGTGGTAGGCATTAAATTAGGGTGTTTAAGCCACGCCATGCTTACGGCTGAAGCTATTGAAGCTGATGGTTTAGAGCTGGTTGGCTGGGTTGCTAATCGGGTTAACCCTGGAGTTGAAAATTACGCAGAAATGATAAAAATGCTAGAGCTTAATTTACCGGGTGTGAAATTAGGGGAAATTCCTTATATGCCAGGTATTAATAGGCGTGATTTATCATCGTATATTCAATTAGAAAAGCTTGGGTTATAGCGTTTAATCATCGTTTTTTATACACAGAATAAGATAAAGGCACTCATTGAGTGCCTTTATCTTTATAACTGACCGCGGTATTACACAATTAATTATCTTGGTTAAGGCCAATGAGTAATTCTTGTGTTTCTGTTTCTGTTGCTGATGATTTTGATACCTGATCAATACCCAGCTCTTTATGTGCTTCTTCTAAAGACATGCCAAGGTGACAACGTAAAATATCAACGGCAACTTGGTAATTCTCTTTACTAGCCATGAATCCTCCCTGGTTCAACATTTTGTCTAATATAAACACAGCCACAATAGTAGAGAATGTTTTCTGAGGCAATAAGACTAAAGTCTAACAAGTAAGATAGTGCACATTTATTGTTCATAACTTATTGATATTATGTAGTTAATGATCATGGTGAATATGATATTAATTTTATATTAATGAGGGATAAGAGGATTAAAGAACGTCATAGATTGAGGATATTAAAAAAATAAAGCAAAACCTTTGTCTGTGTTCGCTATTGATAAATTGCCACTTTGAACATATATAAAGAATTAGTAACAATTAAACTCTTTAAATCATACGTATATTCATTGAATATAGTGTTAAGTTACAGACTTTGTTTACTATAGAGTCAGTATTAAGAGATAGCATCGATTCTACTGATAACGGTAGGAATTGAAATAATTTCTAAGTGGAGAATATTAGAAATATGAAGCGTATTGCATTGTTTTTATTAACAAACTTAGCAGTAATGCTGGTGTTCAGTGTTGTATTGAACATTGTTTATGCTGTAACAGGGATGCAACCCGGTAGCCTTTCTGGTTTGCTAGTTATGGCTGCACTATTTGGTTTTGGTGGTTCATTGGTTTCTTTGATGATGTCAAAGTCAATGGCCCTTCGTTCTGTTGGTGGTGTGGTTATCGAAAGCCCACGTAACGAAACAGAACACTGGTTGATGGAAACAGTATCTCGCCAAGCACAACAGGCGGGTATTGGTATGCCAACAGTCGCGATTTATGATTCGCCAGATATTAACGCATTTGCAACAGGTGCGAAACGTGATGATTCACTTGTCGCTGTTTCTACAGGTTTATTACACAGTATGACACGTGATGAAGCTGAAGCTGTACTTGCTCACGAAGTGAGTCACGTGGCGAATGGTGACATGGTAACAATGACGTTAATGCAAGGTGTTGTGAATACCTTTGTTATTTTCGTTTCACGTTTAGTGGCTGGCGCAATCAGTGGTGTGAACAATAACGATGAAGAAGGTGAAAGTGGCGGTAGCTACATGACATACTTTATCGTATCGACCATCATGGAAATTCTATTTGGTTTCTTAGCAAGTATTCTAACAATGTGGTACAGCCGCCATCGTGAATTCTACGCTGATGCGGGTTCTGCAAAGCTTGTTGGTCGTGAGAAGATGATCGCAGCACTTGAGCGTCTAAAAGTGAGCCACGAGCCACAATTAGAAGGTTCAATGATGGCGTTTGGTATTAATGGTAAGAAGTCATTATCTGAATTATTCATGACTCACCCACCACTAGAAAAACGTATTGAAGCACTTCGTCAAGGCGAGTACTTAAACAAGTAATCGACAAAGACACTTTCTCAACTAGAAAGCGTTAAATAAAGCCCTATTAATGAAAATTAGTAGGGTTTTTTTTGCGTTTAACTTGCGTAGTGAGCAAGTAAAACGAGAAAGAGGCTTGTCGAACTACGCCAGAAGTTAATGGCACAGTCCCCAGCCAGCAAAAAACGATAGTCCCATCAGAAATAACCGCAGTATTTTCAGTTACAGGCAGTATAAAAACGCAGTAATGACGCCTGTTCTTGCAGGTAGAGTGATGCTATTTCGTCGCTTTTGTTGAATCGGTCACCCCAAATGCCCCAAAAATAAGATCCTGGATATTAAAGATACCGACATAGGTCTGCGCAATAGCAGCGGTTGGTGCAGGTAAGTCTTTATCTGCGAAATAGTTTGGTAAGTGCGTCGCGATAAACATAACCTGAAAACCGCAGACAAGAAACCTAAGTGAATAAATCAAAGCTTTTGTTTTGAAATACTCCTTTAAGGCTTCTGGTTGTGTTTGGCTCTATAATTAATATTATTTTAACTGATGCCAAGGGCTTAAATTAAAACGCTTTGCGCTGTAGTAATAATACGTAGCCATTGAAATACCTGCGGTTATGCCTGCAAATAGAGAGGTAAAAATAGCAGAAAAAAGAGCAATAGGCGTATCGCTGATTATCTCTGCAAGAATGAAAATAATCGCAAAAATAAGACTATACCATGCAGTAAAAATGGAAAAGTTGGTTTTGAAATGGCCATAATGAGGGAGAGGTGCTTGTAATCCTGACCAGTGCAATAATTGAAAGCTGATAGGATGACTATTCGATGGCTGAATGCCATAGCGCGTTAATTCTTGATGTGCTAAGGCTAATTGCTGTTCGAAATGCATTATTTTATCCCTAAACATAGTGTATGTGAAAAAGACAGCGTTATTATTTTGTAGTAAAAAATGAGTTTAAACAATCAAATTAAAATGAAAAGCTAATAAATTAATAAAGAAATTTTTATGGTTGTGATTTGTATTTTTTATCGATAAATGTCTTTATTGTTTTGCATTAATTATTGCTGTAAGGTTGCCGACCGAGATATAAAATATCATTTAATTAATGTTTCTCACCGAAGCATTATTTCTTATTGAGTAGCTATAAGTGTATAAGTTATTGTA